>SUVL01000008.1 GCA_015062005.1 Akkermansiaceae bacterium
TTAACCCCAGTGGTGGGGACGACGATACATTACCGAATTTGCAATTTCCTTGCATGCCTCGGATTGACTGCAAGCACCACCTATTCGGTGGATTGCGATGGTCAGTATACATCTTTCGGAATGCTGATTTCGCCTGTTTACATTGCAGCGCAAGTGTTTATATATAAAATCTTTCTATTAGTCAATGTTAAATCGGGTATTATTTCGTCAGTATGAAAGCTCAGACATGAATAAAATCAGTCATTTTAGCAGTTTTTGTTTGATTCAGCATTCCGAAAGATGGGGCTCGAACAAGCCTTACGACCTGAGTTATGGGCACTATGCAAGTCTCTTTCATCCTTTAGAAATCAATTCGTTATACTTCTCAAACAGGAATGCCACGCGCTCAGCATCATCCGCAAACTTCCACCCACGATTTTCTTTCATGTTGGAAATAAGGAGAGGACTGCATTTTTGGAGGCCTCTATCTGATGATTATCTTTGGGACAAATTCGTAACTACTCTTTCCCAGTATATACTGATGTTGCCATAGATATATAGTTTCAATTATTTTTACCAGCGTAAACCAAGAGAACGAAGAGCCTGTTGAGCATTAGGTTCACCAAGTCTGGCTCCTTTTCTGTAATACTCAATCGCTTTTTGCGGATTAGGAGTTACGCCTTGTCCTACATAATACATGGTTCCCAAAATAGTGTAAGCCCCTATTTCGCCCATTGATGCTGCTTTAGTCAAAAACGGAACAGCCTCTGCACCTCTTCCCAACTGAATCAATAGATTCCCGTGAATTGCGTACATGCTTCCTGCCATTCTATATGAAAGAGATTTGAATCTTGCACTCTTTGTTTGTTGAGAAAGTTTTAAGTACAAATCAGCAGCCTTCTTGAATTGTCTGGAGTTTTGGGCGGCCAAGGCTTGTTGACAAAGCGCCTTATCGCTTGCAGAAATATTGGGGTCTCCCTGATTCCTGCTACTAGTCGCTTTATTGCTTGTTTGTGAGCCAACCGTAGACAGGTCACTCAAAGACTGAGCCTTGGAAATTGACGCTATTGAAATAGCCAGAGCTAGTAATGCTGTATAAATCGTTTTCATAGCACTTTCTGTTTTGTCTAGTGGAGTCGGTAAGTACTCCTACCGTCTCACATCATGCAGCATACGCAATGCTGTTGTCAAATAAAAAACAGGTAAATAAACTGATTTTGCGGGACTTACGCCTCTGAGAGCGAACTCTTTTTATCTACGGAACGAGCGAAATACTCGGTAAAAAGTGACGCTATAAGCTGATTTTCAAAAGAGGAGTAAGACCCAGCATTGTGTACGAACACCACTTTCTATCATGAACAACAATAAAATAGCAAAAGAACTGTTGGAGGGGGTAAACTTGTCTGCTAGTGACCTCGCCCGCCTGGCCTTGGAAACCATAGAATCTCTGGGCGATTTAGCCCAGGGACTCAACCGTATGGAACTCATAACGCTTTTACGCAACACGCTGCGAGAGGGAGTAAGTGTCATGAAAGCCGCTGCTCATACCGTCTCATTGGAAGAAGCCGCATGGGCAAGCGTCAACGCGCGGCAGGAGCTGCGTCCGACCTCCCGCAGAGACTTGCGCCATTTTGTACGCAGGATTTTGAAGGTTGAGGGTGCTGCCACAATGCCACTGCGAGCTATCACTTCAGCCCAATGTAAAAAGATTCTGACTGAGGCTTTCGAGGGAAGTACAAGTAGTTTTGTAAAGGGCAGAGCCATCCTGCATAGCATTTTCTCGTTCGGCATTCAACAGGAGTGGTGTGACCTGAATCCCGTGACTAAAATTGAAGTGCCAAAGGTTAAGGAAAAGCCTATCGCTCCCCTTGCTCCGGCTGAGGTGGAAAAGTTGAAAAAAAACAGCCAGGAAACCGGAGTTCCGGGATATGCAGTTCTCGCTGAGTCTGATGCTCTACGGAGGTATTCGTCCGACTGAGGTTAGCCGTTTGAGGAAGGACGATTTCGATTGGGATGGTATGCAGGTTATCATTCGCCCATCCGTCAGCAAGACAGGTGGTGGGCGCACCGTACCGCTGCGTGGCATTCACGGTATCAGGAAGAAAGACCGCATCATTCCGCAAGGCTGGAATCGCAAATGGAAAGCCTTGCGCCGAGCCGCCGGATACCGGGGAAACAAATGGGTGCCGGATGTCTGCCGTCACACGTTTGCCTCGTACCACGCTGCTTTCTTCCGCAACCTGCCTGAGCTACAACTGGAAATGGGGCATCGTGATGCTTCTCTGCTCATGACCCGCTACATGGCTCCGGCATTGAAAAAGGATGCTGCGGCATTCTGGCAAGCTGCCGGAGTCAGGATGGAATAATGCCACACCGAGAAAAAGCCGGTGTAGAACCGGCTTTATCTCGGTGTGACGCGAGCTCCTTTTTTACTCTATTTCACTTAGGCTCTTAACGACCTGCCGGAATTTTTAAAAAAATCTTGTTATCGACCTTTGTAGAACACGTTAACATTAAGTGCGGAGATTCTCATTAAGGTGATTTAGGGATGAATATGTTGATTTTTGTGTGGTTGTCACCCTACTGGTACTATCTGGCATCTGCTACGAATGCGGGGAGATAGTGTATACTCTTCAATGTAGCGAAACATTGTCCACACAGCTAATAGGTCAAAACTGTCATTCACGCGCACGCATGCAAATTGTCTAAGACGAAGAGGTTCCCATGCGTTATCTGTAATGCTGACATGAGGTGCTACAAAAATGCCCAAGCCCGTATTCTTGTTATCTCCCCACCATAAACCGCCTGCAGCGAAATCTCGGTACTCCCTGTTACGACAATGCAAGGGATTCTCACATTCCTGGATGATATAGATACCGCCCGAAAGCTTCCGGATTTCCGGAAACTTCTCGCGGAACTTACCCTGCGCATTCCAGCTGATAATCCTCATGCAGATGCTGGGAGTATAATGAAAAAGGAGGGTAAGTCAAGCCGGGGATTCATGAACAAGTTCTCAAGGGGATAAAAGAAGCGGAGCTTTCCCTTTACGCCGTTGGGAAAGCTCCGGAAACTTGGAAATGTCACACTGTCTGTAGTGGATTTCTGAGGAAATGATACTAAAATTAGCCTTTTTGTCAAGCTTTTACTGAAGCTCTACAAATATCACTATTTGTACAATCAGCACAAGGAGCTCAATCCACGATACTACAGACATTTCGTGTTAATCTCCTCCAGTCAGGTTCAACTGCTGTTCCGTACCCTTGCGGACACGTCCCTTTAGCGGACAGGACTGGTTACTCTCCGCCGATAGGTGACGTGGCCACCTACCAGCCAAACTGATAGCGGAAGAGCGCAGAGAGTCTATCATATAGCCATCATCCGTTCAAGTCTGAACGGCTTATACTTTTAACATCCCGGAAATGTGACTGTGAACGCACGAGTCTAAGCGAGTTCTTTTGGCTGCAAGAAG
Source organism: Akkermansiaceae bacterium (assembly GCA_015062005.1). Lineage (GTDB taxonomy): Bacteria > Verrucomicrobiota > Verrucomicrobiia > Verrucomicrobiales > Akkermansiaceae > Akkermansia. The sequence continues at coordinate 3,449 of SUVL01000008.1, forward strand.
GGGTAAAAATATGACCAAAAATAGCCAGGGAAGTCCGTTATGAGTTACGGTTTTATAAGTTGCTGAAATCAAGGCATGAAAAAAGCGGGTGTAACCCTATCAGTCACACCCGCTAAGTAGCTTTTTTGTGACTGTGATTTTTAGCGACTCTAAAAAGCTGTATATAAAACAGATTATGAAAATTAATGCTATTTTCTGAAAATTGCCCCGAAATTCGCCTCGACTCATAACGGCTGCTGAAAGTTTTGGAAAAGACTTGTTATTAAGGCTTTACAAAACGTGTTAACATTACCCATTCGCATTCACATTGAGCCGATTTTGGAATAAATGTGTTGCATTCCTGTGCCCTAAGCCCCCCCAGGTGGAAGTACTCAATGTCGACTACAAGTGGAAAGATGAAATTTTCCCCACCCTCACGTACATCAGCTGGAAAGCTACTGACTGTCAAATCGGAGGCAATAACTTCCTCGGACTCCCACCTAAACGACGGGGTGAATAAGTCCCTCGTTCTTGGACTGGCGAAATTTAAGCCAATGACTGCGGCTTCGTATGTCTATTTAACAGATTTTTCTTAATGTGCGCTAGCTTATCATGCTTTAGCTTTTTTGATGAATGATATGAATTGAAGAGGAACTCGTAATTAAGTTTATATTAATGATTATGCGTGGCTTTTTCTGTTTTGCGTGTGACTATAAACCTTTTCCATATCCAACGAATTACCCATATAATACAAGCAAAAATTGGAATAAATATCAATATCAAAAAGATACTTCCATAGATGCTGTATATTGTTAAGCAATGTTCTTTTGCTGCCAAGTTTGTTAATGGACACGAAGCTGCCCCGTATCCCCAATATGTCGTTTGGTGAAAGGTAAATAAAATAGCAATGATGTATAAAATAATCCAAAATACCTTCATTTCAATGAGAAATATATAAAAATGTTAATCAAGTCAAGCACAATATTCTTCATTTGCCAAATTCATTTACCAAATTCCGTATCAAAATATTCGCTGCCCCATTGGATGGGCTGTGTAACATCACCACTTGCCGTGGCTTCGCTGTAGGGGGCGTAAGTGTAAGCGGTACGAATGTAGCCATGTTGCTCAAACACTTCGCAGACGTTCTTCGTCAAATCCCAGCCATAGGTGTACCATGTGCCATCTTTCTGGATAGCGAGCGGACGAGTAGCTACAGGTTGTGACGGATCCCAAGTGATGAACCAGAGCGCGGGGTGAGTGTTACGGGTAAGATCCAAACATGCAATCTGCAAGTAGTCGCGGTAAATGTATCGCTGGTGAAGAGTAACTTCACCGTTGACAGTTACCTTCTTGTATGCACGGCGGCCCATCGAATCGTAGGCGCATTCGACCACGGTACTGGTGTCAGCGTTCGTGAAACTCACTGGGCGATTTTCAGCATTGTACAAAATATTCCAGATACCCATTGAGGTCTTGATGAGCGTCTGGTTGCCGTCAGAATCGTACTGTGGCATGAATGTGACGCCACCGTTTTCCGAGATGGACGTGTACTGATTTAGGTTATTCGCTTCGTACATAGAGGTCATACCAGCTTCCTGCGCAAATTCTTTATTGCCGATGTTATCGTAAGCGTACTCATAGTCATTCCCGTTGACTGCGGCGCTCACCAGCTTATATGGCAGCAGCTATGCGCAATCTCTACACCCTTATCAATCACCACATCGGCCAGGCTCCCAACGTGGAGCAGGTGAAGCATGGGCATAAGACGCTCCTTATTCCCGAGGGGACGCCTGAATCCCAGCTTGGCCTCCTTATCAACAAGTTCACAAGGGGGTAAAAAGAAAACCTCCCAGAGCGGCCACTCGGGAGGTCTTTGGAAAAACATTATCAGAATCTTCGTTCCTGATGAAGCTATGCTAGCATATTAGAGCGTTTTGTCAACTCTTTTTTGCATTTAACCCGTTCTGAAAAGCAGATAGCGCACGGCAGGTGGCCGCCCGCCGTGCGGAGCCTTACATGCTCATCGGATGAAATTCATCACAAACAGGATTACCTGCAAAATGAGCATTATCAGCTCTATCATGAGTCGAAGATTCATGAGGTTGTCTTTCCACCAGCCATGGTTAGCTGCTGTTCCGTACCCTTGCGGCTACGTTACCATCAGCGGTAAGGACTGGCTTACTTCCCGCTGACGGTGCACGTAGACACCCGCCATGCGGCATGTCGGCGGAAAAGCGCGTCGATTCTACCATACAGGTGCATTTCGTTCAAGCCTGAAAGGCTTATAGTTTTGGACATCCCACATGTGTCCCAAAGATTATGGGAAAAGAGTCTTAAACGACATAATTTGACTGATAAACGCTGATTTTTTGATATTTAAGCCACGAATATTCAGCTAATTGCATGTAATGTGACTGGAACTGCACGAGTCTAAGCGAGTCCTTTTGGCTGCAAAACGGGGGCAAAATGGATGCAAAATCAGCCCCGGAAGTCCGTTTTCTGTTATGAGTTGCGTTTTTATAAGTCGCTTAAATCAAGGCACAAAAAAGGAGCGGTCGTTACCATTTTGTCCTGGTTACGACCGCTCCCATAATAGCCTTTTTGTGACTGTGATTTTTAGCGCCTCCGAATCGTTGTGTTTAAACGCTTTATGGAAATTAGTACCATTTTCTGAACATCACCCCGAAATTCGCCTCGACTCATAACGGGTTGCAAGAAGTTTCAGAAAAGGCTTGTTTTCAGAGTTTTACAAAACACGTTAACATTAAGTGACCGTATGAACCATAGTAGGCACCATATTTGAAATATTTAGGGGATATTCGTCTTTTGAACACATCATCAAGAATACCCGCGGCTAGTAAACAGAGGTACTACTTTCTTTTTTATATCTGGATGTACACATCTATCTATTCTTTTGCCAAACGTAGGGTAGTACCTTTATAGGCGGGAAGTATCGCATTTACTCGACGATATAAAAATCACACCAAAGTTCACCAAACAGAATAGGGTACACATAATAGCCTCCGTATATAGACCGATAGCTGTTTGAATTATATCATAAACGTGCGTTATGAGCAACAAAATAACAACTACAGTTTCGATAGTTTCTTTTATGTACAACAAATTATTCGACGCCTTTTGTTTTATCATTATGATAAAAGTCAACATCTCAATAACTACTAATATTGAATAGATGTCACTTTTGTCAGAGAATCTAATTTTTTCTATCTGTCGCCAATCTAGGGTATCACTATGCCAACAATAAATAAGATATATAAAAAAAGATGAGCACAAAAAAAACATTAACGCTCTACTAATATACGAAGCAACAAGTGTTTTATTGAATTGTGTTTTCATAAATATTAGAATTAGGCTTAATCAATAAAAGGCTCTTCCTTGAACCTCGCTTTTTTACATCAGTAAACATGTTTGTATCTCAAGGAAGAGCCATGGAGGGTGTTATTTCTTTATAGCATCCACAATGTCCACACCGATTTCAACATAATCAATAGGGTCATTTGGAGTTGGAGAATTCGCTGGGCCTGTAACCGTAGTGCCTGGCACGTCTTGAATTAACTGGGGGGCTTTTTTACATACTCTTAACATTCGGCTTTTACAGTCTAGAATTTCTTGAATATCACCTTTTCCTTTACAGTCGGGATTTTCCTCGACAATATCAGCCAAATCAGCAAAATCATTGTATATTTCATACGCTGTATATGCTACACCAGCAACCGTAACAATAACAACGAGCCACATGTACTCACCTAATTGGTCAACGTTGGATATACCGTTATTGCGTACAAATATATACAGATTAGAATCGGCTTTTTCACCCAGATTATCTCTACTCAACCATCGGCCTGTTGTCGGATTATAGTGACGATAGTTGTAATAGGCCAAGCCCGTTTCACTATCATAGAATTCGCTACTCCATTGGATGGGCTGAGCTACATCACCGCTGAACGAGACTTCTCCGTAGGGGGAGTATGTGTAGGCGGTGCGAATGTAACCGTGCTGACCGTAGATTTCGCAGATGTTCTTCGTAAGATCCCAGCCGTATGCGTACCAAGTGCCGTTGAGCTGGATGGCCAGCGGGCGTGTGGCTATATTCTGCGTGGAATCCCATGTGAGAAGCCACAGGCAGGGGTGACCACTGCGAGTCAAATCGCAGCAGGCTATCTGGAGATAGCCACGATACAGGAATCGCTGGTGTAGCGCCACACTTCCATTGACAGTCACCTTCTTGGACGCTCTGCGGCCCATGTAGTCATATGTGCATTCCACAATGGTGCCACTATCTGCATTAGTGAATGAAGTCGGGCGGTTTTCTGCATTATAGACAACGGACCATATGCCGGTACTCGTTTTCACCTTTGTCTGGTTGCCTGCATCATCGTAGCTCGGCTCGAAATCACCGATAGCGGTGTACTGGTTGAGCTGATTGCTTTCGTAGGACGTTGCTGATTCAGCCGCTTCCTGTGCAGTCTCGCGGTTGCCAATGTTGTCGTAGTCGTAGGCATAGGCCTCATTGTTCACCGTGGCTATATTCAGCTCGCTACGAGAATTGTACCCGAACGAATCATTGACCGTTGAGCCATCTCTAGAAGTGCTGCGAGTCATCGGACGACCGAGCGTATCGTAAGTGTAGGCACGAGAAGCTACGGAGGTATTGCTGCGCTTATAAAGCTGACCGATAAGCAGGTCGCGCTTCTCTTCGTAGCTCTGCGTGAGCGTCATATTGTTGGGCTTCACGAGAGTCTGCAGCAGGTTGGTGCCGGGCAAGTCCACGTGCTCTTTACCGAGCTGATGGAGGTTAATCTTCAATTTCTAATATGAGAGGACGATGATCTGATATTGCGAGCCAATTGGTGGACGTTTCGATGTGGCAGTCGCGTATGCGCTCGGGCGCTGCAAAAGCGTAATCGATATGGTAAGGTCTATTGGCATGTCTATGCAGAAAAAAAGTGGGTATACTTTCTTCTCCCTGAGCCTCATTTTGTATATGATGATATGCGGAACATAATCCGGCGTCAGCAAGCATTTGAACGACCGAACTATGGTTACGTTGCCCTCTGCCAGTTTTGGTATCCCATTGCTTGTTACTGTTAAAATCTCCCATTACTACCATTTGGGAGTGATATTTGGACGCGTGCAAGTGATGATAGATATAATACTCTTCAATGTAGCGAAACTTTGTCCACACAGCTAACAGGTCAAAACTGTCATTAACGCGAACGCATGCAAATTGTCTGAGACAAAGAGATTCCCATGCATTATCCGTAATGCTGACATGAGGTGCTACAAAAATGCCCAAGCCCTTATTCTTGTTATCTCCCCACCATAACCCGCCTGCAGCGAATTCTCGGTACTCCCTGTTACGACAATGCAAGGGATTCTCACATTCCTGGATGATATAGATATCGCCCGAAAGCTTCCGGATTTCCGGAAACTTCTCGCGGAACTTACCCTGCGCATTCCAGCTGATAATCCTCATGCTCATGCTGGGAGTATAATGAAAAAGGAGGGTAAGTCAAGCCGGCGATTCATGAACAAGTTCACAAGGGGGTAAAAAGATGAGAGCCTTTCCTATTACGCTCTAAGGAAAGGCTCTACGGAAAGAATTTCCATGAATGGGGATGGACTTTCTAAGGAAAGAATACCATTTTGAATGAGTTAGTCAAGATTTTTTTCAAAAATTGAGCGGTTTTGGATGTGCGTGATAGAGGGAGCGACCCTCTACCACGCTGAGCTGTTAAAGCTTCACGACAAATATCACAATCTGAGCGATTAGCAATATCAGCTCAATCCATGTAATCCCATTCATGTACATGTTCTTTCCGCCAGTCAATTCAACTGTTTCCCGTAACTGTAAATGGCTACGTTCCGCAGCGGAAAGGACTGCTTACTCTCCGCTGACGGTGTACGCAGACACCCACCAGACGAGTGGTGGCGGAAAAGCGGGAGGAGTCTATCATATAGCTGACATCCGTTCAAGTCTGAACGTCCTACAGTTTTGACATCCCGGTAATGTGACTGTGAACGCACGAGTCTAAGCGAGTCCTTTCGGCTGCAAAATGGGGGCAAAATGGATGCAAAATCAGCCCGGGAAGTCCGATTTGCGTTATGAGTTGTGATTTTATAAGTCGCTGAAATCAAGGCACAAAAAAGGAGCGGTCGTTACCATTTTGTCTTGGTTACGACCGCTCCCATAATAGCAGGGAGGTGATTTGAACACCCGACCAAAGGCTTATGAGTCCTCTGCTCTACCACTGAGCTACCCTGCCATCTGTATTTACCGGACCGCCGGAGCGGCTGGTGAGGGGAGTATACACGCGGATGCGAGCTTTGGCAAGCCTAAAATTACTTTTTTTGTGAAGAATTTATTTTTTCGGGGTTGCGGGCTGGCGGGAGCGCATGCGTTGAATGCGCTGGAGCACTTCCTCAGGTTTGGAGAATGCGGCTTCAAACTTCTGCAAGGCATCAGGTGCTGCATTCGGGTCGAGCTGCATGGCTTCGCGGCCCACAGCGGCGGCGGCTTTTACATCATCTACGCTCTGGGCGCCGGTGAGAAGAATCTGGAATTTGAGCTGGAGCATGCCGGGCTTGTTCTCCGGCTCGGCGGTGGCCAGGGCTTTATCCACGACGGCGAGGGCTTCGGCCGGGGTTTTGGCAGCAGACAGGGCGGCAGCCAGGGCATCGCGCTGGGCCTGCACGCGCTGCAGGCGACCCAGGCCGGTGGTATCCTGCGGGTCGAGCGCTACGATTCGCTGGCGGAGGGGTGCGGTCTGGCGGTGAAAATCCTCGGGGATACCCTTGCTGGCTTGTACCAGGGTAGCCAGTTGCTCGGAGCCTTGCTGGGTCTCGGCTTTCTTGAGCAGCTTAGCGGTGGCGAAGGCGGCATCCAGCGATTGGGCAGCAGCTTCCACTGTGGGTTTGAAGCCGCTGAAGCCACCGGCCACCTCCCCCTGAGGGGTGATGACCATGATGGTGGGGAAGCCATCTACGCTGAACTGTTCGCACAGCTGCTCGTTGCGCTTGCGGAGGGCGGGGTCGAACTTCGGATTGTTCGGTACATCCACCTCCACGAGCACAAACTTATCTTTGGCGTAGGCCTCGAATGCCGGGGTATCAAGCACCTGCTTGCGCAGGCGGATGCACCAGCCGCACCAGTCTGACCCGGTGAAGTCGATGAGCACTGCCTTGTTTTCTGCGGCGGCCTTTGCCTTGGCGGCCTCCAGATCCGTCATCCACTCAGCAGCCCAGGCTGGTGCCAGAGCTGCCAGCATAAGCGCTGTGCAAAGAGTTTTCTTGAACATGGTGGCATTTTAGCAAACACGCCCCGGCTCCCGCAAGCGTATTTTCCACCTATTGGAAAAATTGCACCCGCGCGTACGGCTCGCCATTTGTTATCACCAGAATGCACCTGCAGGCGTCAGCCTGCCTGACTTTACACTTCGCACCTCGTGCTTCCACAAATTCGGATTTTTCTTTACTCCTCGTTATCGCGACCCAGGAGCTGGCGCACGCTGTTCTTGTGCTGGCGGTAGTATTCCTGGTAGTTGATAATTCTGGGCTGGGGAGTTTTGTTGCGGCGGTGCTCGGTGTAGCTGTTGCTCTGGCCGGTGTTGTAGGGCTCGTAATCGGTGAGGTAGTGGGTCTTGCTGCGGTCATCGCGGGAGCGGCCTTCCAGGTCGGAGCGGTCATCGTGGTCGGCGCCGGAGTAGCGGTCGGAGAAGCTGATGCCGTGGCTTTCGTTCATGAAATCCGGCCTCAGGTCGGTGGAGTACATGGAGTTGGTGGTCTTCTCGATACCGTCTTTGCCGGTGGAGAATCGTTTGGCGGCGCCGGCAAAGCCATCGTCGCGCAAATCGAGGTGTTTGCCGGTATCGAAGGAGCCGGTGGCAAAGGTTTTGTCGATGCGGCGGGCATCATCCAGTTCGCGCTGGAAGGAACTCACCTTGGAGGACGTGGTCTGCGGCACTCCGTCCTTGGTTTTCTGTTCTGAGAAAGCGGCATCGAAGCGCTTCTCGAAGGTGGATACGAGGTCTTTCTCGCCGTCGCCGGTATCACCGTCCTTCACCACATTGCCCTGCTCATCATACACTGTGCGCACAGGGGTGCAGGCAGTGCAGCAGAGCAGCAGGACGAGGGGCAGCCAGCGCAGCATGGGGCAGGGGGGGATCAGTTATCCTGCTCCTGCACCATATCCGGGGTCACCTTGTAGGAGGCCCCGCAGCGCGGGCAGTTGATTTCCAGGAATCCCTGCTCGGAAAGCAGGTCGGCAAAGTCGTGCTTCATGGCGCGCACCACCGGCAGTATCTTCTCCACGGTGCAACCGCAGCGGAACTTGAACTTGCGGGTCTCCAGCAGCTTGGTCTGCTCCACCTCGCTGATGGCGCGCACCTCGTCTGCCGTGAGCTCCTGCAGCCAGTCGTGGTCGGCATCCGGCTGGGCGGTGATGAGGGCGAACTTGTCTTCCCCCAGGTCAAAGGCGCGGGACTGGCGCTGCTCGCTCTGGCGGTAGAAATCCTGCACCCAGTCCTCCACCGGCCCTTGGGGCAGGGTGATGACGGAAGTCTGCGGTTCCTTGTTGGGCAGCAGATTCTGGGCAAAGAGCATGTTCTTATCCGTCTCGCGCACGCCTTCGCGGAAGGCGCGGCCCACCACATCCTCCGTCAGTGAGGAGCCGGAGATGAAGTAGTTGGCCAGGCGCGGGGTGCACACATTGAAGGTCCAGGCGTGGTATTCCTGCCAGGGGCGGGAGACCAGGTGCAGTGTGAAGTAGGCCAGCAGCTTCTTGAGAATCGTGTCCTCGGTCTCCTCATTGCGCAGCCCGTGCTGCATGAGATGCAGGTAATAATCCACGAATACGGGCGAAAAATCTGCCCGCAGCAGCAGGCAGTTGCGCCCCCGCACAAAGATGGATTCTACCTTTGTGAACTCTTCAACCGGTTTCTGTTCTGCTTCCGTCATGGCGTGGTTTTCTTCATTCTACTCTAACGTTATTGCGACCGCAAGTGCAATTTTATTTTGGATTTTGAATTTTGGATTTTGGATGTATAAAGTGACGCTCGCGTTGCTCGCATTATGATGAAGATTTGCCGGACGTTCTGGTGCTTGCTGTCAGCATGGCTACGAATTCATCGGCTTCATTGATGAGTGCTTGCATTTTAGATTGCTGCATGATACCTGTGTTGACCAGAAGCTGTAGCCAATACAAGGTCTCGTCAGCTTCACCTTCGCATATTTTTAGTTTTGAGACGAAATCTGCTGAGGATTTACCGTGGCATGCTTCACGGTAGTTTGCTCCAATTGAGGTGGCGCTTTTGACGAGTTGTCTGGCGATGACATCTTCAGCTATGCCGCTGGACATGGCTTTAACCATCCGGACTACACGAACCGAGAACTGCATGGTCCGTTTATGCATTTCATCGCGATTCATCCGTTGACTCCTTTCTGGCACGCGGAGCGTGCGGAATTTTATACCTCAAAAATCCAAAATCCAAGATGCAAGATCCAAAATCCTGCTTTCAAGATTCAATTCCGCTGCGGCGGAGAAGGGCGGCGGTGTCCGGGTCGCGGTGCATGAAGTCGCGGTAGAGCTCGGCGGCGGGGCGGCTGTTGCCCTGGGAGAGGATGCAGCGGCGGAAATCGCGCCCGGTGGCGGGGTTGAAGATACCTTCCTGCGCAAAGCGGGAGAAGGCATCGGCATCGAGCACTTCGGCCCATTTGTAGGAATAGTAGCCGCTTTCGTAGCCGCCGTCGAAGATGTGGGAGAAAGCGCGCAGCACGCTGTTGCCCTGCTCGGTGGTGGGCACTCGGTAATCGGCCAGGATTTCGCGGTCTACCTCCTCCACATCGCGGCCCAGGTAGGCGGCAGTGTTGGTGTGCAGCTCCAGGTCAATCTTGCCGAAGCAGAGCTGGCGCATGAAGAAGGTGGCGGCGCCGTAGTTGCGGGCGGCCAGCATCTTGTCCATGAGGCTGCGGGGCATCAGCTCGCCGCTCTGCCAGTGGCGGGCGTAGCGGGCAATGGCCTCGGGCTCCCAGGGCCAGTTTTCGTTAATCTGGCTGGGCAGCTCCACGAAGTCCCAGGCCACATTGCAGCCGGAGAGGGAGCGCACCTCCACATTGCTGAGCACCTGGTGCAGCAGGTGGCCGAACTCGTGGAACACGGTCTCCACCTCGTAGTGGCTGAGCAGGGCGGGTTTATCGCCCACCGGGCGGCTCATGTTGCCGCACATCAGCGCCAGGTGGGGGATGCGCGGCTGCCCTTCCATGGGCGGCAGACCGGTGCTCAGCGCGTCCATCCAGGCGCCGGCGCGCTTCACGTCGCGCGGGTACCAGTCGGCATAGAAGGAGCCCAGGTGCTCGCCGCTTTCCTCATCGTGTACTTCGTAGAAAAGCACCTCCGGGTGCCAGACCTCCACCATCCCGGCGGGCAGCTCCTCGCCGGCTTGCAGGCAGGCGGTGGGCCGCTGGGTGAAGCGGATGCCGTAGAGCCCGGCATAGATGGAGAACATGCCCTCCAGCACGTTCTGCATGGCGTAGTAGGGGCGCAGTTCCTCGGTGTCGAAATCGTAGAGTGCCTTGCGGCGTTTCTCGCTCCAGTAGCCCACGGACCAGGGCTCCAGCGCGGGGATGGCGGTGCCGGTCTGTTCCTCGGCAAAGCGGCGGATGGCTTCCTGCTCTTCCAGGAAGGCGGGGCGCACCTGCTCGTGCAGGCGGTTGATGAAATCCAGCGCGTTCCGGCCGCTGCCGGCCATGCGGCGGCTGGTCACGTAGTCGGAGTAGCGCTCGTAGCCCAGCAGGGCGGCTTTCTCCGCACGCAGGGTGAGAATCTTATCGATGAGCGGGGCGTTGTCGAACTCACCCGTGCCCTTGGTCTGCATGGCGCGCCACACGCGCTCGCGCAGGGCGGCATTCTCCGCAAAGGTGAGCACTGGCTGCACGCTGGTGAATTGCAGGGTGAAGCGCCACTGGGGGGCCTCCTCGCTGCCGTGGCCTTTCGACAAGGCATCCTGGCGGGCGGCCTCGCGGGCAGATTCCGGCAGCCCGGCCAGCTCTGCTTCATCGGCGGTCACGTATTCCCAGGCGTTGGTGGAGTCCAGCACGTGCTCGCCGAAGGTCTGGGAGAGCTGGGCCAGCTCGGTGGAAAGCTCCGCATAGCGGGCCTTCTTGTCCTCCGGCAGGTCGGCACCGCTCTCGCGGAAATCGGCCAGGGTCTCGCTGATGAAACGCTGCTTCACGGGCGAAAGCTCCTGCACCCAGGGCTGCGCTGCGGCATTCTTGAGCACGGCATAGAGCTGCGGGTTGAGGGTCACGCTGCTGGAGTAGATGACCACCTCGGGCATGAGTTCATTGATGACCTCGCGCAGTTCCGGGGAATCCATGACCGAGCGCAGGTGGTTGAGCCGCTGCCAGCCGCGCATGAGGGCGGCGCTGCTGTTTTCCAGAGCATCGAATGTGTTGGCATAGGTCGGCTCCTGCACCTGGCAGATGGCTTCCACCGCAGCCTTGGCCTGTTCAATGGCCAGGCGGATATCCGTGCGGGCTTTTTCCGGGCTCAGCTGCGACCATGCCGGCAGCTGCGTGTCATCGAGAAAGGGGTGTTCCAGTGTCATCTTGCCACCCATGATAGCAGACTTGCCCGTGCGCGGCAACAAGCCATTGCGTTCTACTGAAGCCCTGGCCGCCGGTCATGGAGTTCATGCACGCGCAGCGTGGGTTGCAGTACTGCTGATATACCATTGCTCATTACTGAAAAATGAAAGTTCCTTTGCATTTTGCCGTGAATTTGGTTAAAGTTCCTTTGCATTTTGCCGTAAAATTGGCAAAAGTTCCTTTGTATTTTGCCGAAATGAGAGCGAATGAGCTTGACTGTGAATGCGGTGTGTGGTAACTTGCTCATGAGAGTTTGAAGGAGGTCAATATGGAACGCTGGAGCGTGGAAAAATTAAAGCTTTGGAGAGAGCATCCGTATAGAAAACCCATGCTGCTGCTGGGTGCCCGGCAGGTTGGAAAAACGTGGTTGATGCAGGAGTTCGGAGCACGATACTACAAAAATGTGGTGTATGTCCGATTTGATAAGGACCCTCTGATGAAGGAGTCCTTTGAGAAGGATTATCGGATATCCCGGTTGCTGAAGGATTTGCAGCTCCATGGGGATGTGGATATTGTGCCGGGAGAGACGCTGATTCTGTTGGATGAGATACAGGAATGCCCCAGCGCATTAACCAGCCTGAAGTATTTTTGCGAGGAAGCCCCAGAGCAGCACATCATTGCTGCCGGTTCGCTGTTAGGCGTGGCAGAGCATAGAGGAACCGGATTCCCCGTAGGGAAGGTTGACAGGATGTACCTTGGGCCTATGTCATTCACCGAGTTTCTGCAAGCTACCGGAAATGGGCGGTTTGTGAAGTTGCTCAGAGAAAAAGATTGGGAAACGCTGGTTCGCTTTCATGAACGTCTTGCTGAGCACTTGCGTTACTACTATTACGTAGGCGGCATGCCGGAAGTGGTGGCGCGGTATGTGGCTACCGGCAGTTTCAAAGAAGCCCGGGAGGTACAGATGAGGCTGCTGGCGGATTACTGCGATGATTTCAGTAAGCACGCGACGCCGGCGGAAACACACCTGATAAACCAGATATGGAAAGCGCTTCCAGGTCAGTTATCACGAGAGGATAAGCGTTTCGTGCAAAGCGATGTTGCTCCGGGTGTAAAAACGGACAGGCTGAGGGGGCCCATTCGCTGGCTGGCTGACGCAGGGCTTGTGAACATTGTGCAGCGCGCTACTCGTCCGGAGATGCCGCTGGAAGCATTTACCGATGCTGCATTCAAGATGTTTTTTGTTGATGTCGGCTTGCTGGCAGCACGCTGCAAGTTGTCGGCGTCCGTTATGCTTGATGGAAATGCTATTTTTGGCCAATTCAAGGGTGCTCTTACGGAACAGTATGTGCAACAGCAGATTTTAACGGAGCTTGGAACTACACTGTACTATTGGAGCGCAGAGAGAGCCCAGGCTGAAGTGGATTTCCTGTACGAAGGAGATACCGAAATTGTGCCGCTGGAAGTAAAAGCGGAGCGGAATCTGCGAGCCAAGAGTCTGCAAAGTTTCTACCGCCGGTACCGACGGCCATTAGCCGTGCGTACTTCGATGCAACCCTACGCAGTTAATAGGGTGGAGGTCGCTGCTACAAAGGATAGCTCCGCCGGAAGTTACCGGGTAATTGATTTGCCTCTGTATGCAATCAGTCTCTTGGCTGAAGCAGTGGCTGAGATATGACCCTTGTGGTGTATCATGAAATCCCCCGCGCCTTGCGGTGCGGGGGATGAAAAAAGCGGCGATTTTTTAACCCATGAGGATGCTCAGGCAGCGGGGGTCGAGCTGTTCCCAGGGGAGGTCGGCCTTGGTGAAGTGGCCGTAGTTGGTGGTCTTGCGGAAGATGGGTTCGCGCAGACCCAGCACGCGTTCCATATCGGCCGGTTTGAAGGAGAAAGCCTCGTTGATGCGGTCAATGATAACCTGCTTGTCCACCTTGCCGGTGCCGAAGGTTTCCACGTCAATCATGATGGAGACAGGGCTGGCCTTGCCGATGGCGTAGCCCACCTGGAGCTCGCAGCGGTCGGCCAGGCCGGCGGCAACCACGTGCTTGGCCACCCAGCGGCACATGTAGGCGCCAGAGCGGTCCACCTTGCTGCAGTCCTTGCCGGAGAAGGCGCCACCGCCGTGGCGGCCCATGCCGCCGTAGGTATCCACGATAATCTTGCGGCCGGTGAGGCCGGAGTCGCCGTGGGGACCGCCGATGACGAAGCGGCCGGTGGGGTTGATGAAGAACTCCGTCTCAGGGGTGATGAGGTCGGCAGGCAGGCAGCGGCGGATGAGGTTGGTGCAGAACTCGCGGATGGTGGCGATATCCACATCCTCGGTGTGCTGGGTGCTGAGCACCACGTTCAGGATGCGGGCGGGGCGGCCATTGTCGCCATATTCCACGGCCACCTGGCTCTTACTGTCCGGGCGCAGCCAGGTGACCACGCCGCTGTGGCGCACCTTGGCCAGTTCCATCATGATGCGGTGGGAGAACATGATGGGAGCGGGCATGAGCTCCGGCGTCTCGTTGGAGGCAAAGCCGAACATGATACCCTGGTCACCGGCGCCCTGTTCGGCGCCTTCCTTACCCTCGGCCTCGCAGGCATCCACGCCCTGGGCAATATCCGGGCTCTGGGTGGAGAGGTAATTGGTGATGTCTACATTTTCGGCGTTGAAGAGCGCATCATCCGCAGCGGTGCGGTAGCCGATTTCGGCGATGGTGTCGCGCACGATCTTCTCATAGTCAATGACAGCCTTGGTGGTAATCTCACCGGCCAGCACGACGTGGTTATCTTTCACCAGCGTTTCGCAGGCCACGCGGCTGGTGGGGTCCTGGGCCAGACAGGCATCGAGAATGGAATCGGAGATGAGGTCGGCCACTTTGTCGGGGTGCCCCTCGCCTACTGATTCGGATGTGAATATATTGGTGTATTTCATGTGCTTGTCTTCTTGTGTTTATTCGTAATTTGTGAAACTGAACTGGCGGAGGCCGCTGGGCAGGTCGGAACTGGCCTTGCCGAACTCAGCCATGCCGGAGGAGGCAATGAGGGCCGCCTTGTTGCAGAGCTCAGGGGAGTGGTCGAGCATGCAGTGGAAGATATCCCAGAGCAGGGTCATTTCGTTGCGGAACTGCTGAGCCTGGATGATGAAGCTGCGGAATCCGGCGGCGTAGAGGGCGCAGGCTTCGTCGCGGGTGAGGTTGCAGCTGGCTTTCTGCTGCAGCTCGGCGGGATTGGCCTTCTGGCAGGCCACGCGGGAGATGAGGTCGGAGCGGCGGCGCATGAGCTCGGTATCGTACGGTGCGCGGCGCATATCCGCCAGCAGGGTGGTGTGCTCGCGGCGTACCGGGCAGGTGCGCAGGCAGGGGTCATTGATGACGATGCCGAACTTCTCCTTGTTTTCCAGAGCGTTGATGATACCGGGCTTCACGGCATCTGCCGGGTGCAGGCACACGCGGTCATACTGCCCGGCCAGCTTGTTGTAGAGCGCGGCACTGCGTTTGCCCTTTTCCATGACCAGGCGGTTCACGTGGCAGTGGATTTTCAGCTTGGGCTGCTCTGCCCGCAGCCTGGCAGCCAGGGCATCGCTCGCCACGCAGACGGCATTCTTGCGGATGCGGTCGCGGTTATAGAGCTCTTTCACCAGCCCCAGGCAATAGGGGTCTGCCAGGTCGGCTTCGCTCAGGTTCGGGTTGTCGAACACCAGGATAACGCCGGTTTGCTGCTGGGCGTAGGCTTCCAGTGCGTTGCAGTAGGCATCGAACGCGATGGGACGGCGCTGCACAAACCAATCCAGCGACCAGGCACAGGGCGGGGCTCCGGCCACATTGCTGAAGCGGCGGATGGCTAGCATCTGGCTCAGGAAGCTGTTGAGTGTGAGCAGGCTCTTGTCGAAGCGCAGGGCTCCGCCCACGGTCCACTCTGCTGCCGGCAGGTAGTCCCGTGTCAGGAAACGCAGGTTTTCGACGGCTTGTTCGGGGGTGATTTCCGGAGTGCTCATGGTCGTTTAGTGGGGCAGGATGGATTCCCAGAACATCTGGCCGTTGCGGTGCATGGCGTTTTCGCCCGGTGCATCGTTGCGCAGGGCGAGTCGCAGCAAATCGAAGAGGATGGAAGAGGCGTTGGCGTGGCCGCGGCCCTGCACCTTGAAGTGGCGGAAGCCCAGGTCGCGCAGCTTCTGAATTTCCGGCGTGTTCAGTGCCAGCACGCTCTTGTGCTCATCTGCCAGCAGGGTGTAGAGGCTGCGGCAGCCGTTGGTATTCTGGCGCTTTTCGAACTTGGAGTTGTCGTAGCTCATGAAGGCCAGTGCGGATTCGGAAAGTGAGTGGTAATGGAAGGGGCGGATGGGGCAGTTGCGGATGCAGTACTCATTGATGAGCAGGATGTGGCGCTCCTTGTCCTCAATCTGCTCCAGCAGGTCGTAGTTCAGCACATCGTCCGGGTGTACCATCACTTCATCGTATTCATCGGCCAGGCGTTTGTATACATCCAGCTTGCCTTTGCCGCCCCCATTGGTGATTTTGAGGATGGAGGAGATGATTTTGAGCGTGGGGTATTCCTTGCGGATGTGTTCGCGCAGGATATCGCTGGCCAGGATGATGGAGTTCCTGCCTGTCGGGTTGTGGCGGGAGAAGAAGATGCAGAGGGCGTTGCCGAAGGCATCTTTCAGGTGCTGCTCGGTGAGCAGCAGGTTGGTGAAGGTGAGGTAGACGGCAATGTTGCGCTTTTCGTATTCAAGCCCGGCGGTGCGGACTTCCTCCGCTTCGCGCATGAGGTGCTTGAGCACGCGGCCGGAGTTCCACTCGCACAGAGGCGAACCATGCACAATGTTGAATGCCTCGAATCCCAGCAGAAGTTTGCAGTAGTCGTAGAACGCTATCAGCTCGCGGTCGTTGACGAACGCTCCTGATACGTCCCACACGGCATCGGGCCATAGAGGGTTCTGGTAGGGTGATACGGATTGCACGGTGCGCCATTCTAGCAGCTATTGGGCTGAGGTGCAAGCGCGAATTCCCCCGTGCGCGAGAATTCGCGCGTATACGCGGGCGATGCACGCCCTTTCTGCTTGACTTGGATGGTGCGTAAGGGCAAAATAGTGAGGTGAAGATGAAACTCACCTTATTTGCGCTGGTGTCGGCACTGCCTGTTATGGCGGAGGGTGCCGCAGCGGAGCCTGCCACCCCGGCAGAGCAATCCCCCCTTTCCGTTGAAAATACTGTAGTTCCTCAACCTGCCCCGGTGGCCGAGCCCGCCCCCGCGCCGGAGCCTGCCCCTGTGGCTGAGCCGGTGGCCGAGCCCGCCCCCGCGCCGGAGCCCGCCCCCGTGGCTGAGCCGGTGGCCGAGCCCGCCCCCGCGCCGGAGCCTGCCCCTGTGGCTGAGCCGGTGGCCGAGCCTGCCCCTGCGCCGGAGCCCGCCCCTGTGACTGAGCCGGTGGCCGAGCCCGCCCCGCAGGAAGTTCCAGCTGTGGAGCCGCCTGTGGTGGAGCAGCCTGCACCAGTGGTGGATATGGCGGCTGCGTACCGCGGCATCGTGAAGGTGGAAGTGGTGAATCGCAAACCGGATTACGAATCTCCCTGGCAGGGCGGCAATTTCGGGCGCGGCACCGGTACTGGTTTCCTGGTGGCTCCGGGCTTGTTCATGACCAATGCGCATGTGGTAGCCAATGCCGAGAAGGTGGATATTTCCCTCTTTGCAGATGCCCGCCGCATTCCCGCCAAGGTGAAATTTGTGGCACATGACGCCGACCTGGCTCTGCTGGAGATTGAGGATGTGGCTGCTTTTGAAGGAGTGCCCTGCCTGGAGTTCAGTGAGGAGATGCCCCTGCTGGAGGACACGGTGCGCGCCATCGGTTACCCCATCGGCGGTAATCGCTTGTCTGTGACCCGTGGCATCGTGTCCCGTATTGACACGATTCCCTATGCCCACCCGCGCAACATCGCCCACCTGGCGCTGCAGGTGGATGCCGCCATCAATCCCGGCAACAGTGGTGGCCCGGTGTTGAAGGGAAATAAGGTGATTGGGGTGGCTTTCCAGGGCTTGCTTAAGGCAAACTCCACCGGTTATGTGATTCCCATGCCGGTCATCCGCCATTTCATGCAGGATGTGGCTGACGGCCGCTATGATGGCTATGTGGAAATGGGTGCCCAGTTCATGGCTATGGAAAATAAGGCTATGCGCCGCCATTATGGCTTGCCGGACAATGGACTGGGATGCCTGGTGGCAGATGTGGTGAAGGGGGCTTCCTGCGATGGTGCATTGAGGATTGGCGATGTGGTGCTGGCGGTGAATGGGCTGCCGGTGGATGCCACAGCCATGATTGAGCTGGAGGGAGTTCGAGTGCGCCTGGAGGAGCTGGCAGAGCGCTCCTTTGCCGGTGACAAGGTGCAGTTCACCATTCTTCGCGGGGGGGAGGTGCAGCAGACAGAGGCTACCCTGGCGCCTCTGCCTTCTATCCGCGTGCTTTCCCACCGCTATGATGAGCAGCCGCGTTACGTGGTGTTTGGTGGCTTGGTTTTCCAGCCTCTGGACTTCAATGTGGTGCAGGAGCACCAGGTGCCCTCCGGCGATGTGGTCGTGGAGTTGGACCGCTTTACCCGCGGCGGTGAATCAGCGGTGAAGGAGGACCTTGTGCTGCTGACCCGCACCCTGCCGGATGAGGTGAATGCCCGTTTTGATGATATGGGCCGCGGCCTGGTGACCAAGGTGAATGGCGTGGAGGTGAAGGGGCTGGCGCATCTGCACAGCCTGCTGTACCCGGCTGAGGGTACCGCCCGCCCGGAGTACACCGTCATCGAGCTTTCGGATGCCGCCCGCCCCCTGGTGATTGACAATGCAGCGGTGGATGCCGCCAATGAACGCATTGCTGAACGTTACAATATTCAGGTGCCCGCCCGTCTCAAATAACTCATATCTCATCTTTTCCGTATCATGATCCGGACTCTTTCTCTTCTCACCCTCGTGGCGGTGCTGCTCAGTGGCTGCAAACCAACGGAGCGTACGGCCCTCAAGAAAAAACACCTGGAACAACAGGCCGCACAAGTGGCCACCCCGCCGCAGCCGGTGGCACCGGAACCTGCCCCGCAGCCGGAACCCATTCCTGCACCCGCACCTGTGGTTTCGGAACCCGCCCCGCAGCCGGTGATACCGGAGCCTGCTCCCATTCCGGCTCCGGCGCCGCTGGAACCCGCAGATTGCCAGCTGGTGGTTGCAGCGACGCTCCAGGAGTATAACCCCATGCGCCCGTGGGAGAAGGAAGCCCCGCGTGCTTCACGCGCACTGGGGGTGTACATGGGGGAAGGCCGCGTGCTGACCCTGGGGCGCGTAGTGCGCGATGCCACTTACGTGGAACTGGTGCTGCCGGATGAAAGCCACTCCGTGCCCGCCCGTGTGCTGCGGTATGATGAAGATTTGAACCTTGCGCTGCTCACGGTGGCTAATGAGGATGATGCTGACTTCTTTGATTCCCGTATTGCCTTGCCGCTGGGGGATGCCCTCACCCGCGGGGATAAGGCCATTTTTGCCGGTCTGCTCAACGGGGTGGAGCCGGTGCATGTGGAGATGCAGGCAGAGAATGTGGCGGGTGATAAGGTGCCGCTCATGGTGATGCGGGCCTCGCGCCCGCTGCCGGAAGGAATTACCGGTGGTTCACCCGTGGTCCGTGAGGGTAAGCTGAGCGCCCTCGGCATGGGCTACAAGAAGCAGGAGCAGTTGCTGCAGGTGGTGAATGCGGAACTCATTCAGCGTTTCCTGACCCAGGAGCAGCTCGGCGTGCCGGTGATGGGCGTGCAGCTCACCCCGCTGGATGACCCCTTGTTCCGCAAGTATCTGAAACTTGATAAATCCGCCAATGGCCTGTATATCAGCAAGGTCCTTCCCGGAAGTGCTGCCCAGGAGGCCGGCGTGAAAGTGGGGGATGTGCTCACGGCGCTGGAGGGTCTGCCCCTGGATAATCAAGGCCGTTGCAATCACCCTCGCTACGGCCTGCACCATGCTGCGGTGCTCCTGCGGGGCATGAAGGACCAGGGGCAGGAGCTTCTGCTCACCATCAGCCGCGGGGGCGAAACGCAGCAGATGGCGGTGAAAATGGATCGCAAGGCTGTTGAGAATTCCTTGTTCCGGCCTCAGAAAACAGGAGCCCAACCACGTTATATCATGTGGGGCGGCTTGCTCTTCCAGCCGCTTACCAGCACCTATATGAATGAACTGCGCAACCGCAACAATGGGCTGCTGCCGCTTGAGTTGCAGGTGCTGGAGCAGGAACAGGAGAAACTTCTGGAAGAAGGTTGTTCAGAGCTTGTCGGGCTCACTTTTGTGCTGCCTACTGTTGCCACGCAGGGCTATGATGAGCTGCGCTTCAGCCGTCTGATTGCCGTGAATGGCAAGCCGGTGAAGAAGTTTGAAGACCTGCCTGGCCTGCTTGACACCCAGACGGAAAACGGTATCATCCGCCTGGAGTTCAATAAGGCGCCCTATACCATCTTTGTGGATCGCCCGTCGGTGGATGAGGTAAATGCTCAGCTCCAGCAACAGGCCATTCCCAATCTCCGTGTGGTGGAGTAAATTGTATTTTCTATGCGATATACAATTTGATTTATAACCTGCTTATGATTAATGAACAAGAAAATCCATCCCAGATAAGACCTCGGATGTTTCTTGTGAAACACGTTCTAACCAATTGAAAATATGGATGGTTATAAATCAAATTGTATATCGCATAGAAAATGCGATATACACGCAGCTGCGAGCTGGAAGAGAAGTTTGGTGTTGAGCTGCCTGATTGCGTTGGTTGCTCTGGTGCTTGGTGGGTTATGTGTGTGGACGCTGTTTCCCCGCAAGGTGGCGCGTTTGCGCGCGAAAATTGAGCATTCAGTAAGAATGATAGAAGTGCGCTGGCATTTGCCGGAGGAGATGAAGAACATAGAATCGCCATTGCTGGTGGTCCGTAGAGATGAACATTCATATGAAAATCCTGACTTCTGGATTGCGCACGGAGGCGGAATTGGCGAGTTTGTACACACGAACTGTAAGGAGGCTGTGCAGGATTCCTTGAGGCGCGGATTCCGTTTTATTGAATTAGATTTGCTGGAAACGAGCGATGGCCACCTGGTAGGCGGGCATACATGGAAGGAATTGCGCACTCTGGCAGGCGCCGATGCTGTGAACGAGGCGCCAATGAGCCGCTCAGAAATAGAAGCGCTTCGCACAAAATGGAAGAAAACCATTCTCTTTGCAGAAGATATCTGCCAGTTGATGCAGAAAAATCCGGAAATGATTCTGGTGACAGATAAGATTCAGGATTTCGCACTATTGTCAAAAGAGGTGCCATTTAGGGAACGCATGATTATCGAGGCTTTCTCCTGCTATGGAGCATTGCGGGCATTCCAAAACGGCTTTCACAATGTGGCGCTCACGGCATATTCTGTTCATGATTTGAGGAATGCGCAGCAATACCGCATTCCCGGCATAGTGCTGTATGCTCCGCTTATCGAAGAATCGGCTGAAGCGCTGGCATTGGTGCAGCAGCTTCACCAATCCGGCTGCTGTATCATGGTTCACTGCGCTTCCGTCTGTGATAAACCTGATTATGTCCATCGCCACCTGGGTAAGAACATAAGCCGCACTTATACGAATACCTGGTCACCTTCGGCTCCGCCTCCGCAGCCGTGATTCAGCTCTGCTTTTTCGGCTTGTGGGGCTCGAGAATGCGCTTGTTGTCCATCTCCCGGTTGCGGGCCCGGCGGCGTGCCTGGCGTTGCAGGTGTGCCTGCATGGCAAAGGGTTTCTTGCGGCCGGTGGCGGGGTGGTAGGTGCCATCCGGCGCCATGTCTGAGGCCTGGGTATTATCCTTGAAGCAGGCGTCCAGGATATCCAGCACACGGTGTACCTGCTCGGGGTTTTCTATGGGAACCAGCAGCTCTACGCGGCGGTCCAGGTTGCGGCTCATCCAGTCTGCGCTGGCCATGTAGACGAGCGGGTTGCCGCCGTTGTGGAAGTGGAAGAGGCGCGCGTGTTCCAGGTAGCGATCTACAATGCTGGTGATGCGGGTGCAGGCCTGTGCCTTTTCGCTGGTGGGCGCCCAGCAGCAGATGCCGCGGATGTTTAACTGAATCTGCACCCCGGCCTCGGCGGCCTGCTCCAGGGCTTGCATCATCTCCACATCGTTCAATGAGTTCATTTTAGCGCGGATGAGGGCTCGCTCTCCCATCTCGGCCCGGTGGGTTTCGGCGGCTATGAGTTCCAGCAGCCTGGTTTTCATGGCAGAGGGGGCAGGGTACATGCGGCGGAAGCGCATGAGCCGGGTGAGCCCGGTTACGGAATTGAAGAACTGGGAGGCATCTGCCCCGAGGTGTTCATCGCAGGTGAGCAGGGAGAGGTCGCTGTAGATACGGGCGGTGTTTTCGTTGTAATTACCGGTGCCGATGTGGCAGTAACGGCGCAGACCGCCGTTTTCCCGGCGCACGATGAGCAGAATCTTGGCGTGGGTCTTGAAGCCTTTGACCCCATATACCACCTGCACGCCGGAGCGCTGGAGCTTCTCTGCCTGGGCCAGGTTGTGCAGTTCATCGAAGCGGGCCTTGAGCTCTACCAGCACGGTGACCTGCTTGCCGGTTTCGGCGGCGCGGCACAGGGCCGCGATGAAGCGGGAGTTCTTTGCGGTGCGGTAGAGTACCTGCTTGATGGCAATGACATCCGGGTCTGCCGCAGCTTCCTCGATGAGTTTTACGACGGGTTCATAGCTTTCGTAGGGATTATGGATGAGGATATCCCCCTGGGCTATGTTTTCAAACATGCTCAGAGAGGTATCCACCGCAGCAGGCCAGCAGGGGGTCCAGGCCTGCACCTTGTGCTGGTCGTTGCCGGGTTCAAAGGCCATTTGCCCGAAATCCACCAGCCGCAGGAAACCCGGCACCCGGTAGGTGGCCCCGGCATCTGCCCCCACTATGGCGGAAATGCGGCGGACGAGTGGCTCCGGTGTGCCTTCCGGCAGCTCCAGGCGCACGCAGTCTGAGAATTTGCGGGCTACCAGCACGCTTTCCATCTCGCGGGCAAAGTCACCGCCCTCTTCCTCTGCCACGGCAATATCGCCGTTGCGGGTCACGCGGAACGGCGTGGTGCTCACGACGGTTTCACCCGGGAAGAGCAGGGGGCAGAAGGTGCTCACTACATCCTCCAGCATCAGGTAACCATTGCGCCCCAGCAGGGCAGACTGCACGCGGCGGGGCAGGGCATCCGGCAGGGTGATGGCCACAAAGCGGGATTCCGCAGAATCTTCCGGGTGCAGCTCTACGCCCAGTATCAGGCTCAGATTCGGCAGCATGGGGGGCTGTTCCACTTCCAGGGCCAGCGGGGTCAGGATAGGGGCAATGTTGCTGATGAAATATTCCTCGATGCCGGCGTGCTGGGCTTCGGTCAGCTCATCCAGCTGCAAGGGGCTGAGGCCGGCTTCCTGCATGAGCGGCATGAGCACCTGCTGCAGCAGGCGGTACTGCTCATCCACCATGGCGCCGGCGCGCTCGCGGATGCGGTCGAGCTGCTCACTGGGGGAAAGCCCCGTGATGTCCGGCTTGAACTTGCCGGTCTGCCGCAGCAGGGTGAGCCCGCCTACGCGAACCTGGAAGAATTCGTCCAGATTGCTGGCGCTGATGGAGAGGAACTTGATGCGTTCCAGTAGCGGCAGCTCCGGGCGCAGTGCCTGGTTGAGCACGCGCTGGTTGAATTCCAGCCAGGATATTTCGCGATTAATCAGCATGGTATGAAAGGCTCCTTGTCAGCCCTTCATACTAGCACATCCGGCCCGGCGGGGTCAAGCTTATTTCCGACTCTTTTCCGGGGCTTTCACCAGTTCTGAGTGGACGATGGCTACAATGTAGGAATCAATGTAGTTCTTACTGTAGATAACCTGGTCCGGGCGCTTCTCATCCTTGTTCAGACCTGCCAGCCCCATGTCAATCCGGCCTTCATCCAGTGCTTCAAACAGGGTGTGGAAATCCAGGTCGTGCAGTTCGATGCGGGCATTGAGGTTGCTGGCCAGGCGGCGCAGCAGTTCAATATCAAAACCGCTCAGTTCATCTTCATCCCGGGTGCGGAAACACATGGGCGGCACCTGGCTGCATACACCCACGCGGATTGTGCGTTTCGGGTTGGTGGGGCGGTCGATATGCGGGATTTTCGGCAGCTTCCGGGATTTGAACCAGCGGTTGTACATATCCTCGTAGGTGCCGTCGTTTTTGAATTTGGTGATGAATTTGTTCACCTCATAGCGCAGGTCGCCTTGCTCCGGGGAGAAGGCAACTGCGATATCGACTCGCTCTGTCACCCCGGGCAGAACCGTCAGGTCAGGGTTGCGCACATCGATGAAATCCAGTGCGTGGCTGGAGAAGAGGAAGGCATCCGTCTTGCGCTGCAGGATGGCATCGTAGGCCGTCTTCGGGTTGTTGAAATAGCAGATGCGGGCGTTGGAGAACTGATTCTCACCAATTTGCATGGCCTTACCGCCCAGCGGTACTCCAACGCTGTATTTTGACGAATTGAGGTCGTCAATCCGCTCAAGTGTTCCTTCCGGTTTTTTCTTGCTGTCATCCAACGAGGAATGGCCGCAGAAATAAATGCCAACGCAGAGTAATATGGCGATTATCCAGAATTTTTTCATATGGTGAGGTAAGCCGTTTTTGTAAGTCTACACCATTTCTGACAGATTGCCAGTAAAAAGCGCAAACATTTGGAAAAAATAAAGGTCTTGCTGCCGGGGGGGCGGTAAGACCATGGAGAGAGTGTGTAATTTATTGGGGCGTTTCGTATTCGGCTTTTTCAGTTGCAGTTCCGGTGCGCACCAGTGCCACAATCCGGGAGTTGATGTAGTTTTTGCTGAACAAGATGCTTTTTTCCCGCTCAGCGGTCCGGTTCAGACCGGCCACCACCATATCAAGCTCGCCGCGGGACAGCAACTCCATCATCACTTTATAATCCAGGTCGTGCAGTTCAATTTCGGCGTTCAGGTGCAGAGCCAGGCGGCGCAGCAGCTCCATATCGAAACCGACCAGTTCCGCGGGAACGCTGCCGGGACGGATGAAGCACATGGGCTCCAGCTGGCTGCATACGCCTACCACCAGCTTGCGAGTGGGAGCCGCAGGAGCAGGGATTTCCGGCATGGGCGGGATGGCTTCATCCTCCGGTGTGTTCTGGTCGATGCCGGTGACTTTGATCCAGCGCTCGTACATGTTGTTGTAGGTGCCGTCCGCCTTGTAGGCATCAATAAATGCGTTTACCGGCTTCAGCAGTTCAGGTTTGGCCGGGGTCACACCGATGGCGATATCCACCGTCCCGATGGAGCCGGGAAGCACGGTGAATTCTTCGTGCGTGGCGGCCACGTAGTCGAGCGTGTGGCTGTCGAAGACGTAGGCATCAATCTTTTTGTGCTTCAAATCATCGTAGGCGGTGTGGTGGCTGCTGAAATAGCCGGGGCGCGCCTTCGGCAGTTTCTCTTCACCAACGTACATGGACTTGGCACCCAGTGCCAGCCCCACCCTGAAATCCGGAGAGTTCAAATCTTCTATCTTTGCAGCTCCGGGCTCCGTGTTCAGGTAAGGAATATCATCGCAGGAGGAGAGATTTCCCGCCAGGAGCGCGCAAGCCAGGAGGCCCGCTGTGGATAATGACTTCTTCATGCCGAATGGTGGATTTTACGCGCAGATTCTACACACATTCCTGTACAAATGCCAGCAAAAAGCCGTTTATAACAGAAAAAGGCAGATGCCCGGAGAAGCATCTGCCTTTCTGACTCAGGGGAAATCTCCTTACTCCCACTCAATGGATGCCGGCGGCTTGGTGCTCACATCGTAGAGCACGCGGTTGATGCCGGAAACCTCGTTCAGAATGCGGTTGGAGGCCTCGCGCAGCAGCTCGTAGGGCAGCTGCACCCAGTCGGCGGTCATGGCGTCCTCGGAGACGATGGCGCGCAGGTTGGTGGCAAACTCGTAGGAGCGCTCGTCGCCCTTCACGCCCACCGTCTTCACGGGGATGAGGCCGGCGTAGGCCTGCCAGCACTTGTCGTACCAGTCCCACTTGCGCAGCGTGCCGATGAAGATGGCATCGCATTCGCGGATGATATCCAGGCGTTCCTTGGTGACCTCGCCCGGGCAGCGCACGGCCAGGCCGGGGCCGGGGAAGGGGTGGCGCCACAGGATGTCGTGCGAGATACCCATGGAGGCACCCAGCTCGCGTACTTCGTCCTTGAACAGGAAGGCCAGCGGCTCAATCACCTTGCCTTCCTCCTGCATCTTGAGCACGCGCTCCACGCGGTTGTGGTGGGTCTTGATGACGGAGGCCTTGCTCTTGGCGTTGGAGGCGCTTTCAATCACGTCCGGGTACAGGGTGCCCTGGGCCAGCATCTCGGCATCGCCCACGGCATCCCAGAACACATCAATGAACAGGTTGCCGATGATGCGGCGCTTCTTCTCAGGAGCGGTCTCGCCGGCCAGGGCGGCCAGGAATCGCTCGCTGGCATCCACGGTCTCAATCTTCACGCCCATGCGCTCAAAATTGGCCTGCACCTCCTTGGCTTCGTCCTTGCGCAGCAGGCCGTTGTCCACGAAGATGCAGCGCACATTCACACCGGCTTCGTGCAGCAGCACGGCCAGCACGGTGCTGTCCACACCGCCGGAAACACCGCAGACCACCTGCTTGTCGCCCACCTTGGCGCGGATGTCTTCGATGAGCTCGCGCTTGAAGTCGCCAATGTCGAACTTAGCCAGGTTTGTGGCGTAGGAAAGGAAATTCTTCAGGATGGTGCGACCCTCGTGGGAGTGGGTCACCTCCGGGTGGAACTGGATACCGAACATCTGCTCGCCCCACTGCAGGGAAACCGGCACGCCCTCGCTGTTGCGGGCAATCACGCGGCAGTTATCGGCCAGGTGGTCCACTGTGTCGGAGTGGCTCATCCACACCTGGGAGGACGGGCTCATATCTGCATACAGTCCCTCCAGCTTCTCCGGCACCAGGGCGGCGGGGCCGTACTCGCGCTTGTTGCTGGGGCGCACCGTGCCGCCCGTCTTGATGTTCAGGAGTTGCATGCCGTAGCACACGCCCAGCACCGGCACACCAAAGCTGGTGAGCCACTCAAAATCAATATCCGGAGCATCCGGTTCCGATGTGCTGCGCGGGCCGCCGGAAAGGATGATGGCGCCCGGCTCGCTGATTTCATGCAGGTCCTCCAGCGCATACAGCTTGGCGAGGAAGCCCAGCTCACGCACGCGGCGCACAATCAGCTGCGTGTACTGTGAGCCGTAGTCGATAACGGCAACTATGTGTTTGGGGGTCATAATGTGTGGGGAGTATTGTAGCAGATAGGTATAGGCCTTGCAAGCCTAATCGCCACGAGCAACGCGAGTGGCGATTAGCATCCCCGAGCGCAGCGAGGGGATTTCATACGCCCGCAGGGCGTATTTCATACCGCAGCTGTGCTGCGGTATTTTCATACTTGCGCAGCAAGTATTTCATTGAGCGAAGCGACAAGTTACCGCTGCCAAAGCAGCGGTACTACCGATGGTGCGAGCCTTATCCCATTTGCCCGCATTGGGAAACAATAGGAAACATTATCCTTGCCATTAAGATAGCGAAAAGCTATTATCCCAACATCATGAAACAGGATAAGCTGGCAGACTACTCACTTCAACTTGCGCGTGCATCAATGGAATATGCCCAGCACCTTCACGGTTATGGCGCCAAGAAAGACCAGTTTTTACGAGCTTCATCCGCCATAGGCGCTAACATTGCTGAAGCCAGGTATGGCAATGGCCCGGCTGATTTTGTCAACAAGCTCCATACAGCTCTGAAAGAGTGCAACGAAACCAAGTTCTGGCTGGAATTGTTTACTCCGGAAACGGAAGAGCAGGCTGCGGAATTGAAGAAGATGAAAAGGCTGAATGGAAATATCATGCGGATGCTGATTCAGTCGATTAATACGGTGAAAGCTCGCCCGGACTGGAAGAGATAATGTTTCCTATGATTTCCCAATGCGGGCTGTTGAAATAGGCCCGGCTCCATCGGCAGTACCGCTGCTTTGGCAGCGGTAACTTGTCGCTGCGCTCAATGAAATACTTGCTAGCGCAAGTATGTAAATACCGCCCTGCCGGGCGGTATGAAAGCCGGGCTGCGCCCTGCATGAAATACGCCCGCTGGGCGGGCGTATGAAATCCCCCGGACCTGGGGGCCCGGGGGATGGAAGACGGCAAAATCATCTGAAGACGATTTTGCCGTCTTCTGTGTCCACAAGAATCACGCTGCCCTCCGGATAACGCCCCTCGAGAATCGCCATGCTGAGCGGGTCGAGGATATCGTGCTGGATGGCGCGTTTGAGCGGGCGGGCGCCGTAGACGGGGTCGTAGCCGTGCTCGGCCACGAGGGCGGCGGCGGCATCGCTGAGCTGCATGCGGAGCCCGCGGCTTTCGAGCCGCTTGAGCACGCGGCGCAGCTGGATACCCACAATCTGCTTGAGGTCCTCGCCCTGCAGGCGGTCGAAGATGATGATTTCATCGATGCGGTTGAGGAATTCCGGGCGGAAGTGGCCACGGAGGGCATCCAGGGCGCGGGTGTTGCGGGTGGCGGCATCGGTTTCGTTCAGGATGAACTGGCTGCCGATGTTGCTGGTCATGATGAGCACGGTGTTGGTGAAATCCACCGTGCGGCCCTGACCATCGGTGATGCGGCCATCGTCCAGCACCTGGAGCAGCACGTTGAATACATCCGGGTGTGCCTTCTCGATTTCATCGAAGAGCACCACACTGTACGGCCTGCGGCGCACCGCCTCGGTGAGCTGGCCGCCCTCATCGTAGCCCACATAGCCTGGAGGCGCTCCGATAAGGCGGGAGACGCTGTGCTTTTCCATATACTCGCTCATGTCGATGCGCACCATGGCGGCTTCGTCATCGAAGAGGAACTCGGCCAGTGCCTTGGCCAGCTCAGTCTTGCCTACGCCGGTGGGGCCCAGGAAGATGAAGGAGCCCAGCGGGCGGTTTTCGTCCTGCAGGCCGGCGCGGGAGCGGCGCACGGCATCGGCCACGGCTTTCACCGCCTCCTTCTGGCCGATGAGGCGCTGGCCGAGGCGTTCCTCCATGTGCAGGAGCTTTTCGCGCTCACCCTCGGCCATGCGGGCAGCGGGGATGCCGGTCCAGGTGGAGACCACCTTGGCAATGTCTGCCTCGGTCACTTCCTCCTTCAGCAGGCCGGTGCCGCTCTTCTGCAGGGCGGCCAGGGCCTCGCGGGCTTCCTTGGCGGCGGCCTCGGCAGCAGGGATTTCGCCGTAGAGAATGGCGGAGGCGCGGCCCAGGTCGCCCTTGCGCTGGGCTTGCTCGGCCTCGGTGCGCAGGGTATCAATCTTTTTCTGGGCCTCGCGTGCCTTCACCACCACGTCCTTCTCGCTCTTCCACTGAGCTACCATGGCATCCACCTTTTCGCGGGTATCGGCCAGTTCCTTAGTGATTTTTTCCAGGCGGGCTTTGGAGTCGTCGTCCTTTTCCTTGGCCAGTGCCTGGCGCTCCATCTCCAGCTGCATGGCGCTGCGGTTCAGCTCGTCAATTTCGCTGGGCATGGAATCCAGCTCGATTTTGAGACGCGCGGCGGCTTCGTCCACCAGGTCCACGGCCTTATCCGGCAGGAAGCGGTCGCTGATGTAGCGGTTGCTCAGGGTGGCGGCGGCCACCAGGGCGCCGTCTGTAATATGCACACCGTGGTGTACTTCGTAGCGTTCCTTCAGGCCGCGGAGAATGGCGATGGTGTCCTCCACGCTGGGTTCGGCCACATAGACCGGCTGGAAGCGGCGCTCCAGCGCAGCATCCTTTTCGATGTATTTGCGGTATTCATCCAGCGTGGTGGCGCCGATGGTGCGGAGCTCGCCGCGGGCCAGGGCGGGTTTGAGCAGGTTGGCGGCATCCATGGAGCCCTCGCCCCCTGCGCCGGCTCCCACCAGGGTGTGCAGCTCATCAATAAAGAGGATGATTTCGCCATTGCTGGCGGTCACTTCCTTGATGAAGGCTTTGAGGCGTTCCTCGAACTCGCCGCGGTACTTGGCACCGGCCAGCATGGAGCCGATATTGAGGCTCACCAGGCGCTTGCCCTTCATGCTTTCCGGCACGTCGCCGTTCACGATGCGGCGGGCCAGCCCTTCGGCAATGGCGGTCTTGCCCACGCCGGGCTCGCCGATGAGCACCGGGTTGTTCTTGGTGCGGCGGGAAAGAATTTGCAACACGCGGCGGATTTCGGCATCGCGGCCGATGACCGGGTCTATCTTGCCCTGGCGGGCGCGGGCGGTCAGATCCGTGCCGTATTTCTCCAGGGTCTGGTATTTCTCCTCCGGGTCCTGGTCAGTGATGCGCTGGTTGCCGCGCACATCCTTCAGCGCCTCCAGATATTTCGCCCGGGTCAGCCCGCAGCTCTCCAGCACCGGGGAAAGCGCTGAATCTGCCTCGAACACGCCCAGTACAAAGTGCTCCACGCTCAGGTAGTCATCCTTCATGCTCTGGCGCTGCTGCTCGGCGGCGGTCAGGTCGCGATCCAGCTCCGGGCCGATGCCCGGGCTCTGTGCTACGCCGCCGCGCTGCCGCGGCTGCCGCTCCAGCTGGGCGCTGAGTTCGCGCTTCAGGCGCGCGGCATCCACCCCCGCCCGGGTCAGCACTGCGGTAAGCACGCCGCCTTCCTGTTCCATCAGGGCCAGTAGCAGCTCTGCCGGGTAAATCTGTGCGCGCCCTGCCGACTGCGCTGCTTTCTGCGCCGCCTGCAGGCCTTCCATGAATTTTGTAGTAAGATTATTATTCATCATGCAGGTGTGATGCTATCTGGCAGGATAAACGTTCAAAAATATTATGCGAAGTTGTAATTTGCTTTCCGGCTTTTCCGGGGCAGGGAGGGGTGTGCTAGGAATTCCACAGCTGAATCAGCTCCTGGGGCAGGGTGGTGAGGAAACGGGAGGGTGGGGAGTACTGGGCGTCGTAGCTGCGGCCGTTGTAGCGCGGGAAGGAGAGGTAGAGCTGGTCCTGCGCCCGGGTGACCGCAACGTAGAAGAGGCGGGTTTCTTCCTCGATATCGGCGGTGGAGCCGCTTTCGATGACGCGACGGTGGGGGAACTGCCCTTCGCCCAGGAAGATGATGAAGACGATTTTCCACTCCAGCCCCTTGGCCTGGTGGATGGTGGAAAGGGTGACGGTATCGGCATCGGCCTCGGTGGCGGTATCGACCTCGCTGAGCAGGGCGATGGAGGCGAGGAAGTCATCCAGGTTCTCCTCGGTGCCCAGGTTGCGGGTAATCTGGGCGAGGTCCTCGGCGCGCTCGTCGAAGTTGTCGTAGGCGTGGGTGAAGTAGGGGTTGAGGTAGGTGATGACGCTGCGCACGAGCTCGGCAGGCAGCGGGGTGTGCTCCGCATCCGGGTGCAGTGAGTCCATGAGGGCAAGGAAACCGCTCCAGTGCGGGCGCACGGCGGGAGCCACCTTCACCGCAGGCTCGGCAAACACGCTGCTGTGGGGGACACTGAGGGTGACCTGGCCGGGATGGGCGGCAGCCCAGGCCTCGTAGGCGGCGAGCCACTGGGCCCAGATGCGGGTGGCAGTGGCTTCTCCCACGCGCGGAAAGGTGCCGACGATGCGGCGGAAGGCGATTTCATCGCGCGGGTTGCAGAGGAGGCGCAGGAAGGCGATGACATCCTTCACATGGGCCTGCTCAAAGAAGCGCAGGCCGCTGGTGATGCGGAAGGGGATGTGGGCGCGGGTGAGCTCCATCTGCACGTCCATGCTGTGGAAGTGGGCGCGGTAGAGTACGGCGATATCGCTGCCGGGTATGCCGGAGCCCATGAGGTCATCGATGCGGCGGGCCACCCAGGCGGCCTCAGTGCGGTTATCGGGGGCGGGGATAACCACCGGCTTGAAGCTGCTGCCGCTGCGGGCCGCCTGCAGGTCCTTGGGAATCTGGTTTTCGTTCTGCGCGATAGCGGCGTTGGAGAGCTCAAGAATGGGGGGCAGGCTGCGGTAGTTGGTGGTGATGCGGTACACGGCAGCCTGGGGGTAGGTTTCGCGGAAGTGGAGGATGTGCTCCACATCGGCCCCGCGCCAGGAGTAGATGCTCTGCGCGTCATCGCCCACGGCCATGAGGTTGCTGCCGGGGCCGCCGGCCAGGAGCTGCACGATGCGGTCCTGCGGGGTGTTGGTGTCCTGGTACTCATCCACCAGCACATGGCGGAAGCGGTCCTGCAGGTCGGCGCGGATGTCGGCGTGCTCCTCCAGCAGGCGCAGGAGATTGGTGAGCAGGTCATCGAAATCCATGACGTTGAGGGCAAGCTTGCGGGCGGTGTATTCGGTGTAGATTTTGCCGATGATTTCCTCGTGCTGCTCCAGGTAGGGGTAATCGGTGCTGAGCACGCGGTGCCAGTCGGTGGCGGTGTTCACAGCGAGGCTGTGCAGGGAGAGCAGGAGCTCCGGCTTGGGGAAGCGGTCGGCTTTGGTCATCTTGCCGGCAAACTGCTTTACCAGGTTTTTCATGAGGGCGCGCTGGTCGTCCGAATCGAAGATGGTGAAGCCGGGCTGGTAGCCCAGGCGGGTGGCGTGGCGCCGCAACAGGCGGTTCGCTATGGAGTGGAAGGTGCCGCTCCAGAGCTGGCCGGCATCCGCCCCGGTGAGGGCGGTGACGCGCTCCAGCATTTCGCGGGCGGCTTTGTTGGTGAAGGTGAGCAGCAGAATGCGCCAGGGAGCCACGCCGTGCTCCAGCAGCCAGGCCACGCGGTAGGTGAGGGTGCGGGTCTTGCCGCTGCCTGCACCGGCGATGACGAGTGCCTGCGCAGCGGTGGTGGTGACGGCGGCGTATTGCTCCGGGTTCAGTTCTGCGGCGTAGTCGTGCACAGCTTCAATGATGAAAGATGAATCTTGAAATAAAAATCCGCCCCTTCGCGGGGAAGGAAGGGGCGGAGGAGGAAATTGAACCCAGGGAGGATTAATTCTCGAAGTCGAGATAGATTTCAGCGCGGCGGTTTTCACCGCGGATGTAGTCAATCTGCTCGGTGGTGTCTTCCGTGGTGTAGAAGCGGCGGGGCTGGCTCTTGCCCATACCCTCCGTGGAAATCTGCTTTCCTTCCACCCCGAAGGATACCAGGGCGTCCTTCACGGCGTTGGCGCGGCGGATGGAGAGCTCCAGGTTGTATTTCTCGGAGCCTACGTCATCGGTGTGGCCGCTGATTTGCAGCACACCCTTGCTGGCCTTGAGCAGCTCGGCCACAATCTGCAGCTGGCGCATGGAACGCGGGGTAAGCACCGATTCGTTGAAGCCGAAGAAGAGGGCCAGGGAGTCGCCTCCCTTCGGGTTCTTCACGATGGGGAAGTAGTGGCCACCTTCCTCCGTGGCGATGCTTTCGTAGCTGCTCAGCAGGGCATCCAGCGCCACAGCCTTGACGCGCCAGTCATTCTTCTCCGTGCGGGTGAGCTCCATGCCCACATTGGCCGGGCGGGGGGAGATGGGGGAGAGCACGTACACGAGGTAGCCGGCGTTGTTTTCAGTGGTAAAGGTGTTGCGGATGGGAGCCTGCTCGCGCAGCTTGAATTCGCCTTCCTCGAAAATCATGCAGAGGCCGGCCACGGTGGCATCAGAAACATCGCTGCCGGTCACCATGGTGCGGGCCACGGTCATGTTGCCGCGTCGCACGGCTTCCACAAAGCCTTCCGCCACGGTGATGGAGTCGGCTCCGGGTTCGAGCCTGGTCTTATCGGAGGAGGAAACCTTGGCGGATTCAATGAAGGTCTTGCCGTCCTTCTGGGTGACGACGTCGATGAGGAGGTCCTGGCCGCCGGCTTCGGCCACCAGGCGGTAGCGGGTCACGCGGTCGCCATTGGGGCGGCGGCTGTTGCCCACTTCTTCCACAGCCTTCACCTTGTTGCGGGTACCCCAGGCGGCAAGCTGCTCTGCTGCTTCCTGGGTGATTTCGCCCTTTTCCAGCAGGTTCTTGAGGGCGGCGGCCGGGTCCTTGGCGGTGAGCACCGCAGCGGCGGTGAGGGCGGACTTGTGCTCAGCGTTGCGCGGCTTCACCGGAAGCTCGATTTCCTCCGGTTGCGGCTCTGGTGCCGGCTGTGGCTCTGGCGCCGGTGCCGGCTCTGGGCCCGGGGCGGGCTCCGGTTCCGGGGTGACTACCGGTTCGGGTTGCGGCTCGGGCTCCGGGGCGGGGGCAGGTGCCGGTTCGCCCTTGGGTTCATCGGTGGGGGTGGGAGCCGGTGTGGGTTCCGGAGTGGCGGCTGTGGTTGTGGCTGCTGCCTGGGCTGCGGCTTCATCGGCCTGGACATTGGCGCGGTGCTTGAGCAGCATGAACACGCCGGCGCATACTCCGAGTGTGGCCAGGAAGGCGCAGAGGAAAAGGATAATGTTGCGTTTCATAACGGGAAGGGGGTATCAGAGAAATTGTGAAGGATTGACGGGGATGGTGCCTGCGGGCAGCTTGGCTGCCGGGGAAATGGGTTGCTGCATAGCGGCTTCGCGCACGCGCAGGCGGCGCACGGTGCCGTACGGGTCCGGCACTGCGGGTGCCGGATGGCTGGCCAGGAGCTCCTGCGGATTCAGGCGGTTCATGGTGCCGCTGGTGCTGTAGGCGCGCTGGCCTGCTTCTGTGCAGGAGGAGGCAATGGCTTCGAAATGCAGGTGGGCCAGGTAGTGGCCATTGGCCGTACCCACGGTGCCGATGGGTTCTCCCCGGCCTACGAAGCGCCCCACGTTCACGATGCTCTTATCGAGGTGGGCGTAGAGGGTCTGGATGATGCGGCCGTCTCCGGGCAGGCGGTGAGCCAGTACCACTACCTTGCCCCATTCCGGCGAGGGTTCTCCGCTGTAGACTACCAGGCCGCGGGCGGCGGCATTCACCGGCAGCCCCAGGTCGGTGTTCTCGCCGCCGATGCCGTTGATGTCGCTCCCGGTGTGGTGCCCGCCGCGTTTTTCATTGGGCGTGTTGAAGGGCTGGGCGTCATACACAAAACCGCCCGTGGCTGTGCCGCAGGGTGATTGGAAGCCATCTGCCACGGGTACGAGGGCCAGCTGGTGCGGGGTGAGCAGCACCAGCCCCGGCTGCAGCTCGGCTGCCAGGGTGGACGGCGGTACATCCTGGCCATAGATGCCCGCTGTGGCGGGTGAAACGGGGGCTTCTTCCCCATCATTGTTCAGGTGCGCAATAACGCCCACGCCAATGGCTCCCAAGCCGAGGAGCCCTAGCGTAAACCAATGCAGGGGAGTAAGGATGCGCTTTCCTGACATGTCGCGCTAATTATACTGTCAATCCCACCGTCTGACAAGCCTAAAGAGTGATGAGTGAATAGTGAATCGTGAAGAAGTGGTGACATACAGCCGCGCCGCAGCTCTAAAACAAACCCGCGCGGCCGGATAACCGCGCGGGGAATATGGAAAACTGTTCACTATTCCTTATGCCCTATTCACTTAAGAGCCTTGGCATGGTCGATGATGTTCTGCACATTCATGCCGAGCTCGCTGAGCACCACATCGCCCGGGGCGGAGAAGCCGTAGGAATCGATGCCGATGATGCAGCCCTGCGGGCCCACGTAGCGGTACCAGAGGTCGGTCTTGCCGGCTTCGATGGCGAGGCGGCGGGTGCAGGCGGCGGGCAGGATGCTTTCCTGGTAGGCGGCGTCCTGCTGGTTGAAGCGGAACATGGAGGGCATGGAGACTACGCGCACATCCGGCCCCAGTTCCTTGGCGGCCTGCAGGGCGAGGATGAGCTCGGAACCGGAGGAGATGATGATGGTGCCGGGCTGCTCGGTTTGTTCCTTGAGGGCAATGTAGGCGCCCTTCATGGTGCCCATGCGGCGTGTTTCGGCGGAAATGTCGATGACGCTGGTGAGGCTGGGGATGTTCTGGCGGGTGAAGATGAGGGCGGTGGGGCCGTTCTTGCGCTCCATGGCGCACATCCAGGCACCGGCGGCTTCTTCTTCATCGGCCGGGCGCACCACATCCAGATTGGGGATGACGCGCAGGCCGGTCACGGTCTCAACGGGCTGGTGGGTGGGGCCGTCTTCGCCCACGGCCACGGAGTCGTGCGTGAGCACGTAGGTGACAGGCAGGTGGGACAGGGCGGCCACGCGGATGCT
The DNA here is from genome assembly GCA_015062005.1 of Akkermansiaceae bacterium. Classification (GTDB taxonomy): domain Bacteria; phylum Verrucomicrobiota; class Verrucomicrobiia; order Verrucomicrobiales; family Akkermansiaceae; genus Akkermansia. The sequence goes on from SUVL01000008.1 coordinate 39,124, forward strand.
GGCGCGCATGTAGTCCACAAACACGCAGAAGGTACCGGCGGAGACGCGGAAGAGGCCGTCATAGGCCATGCCGTTGCAGATGGCGGCCATGGCGTGCTCACGGATGCCGAACCAGAAGTTGCGGCCGGTGTAGTCCGTGGCGGAGAAGTCGCCTGCGCCCTTCAGGTAGTTCTTGTTGGAAGAGAACAGGTCGGCGCTGGTGGAGAGCAGACCGGTGCAGGCGGTACCGATGGCGTTCTGAGCCACGGCACCGGAGGAACGGGTAGCCTCCTTCGCTCCCGGAGCCCAGGTGGGGATGAGGGCGCTGCAGGCATCTGCGCTCAGGCCGTTAGCGGCAAGATCCATGCTGGCGGCCAGTTCGGCGGCCTTCTCAGGGTTGGCGGCGCTCCAGGCGGCAAAGGTGGCCTGCCATTCGGTATAGGCGGCTTCGCGCTGGGTCTTGAGTTCGGCCATGTAGGCGCGCACGTCATCGGAAACGTAGTACTGCTGGTCGGTGGGCAGGCCCCAGTTGGCGTGAGCCTCGGCCCAGAGCTTGGCGCCGCCTTCGCCGTGGCCCTTGGTGGTGCCTTCGAAACCGGGCACGCCCTTGGCAATGATGGTCTTGGCGATGACGAGCTTCGGGCGGCCGTTCTTCTCCAGGCGGCACACGCGGAGGGTCTTTTCCACTTCCTCCATGTTGTGACCGTCGATGGTGAAGGCATCCCAGCCCTGGGCGGTGAAGCATGCGGCGATGTCGTCAATCTGCGTGGTTTCGATGGGGGCATCCAGCGTGATGCCGTTGGCATCATAGATGAGGATGAGGTTATCCAGCTTCAGAGTGCCGGCAATGGCGGCAGCTTCGCGGGAGATGCCTTCTTCGATGCAGCCGTCGCCGGCGAGGCAGTATACGTTGCTGTTGAAAATCTCGTGCTCCGGAGTGTTGAAACGGGCTGCGGCGTGCTTGCCGGAGATAGCGAAGCCCACGGCATTGGCAATGCCCTGGCCCAGCGGACCGGTGGTGCATTCCACGCCAGGGCAGCAGCCGAATTCCGGGTGGCCGGGGGTGTTGGACCCCTTGGCACGGAAAGCCTTGATGTCATCCATGCTCACGCCGTAGCCGCTGAGGTGCAGCCAGCTGTAAAGGAACATGGAGCCGTGGCCGCCGGAAAGGATGAAGCGGTCGCGGTTGAGCCAGCGGGGTTCAGCCGGGTTTACATTGAGCAGTTCGCCATAGAGAATGGCACCGATTTCTGCGCAGCCAAGGGGAAGCCCCATGTGGCCGGATGCTTTGTCGAAAATGGCATCGATGGCAAGACCTCTGGCCTGATTGGCAGCCTTTTGAAGGATTTCCGTGTTCATGCGAATTTGAGTATAACAGATGCCGTTTCTTTGTAAAGCCAAAATGAATAATTATCAAGGCGGCGCATTCGGACAAAAATATGCACACCGAAATGCAAAAATTGGGAGCAGAAAAGAATAGCGCGGACAAAAATACGCACTATAATGCGTGTATGGTCTTAAAAATAAATTAACAGGATGCCATGGTTCTGCTTATTCAGGCAAGAAAAGCGTACCGATTACTGAGGGGGGAAGAAGCCTCGCTGCCTCTTTTCAGACCGTTTGTCAGAAGAGACCGGGTATGATAGAAAATACCTCAACAAGCAAGAGGGAGGAAGCAAACCTCCGATACAGGAGAGTTATCGGCGGCCCGGTTGTTGCTTCAATCAACACTCGGGCTTTCCTGCCTGCCACTGGCCATCATTGAGTGGCACCGGCTTCGCGTAGAAGCCTGATGCATTCATGGTGGGGGCCACCCGCTCCTGATTCGGCGCATTGCAGAGGAGTACGCTTATAATAATAATAACCACTTTGGCGTTTGTTGACATCAATGCCCGGCATTGCGAGCAGCAATTTGAGGCACTCCACGAAATTCCCGTAACACGCATGGTGGATGGCACAATCTCCGTCAACATAGCCGTTCACATCAATACCGGGCAACGCCAGCAGAAGTTTGACGAACTCCGGTTGATTAGCTTTACAAGCCATATTCAACAAAACTTGCTTTTTTTCTCCTCCTCTGGGTGAATGCAGCATACACTTGAACGCGTCCAGGTTTTCCAGATCAAGTGCTATTCCAATCGGAGTCCTTTTCTTGAGTTCAGCATTGACATCTGCCCCGGCCTTCACCTGAGCCTGTATCTGCTCAAGGTCATTTTTAAGCACGGCAACAACCAATGGCGGTAGTTTGGAGGTGTCGAACTTCGGGTGATTGACCAAGGCGCGGAGCCTTTTTACATGAATACCGCCCCAACTGGATATGACATACGTTTCCTTCGCATCCGGCTCTGTATAATTCGGATCGACACCAGCAGCAAGCAATGCCTCGAAAATGCGATCATCTATGCTGTTATCATCCAAGGTTTTGGTAAACAGCTTCGGGTCAGACACATCTGGCTTGGCATCAAGTATCATGCGGACACACTCATAATCATTCGCACATATGGCATATTGCAAGACCGTTTTAAATTGCAAAAGGCTGGATGTCGAGGACTTGGTGTTCGTCGCTGACTCCGGAGAACATGCTTGAGGGCGGGCATTGATATCTGCGCCTTTTTTCAATAGCATACGAACCTCCTTTGTATTGCCGGAAATCACCGCTTTATGCAGTGGGGGCAACGGCCCCGGTGAATACTTAAGGAGACAATGAATCTTGCTATTCCAGTAGGGGCTTTTCCTCAACCGATCATCCTCCACCAGATCCTCGACTATGCTCACACGCACGTTTTCCTGCAAATCATTTTCTTCTGGTCCCACAAAAGATTCATCCAGATTCAGTCCCGGTGCCGCCAGGGTAAGGTTAAACTCTGTGATGCTACCCCTGAATGTTGAACTTCCTATCTGGGTGTTACCATGCATACCCCCTCGCTTCTGAAAATTTTCGCCGGTAGCCGCACGCAATGCTAATTGGTGAGTTCGCGAAGTCTTGTCCGTTTCCGGAGCCTTCAGCAATGCTTCTGCTTTTTCTTTCATTCCCGGTGCACGCAGCATAGCTTCCACGCATTTGAGATGCCAGGCCGCAGCCGCCAGATGAACGGCAGAAAACCCGCTCTTACCGATTTCGAAGATATCGGCGCCCTGCTTCACCAGTTTCAGCACTTTCTTGGTATCCCCTGTAACCGCGGCGCGTTCCAGCGGGTTCCATTCATCCACCTTTGCTACTTTGGACTGGATAAACAGCCTGATGGCAGGAGCATTACCCACATCCAGCGCTATGGACAGGGGTGTTTCGCCTTCCTGATTTGCTTTAGTTGTGTCGGCCCCTACGGCAAGCAAAGCCGCCAGCACCTGCACCTTATCCGGTTCGCCGGCTACTTGCAGCAGGGTTTCCTGGTATTTTTCCGGCGCAATGTTCAGTTTCTCCAGTAATTCACGACCCTCCGTCTCTGTCAGCAGCTTGGTTTTCCGTATTTTCCCGTTCTTCTTCTTAGTCGTAGTCTTCGTTCTGGCTTTCTTCTTCGTTGCCGATGTTATGCCAGAAGAATCACCCTTGGCTTCCACCGGCAGCACGGTAGTCAGAGTGAAGGTAGTAATCAAGGCGAGAAAGGCACACAGTTTCATATATCTTTCAGGTTGAAGAGATGCAGGAATCAAATTACGGCATCAGTGTATCGCATTTCCTATGCGATAATGCGCAAGTATCTAAGCCTCTATTCTTTATTGTTGATTTATATCTCGCTCCAGAAAACAAGGCTTGCGAGCTAATGTAACAAAATCAAAAGATTAGCCCTATTGGGCTTTACATCGCATAGGAAATGCGATACTCACTCTGCAATCCTGGGGCTTGCAGCATTTGCAAATTGTCCTTAGTCCATCCGCTTTTTATCCCAGCTTGATTTTGAGCATGCGGCAGGCACCCAGGAAACAGGTCTGGTAGTCCAGCTTGCCATTGGGCAGGGTGGGGATGTATTTGACCGGGATGATGTGCCTGGGTGCCCAGCTGGAGGGCAGGTGCAGGTTGGTCACCACGTCGAACCCGCCCAGCAGCGGCAGCAGGATGCCGGCGATAAGCCCCGCTGGCATGTAGGCCGGAAGGACGGAAAGCAGGATATCATGCCCGGGGTTCAGCTGCAGGCGGCTGCGCAGGCTGAGGGCGGCTGCCAGCAGCATGCGGCAGGTGAGTGGTACGCCCAGGGGCTTATCGTCCGTGCCACCGGTGAAGATGACGGCGGCTTCTGCGCCGGGGGCTGTGGCGGCCACGTCGGCATGCAGCATGAGTTGCTGCGGGGTGCGCAGCTTGGAGATGGTGTTCCAGGCTTTCAGACGCCAGGGGCCTTGCTCGGCCAGCTCCTGGTCAAGGAAGATGAGGTCACGGCTGGGTGGCCAGGAGAATTGGCGTTGTTTGTTGACGAATCGGGTGTCGGTGATAAAGCGGGTGAGCCCCGCCTGCTTTACCATGTGCTCGAATTGTTCTCTGGTGGTGGTGTAGTTGATGTTGACTGCCGTGATACCGGCCAGCAGGCACGCCAGATTGGCAATGATGCCCAGTTTGCCCGGCGGCAGAATGATGCCCATGCGCGCTTCCACCAGCATTTCCGGCAGGTTGGCGTGCTCCAGCATGGGGAGCTGCTCCAGCTGGGTTACCTGAGCATTCATCCACGCGGCCTGTACGCGCCACGCCCAGCTGGTTTCCGGCGCGCTGAGGAGGGCAGAATGTGATGTGGAGCAGGTCGTAAGGCTCGCGCGTGGTGATGGCGGCGTCAAAATAGTTGTTGTACATGCCGGCATACACCGGCATGGCATGCAGCGGTGTTGCATCGAAGAGGGAGAGCAGGCTGGCGGGTAAGTCTGTCAGGTTTCCCGGGGCTTGCAGCGGGCGGCCCGGCAGCAGTACCACATGCCGGCCGCGCTCCAGCTGTTGCCGCGCCTTCATGACTACTGCATCGCGCCCCTGCTGGTTGAGCGCGCAGACAAAGCCGGGGAGCGGGTTTCCCGCAGGTGGTTCATGATGGCTTCTCCCGGCATCAGGGTGTTTTCCACCATCCAGGCCACGCGCCCGGGGCCACCCAGTGCTTTTTCCAGCTCCAGCATGGTGGGCAGATCCACACGGTTCGGCAGCACCAGCATCGGTTGTGCCGGTACGCTGTCTGCTCCCTCTATGCGAATCTCACTCATGGCCTGCCCGCCCGGTCTAGCATATCTTTACCCGCCTTGCGAGTCTGAAAACAGGGATTGTACACACTTTTTCCCATGCGGCGCGCAGCGTGCTTTCACCCGCTCCGCAGAAGCAGGAATCCCAATTTGTTAATCCATGTGCCCCGAAACTTCCGGAACCCTCGCAGGCTGGTGGGAGATGAAAAAAACGCACCCCGCAGCGCGGGAGCATGCGCTGCGGGGTGAAAATTGTCAATCGTCAATTGTCATTTAATCAGTCCGAGCTCCTGGCCGGCCTGTGCAAAGGCGGCGATGGCGCGGTCGAGCTGCTCGGTGGTGTGGGCAGCGGATATCTGGGTGCGGATGCGGGCCTGTTCCTTGGGTACCACGGGGTAGAAGAAGCCCATGGCATACACGCCGAGCTCGAGCAGGCGGTTGCTCATCTTCTGGGAGAGGGCGGCATCGCCAATCATGACGGGCACGATGGCGTGGCCGGCACCGGCGAGGGTGAAGCCGCACTGCTCCATGCCCTTGCGGAAGTAAGCGGCGTTGCTCTGCACGCGCTCCACCAGCTCGGTGGATTCCTCGAGCATATCCAGCACCTTGATGGTGGTGGCGGCGATGGCGGGCATCACGCTGTTGGAGAACAGGTAGGGGCGGGCTTTCTGGCGCAGCATGTCCACGATTTCTTTCCTGGCGGAAACATAGCCGCCGGAAGCACCGCCCAGCGCTTTGCCGAAGGTGCCGGTGGTGATGTCAATCTTGCCGAAGAGACCGCAGTGCTCGTGCGTGCCACGGCCGCGCTTGCCCAGCACGCCCGTGGCGTGGGATTCGTCGAAGTGTACCAGCGCGCCGTACTTCTCGGCAAGCTCATGAATCTTGTCCAGGCTGGCCACGATGCCGTCCATGGAGAACACACCATCGGTGGAGATGAGGATGGTGCGGGCGCCTGCGGCCTTGGCTTCCTGAAGCTTGGCTTCCAGGTCGGCCATGTCGTTGTTGGCGTAGCGGTAGCGGGCGGCTTTGCAGAGGCGCACGCCATCGATGATGGAAGCGTGGTTCAGGGAGTCGGAGATGATGGCGTCCTCCTTGCTCAGCAGGCCTTCGAACAGACCGCCGTTGGCATCAAAGCAGGAACCGAAGAGGATGGTGTCTTCCGTGCCGAGGAAGGCGCTGAGGCGCTCCTCAAGCTGCTGGTGCAGGGTCTGGGTGCCGCAGATGAAGCGCACAGAGGCCATGCCGTAGCCCCAGCGGTCGATGGCATCCTTGGCGGCCTGCATCAGCACCGGGCTGTTGGCCAGACCCAGGTAGTTGTTGGCGCACATGTTGATGACCTTGCTGCCATCCTTCAGACCCACTTCGGAGTACTGCTTGGTGTCGATATAGCGCTCCTGCTTGAACAGACCGGAGGCCTTCAGGGCCTCCAGGTCGCTCACCAGACGGTTCTTGAACTCGGGATTGTACATGAAATTTCGGGGGGGAAAATTGAAAGTCGGAAGATTCTACTCCCCTTACAAACCAATGTCAATGCCGGATTCTTGGCGTTTCGCAGCTTGACGGAAAATATTTCTGCGTTTTTATTGAACAGACTCCCCGGCTCCAGCGTCATCACTGCATCAGCCCGCAAGACCCGGCTGCGGTAGAAGGAGAGAGCTGCCGCCGCCAATATGGGATGAGGCTGTGTTTCAATAAGGTAGTAAGTAGAACCGCCCGCATGCAGCTGTTCAGGCGCATGCGGGCGGTTTCTTTGCTTCTCTGCGTGTCACTCTGTTCCGGAATAGGTGAAGAAATGCTCGATAACGTAAGAAATAAGTGAAGAGATTGTCGTTAATGTAAGAAATAAGTGAAAAGATGGTTGTTAATGTAAGAAATAAGAGAAAAGATTGTCGTTAATGTAAGAAATAAGTGAAAAGATGGTCGTTAACGTAAGAAATAAGTGAAGAAAATACTGCAAAACGTAAGACTTTTTATTAAAAATGAGGGAAGTTCTTACATTATTGAGTTAGGTTATTACAAAAATCCCCCGGAGGGGGAGCTCCGGGGGAGGCTACAGGTTGGGAGAAGTTTCTTTACTCGGCGGATTCGATTTCCTTCAGTGCCTCGTTGATGCTGCCCATGTATTCCACAATCTGCTTGTTTACGTTGTTGTCGTGAAGTTCGCAAGCCATGCGGATGGCGTTGAGGATGGCCACGCCGGTGGCGGAGCCGTGGGCGATGATGGAGAGACCGTTCACGCCGATGAGGGGGCTGCCACCCACGGCATCCGCACTCATGCGCTTGCGCAGGGTTTTGAACACACTGCTCATGCCGATGGCGCCAATCATGGCCAGCACGCTGCTCTTGATGGCGGCTTTCATGGTGTGGGAGAAGAACTTGGCGGTGCTTTCCACGCACTTGAGGAGGATGTTGCCGGTGAAACCATCGGTCACGGCCACATCCAGCCCGTGTTCGAAGAGGTCGTGGCCTTCAGTGTTGCCCACAAATTCGAAGGGGAGCAGCCCGCGCTTGTTCAGTTCGTTGAGCAGGGCGTAGGTCTTCAGGGAGGTTTCGCTTCCCTTGCAATCTTCGGTGCCGTTGCTCATCACGCCTACCTTGGGGTTCGGGCGGTTGTACACGTAGCGCGACATGAGGGCGGCCATCACGGCGTAGCCCACCATGTGGCTGGGCTTGGCATCCGGGTTGGCGCCGGTGTCGCTCACCAGCACGTTGCCGTGGGCGGCGGGCAGGGGGGAGATGATGCCGGCGCGCTCCACGCCGGGCAGCAGGCGCAGCTTGATGGTGCTGGCGGCCACGGCGGCGCCCGTGTTGCCTGCGGAGAGTACGGCATCGGCCACACCGCTCTTCACCAGGTCTACGGCGATGCTCATGGAGGACTTCTTCTTCTGGCGCACAGCCATGATGCCGCTTTCCTCCATGGTGACTACCTCCGGCGCATGGACGAATTCAATCTTGGGGTGGTTTGCAATGCCGGCAGCTTCGCAGGCTGCCTTGAGTGTGTCGCCATCACCTACCATGTAGATTTTCTCCAGCGTAGGAATTTGTTCCAGTGCCAGTTTGGCACCATCAATATTGATTTGCGGCGCATTATCGCCGCCCATAGCATCGAGTGCGAGCTTCATGAATGGGGAAAATGGTTGTAAGGAAAATGCTTGGCTCTACTCTAGCAGATAATGTTATCATGTCAATACAAAAACAGCCCATACTTCTGCAAGTATGGGCCATTGCTTGAAAAAAGTTGCTTGATTGAGCGTCAGCGGAATTAGTCCACGAGCTTCACAATCACCTCAGCACCGCTCTGGGTCTTGTAGGTGCCGCACTGGGGGCATGCGGTGTGACCGGGGACGGCTGCGCCACACTTCGGGCACTTGCCGAGCTTGGGAGCCTTCCAGGCCTGGGCGGCCAGGCGGGAGCGCTGCTTCATCTTGGACGTTCTGCGTTTCGGAGCTGCCATAGTTCTATATCTGGTTTAAGATGTTCTGTGATACATTGAGTGGAGCTTCGGCGCTTATTCCTTGGGAAACTGATCCAGTGCATCCCAGACGCTTTCGCCACTCGGGGTGGCAGAGTCTACACCCGTTTGGGGGTCTTTGTCCAGTCTAAAATCACCAAAAGTGTCATTTATTTCACATTCAAGCCCTGAAATCTCGCATTTTGGGTAACTTGGAAGGGCTAAAACGACTTCTTCGCGCAAATCTTCGGTGATGTCCAGCTGCAATTTTCCCTTCACGTCGTATGAGTAGGTGAGCTCATCGAGCTCCACGGTGTAGGGGAAGCGGGCCAGGCAGCGGTCGCAGCGGAGCTCGAAGGGGGCGGAGATGCTGCCGCGCACCATGAGCTCAGTTTCGAAAAGCTGCACCTCCAGCTCATAGCTCAGCGGGCCGGTGCTGCGCAGGGCAGCACTGTTGATGCCGAACACGCCGGCATCCAGCTCGCCGCACAGGTAACGGCCCTCCTCGGGGAATTCCTCCAGGGAAATGATGAGTTGCGTCTGCATGGCGCTACCATACCCGCTGGCGGGGTTTCTGGCAAGCTTATATTTTGTTTTCCTGCCCGGTACTCACGGTGCAACGCACGGAGACAGACGAGGTGAAGGGGAGGATGAACTTGTGCAGCTCCACGGTGGCGGTGGTGGCGCCGAATTCCTGCACGCAGGCGGTGGCCAGGCGGTGGCAGAGGGTTTCCAGCAGCACGGTGGGCTGCTCCTGAGCCAGGGAGATGAGGTGGCGGGCCAGGGCATCGTAGTTGATGGTGCGCTCCAGCTCCTCGCCCATGCTGTCGAAGGTGGCAGCGGGGGTGAGGCTCACGTTGGCCACCAGGCGCTGGGGCTCGGCGCGCTCCTCCTCCGGCACGCCGATGCGGCAGTTGATTTCCAGGCTGTTGATGTGGATGGTATCAGCCACCGGGGTGGCGGTGGGGGCCGTGCCGCTGCGCTCCATGAAGCTCTGCAGGGCGCCCAGGTGGGGCACGGTGAGGTCGGGGTTGGAGACGGAGAGCTGGGCGGCGTTGTTGTAGCCGGTGAGCACGCCGATGCCGATGATACCGGCGCAGTGGGCGGCGTTGATATCGTGCTGCATATCGCCGATGAAGGCGGTATCGGCCGGGTTCAGGTTGTGCTGGCGCAGCAGGGTGTAGATGTATTCCTCCTTGTTGCGCACGCCGGAGTGGATGTGCTCGAAGTAGTCCTTCAGCCCCAGGAAACGCGCCTGCTCATCGAAGGCGCGCGGGTCCATGCTGGTGAGGATGAAGCAGCGGATGCCGCGGCTGCGGCAGAACTCCAGAAATGCCTTGGCATGCGGGATGATGGCGACCTGCGTCACCGCATGGTCGAAGGCGTGGCGGTAGTATTTCTCCAAATCGACCAGCCTGGCTTCCGGGGTCTTGCGGGCGTAGTAATCCGGGTAGGGCAGCTGGAACTCATCGCGGAACTGCTCGCGGGTGAGGGCGGGGCGGTCGTACTGGGCCAGCACGTAGTTGGTGGCTTCCAGGGTGAGGGCGAGGTCATCGCACAGCGTGCCGGACCAGTCGAAAAGGAGGTTCTTGAACATGGGGGGGCGGAGAATCAGGGTTTGCGGCGGTCAGTGGTGATGATGTTGTGCCGTTTCTGGAATTTGAAGATGGCGCGTTTCAGCTCCGGGTTGATGAAGGGGTTGTCCTTGCCGTAGCGGGCCCAGGGGCCACCCGGCACCAGGTGGAAATCCACAAAGCGCCAATGCACATTGGCCGTGCCGCCCTTGATTCCCAGGTAATCGCGCACTGCGGGCGAAATATCAATGCCGGCGCACTTGTTGGACTTGTTGCGGGGGCGCTTGCCGAGGAAGACGTATTCCCAGTCATCGGTGTTGAAGGGGCCGCAGTCTTCCCACTGCGCAAAGCAGTAGCGGCCATTATAATAAATCTGCACCCAGGTGCCGCGGCACACGGATTCGTACTTGCCGTCCTTGAAATGGCGGTACCAGGGGATGACGCGTGCGGCCTCAGGCTTGGGCCCGCCTTTGTCGATATCGTTGTACGGCAGGGCTATGTAGAAGGGGTTGAGCTGCGGGGTGAAGCCCAGCGGGGCATAGGTGTGTGGGTCGCGGTTGGCGGGGTTGGGGTCATCGAAACCGCCGTAGTTATCATCCCAGGCGCTGTCCCAGCTGCTGGCGGTGTTGGGCACCGGGTTGTTCTTTGTGGCGCGCTCACCGATGTAGAAATAGGTGGCGGTGATATCGAAATGCCAGGGGTAGGCCCCCGGGCGCGGGCGTTGCGGGCGGGTCTTGGGGTCCGGGAAATTGCGGCGGTGGCTCTGGTCGAAGGTGGGGCGCAGCGGACCGGCTTTGATAGCGGCTTCGCGCAGGCGGTCGGTGGTCATGCGCCGCTTGGGCGGCTTGACCTTGCTGCGGTTTACGGCTGAGCCGCTGAGGCTGGAACGCATGCGCTGCGCCTCTGCCACCGGGAGCGACAGCAGGCCAAGGAGCAGGAGACAGGTCAGCGCGCGGGTCAGCATCCTTCTATATCCTTACCAGTTGTGCAGCACGCTCGGGCGCGCCACGGGCAGCTTGTCGGGGGCATCCAGCGTGTAGTGCAGGCCGCGGGATTCCTGGCGGCGGATGGCGCAGTCCACAATCAGCGAGGCCGTGAGCGCCAGGTTGCGCAGGTCGATGATTTCCGGGGTCACGCGGTAGCCCCAGTAGTACTCGTTGATTTCGCGGTTGATATTGCGCAGGCGCGTGGCGGCGCGCTGCAGACGGTGGTTGGTGCGCACGATGCTCACGTAGTCCATCATGGTGCGGCGCACTTCATCCCAGCAGTGGTAGAGAATGGCCATGTCGTCCTGCTGGGCGCGCTCTCCGTGCTTCCACTCGGGAATGGGGTATTCCTCCATCTTGTGGGCCAGGGGCAGGGAGCGCAGCATGCGTTGCAGGGCGCGCTTGGAGATGACGACGCATTCCAGCAGTGAGTTGCTGGCCAGGCGGTTGGCTCCATGCAGGCCGGTGCAGCCGGTTTCGCCTGCGCAGAAGAGGCCGCGCAGCGAGGTCTGGCCGTCCGTATCAGTCTGCACACCGCCGCACTGGTAGTGCGCACTGGGCACCACGGGGATGAAGTCCACCTCGGCATCCACTCCGTAGCTCTTGCAGGTCTCGTAAATATACGGGAAGCGCTCGGCCATGAATCCCTTGGGCTTGTGGGTCATGTCCAGGTACATGCAGGGGTGACCGGTGCGCAGTATCTCGCGGTTGATGGCGCGGGCCACGATATCGCGCGGCGCCAGGCTCTTGCGGTGGTCATATTTCTGCATGAATTCCTCGCCGTCCGGGCCGCGGAGCACGCCGCCCTCGCCGCGTACAGCTTCGGAGATGAGGAAGGTGAGGCCATCGCGGTCGCTGCTCTTGGGGTTGTAGAAGGTGGTGGGGTGGAACTGCACGAACTCCAGGTTGGAGACATTCGCCCCGGCGCGCCAGGCCATGGCCACGCCGTCGCCGGTGGCGGTGGCGGGGTTGGTGGTGTACATGTACACGCGCCCGGTGCCGCCGGTGGCCAGCATGATGCGGTCGCTGCGGAAGATTTCCACCTCGCCGGTGGCGGGGTCAAGCACATAGGCCCCCAGCACGCGGTCCTCGGTCACGCAGCCGAGCTTGGCAGTGGTGATGAGGTCGATGGCGATGCGGTGGTCCAGCAGGGTGATATTCGGGTGCTGCTGCACGCAGCGCAGCAGCTTGGTGCTGATTTCCAGCCCCGTGGTGTCCTTGGAGTGCAGGATGCGGCGCTTGCCGTGGCCGCCTTCGCGCCCCAGGTCAAACTCGCCGTCCTTCTCGGTGTCGAAGTCTACGCCCCAGTTGAGCAGCTCTTCGATGGCGGCGGGTGCTTCTTCCACAATGGTGCGCACAGCGGCTTCATCGCAGAGCCCGGCTCCGGCGTCCAGTGTATCTGCCACGTGTTCTTCAAAGGTGTCGTTCTTATCCATCACGGCGGCAATACCGCCCTGGGCCTTGGCCGAGCTGGAGATGAGGGGATCGCTCTTGCAGAGAATGGTCACCTTGCCATATTCGGCGGCGCGCAGGGCAAAACTCAGTCCCGCCACACCGCTGCCGATTACTAGAAAGTCTGTCGTAGTCATCGCTGTATGCTGGATGCGCGCGCCATTCTACCACAATCTGCCTGTTTCGTCACGCGCTATGTCAGAAAAAATACGGTAATTGCGCGTGGCCGGAGGCGTTTACGCGCGGGCCAGGTAGTTGGCGAGGGCGTAGCCCGCCACAAAGCATACCAGGCTGCCGAGCAGGGTGGCGAGGATATAGCTGCCGGTGGTGAGGAACTGGCCGTTGCGCAGCAGGGTGGTGTTCTCAAAGGCAAAGGCGGCCAGGGTGGAGTAGCCGCCACAGAGCCCTGCGGTGAGAGCCATGCGCAGGTGGGGGGATTCGATGATGCCCGCCGTGGACAGACCGCAGAAGAGCCCCATGAACAGGCAGCCCCCGAAGTTGATGAGGAGGGTGTGCCAGGGCATATCTGTGGCGGTGATTCCCCAGCGGGTGCAGATGAAATAGGTGGTCAGGTAGCGCAGCACGCCGCCCAGAAAGCAGCCGCAGCCTACGCAGAGAAGGGTTTTGAGTGATAATTGCATCAGAATCGGGTCTCCAGGAAACGGTGGGTAACGGTGGCGATGGTCTCCCGCGCCGTGGGCATGGAGATGCCCAGCCGGCTGGTGAGCCGGGTGTTGTCCATGGCGGTGTGGCGCGGGCGGGGTTCCTTGAAGAAGGGAACCTCATCCAGCTTCTGCTGTTGCACCGGTGGGGCGGCAGGCAGGGCGCCCAGCCCGGCTGCGCATTGCAGAGCCAGGGTGGCACACTGCCACCAGCTGAGTGGTTCCCCACTGCTGGTGAGATGCACCACTCCTGCATAATCACTATTTCCCAGCGCCAGGGCAGCCCGGGCAATATCGGCCGCATCGGTAGGGAGGGATACTTTATCCGCCACGGCGGCCAGGGGCTGCCCCGCCAGGGCCCGGGCCAGGGTGCTTTCAATGAACGAGGGCCTGGCCGGGTTGCCGCATACCCATGAAACGCGGGCCACCACTGCGGTGGGCAGAGCCTCCAGCACCTGGAGTTCGCCTTCCCGCTTGCTTTCGCCATACCAGCTGATGGGGCGGCACCGGGCGTTCTCATCCTTCAGCCCCGGTTTACGGCCGCAGAGCACATAGTCGGTGGAAAGATGCACAAAGCGTGCTCCGGTGTGGCGGCAGGCGAGTGCCATGGCTGCTGGTGCCACCGCATTCACCAGATGCGCCTGCAGTGGGTCGGCTGCGCAGGCTTCCAATCCGCTGATGGCTGCGCAGTTCACCACCAGCCCGGCGCCGCTGGTCAGCACCAGGTCGCTCACCTGCTCAGCCTGCTCCAGCGGGCACTCTGCATGCGCCGGGGGCAGTACCTCGTGCCCCGCTTGTTCTGCTGCTGCGCGCAGCACCTGCCCAGTGCGCCCGCTGGCACCGAAAATGAGTACTCGCATCCCCATGCGCCCACTATACACAGCCCCGGCCGGATTGTCAATAGACTACCGGCGCAGTCAGATGACCGCGCCCACATGTGTCCCAAAGATTATGGGAAAATAGCCCTAAACGATATAAGGGCATAGTGTTCTGTGAGAAAATTCGTAGTAGGGTATCTCCCGCCTCACCATAGGCATTAAGCATGCATTTGTGGCTCTATCGGCGTAAGCCGCTAACTTTCAATTTGTCAATCGTAAATTGTCAATTGTAAATCCACGTGTCCCAAATCTTTGGGACACGTGTGGACCGCGCCGGCTTGTGGTGTACGGGGAGGGGGAGGAGCCTCACGGCAGCTTTTCGCCGCGGACCCTGGCAGCTGTCCAGTCGCGCATGCGGGCGAATACGGAGTAGAGCCCCGGCACCATGAAGATGCCGAAGATGGTGGCCAGCAGCATGCCGAAGAAGGTGGTCACGCCGATTTCTATGCGGCTGGCAGCACCGGAACCGGAGGCCACCACCAGCGGGAACACACCGAAGAGGAAGGAGACCGCCGTCATGAGCACGGCGCGGTAGCGCATGCCGGCGCCGTTCAGCGCGGCCTGTTTCACCGGCACTCCTTCCTCATGGTTCTCCTTGCTGAACTCCACCATGAGAATGGCGTTCTTCGCCGCAAGCCCGATGAGCATGAGCAGCCCCAGCTGCACGTAGATGGACATGCTCAGCCCGAAGAGCTGCGCCCCCATCAGCGCACCCATGGTGGCCACGCTCACCGAGAGCATCACCGGCACCGGGGTGGTCCAGCTCTCATACTGAGCCACCAGGAAGAGGTAGGCAAAGAGCATGGCCATGGCGATAAGCGGGCCGATCTTGCCATCGTTCTGGCGCTCCTGGTAGGAGAGGTCTTTCCAGCTTACTTCCCAGAGCAGGTTGCGGCCGCTGGCCCGTTCTTCCTTATTCATGTCCGCGATGGTCTGCTCGATGAGCTGCATAATCTGGCCGGAGCCCACGCCCATGGCCGGGGTCACGGAGATATCCGCACTCATGTACTGGTTGAAGCGGTTGTAGCGCCCCGGCCCCATGCGGTAGGAAAGCGTGCATACGGCGGAGAGCGGCACCATCTCGCCGTGTTCGTTGCGCACCATCTGGTTCAGAATGTCATCTGCTGTGCGGCGGTCGGGGGTGCCGCCCTGGATCTGCACCTTGAAGTTGAAGCCGTTCAGGGTGAAGTCGTTCACGTAGGACGAGGCCATCACGCTCTGCAAGGTGCGGAAGATGGTATCCACCGGTATATTGAGCGACTGGGCCTTCTCGCGGTTGATTTCGAGATGCACCTGCGGGGTTTCGGCATCGTATTCACTGCGGGTGCGGGAAACGAGGTCGCGGCGGGCCATGAGGCGCTCCTGCACCTCCTTCACAGCCACGCCCAGGTCCTGCGGCGTGGCATCGCCGGAAACCTGCAGCACGGCGCTCACACCACCGGCAATGCCCAGGCCGCGGATGGCGGGCGGGGTCATGGCCATGATGCTGGCCTGCGGAATATCCGCACAGGCGGCGTTGATGCGCTCGGCAATGCGGCTGGCATGCATGCTGGGATCCTGGCGTTCGCTCCAGTGGGTGAGCAGCACAATCATCATGCCGCTGTGCTCGCCGGAGCCGCTCGCGAAGCTGTAGCCGCTCTGCGCGGTCACCATGTCCACACCGGGCATGCCGATGACCCGCTTTTCAATCTGGCGCATCACCTTGTCCGTGCGTTGCTTGGCGGTGGCGGTGCCTTCCATGGTCACCATCACGAAAAGGCTGCCTTTATCCTCCGTGGGGATGAAGGAGTTATTCAGTGCGGGTGGGGCGAGCAGGGCCATGGGGTTGAGCTTGCCGGTGGTGGCGGGCTTCTTATCGCTGCCCACCAGCTGGTGCCAGCTGTCCGGTGCGCCGGCGAAGTACACGTAGTTGCCACCCAGCACCAGCAGCAGGCAGAGCACGGTGAGCCAGGCGTTGCGCACCAGGATGCCCGCACCCCACAGGTAGATGCGGCGGCTCGTCTCCAGCATCCAGTTGAAGGGCCAGAAGATGAATGCCGCCACCTTGCTGGGTTTGGTGCCCGCCGGGCGCAGAATCAGCGCGCAGAGGGCAGGGGAGAGCGTGAGCGCATTGATGGTCGAGATGCAGAGCGCCACGCACATGGTCACGGAGAACTGGGTGTAAATCACGCCCACCATGCCGCCGTAGAAGGCGATAGGCACATACACGGCCAGGGTCACCAGCGTGGTGGCGATGATGGCGCCGGTAATCTGCTTCATGCTCTTGATGGTGGCTTCCTTCGGGGAGAGTTTCTCCTCCTGGATGATGCGCATCACGTTTTCCACCACCACGATGGCATCGTCCACCAGCGAACCGATGACCAGGATGAGGCCGAACATGGTCAGCACGTTGATGGAGTAGCCCAGCGGGTACATCACCATGAACGCACCCAGCAGTGATACCGGAATGGCAATGGCCGGTATGAGCGTGGCGCGCCAGTCCTGCAGGAAAAGGTAGGTCACCAGCACCACCAGCAGCAGAGCCACCACCAGCGTCTCCACGATTTCATCCATGGTCGCATCGATGGCCTGGGTCGGGTCGTAGCCCATGCGCCACTCCATGCCGTCCGGGAAGTTCTTCTCAATCTGCCTCATGGCCTCCTGCACCTTGGCCACGGTGGCCAGGGCGTTGGCATCGTTGTTCTGGTGGATGATCATGCCCACGTTGTCCATGCCGTTGAGGCGGCTGTAGCCGGTGTTCTTCTCCGCGCCCAGCTCCACGGTGGCGATATCCTTGAGCTTGGTCACGTGGCCGTTCAGCCCGCGCTTCACGATGATGTTGCCGAACTCCTCGGCGGTCTTCAGGCGGCCCGTGGCCGTCACTTTGAAGGTGGCGTAGGACTGCACGTCTTCCGCACCCACGGAACCGGCTGCGGCCTGCACATTCTGGGCCTTGATGGCTTCGCTCACATCCGCAGGGGTGATGTTCAGCGCGCTCATGCGGGTGGTGTTCATCCACACGCGCATGGAGTAGTTGCGGCTCGGGATGATATCCGCACTGGAAACGCCGTCCACCTGGCAGATCTTGTCCTTCACGTTCATGCGCAGCCAGTTGGAGAGCTCCAGGATGCTCATCTTGTTCTCATCGCACATGAAGTTGATGAAGCAGAGCATGTCGCCGCTGCGCTTGTGCACATTGTAACCGGTCTGCTTGATTTCGCTGGGCAGCTTGGATTCCACGCGCTTGATGGCGTTGGACACGTTCACCATGGCCATGTCGTCATTCGTGCCGGAGCGGAAAATGAGCGTGAGGCTGAAGGAACCGTCGTTGCCGCAGGAGGAGTAGAAGTATTCCAGGTCATCCATGCCGATGAGCTGCTCCTCCACCGGGGCGGCCACCACCTGGGCCACTTCCTCGGCACTGGCGCCGGCATAGGTCATGCGCACCGAAATGGTGGGCGGCGAGACTTCCGGGTATTCCGAAACCGGCATCTTGCTCAGGCAGAGCAGACCTGCCAGCATCATCAGGATGGAGACGACGAAGGCGAACTTGGGGCGGTAAATGAAGAATTCTGAAAACATAAGGGGAAAGTCGGTTGGGGGTTACTTGACCTGCACGGGCGTGTTTTCTTCCATATCCGCCAGGTGGGAGGTGATGACCTGCTCACCCGGCAGCAGCCCGGTGAAGACGGATACCCGGCCATCTTCCGCTGCACTGCCGCAGATGATGCGGCGCACCAGGGCGCGGTTGTGCTTCACGACATACACGTACTTACCCCGGGAATCCGTGAGCACCGCCTCCGCCGGTACCCCCAGCACCGGGAACTCCGCCTTGCGGTGTACGCGCACACTCACCACACCACCGGGGGCCAGGCTGCGGTCGGCGTTCTCGAACACTGCCCACACGTTCTGGGTGCCGGTGCCGGGCTGGATTTCATTGTCGCAGAAGGCCACCCGGCCTTTTTCCGCAATTTCCTCGCCGGTGGCGGTCACCAGGGTGAGCTCCGCCTGCTGCTCCAGCTTGTCGGAGCTGCCGTAGATGGAGAGAATATCTTTCTCGCTCAGCGGAAAACGCGCGTAAATGGGGCTCAGCTGCACCACGCGGGCCAGCGGGGTCTTGATGTCGGTCACATAGTTACCCTTGGACACCAGGGTGCGGCCGATGCGGCCCCCCAGCGGCGCCTTTACCACGCAGCGGTCCAGGTCATCCTGCGCCACGGCCAGGCGGGCCTGCGCGGCATCCCGGGCGGCCTGCAGCTCATTGAGCGTGGCGCGGGCGTTTTCCAGGTCGTCCTTGCTGCTGGCGTTCACTTCCAGCAGTTTCTGCTGGCGTTCGTACTTGGTGCGGGCATCGTTGATTTTCACATCCAGCTGCTCCACGGCAGCTTTTCCGGCATCCACCGTGGCCTGGTAGCGCGTGGGGTCTATGTGGAAGAGCTCAGCTCCCTTCTGCACGCGTTCGCCTTCCGTGAAGTTGCGTTCCTGCAGCACTCCCTGCACCAGCGGCCGCAGCTCCACGGTGTTGATAGCCTCCAGTCGCGCGGTTTCAATCGTCAGTACCGTGGGGTCAGTCATTTCCTGCACCGTTGCGGCATCCACCTCCACCGGAGCCAGTTCGCCACCCTGGGCAGAGCCGGGTTCATTCAAGCCCGCATCCGCAAAGACCGGGTGTACCGTGGCGCCGGGGCGGGTCTTGTGCGAACCATCGCTGATGACGATTTCCCCGGGTTCGATACCCTCGTAGACGGATTGCAGGCGGCCCTGCACCGTGCCGGCGGTCACATTGCGGCGGGAGACCTTGTTTTCTGCATCGATGACGTAGACGAAGGCTCCCGAGGTGTCGTAGTGGATGGCCGTGAGGGGCACCATGCAGACCTCGCGCATGGTGTTCAGGCTCACGTACAGCGCGCCGATTCCCCGGTGGGTCAGCAGCTTTCCGGGGTTTTCGAACTCCGCCCACAGGGTGTACGAATCCGTGCTGCCGCTCAGCTGGTTATCCACGATGGTGATGCGCCCCTTGCCGGGGTAATTGCGCCCGTTGGCGGTCACCAGTTGCACATTCGTCACGTGGCCTATTTCCTTCGGCCCCCGGAAAATGCCATTCACATCGTTCTGGCTCAGCGGGAAACGCACGTAGATGGGGTCCATCTGCGCGATGGTGGTGATAGCCTCGCCGCGGGTGATGTAGTTCCCCTCGCCCTTGGGCAGACGCCCGATGCGGCCGCTGATTTCGGCGTAAATCTTGCAATCGGCCAGGTCCTTGGCGGCGCGTGCCAGCTCAGCATTGGCGCCGGCCTTGCGTGCCTTGAGCTCTTCCAGGGTGGCCTTGGCGGTTTCCATATCCTCGCGCGAGGCAGCCTGCTGGGCGGCCAGGGCGTTGAGGCGGTTGAAACGGCCGGTGGCGTAGGTAATCTGCGCATCAAGCTGGGCAATGGCGGCTTCCGCCTCTTCGACCGCTGCCACATAGCGCAGCGGGTCTATCTCCAGCAGCAGGTCTCCTTCCTTCACATGGGCGCCTTCCTGGAAATGGACCTTCACCAGCCGGCCCTCCACCCCCGAGCGCACCGTCACGTGGCGCACTGCCTCGGTGTGGCCTATGCTCTTGCGCACTATCTTATCCTGCCCGAGTACCGCTTTTTCGGCCTGCACATAGGTTACCATCCTGCCTGGCTGTTGTGCTGTCGCCATTCCGCCCAGCAGCAGGGTTACGGCATATATTGAACTCTTTCGCATCTTTTTTGAAAAGTTAAAATACCTGACTCGTCTATCTTACCACCGAGCCCGCATGCACGCAAGCTGCAAATGGTGACATATCTGCCACATTCTCTACAGCAGGGTACGAAAAAGGCGTGCAGATTCTACGCGCCTTTCTATAACTGTTGGAGCGTTGCCACCGGGTTACTCAATCACGCTCCAGAGGCGGCCGTTGCGGGCGCGGATGAGGCGGATATCCAGGTCGAAGGCGGCGCGGAGGTTCTGCTCGGTGAGCACGTCATCGCGCGAGCCGTAGGCCTGGATTTCGCCCTGGCGCAGAATCATGCCGCGGTCAAACTCAGGCAGAATATCCTCAATGCGCTGGGTGATGAAGATGATGGTGAGCTCCGGGTGGGTGCGGGCCAGCTCCGCGATGGTGCCGAGCAGGAACTCGCGCCCGGCAATGTCGAGGTAGACGCTGGGTTCATCCAGTATCATGAGCTCGGGCTGCGTCATGAGCGCGCGGGCAATGAGCACCTTCACCTGCTCGCCGCTGCTCATGGTGGCCACCGTGCGCTCCATGAGGTGCCCGGCCCTCAGGCTGCGCATGAGCCCGGCGGCGCGCTCTTCCTCCTCCGCTGTGGGCTCGCGGTAGAGGCCGATGGTGGCATCCGGCCCGCTGAGCACCATCTCCCGCCCGGTCCATTCGCGGTCGCCCAGCCACTGGTGCATGAGCGGGCTCACCCAGGCGATGCGCTTGCGCAGCTCCTGCAGGTTCACCGTGCCGAAACGGCGGCCCAGCACCTCTACCGTGGCGCCGAAAAGCGGCCAGGCATAGCCCATGAGCATGCGCACCAGCGTGGTTTTGCCGGCGCCGTTGGCGCCCAGGATGAAGCAGCGCTCCCCCTTTTTCACCTGCCAGTTGATGCTGTGCAGAATTTCACGGCCGCTGAGGTAGACGGTGGCTTTTTCGACATTGATGACTTTTTCCATGGTCGCAGGGGCGTAAAAAGATTCGGCGGGTTGGAGCAACCCGCCGAATCGTGAGATTGATGTGTGATTAGTTGCGTTCGAAGAGGGAGCGGATCTTGCTGCCCACGATTTCGACCGGGTGCTCAGCCAGAGCGGCGCGCTTGGCCAGCAGGTTGGGGGCGCCGGCTGCGGCTTCGGCCAGCCACACGCGGGCGAACTCGCCGCTTTCGATGCGCTTGAGGCTTTCCTTCATCTTCTCCTTCACCTCCGGCCCCAGAATCTGCGGGCCGTTGTAGTACTCACCGAACTCAGCGGTGTTGGAGATGACGCTGTTCATGGCCTGGATGCCCTTGTTGTAGATGATATCCACGATGAGCTTGGCCTCGTGTACGCACTCGAAGTAGGCCATCTCGGCGGGGTAGCCGGCTTCGATGAGGGTCTCGAAACCGTACTTCATGAGGTCCACCAGACCACCGCAGAGCACGTTCTGCTCGCCGAAAAGGTCCTCGTAGGTCTCCTGCTGCATGGTGCATTCCAGCACGCCGCCGCGGGTCAGACCCTCTGCCTTGGCCATGGCCAGGGCGGTCTGCTGGGCGTTGCCGCTCGGGTTCTGCCACACCGCGATGAGACCCGGGCAGCCGAAACCTTCCTCGAATACGCGGCGCACCTCGGTGCCCGGCCCCTTCGGAGCCACCATGATCACGTCCACATCTGCCGGCGGCACGATGGTCTTGAACACGTAGGCAAAACCGTGGGAGCAGCACAGCGTCTTGCCGGCTGCCAGGTTCGGCTTGATCTGCGTCTCGTACACCTCGCCGTGGTGCTCATCCGGCAGGAGAATGTGGATGATATCAGCCTTGGCGGCTGCCTCGGCCACGGGCATTACTTCAAAACCGTCCTGTGCGGCGGCGTCCCAGCTCTTGCCGGGGCGGATGCCGATGATTACGTGCACACCGCTGTCGCGCATGCAGAGAGCCTGGGCGCGGCCCTGGGCACCATAGCCGATTACGGCCACTGTCTTGCCGTTGAGAACGCTCACATCGGCGTCCTTGTCGTGGAGAATGTTCATGATTATTTCTGGGGTTGAGTGTTCAGGCTTGCATCGCCCGAATGGTCAGGTCTGGATTGTAGCAGCGGTCGCCTGCATTGCAAGCTAAATTTGTGTATTCAAGCGGGATATAGGTTATTTTTCTTGCGGTGGCGGTGAAATATGGTACAGTAGAGGGCGTATGAAGCTTCGCATTTCTCCCCGGCTCTCTGCCGGTTTCACTCTGATTGAATTGATGGTGGTAATCGCCATCATGGTGACGCTGGCCAGCATCGCCGGCACGGCTATCTATTCCCACATGGGCGCGGGCGATGAGGCCAAGTGCCGCGCCCAGCTTGAGCAGCTGCACCAGCTCGGCATCAAGTACAGCCAGGATATTGCCCACCCGGCCCTCCTGCCCACCAGCGGCATGGATGATAACGAGGATACCGACACGGTGAACGAGACCGATGGCTGGTGGATTTCCATCGCCCCCGAGCTGGATGCCGTAGTATTCCCCCGCCAGATGGGCGGCAAGATGAAGGTTTCCTCCATCTTCCACTGCCCGGCTGACCACCGCGCCGATATCGGCTCCGACAGCACCTTCGCTGCCGATGAAAAGAGCGTTTCCTACGTCTCCTGGACCGATGCTACCGAAGACCCCGAAAACCCGAATTCCTGCATCCGCACCACGGCTAAGCAGAATCTGGATAAATTGCCCTGGCTTTCCGATGGCAACCCGGTGAAGGGTGAAAGCGTGACCAGCTCAGACTCCTTCAAGAAGATGGTGATGCCCGCAGCCGAGCGCCACAACGGCAAAATCATGGTGGTATACGCCAGCGGTATGGTGAAGGCCATCGAGGTGGAGGAAGACGCCGCCGCTGATAAACTCTTCAGGAAATTTGCT
Source organism: Akkermansiaceae bacterium (assembly GCA_015062005.1). Taxonomy (GTDB): domain Bacteria; phylum Verrucomicrobiota; class Verrucomicrobiia; order Verrucomicrobiales; family Akkermansiaceae; genus Akkermansia. The sequence continues at coordinate 61,833 of SUVL01000008.1, forward strand.
CCGGACCTGGCCGCGAAGGCCGAAAAGGAAGGCAAGAAGGGTAAGAATGGTAAGAAAGCCCGCCAGGCTGCCGATGATGAAGAATGATGCACCTGCGCCGCTGCCCCTGGAGCCGGACTGCCTGCCGTACTTGCAGCAACCGGTGGTGCTGGGGCTCAGCGGCGGGAGAGATTCTGTGGCCCTGTTGCACCTGCTGGTGCAGCAGGGTTGCGCTGTCCGGGCCCTTCATGTGCACCACGGCATCCGCGGCGCTGAGGCCGATGCCGATGCCGCCTTCTGCGCCCGCCTCTGCCACGAGCTCGATGTACCTTTCGAACTGCAGCGGGTGGATGTGCCGGCCCTGGCCACAGAGCAGGGCGTTTCCCTGGAAACCGCCGGGCGCCACGCCCGCCGCTGGCTGCTGGCCGCCGCCGCCCGCCGTTGCAAAGGCGGGGTGGTGGCGCTTGCCCACCATGCCGATGACCAGGCCGAAACCGTGCTCTTCCGCCTCGCACGCGGCTCTGCCGGCCTGCGCGGCATGCAGCCGGTGCATGTAGCCAGCGGTATCACCTGGGTGCGCCCCATGCTCAGCTGGCGCCGCGCTGAAATCACCGCCTGGCTCCGGCAGATGGGCCAGAACTGGCGAGATGACGCCACCAACGCCGTGGCGGATGTAGCCCGCAATTCCCTGCGCCTGGAGGCTCTCCCCGCGTTGAACAAGGCACTGGGGCGCGATGTAACCCCCATCCTCGGCCGCAGTGCCCGCCTGCATGCCGAAACCATCGATGCCCTGGAAGCCGCCCTGCAGTCCCTGCCATCCCGCGACCCCCAGGGGCGCCTCTACCTCCCCTTTGTCTGGCAGCAGCCCCTCGCGCTGCAAAAGGCCATCGTGCGCCATTACCTGCAGCAGAACTCCGTCCCCGACATCAGTGAGGAACTGGTGCTCGCCATCGTGGCCATTCTGCCGGCAGATGCACCCGCTTCCCGCGTGAACCTCCCCGGCAACCGCCAGGCCGCCCGCCGCGAACGCCGCCTCCTCATCACCCCGGCCTGAATAGCTCTGACGCGCTCTTACCCCCGCCTGCCACCTTACGCCCGTTTCACGGGCTTAAAGTTCCGCTCCCATCTCCGGCTATCGCCACCGCCGTGACATGCCCTTCGGCTCGCCACTGCACATCAAACAGTTCAACACTGGCGGGCGAATGCCCGCGGAATTTTTTACTTCGTAACTCGTAATTCGTAACTCGTAATTCCAGTATCGTGCTTCTTGCTGAAAAAAAGCGGGGGGTACCCGGCTTGCTCACTTGAGCAGCTCATCAATGAGGAAATCGCCGGTAACCATCCAGTAGCGCATGGTGAGCCCGGCCAGGAAGGCCGCTGCCAGGATGGCAATCACATACAGGCGGCGGAGGATGATGTGCAGCGCACCGTCCTCCTGGGTGTAGGAGGCAGTGGAAAGGATGGAGGAGTCGCCGCTGCTCTTCTTCAACTTCTTTTTTTTCTTCTTCTTGGGCTCATCAGCTGCTTCTTCCGCAGCCGTGGTCTCAGCGGCAGCATCGTCATACATCAGCATGGCGGAACCAACGTGGTAGACCGCGCGGGGCACGAGAATGGCGGCTTGCGTGGGCTGGCTTTCCGCCAGGAGCGTGGCTCCCTCAGTGGCAATGGCAATCACGTAGCCCTCCTCCTGCAGGGTGATAGTGCAGTGCTGGGGCAGTAGATCCGTGATGTGCGGCAGGGAAATGGAACAATCCGCCCCCGACCCGATGAGGAGCACAGAGCCATCCTCGGGCAGGTTGTAGCGGTAGTCGTTACCGGAAGCGTCGATGATATCGATAGCGGGCATATACGCACCACAGTATGCCATATATACCGGAAAAGGCAAGGAAAAAGGTTCAGCCAGAGCAATTATTCCATATGAGCCCCAAAGATTTGGAACAAGGGGATTGACTATTGGGATCTTCTAAAAAGTCACTAAATGGGAATTTGGCGGGATGTACAAAGGACAAATTACAAAGGACAATTTAGGAGTTCCGCTCGCCTTAGGCTCGCCATTTTAAACAGCTGCGGCAAAGCCGCAGGGAACTTTCAAATTGTACTTTGTCCCTTGTACTTTCAAACATCAATTTGTTGATTATTTTCGAGTTTTTAGAAGTCCCCTATTGACTATTGGCGATTGGCGATTTGAAAGTTCCCTGCGGACAGCGCTGATGAGGGAGAATACCGCCTGCGGCGGTGTGAAAGCGGCGCAGGGTATTGCAGACAAGCAGGCCGCACCCTGTCTTGACGGGATGCGGCCTGGAAAATTGCCAGAGTTTACAAGGGTGCGCGTTTATGCTTTCAGCTCGTTGCCCAACTCGATGATGGAGTATTCGCCCGGGCTGAGGCGGTAGACAATCTGCAGTACGTTGCGGCGGGCATTGCGATACAGCACAAAGGGCTTGCCGGAGATTTCCAGCTCCATGATGGCGTCTTCCTTGTACATGGTGCGCAGGTCGTAGCCCTCGCGGGAGATGCGTACCGGCTTCGGGTCTTCCGGGGCATCGGTGTCCACATCGTAGTCCAGCACTTCCTCCTCGTATACCTTTTCGTCCAGCTTGCGGATGCTCTTGGAGCGGTGCGGACGGAAGTGCTTCATGAGGCGGGTCTTGTGCTTGCGCATGCGGCGCATGATCTTCGTGATTGTCTCGTCGATGGCGGCGTACAAATCTTCGGAAGAGGTAGATGCCTGGATGGTTATGTGATCGGCACAGAACAACACAATTTCGGCCATCTGACGTTCCTTTTGTACATCCACTACCACGCGGGCTTCCACAATCTTCGGGTAATCGATATGGATGGCCTCAATCTTCTTTGTGGCGAATTCGCGGATGGCATCAGTCACTTCAATATGACGGCCCGTAACAGTAATATTAGTATCACTCGGCATGGTTTTTACCTCTTTCTATTGGTTTGGTTGGTTTTCTGTGCAGCTGGTAGCAAATGCCGCTACTGTTCTGCAATACTCATCATAACCTGCTTTGTGATTTTTGCAAGATAATTCTGCTTTGAATAGTAAAAAAAAGTCCCGGTTGTGCCGGGGGGCGTGCGGAAGAAAAGAGGGGTGGGAACCACCTGGTTCCCACCCCTTCCTGCACAGACTGTGTGAGGAGCGCTTAAGGCCGGGCTTGGGCTTTTTCCTGCTCCAGCTGCTGGATGCGCGTGAGGGCGGCATCGATATTCTCGCAGATATTCTCGGCGTGCAGCTCCTGCATGAAGGGGGAATCTCGGCGGATGACCTTGTGCGGTTGTTTCTGCACACCGCAGAGCAGCAGGGTGATATTGCGGCGCTGGCAATAGGCCAGGAAGTCCTCCAGGGCATGCAGGCCGGAGGCATCCAGCGCGGGCACGAGGCGCATGCGCAGCAGCACATACTCGATGTCGCGCTCCAGGGTGCGGAACACGCGGTCCTTGAACTGCTCTACAGCGCCGAAGAAGAAGGGTCCCTGCACATCGAAGATTTCCACGTTGCGGGGCACGTGGCGGAGGTAACGGGAGCGGCCGGGCTGTTCCTCGGGGTCTTCGCCTTCCAGTTCGCGGGAGATGGCTTCCACGTTGCTGATCTGGGCCATGCGGCCGATGAAGAGCAGGGCGGCCAGCACCACACCCACTTCCACCGCGACCACGAGGTCGATGAGCACGGTGAGGATGAAGGTGAGGCAGAGCACCACGGCATCCTGCCGCGGCCCTTGCACCAGGTGGATGAAGGTGGAGACTTCCGCCATGTTCCAGCACACAATCACGAGAATGCCGGCCAGCGCGGCCAGCGGCACCATGGCGGCATACTGCCCGGCCAGCATCAGGATGAGCAGCAGGGTGATGGCGTGGATGATGCCGGCAATGGGGGTCTTGCCGCCGGCGCGGATGTTGGTGGCAGTGCGGGCGATGGCGCCGGTGGCCGGTATGCCGCCGAAAAGGGCTGAGGCCATGTTGCCCACGCCCTGGCCGATGAGTTCGGTGTTCGGGTGGTGGCGCGAGCCGGTCATACCATCCGCCACACTGGCGCTGAGCAGTGATTCAATGGCTGCCAGCAGCGCAATGACGAAGGCGGGCTGCACGAGCTGCGGCAGCTGCTTCCACTCCACCTCGGGCAGGCTGGGCATAGGCAGCCCCTGCGGCAGCTCACCAAAGCGTGACCCGATGGTTTCCACCGGCAGGTTGCAGCACTGGCATACCACGGTGCTCACCAGCATGCCTACCAGCATGAATGGCGCTTTCGGGAAAAAACGCTTGGTGAGCAGAATTACCACCACGGTGAGCACGGAAAGCCCCAGCGCCCAGTAGTTCACGGTGTGGAAATACTCAAAGTAGCACTGCCATTTGGCGATGAATTCGGCCGGCACGGCCCGGTCAATCTGCAGGCCGAAGAGATCTTTCACCTGTGTGCAGAAAATGGTGACGGCGATACCGCTGGTAAAGCCGGTGGTTACCGGGTAGGGGATGAATTTGATGAGCGAGCCCATGCGGCAAACCCCGAAAATGATGAGGAACAGACCGGCCAGCAGGGTGCAGAGCACCAGCCCGGGAAAGCCGAACGTGCCCACTACCCCCGAGATGAGCACCACAAAGGCGCCCGTGGGGCCTCCAATCTGGAACTTGCTGCCGCCCAGCAGCGAGATCAGGAACCCGGCCACCACGGCCGTGATAAGCCCGGTGCTGGGGGTGATGGCGCTGCTCCCGCAGGCTATGGCAAAGGCCATGGCCAGTGGCAGGGCCACTACGCCTACGGTGAGCCCGGCTCCAAGGTCGGAAAGAAAGGTCTTGCGGTTATATGTCTTGAGCGAACTGACAATACTTGGCGCGTGCATAGCTAGGTTTTTATACGCCCGTGCAGCTTTCTTGTAAAGACAAATTCCCATTTTTCGCCAGATTCACACGCGTTCCTGCGATTTGGGATACGCAGATTTACGATTGGGGAACTTCTGATAACTCGAAATAATCAACAAATGAGAATTTAACAGAATTGACAATTGACGAGTGACTATTGACAATTGAAGAAGTTCCGCGGGCCTCCGGCCCGCCATTTTAAACGGCTGCGGCAACTAGTCTCGGCGTAGCCCGCAGGGCGAAGACGGAAGCCGCAGGGAACTTTCAAATTGTACTTTGTCCTTTGTACATTGTACTTACAAATTCCAATTCGGTTAGTTTTTCGGGTTCCCAATTCGTAACTCGTAATGAGGGGGGGGATGCCGGCCTGCGGGGTGTGAGAATATTTTGCAACTAATTGTGCTTAGGGTGAAAGAAAGCGTTACGCCCGCGCGTATATATGGGCGTATGATACCCCGGTCGCTCCTTCTCACGGTCACCGCCGCAACCCTTTTCGCCGCCCCGCTGGCTGCCCAGCAGCAGCCCGCCCCTGTTCTGCCTGTTTTATCTGCCGAGGAACACCCCTTCCTGGAATGGGGCGGAGATTTCCCCCGCTGGTCGCGCCTCACGCCGGCGCAGGGCCTGGCGGATGCCCGCCTGGCTATTGACCGCGCCAAGGCCAGACTGGAAGCCATCTGCCGCGTGCAGCCCCACGAGGCAACCTGGGAAAACACTTTCGGCGCATATGAGCAGCTCGGTAATGAGGTCAGCACCGTTGATGTGCTCATGGCCAATCTGATCTGCCTGCTGGATGGCCCCGGGATTCGCGCGGCTCAGGAGGAATTGGCCCCGCTGGTGGCGGAGTTTGATTCCTCCATTGCGGCTAATGAGCGCCTGTGGGCTGTCATCCGCGCAGCTTCCAGGGCGCCCTGGGTGGGCTCCCTTTCCCCCGCCCGCCAGCGCTATGTGCAGCAGGTGCTCGATTCCTTCAAGGACAGCGGCGCTGACCTGCCCGCCGATAAGAAGGCCCGCAAGATGGAAATTGAGAAGGAACTGGCCGGCCTCTACCTCCAGTTTGACAAGAATTGCAAGGATGCGATGGATGCCTGGCAGCTGGTCATCACCGACAAGGCCAGGCTTGCAGGCCTGAGCGAGGACTGGATGACCCGCGCCGCCGCCCGCGCCCAGGAGCGCGGGTTCGGCACCCCGGAGGCGCCCCAGTGGCTCATCACCCTGGAGTATGCCAGTGTGGGCGATGTGCTGCGCCACTGCGATGTGGAGGAAACCCGCCGGCTCTGCTGGGAAGGGCGCAACACCGAAGGCAGCCTCCCCGGTAAGGATAATGCCCCGGTGGTTGCCCGGGTCATGGAGCTGCGGGCTGAGCTGGCCACCCTGCTGGGGTTCGGCACCTATGCAGACCTGGCCACCGCCCGCCGCATGGTAGGCAGTGGTGATGCCGCCATGGAGTTCGTGGATGATATGATGCGCAAGGTGAAACCCGCCTTTGACCGCGAGACCAATGACATGCTCAGCTTCATTTCCCGCCGCCAGAACCGGCGCGTGAACCAGGTGAACCCCTGGGACGTCAACTACTACCTCAACCAGATGCGCGAGGAAATCTACCAGTTCGACATGGACTCGCTGCGCCCTTACCACAAGAAGGAAAATGTGGTTGCCGGCATGTTCTCCGTCTTCGAAAGTCTCTATGCCATCCGCATTTCCGAGCTGCCCACGGTGCATCTGCAGCCCGGCCAGGAACTGCCTGCCGGCACGGCGGAGGTCTGGCACCCCGAGGTGAAGCTCTATGCCGTGCATGACTCCGCCACCGGCCGCCACATGGGTTCATTCTACATGGACCTGCACCCCCGCAGCACCAAGCGGGAGGGCGCCTGGGTCATGCCCGTGCGTCACCACGCCATGGTGAATGGCCAGCGCCCGGCGCACCTGGCCGTGCTGGTCTGCAATCTCAAATCCCCCGCCAATGGCAAGCCCGCCCTCTTCACTCACATGGATGTGCTCACCCTTTTCCACGAATTCGGCCACACCCTGCACAGCCTGCTGAGCGATGTGGAGCTCGTCTCCCACTCCGGCACGCGCGTGGCCCGAGACTTTGTGGAGCTGCCCAGCCAGTTGAATGAAAACTGGGTCTGGATTCCCGAGGGAGTCACCGCTTATGCCCGCCACTGGGAGACGGATGAGCCCCTGCCGGCCGACCTGCTGCGCAAGCTCCAGCAGAGCCGCGTGTTCATGCCCGGCATTGAGGCCATGAGCCAGCTGCGCATGGCCAAGCTCGACCTGGAAATGCACATGAACTACGGCACCAAGTTCCGCCACCGCGCCCTGGACGCCGCCACCCGGGAGCTGCTGGAGCCCTGGAATATGCCCCTGACCACCTGGGGGCCCTCTATCATGCGCAGCCTCACGCATTGCATTTCTTCCGGCTACGCTGCCGGGTACTATTCCTACAAATGGGCTGAAGTGCTGGCGGCAGATGCTTTTTCACGTTTCGAGAAGGAAGGCCCGACCAACTCGGCCACTGGTGCGGATTTCCGCCGTGCGGTGCTCAGCACGGGCGGCTCACGGCTGGAAAGTGAAAGCTTCCGCGAGTTCATGGGGCGAGAGCCCAACCCGGATGCCCTCCTCCAGCAGCAGGGTATGTGATTCGGAAACTTCTAACAATTCAAAACTAATCAATCAATTCCAATTCAGTGAATTTTTAGAAGTTTCCCAATCGTCAATCGTCAATCGTCAATCGTCAATCACCTTGTTCCAAATCTTTGGGGCACGCGCGTGAGTTGTGCGGCGGGGCGCGGAAAAAGCTCGCAATCGCTGCGCGGATATCATAAAATGCGGGCTATGGCAAGTATGCGAGCAATAGGAACTGTGGCGGCTGCTTTATTTCTGGCGCTGGTTCAACCGGTGACCGGTGCCGAGGTGCCGGAAACGCTGGAGGGCGGCTGGCGCCTGGATTGGAACGATGAATTCAGCGGCAGCAAGCTCAACCCGGATAAATGGAAGCATGAGCTGGGCGTCATCCGCAACCAGGACGCGGTGCAGACCTACACCAGGGACTGCGTGAAACTGCGCGGCGGCAAGCTTATCCTCATCTCCAAGGCCAGAGAGACCCGCAACAGCAACTACGATCCCAAAAAGGAGCACTGGACCCACCAGCGCAAAACCATGCCCTATGCCAGCGGCTCGGTGACCACGCGCGATGTCAAGCATTTCACCTGCCCGGGGCGCCTTGAAATCCGCGCCAGAATTCCCAAGGCCAAGGGAGTCTGGCCGGCGCTGTGGACCATGCATGTGAACCAGTACGGCTGGCCTGCCAACGGCGAGATTGATATCCTCGAACACATCTCCCAGGAGCCGGAAACCTGCTACTCCATCTTCCGCTGGGGGGCGAATGGCAGCAACCGGGAGCACAAGGTTATCCGCACCACCCGCATACCCGATTACAGCAAGGAGTTCCACACCTACGTGCTGGAGTGGGATGAGGAGGTGATGCGCATCCTCATCGATGATGCCGAGGTGGGACGCGTGCGCATTGAAGAGGCCAACTACCCGGACGGCAACAACCCGCTGCGTACCCCCTGCTACCTCATCATGAATACCGCAATTGATGGCTGGGCCGAGTCGCCCGAAGCTTCGCAATACCCGGTGCAGTTCGAGATTGACTACGTGCGCTACTATACCAAGGGCGAAAAAACGGCGCAGGCCGCGGATAGTGATGCGGAAAAAAACGAGCCCCGCCCTGCTAAGAAGAAAAAGAAGCGCCGCAAGAAGAAATGATGCCGATGGAGGATCCCTTTTCGTTCCGCAACATCTTCAACCGCTCGCTAGCCTACGGGGCGGTGGTGTTTGCGGCGCTGTGCCATGAGCCGCTGAAAGAACTCTTTGCTGAGCCGGTCACGGCTGAACGCGTGCGCGAAACCGCCGGTGCGGTAGGGGCCCTGCTGCCGGTGGTCATGGCGGTGGCGGCAGTGGTGGCGGGTATGGTGCGCAAGGTGTTCTTCTCTTGCGGTGGAGTGAACCGCCGCAGCCTGGGCATCATCTTTCTGCTGGGCACTTTCTGGCACCTGCCGCTCACCCTGCTGGTGGCTCACTCTGCGGCGGCGCACGAGCCCGGCGCCTGGCAGCTGCCCCTGTGGTTCACAGCCCTGGGAGCTGTGGCCAGCCTTGCTCTCTTAGGCGCCCTCCGGCGCCTGGTCCGAACGAAGTGAGGATATCGTCTTGCCGCAGGCAAGATATCGTCCACGCCGCAGGCGTGGATATCGTCCGGCGAAGCCGGATTTCGTTTCCCGATGGGGAATGGTTAAAGTATTTCCCCATGAGGGGGAAAAGGACAGGGCGGGCATCTGAGGTGAACGATATCCAGTTTCTGAGAAACTGGACGAAATCCGGCTGGCGCCGGACGATATTCTGACCTGCGGTCAGAACGATATCCGCGAGTCGGGGCTCGCGGACATGGGGCTACAACGGCAGTAAATCCTTGCCCTCAGAGCCGCGTAGTTCCTCTGCGCTCAATTGAGCAGCAAGAAATACAGCATAAAGCGGGATATCCAGGAGAATGGTCTGTTGCACAAAACTTGAGGGAATAATGGCCTGAAAATGCACAAAACTTGAGGGAAAGTGGGTCGCCTGGTCCGAACAAAGTGAGGATATCGTCCGGCGAAGCCGGATTTCGTTTTCCGATGGGGAATGGTTAAAGTATTTCCCAATGATGGGGAAAAGGACAGGGCGGGCATCTGAGGTGAACGATATCCAGTTTCTGAGAAACTGGACGAAATCCGGCTGGCGCCGGACGATATTCTGACCTGCGGTCAGAACGATATCCGCGAGCCGGGGCTCGCGGACTTCTTAGGTAGGAAGCAGCAGGCTCACCGGATTATACAGCAAATCCCCCAGGCGGGCGGCAATGCGGTTGGCCTCTGCAGAGGGAATGACGTCGGAAATGTAGAAAGTATAGGGCAGGGCGAAATTGTGGCGGCTTTCGGCCCCGGCGCGGATGCCGACCTTGGGGCTGCGGCCGCGGGCAACAAAGCCGAAAAGGGGCAGGGTGCCGCCGGCGATGAAGGCTGCCACTTTGCTGCGGGCGGTGGCGGCATCGCACACGGCAATCTGCGGGGTGAAGCCGGCGGGAACGCCTGCGGTGGCTTTCTGGGTTTCGCGCGCCAGGCGGTAGATGCTTTTCGCGGCAGCATTCACGATGCCCACCACCTTGTTCCCTTCTTCCTGGAAGAGGAGCACATCCACACTCTTGCCTTCGGGCAGCCAGCAGGGATGACTGGTGCAGGCCTTGACTACGGCGCGCACGATGTAGTCGAAAAGGGAGTAGCGGTGCTCCAGCAGTTTCTCGCACTGCACCGCGATGGGCAGGCTGATGCGCGCCAGGGCGGCCATGTCCACCTCCTGGTCGTAGACGTAGTATCCGTCAATCTCCGGGCGGGTGGGGGGAATGGCAAAATCCCGCAGCACGGTGCGGCCGTGGCTCACCGTGGCGGGGGCTGGGGCAACTACGTCTGCCGCCATGATTCGCCCGCGCGGACCGCTGCCCCGCAGGGTGGTGGGGTCAATTCCTTGTTTCTGGCAAAGCTTGCGGGCGAGGGGGGAGATGAGCATGGCGGCGGGTGGGTGGAGCTTCGGGATGAGAGAAAAGCGGCGGGGTGCCGCAGCACCCCGCCCGATTGGTTGAACTTATGCCTGGTAGCGGAGTTCGCCGTCGATGATGGTCATCACGGTTTCGTACTCGGCGTCCAGCACCACCATATCGGCGGTGTAGCCGGGGGCAATCTTGCCCAGGTCGAAGAGGCCGAGGCTCTGGGCCTGGTTCCAGGAGGTGGCTTTCACCAGCTCGCTGAGCGGGGCGCCGGTGAGTTCCTGCACATTCTTGAGACCCTTGGCATAGCGCAGGGTGGAGCCGGCCAGGTTGCCGCTTTCCAGACGGGCCACGCCGCCCTTCACGATGATGGGCAGACCACCCAGCTGGCCGGGGCCATCGGGCATCCAGGAGCAGGCCAGGGAGTCCGTAATCATAATCATCTGGTCGATGTCCTTGTTGCTGAAGGTGAGCTTCAGCATATCCTCGCAGAGGTGAATCTTGTCGCAGATGATTTCAATCTTGATATCCTTGTCCAGCATGCCGGAGCCCACCAAGCCGATTTCGCGGTGGTGCTGCGGGCTCATCTGGTTGCAGAAGTGGGTGAGGTGCTTCAGACCGGCAGCCTTGGCCTTCTTGAAATCGGCATGGCTGGCGGCGGAGTGGCCGGCGGAGCAGGTGATGCCGGCAGCGGTGGCCTTGTTGATGAAGTCGATGGAGCCGGGCATTTCCGGAGCCATGGAGATGAGCAGCACCGGGTAGATGTCGTTCAGCATGGCTACTTCCTCATAATCGGCCGGGCGCACGAAGGCGGGGTTCTGGGCGCCGCACTGCTTGGGGTTGATGTAGGGGCCTTCCAGGTGTACGCCGGGGGTCTTGGAGCCGTTCGGGGAGGCGGCATATTCCTTCACCACGGTGCATACATCGGCCAGGGTCTTGGTGCCCAGGGTCAGGGTGGTGGGCAGCCAGGTGGTCACGCCTTCCTTCATCTTGCAATCAGCGATGGTGCGGATGCTTTCCACCTTGCAATCGCAGGTGTCGCAGCCGCCGGCGCCGTGGGAGTGGATGTCGATGAAACCGGGCATGAGCATGTTGCCGCCGGCATCAATCGTCTTATCGGCCTCAGCGGTTTCGCCGGGCTGCAGCACAGCAATGATCTTGCTGCCTTCCACAAGTACAGAACCACCGGGCAGGTCAATGCCGGGGGAAATGATATGCGCGTTCGTGATGAGTGTCTTCATAATCGTATAAGAGGGCGGGCAGGTGGCTTATTCCCCCTGCTCACGGGTTAATTTTAGCGTTATCTCCACCGTGTTGCAAGGCAAAAGAAACGAGATGCAGAAATTTGGTGGCTTTAAAGCCTGTGTGCCTGTTCCTTAATCAGAATTCTCTCTTGCGACGTGCAGCCAGGGCGGCGAGTGCCAGGAGGCTCAGTGTTGCGGTGGTGGGCTCGGGGATGGCTGAGAGGCTGACCATGCCGCCGACGTAGGCGAGGTTGTAATCATACCCGGTGTCCAGGTTGCTGAACATGCCGTTAACATTCAGTGCCGCACCATCGGCTATGTCGACGGCATCCAGCGTGAGCTTATCCACCCCGGTGAAGAGGGTGACCGCCTGGTGGCCATAGAGGTCTGCCAGCATGGATTCGGACAGGGTGAGGCTCATGCCGGTGGCGAGCGCTACATCGCTGCCCATGGTGAGGGCGCCGTCCAGAATGAGGGAGGAATCTGCCGTGAAGGCGATGTTGGCATTCAGCGTGGCACCGGCTCCGGCCTGCAGGGTGGTGAGGGTGAGGGTGCTTTCATGCGCACTGGTGGCCGTGGGGGTGGCGGCGTCCTTGTAGGCGCTGAAGGTGCTGCCACTGCCCAGGCTCAGGGTGCTGAGCATGCAGTTTTCACCCAGCCCGGCGCTGGTGGTGCTGCCGTTGATAAGCTCAATAGAGGTGACGGAAAGCGTGGCTTTCAAATCCACCTGCACGTTGTCCAGGGTGAGTTTTTCAGCGGTGATGCTGCCGGCGTAGCTGTCGAAACCATCAACGTAACCGGAGGGGCTCACGTTGCGCAGGGTCACATCATCCGCCGCGATGCTGCCGCCGATATAGGCTTTGCTGCCCACCACGGTCACCGAGGCGCGGGCACCCTCGCTGCGGGTGGCGGTTCCTTTGGTGATGCTGCCGGCAATCACGCCGCCGTTGACGACAACGGATGTATCCCCCACGGTTCCGGCGGAACCACCGGCCACAATATCTCCGTTGATGATGCCGCCATTCACTGTGATATCGGCATTCTTCACCGTGCCGGTGGTCTTGGAACCACCCAGCAGGTGTCCCTGCACCGTGCCGTTGTTCACAACGAGTTTCACCGTTTCCACGGTGCCGGAGCCATGCACCGCGCCGCCCACGATATCTCCCTTCACCGTGCCGCCGTTCACGTAAACGTGGAACGCCTCAGCCGTGCCGCCGCCGTAGGAACCGGCAATGGCGGCAGTCTGCCCGTTGTAGGTGCCGTTGCCCACCACACCGGAGGCGGCAACTTCCAGGGTGAGCCTGCCGGCTCGGCCGGAGTTCATGGATCCGAACACGGTGTTGGCTGTGGTGCCGGTTACCTGCGTATTGATATCCCCGGCGTAGCTGTTGTTCACCAGGCCGGTCCACCCGGCGCCGGAGGTAAGGGTGAAGCTCTGAGAAACGGACTCAGAAGCCGCTCTCACCAGCACTTGTCCCTCGGTTGCCGCCACGGAGGTGGCGCTTTCATAACTGATGCCGCTGAGGGTGGGAGCGGCGGTGCGGTCTTCCGGGGACATGGCTGGCTGCCAGGTGTATGTGTTCTCCACCAACCCACTCACGCTGGCAGCGTCCTGGGTGGTGCGGTAAGCGTATTCCATTGCACTGGTGCCTGTGGTCGTGGGAGCGTAGGCAGTATCTGCCCAGGTGAGGCCGGTAACCTCGCCTGCAGCACCCAGCGCCGAAATGGCGATGCCGTTGAGCCCCATCTCTGTGTCGGCCTGCAAGCCCTGGCCGATGAGCATATCCCCCAGCCACACGTAGTAGCCGCTCAGCACGTTATCGGCGGTGTTGCCGTTGTGCCAGGCGATGCGCAGGCTCCCTTCCGCCGCCAGGGCGGATGTATCCTGACAGAACAGCACCTCGCTCCCCCACATGATGTAGCTTTCGCTCAGATTCAGCGTACCGCTGTGGGTGCCATCCCCCAAGGAGATGGAGAGCCTGTTCTCCGCGGAAAGCCAGCCATTCTCCGCTCCATTGCCGAACGATGCGGCAAAGTCTATGGTGTAGCCGCCCGCCATGGTGAAGATATTTTCCGCCAGCAGAGTGGAACTCCCGGCGGCAACCGTACCAGTGGTTGCACTTTGCCAGGTGGTGGTGCCGGAACGCTCCAGACCGGCGGTGCGGCCGCCTATGCCCAGGGCGCGGGCCAGGTTGCCCGCCATGAGGAGCGAACCCTGGTCATTCGGGTGCAGGCGGTCGGAGCTGCTGTTGAAGAACGCATCGTGCCCCATGAAACGGTTTCCCGAGCTGGCATCCACCATGCCGCGGGTCACATCCACATACACCACGTTCTTCCCGCTTTCCCGGGAATAGGCCGCTGCCCAGGCCGCCAGATTCCGGTTGAACTCCTGCCCGGCGTAGTGGTCGCGGTCTGCATTGTGATTATGATTGCCCCAGGGTGTGATGGAAAGTGCGTAGAAGGTATCCCCCTCTCCGCAGACGTCATCCACAATAGTGGCCATACTGCCCCAGTTATCTCCGGCCGTCCAGATGTAGGAATCCGTAGTCTCATTGTAGCTCACCGTGCCGCCCAGCATCTTCTGCATCTGGGTGGCATATTGTGCGGGGGTTGTACCGCTGGCCGGTGTGTCGGAAAGCAGGTCATTCGTGCCCATGAGACAGAACCAGGTGTTGCTGTCGTACCGGGCGGCAGTAGTGGCGGTGGAGTGCCCGCCGTAGTTCACACCGCTGGTGTAGGTGGTGCCGTTCACCACTGCGCTGGTGCTGCCGGAGATGATATTGTGCGTGCGGCCGGAGGCCTGCGCCAGGTGGACATTGGCAAAGGCGGCCCCGCCGTAGGATTCCCCGGCATCTTTCGTGTGGGACGGTGTGTTGTAATACCCCTCGCGCGGCCCGGTTATCTCATTCTCAATGCCGTTGTCCACCAGTGTCTTGAAGAGCTGCCAGCGGTACGAGGCATCATTCACGCCGTGGGTGATGGAATCCCCCAGAAAGGTGATGCGCCCCACGCTGGTGCTGCTGTCTGCCCGCCCGCTCACAAAGGGCTTGCTGTAATCCACCGGCGGCACATAGCTCTCCGTATCCAGCGTGGAGGGGGTGTGCAACGTCACTGCCGTCACATAGTTCAGGTTCACATGGTAGCCGTTCGTCTGCGTGTTGTAGGAACTCAGCAGGCTGGAAGCCGTGTAGAGCGTGGTTGCTGTTCCGGCGGTATCTTTCACACTGACCGTCACGCCGCTGCTGTTACTGTTGGTGATGCTCAGGGTCACGCTGCCATCCGTGGCATGCTGGTTCAGGGTGCTGTAATCTATCCTGTTGCTTGTGCTCCAGGCTGCATTATTCCAATACCCGGTCAGATACGGCACCCGCGAGCCTGTGTCAACTGTCGTGTCCGCGTTGTCCGCCAATCCGTAGTCTGCTGAGTCATCATCCCACAGCAGCAGGTAATTCCCGCTCTGGTAGTCATTTGAATTCACATAGCTCTCCAGCGCACTCAGATCGATGGTGAGGTCAATGGCCGTGCTCGCCGCAGATTGAACCGCAAAATACCCCTGGCCATCGTAGATGACTCTGTTCTCCTCATCGCACCAGGCTTCGGTGAGATTCGTGTACGTGGCAGCAGGTGCGAGGCTGGTTAAACACGCCAGAATGCAGGTGAGAAATAAGGAACGCTTCATGGTGACGGTGGGGAGCTTTTTGTTTATTCCTACCGAGCGAGTGGGTTTATGGAAATATAGCATATTCATGTTCGATGGCAAGCTTATTTTTAGAAAAATTCCAATATTTTTTTAACTTGTAAATTGAAGTAGGAAGTAGTAGGATAAATGCGGTTCCGCTTATGGCGGATATGAACGAAACCATGAGCCCGGAAACGAAGGAGAAAGCCGATTTGAAAGCAGGCGCGCCCGCGCATACGGGCGCGAACGTGGTTATGCCGCAGGCACCGAACATTGAGAAGAGCCTGCTGGCCATGATGACTATCGACCCGACCAACATCGTGTCCCAGTGCGTATCGAAGGGCATGACCAGTGATTTCTTCTACATACCGGCCCACCGCATTCTGTGGGAGATTTTCCGCGAGCGCTATGATAAAGGCATCCCCATCGATGTGACCTCCGTCATGCAGCAGCTGGCGGACAAGAAACAGCTGGAGGCTGTGGGCGGCCCCGCCGGGCTCACGGATGTGTTCTCCTACACCACGAACACCGGTTTGTTCAACCTGCACTTTGAAACCCTGAAGGAGAAATACATCCGCCGCAGCATCATCCTGACGGCCAACCAGGCAAGCGAATCTGCCTACACAAGTGAGGCTGAGGTGGATGCCCTGCTGGATGAGACGGAACAGGCAGTGCTGAAAATCCGCCAGAGCACGGACAAGGGTGGCGAATGGAAGCTGAGCGCCGACATCGCCGCAGCTGTGAACAACATGGAGCGCATGATGAGCAGCAAGGGCGAGGTGCTCGGCCTCACCACCGGCTATCCCCGCCTGGATTCCATGATTAACGGCCTGAAAGGTGGCGAACTCTTCATCATTGCCGCGCGCCCGTCCATGGGTAAGACCTCCTTCCTGCTCAACATCATGGAGCACCTGGCGCTCAACGTGAAGAAACCCATCCTCATCTTCTCCTGCGAAATGCCCAGCGTGCAGCTGGTGGAGCGCCTGCTCTATGCCCGCAGCGGCGTGAGCAAGCAGCAGCTGCTCGCCAAGCAGGGCGGCCTCTCCAAGGAGGACATGAAGCGCCTCAAATACGCCATTAACGAGCTGCGCGCCAGCAACATCGTGATTGATGACACCGCCGCCATCTCCATTGCAGAGCTGCGCGCCAAAGCCCGCCGTGTCATGCGCGACCACCCGGACCTCTGCGCCATCGGCATCGATTACCTGCAGCTCATGCGCTCCCACACCAAGCAGGCCCAGAACAGTCGCGAACGTGAAATCGCTGAAATCTCCGGCGGCCTCAAGAGCCTGGCCAAGGAACTGAACCTGCCCATTATCGCCCTGGCCCAGCTGAACCGCGGCCCGGAAAACCGCCCCGGCAAGAACAAGGGCGTGCCCATGATGAGCGACCTGCGTGAATCCGGCGCCATTGAGCAGGATGCCGATATGATCGGCCTGCTCTACCGCATGGCCTACTACGCTGAAGACGACGAAGAACGCGAAAACGTAGGTTCCGATGCCAACCTGGCACTCTCCAAGAACCGAAACGGCCCCACGGGTGATATCCCCCTTACCTTCATACCGGAGCTCATGCGTTTCACCCCGCGCATTCCACGTGCAGATGAGGAGGAGGAAGGCTGATATCATGCGTCGCACCTGCACAGCCCTGCTGCTCGGTCTGGCGGCCCTGGTGCTGGCGGCCTGCCAGCAGTTCCCCGGCCCGCCCACCACGGCTGTGGTGCTCGATATTGGCCACACGGCAGAGCACCCCGGCGCCCGCACCCCCGGCAAGGTGCGCGGCAAGCGCATTTCCGAATGCGAATTCTGGTATGAATATGCCCATTACACCAAGAAGGTGATTGAGGATGCCGGCTACCCCTGTGTGGTCTGCAATCGCGGCGATGAGCCGGATGACGAGCGCTACGAGGCCTGGATTGAGCGTGCCGATGTGCAGCACCTCGAAAAGGATGAGAAACCCGGGCGCCGCTACCCCTCCCGCTACTACCCGGACCGTGTGGCCGGCGGTATCATCAGCGCCGACTATGCCGTGTACCGCCAGGCTCCCGCCGCCGTGTTCCTGCACCACAACAGCAGCGGCAACGGCTGGCGCAGGCACAACCAGAAATCCATCATCCTCACCAACCGGCACAACGGCCAGCCCCTGGCCCAGGCCATTGCAGATTCCCTCAACTCCCGCTGCCTCAACCACGGCATGCCCAACAAAGGGCAGCCCTGCCGCGTGCAGACCCGCTACCTGGATGCCTCCCGCGGCGGCGGCTGGCTCAATGTCTGCGATGACGCCGGTATCCCCGCCGCCATCATCGAGGCCGCTTTCCTCAACAACCGGCAGCACGCCCGCTACCTGGCCGACCCCGAAAATGCACGCCGCTATGCCGAGGCTGTGGGGCACGGCGTGGTGCACTACCTGCGCACCCAGAGCGGCACCGTACACCGCCGCCGAAATACCGATGAACCGGATGAAGGCTCCTTCGGCTACGCCCGCGAATCCCGCCGCCTGGACGTTCCTGGTGCCAAACGCCTCCTGTAACGCCATTCTGCGCGCCCTCTGTCCGCTGAAATACCGGAGAGGCTAAAAGTTCGGGTTCCAGGCGGAACATGCGAAGCGCAACATATCCGTCACAGCGCAGGCTGAAGCACCAGGGCTCGCGTCCGTTTCGAATGCGAGGGTGAACTGGGGGGACAGTGCAGCACCGGTCTCCTCTTCCCGGGGGCCCTGGCATGGTTCCTGCTCCTTACGCTCAGAAAAAGACGCAGCGCTTGCTTTACCCTCAGAAAAAGCAATCTCCATTAACACACTCCAAAACATCACTTTCTCCGATTTTAGGCCGTTTTCGTACACTCAATTCCCGCGAATCGGGAATCATATTCCCGATTCGCGGGAATCAACAGCCCATAACACACGCCCATAACACACGCCCATGAGCCAGCTCCCCCGCCAAGAAGACATCAACGTATACGACTCACTGGATGAGCGCAGCGCCGTGCGTTCCTTCCTGGGAAAAACACGCGAGGATATTCTGCAACGCCTGCCCGGGGAATACGAATCGCTCCAGGAGGATCTGGCCTTCATGGGGCCGGTGGCCTTTGCCTACTACGCCCCCGCCTGGGAGGAATTCTGCCGAACCCGCCCCAGCGACAATCCGGAGGAAACTGAGAACATCGTCCGCTGGACCCTGTGTATCATCTCCATCCGCTGCAATGGGCTGGAGGATGAAACACCCGGAAGCATCGCCGCCCTGCGCCGCATGCTCAGCTGGTGCGAATCCTTCTACAACTCCCCCGAAGCACGTGCCTACTTTACCGAGGAAGCCCGCTTCTGGGGCTATGCCGAGCCCCTGCTCAGCATGCCCCTCGAGCTGCAGCAGGCCCTCGATGAATGCAGAGGCCTGCGCCTCCTCCTCGGTGAACCCTCGTAACCCGTCCAACCCTGACAGCTACACCGGCGATGAAATCCAATACGACCCGGCCAGGCGACTGAGCCTGAACGGCGAGCTCGGTGTGCACATCTCCGCCATCATGCTCGAAGGCGATACCCTGGAGCACCTCGCCCATGGGGATGGCACCAACGTGCTCGGACCCGGCGGCACCGCCAACACCGCATTCTCCGCAGCTGACCTGCGCGCCCTCCAGATGCTGGGCTGGCAGACGGTAGAGTATGTTCCCGAGCCCGCCACCGCCACGCTTTCCCTGCTGGCCCTGGTCGGCCTGGCTGCCCGCCGCCGCCGCAAGCAATTGTGCAGCGTATAAATTGATTCTCAACAGACACCGTGCTGCGGCATGGTGCCTGTTTTTTCTGCGCATTGCAGTTGAAACTTGACAAGCGGGTGACCGTGTGCGATATTAACCACGCATGGTGAATTCTTCTGAAATAGGTGCAGCCATTCGCGCTCGTCGAGTAAAAGAACATGTGACGCTGGAGGAAATGGCGGCACTCACCGGCATTGGCATCAACACGTTAAGCCGTTTAGAGCGGGGCGTAGGCAATACCCAGCTGAAGGTGCTGCTCAAGGTACTCGAAACCCTGGGACTGGAACTTTCACTTCTTCCCAGACGCACAATGTATTAAGAATCCGACTCTATGAAGGAAGAAAGGGCCATCGTCTATGTAAAAGGCACTCCGGCGGCAGTGCTGACGCGGCACTCACAGGCAGGGGAACGGCACTATGAGCTGCAATACCTGCCCGAATACCTGGAGCAGCCCATCTGCCACACGGTGTGTTACCAGATGCCACCCAGACAGGAGGCTTATTATAGCGAGCATCTTTTCCCCTTTTTTGAGAGTCTGCTGCCCGAGGGCGACAATCTGGAGCGCATCTGCACCGAGCTGAAACTGGATGAGCATGACCGCTTTTCCCAGCTGCTCAGGCTTGCCAGGCACGACACCATCGGCGATGTAACTGTTCAGGAGGTAATCACAGAATGAAGCCGGCTTTCACAGAATATACGGCTGCGCAGCAGCAAACGTTGTTCGATGGACAGCGGGTTTCTCCCATCCTTCCCTATAGCTACAAGAGAGACATTCTCACCGGGAGCGGCGCTTCTTTTGCTCCGTCCATTTCAGTATCGGGAGCGCAGCACAAGATGTCGCTTCTTGTCCGGAATGGGCAGCTGCGCTTTGCTGAGCCGGGAGAACAGGGAACCCTCATTCTCAAACCACACCCGGCGCGGTTTGCTCTGAACCGGGATATACCTGCCAACGAGGAATTCTGCATGCGGGTATGCCGCGGCATTTTCCGGCTTCCCACCGCAGCCTCCGCGCTCTGCTTCTTTCAGGATGGCGTCCCGGCGTACCTGACCCGCCGTTTTGATATCCTGCCCAGT
Organism: Akkermansiaceae bacterium; assembly: GCA_015062005.1. Taxonomy (GTDB): domain Bacteria; phylum Verrucomicrobiota; class Verrucomicrobiia; order Verrucomicrobiales; family Akkermansiaceae; genus Akkermansia. Next base: position 82,002 of record SUVL01000008.1, read on the forward strand.
GGTCAGAAATTGCACATGGAAGACCTTGCATCCCTTTCCGGCCTATTGGTGCAGGGAAACAGCAATGCTAAATACAATGGAAGCTACGAACAACTTGCCGGCATCGTAGCCAGGGTATCCTCTGTCCCGCTCATGGATTTAAGGCTGTTCTTCCGCATGGTTCTGGTGAACTTCATCTTGTGCAACGGCGATGCGCATGCCAAGAATTTCTCCATGCTGGAGGCAGACGGCGGCGCCTGGCGTCTGGCGCCGGTCTACGATGTGATGAACACGCGCGTTCATGTTTCTGATACTGATTTTGCTATGGGGCATGGCCTGTTTGAAGACGGCAGAACATGCCCCAGAAACCACCTCAGCGATTTCTTCCTCTCCTGGGGCGAAACCATAGGCCTGAGTCGTAGAATCATCCAGCTCGATATACGGAACATCCTTCAACGCAGCCCCGGCATCATAAGAGAATTGACAGACTCGCACATGACCCCGAAGGCTCAGCGCACGTTCCGCTATCACGTTCAGCAACGCATCGAGCGTTTTTGAGGCGATGCCAATTCACCGTACAGGGTGAATTATGCTTCTAAAACCGCTGTATTTGGCATAAAATAGCTCCTTTTCACCATATGTGAATAAATTTGATGGAATTACCAGTAGATTCGGGAATACCCGATTCTCAGATACCAATGCAGATACCGTCTGTTCTCGAATTCACGGTCTTATCCCAGAGAACTGCTTATTTCAGCCATCATATCAACACGAAAATGGCAGCGCTGGCCCCACAGGTAGTCATTCAGACGTGCAGTAACTGTGGGCCTGCCAGAGCTAGTGGAGGGGGGGACATGAGGGCGTACGAACGATGCATTTGACATGCTGGGTAGCTGGGTTCTTAGAGCGAGACAGGTGGAAATGCTTCCCCCGGTGTAGCTGGTATGGCAAGCACCCTTGATATAGATGCCACCCTACCAGAGAATCAGGCATTCAATCCCCCGGGGCTTCAACATCCTGGAGGAAATAGCGGTATGCCTGGGGCCATGTGTCAGGTGATGAATAGAGCTTCAGCGCATTACCATCCATGGTGCGGAAAAGTAATTCAAACGACTTTTCTGTTTCCTTTGCCGATTTTGAATTGTCGTATACATACCCTCGCTGGACAAGACGGAGAGCATCTGCCCCATACATCAGTGCGCGGTTGTAGCGGCTGCTGACTTTGTCTCCGGGCACGGTGTGCCCCCCCTTGGCGAAGCGCTCAGCCACACGATCAATATTGATTCGGGGGGATTCTGTGCAGATAAAGAACAGCCTCACAAAATAGCCGAATTCCCGGGCTTGCCTGATAAGAGTCAACTTTGAGGGATGCGAGAACACCGTTTCATACATGATATCCTCCCTGTTGAGCAATGATAATTGCAACTGCCTGCGTATGCGAATCTGCGCTTCGGCCACGCACTCCGGATATTCCATCCGCCAAGTTGTTCTGCCAGCTCATCCGCATTCAGAAATCGGCAGTGAGCACCCCACGGGGGGCGTTTAGCTGCGCGGCGAATGTGGACTTACCGGATCCATTGGGGCCGGCCAATATGATGAGCCTCGGTTTCCTGACATCCATCATCGGGCATCTCTCATTTCCTGCAACAGCTGCTTTTTGCACGCATCAGCCTTTGCTGCATTAATATGGTGAAAACTCTGGCGAGCCGACGCTGTGGCACGCCGCGCAAGTTTTTCCAATTCTGCGTCTTCTGATTCCTCCCATTCGGGATTCTGTGCGTCTTGAGCATTCCTGCCTTCGACTTTCTCGCTGGGTGTGTATATCTTCCAGAAATTCGCCATGTGCTCATTATAATTCAATGCAATTCGCGACGCAACACTATATTTCCGTTTTTATCGCGATTCTCTCTAAGCTTTACTCTTTGCCCCACTTATCCACTATAACGGGCTCAAAGGAGTGCCCTCCCAGCCCACTTCGCAGTTCATTTCCGCACGAAAGCTGCATTCGGCATGCTGTATACTACCCCCGTCGGGCGTATGGGAGAACTTTCCATCGCGCGAGGAATATCCCGCCCCCCCGGCAAAACCTCAAACATTAACATCTAATTCATTCAATATCTATGAAAAAGACACTTATCGCACTCATGGCACTCGCCGGTGTGGCCATGGGTGGCCAGTACACCATGGACAAAGGCGGCGACCTGTATGCAGGGGAGATGACTCTTACCTTCACCATCCCCGATACTCCCATTCTCACGGGTGATTACGACATTCTGGCTGCTTACTACCAGGTGAATGGCAACAGCTACAATGTGAACGCTTTTGTTCTGAATTCCGATAATACCCTCAGCCTGAATCGCGGTGGTGCCCTCAGCAGCACCACGCTTACGAACGATGTCACCACCGGCACGTCGGATAAGTCCATCTTCACGACAGCAGAAGGCACTGCTCTCACGCTGAGCGCTGGTGATTACACCATTAAGTACCTCGGTGGCACCAATGGTTCCGCAGCAGCAGAGCTGTACCAGGGCGATGCTGTGGTTGCTTCCTTCTCAGGTGGCAATCACAACATGAACGGCGTGAATCAGGGTGGTGCTACGCTGACTCTTGTCACCAACGATGCCTACAATGTGGTGGCTACCAGCTACCCCGGCATGGTTCCCGAGCCTGCCACCGCTACGCTGAGCCTGCTGGCTCTCGCCGGTCTGGCAGCCCGCCGCCGCCGTCGCTGATTGCTCAGGCGTGCCAAAGGTCTCCGCAAGTAATCGGCTAGCTGTTAAAACAGTAGTTTTTTCACAGGTGCTTTGCCTCAGGCAAAGCACCTGATTTCATTCCCGCACAAAGGCCCAGAAGCGGCGGGCATCACCGGAAAGGGCAGGTGCCATGTAGCGACTGCGGAGCAGGTCCAGGTTGTGGTGCCCCATTTCCAGCTGCAAAGCAGGCAGATTGCGGAAATAGGCTGCATGATAACTGGCAAAGGTGTGGCGGCATGCATCGGAGGGCCAATGGTCGAAACCTGCGGCCAGGCGCAGGCGCCGCCAGCGGCGCTTCCAGTTGCAGGGAATGATGCGCAGCTCCTCCGGCAAGTCCTCATTCAGGCGTAACGGGACCACTCTGCCGCCTCCTGTTTTGCTGGCACGCGGGCGGATAATTACCTGCTGCTCCTCCCAATAAAAGTCCGCAGGCTTAAGTCTGGCAACTTCCTCGGGGCGCACCCCGCTGAATAATAACAGATTGAGTGAAAGCTGCATATCGCTCTCCCTGGCGCAATCAAGCAGGCGCTCCACCTCATCCGGGCTCAGGGGTACAATCTGTTTTTCGTCTACCCGCGGCACTTCGATGCGGGCCACGGGATTGGAATCGCACCACTCTCGGCGTATGCCGTAAGCAAAAATGCTATGCAGGATGGCACGCCCCTTCACGTAGCTGTGCCGGCTGCTGCCGAAAGCCTCCTGGAGGATATGTCGGCACATGCCGGTGGTGATATTGCGCAGCTGCAGCCCGGACACCCCCTCAACCTTCAGAATGCGGCGCATATAGTGGCGCAAATCCCGTAGAGTGACCGGGCGAACTCGGTCGCGGCGCGCCTCTACACTGGCCCAGGCTGCTGTTTCGAGTGATACGGTATACTCCTCCCGCTCCACCGCCTGCACCCCGGCATGAATAACGCGCCGGAGAATCAGAAGCAATTCCGCACGGGGTTTCCCCTGTGCCAGCAGCCCCAGGTTTTCTGTTATTTCCAGCGTAAGCCGGGCGGCATCGATGCTGCCGAGCCCGCATTCTTCCAACATCCTATCTGCTACTTTCTCTGCTTCCATAGAAGCCCAGTATAGCAGATAAGTAAGCACGAATAATCCCGCTCTGTCCGGAAACAGAGCGGGATTGAAATGAATCAGGCTCGCGTGGCAATTACTTGCGGCGGCGGCGGGCAGCCAGACCGGCCAGAGCCAGCAGGGAAAGCGTGGCGGTGGCGGGCTCGGGAATAACCGTCATAGTCATGCTAACAACAGGGGCGTCGGTCTTCCAGCCCGTCTGCCAAGCATTATCTCCGTTTCTGCTGTCCTCATGCCAATAGTTCATAGTTCCATCGGCATTCAAGCTGGAAGCAGAACCAAGAAGCTTGTTTGTACCAGGCGTGTCCATGAATGTAAGTTCGACTGCTTCGCCTTGAGAATTTGCCTCCGTACCTGCGGTAAGGGTTATCGTGAGGATGTCAGAGGAAGAAAGTGTGAGAGTGTTCGGAGCATCGTCAGCGAAAATGGCAGTTGTGAAAATATTCGAGGATTGCTGCACAGAACCAGTGATGGACTGATTTCCAACCGCGATGGTAAGAGTATCCCCGCCGCCAGAACAATTACCATTGGCTTGCCCCAGCCATGAGAAAGATGAAAATTCGTATGTTGCTGTAGATGCGAGCGAATCACCCCCGAGCAAATCGTCCAATTTTACGTAGAACGTCAGGGTTTTGTTATCACCCACGTTCCATGTTGTCGAGGTCGCTTCCACCAGACCGGTATTGGTGCTGACTGTATTCCACTGGGAATAAAGGCCATAAGTTGCCTCAGGAGTGACCAGCTGGGTCTCCAGTGTTATTGGAGTGCCTGCGGAAACCACACCGGCAAGGGCCATGAGTGCGATTAATGTCTTTTTCATAGATATTGAATGAATTAGATGTTAATGTTTGAGGTTTTGCCGGGGGTGCGGGATATTCCTCGCGCGATGGAAAGTTCTCCCATACGCCCGACGGGGGTAGTATACAGCATGCCGAATGCAGCTTTCGTGCGGAAAGGGGAGGGATTGCAGATGCGGATAGAGTGTCAATTTTTTGCTCTTGTGATTATTTTGCTTGCGAAACGACATGTTTTTCGTATAATAATGCAAGCAAGATATGCAAACACGAGGTATCAGACCGTGGATTCAGGAACAGATGGGGAGAGGTCGGTTGTATGTGACTCGGGATGAAATTCTCGCAGCTTTTCCTGATTATTCGAGCAATGCCCTCAAGAATGCGTTAATGAGGGCAGTAGCGGATTGTATATTGGCATACGGCTGGCAAGGGTTTTATCTGCTATTGCCTCCTGCGTACGCAAAAAGGAAAACCTTGCCGCCTATGCTGTATATTGATGCTCTGATGAGGTATTTAAAGAAGCCCTATTGCGTAGCGTTGTTGAATGCAGCAGAAACGTATGGAGCCGCGCACCAGAAGCCTATGAGCTTTACCGTAATGACAACCAACCCGCCACCCAGAAGTCGGCAGACGGGCATGATGAGGATACATTTCACGGCTAAGCGAGAATTCAATAAAGGTATTCCCGGTGAGTTTATTCGGAAAATAAAAGTGCAGACAGGATACGTATCGGTATCGACACCGGAAATTACGTCGCTATCGCTTATCCAGTATCACGATGCATCTGGCGGATTATCCCACGTTCTGACAGTAATGGAAGAACTGATAGAAAGCTGCCATTTTGAGAGTTTGCCGGAAAGAGCCATACGCTACTTCCCCGTCAGTTGCTTTCAGCGGCTTGGTTATATGCTCGAAGAATTATTAGGGGCTCATAGTCAAGCGGATAGCCTGAGGGAGTATCTTTCAGCGCAATGGAAAAAACGCCTGCAATATGTGCCGCTGGCTGTAGGGTTGAAAACCGCTTGTACTAGGCGCAATAGTAAATGGAAGATTCAGATTAACACACAACTGCAATCAGATTTCAATGATACCTGAAGCATATATTGACGAGTGGGCACAAGAGCATCCGTGGAGCACGGTGTCTATGGTGGAGCAGGATTTGCTGATTAGTCGTGCGCTTGTGGAAATATTCAGTGACCCCTTCTTACAACAGGAAGTAGCTTTCCGCGGAGGTACGGCATTGCACAAACTGTATCTGAGTCCGCAGCCACGGTATTCAGAGGACATAGACCTGGTGCAAATCCATGCCGGTCCTATACGTCCGATAATGGATCATTTGCGAGATGCTCTGGCATTTTTGGGCGAGCCTAAGACAAAGAGTACACCGATGAGCAACAAACTGCTCTACAAAGTGAGCTCCGAAGACCCGGCCACACCGTTCATCCGCCTGAAAATAGAAATCAACTGCCGGGAGCACTTTCACGTCATGCCATGGAAGCTGCACCCATTCGTCGTGGAAAACACGTGGTTCTCGCAAGCTTGCAATATTACTACATACCAGCTGGATGAATTGCTGGGTACCAAGTTGCGCGCATTGTACCAGCGCTCAAAGGGGCGTGATTTATTTGACCTGCACCAGGCATTGACTTGTACGCAGGTGAATGCAGATGCCGTTTTGCGGGCGTTCGTGCGTTATACGCATTTTTCTGCAAAATATGTTCCCAGTTGCAAGGAATATGAACTGAACATGGAAGCAAAAATGCAAAATCCCGATTTTCTTTCGGATACACTCCCCATCCTGCTGCCCGGTACTTCATTTTCGCCAGAGTCCGGGTATGGAATAGTGCACAAGTTACTTATTGCGCACATTGACCGATTCCGGAAAGACACGCCGAATGATGGTCCGACCAGGGTGGACTAGGAGTTCTGCGACCTGTATACTCAAAAAAACGCCCGCCAAAAATCGGTCAGTTTTGTGATGAATGGTTGTAGTATGGTGCGATGATAACGCTTGCCGGAAAGAAAGCAGCGGGGAAAAGTCTGAATATCTGATTTACAGATTCTTACTTGCGGCGGCGGGCAGCCAGACCGGCCAGGGCCAGCAGGGAAAGCGTGGCGGTGGCGGGCTCGGGAATCATCTCCGTGTTGACGGCGTAAACAATATCGGCATTGCCGTTCATGTTGCCATTGTAGGAAGCAAGCGTCTCGCTCTGGGTACCCAGCTCTGCATCCGTCCAGGAAAGAGTGGGGGGCATAGCTGCGGAGGCGCCAGTTACGCTCAAGGTGTATTCCACGCCTTTCTGGATAGTGGTGGTAAAGGCTACGCTATCCTGGTAGGTCATCGTGGTATTCGCTCCGATACCTGTAGCAGTATTAAGGGTGTTATAAACACGGCCACGGCCAATAGTCAGCGTAAGGGCGTCCTCAGAGCCACCCAGGGTGATGGCGTTGTAGCCATAGTTGTCGTTTGTACCACTGCCACGGTAGAAAGCTACCACGGAACCGCCATGCTGCAGAGTGTAATCCTGAGCTAGGGTGAAGGTCAGAACATAGTCGCCAGACCAGAAATCACCGACTTTTACCGGAGCGGTCGTGAACTCAGCCTCGATAGCGAGGTGGTCCTCCACAACTGAGCCCATGGCCACACCGGCGAGTGCCATGAGTGCGATTAATGTATAATGAATGAATAATGTGTTAATAATTGAGGTTTTGCCGGGGTGCGGGATATTCCTCGCGCGATGGAAAGTTCTCCCATACGCCCGACGGGGGTAGTATACAGCATGCCGAATGCTGTGTACAGAAAAATGTTGCGGCCGGAGTGGCTGAAAAAGAAAAAATTGGTGTTTATGAAGCGTTTTTTGCTATACGTTCTGTTCAAAGGAGTTTATGGTGGCGTTTGCAGGGTAGAAACGGGAGCTTTTGGTGCGCATTTTACCCCCTGCGGTGCCGACAGCGCAGAAAGAAAAGGAATTTGAGTACGAATTACGAGTTGGGAAGCTCTAAAAACTCAAAACTAACCAACAAATTGATGTTTGTCGTTGTCGGGGCACGGGACTTCAGTCCCGAAATAACGGTGCTTCCAATCGGGACTGAAGTCCCGTGCTCCGACAGAGTTCCCCCACAAATTCTCATTTATCGGGCTCTGTACGCGAACATTGGCACACGCACAATTATTCTTCGCCGCTTTTCTGGTGCGCAAAAAACCGCCCCGGGCTCGGGTGAGAACCGGGACGGCGAATGGTTTTACGGCCGGGCAGGAATTACTCCTGGGCGGCGGCATCGGCGGATTCGTCAGCCTCAGGGTCTTCGGCGGCTTCTTCCTCCGCAGCTGCGGCGGTGGCCGGGCGGTGGCGGGCGGCCTCGATGAGGAAGAGCTCGGCCACGCGGAAGGCGCGGCGGGAAGCCTCAGCGGCGGTGCGGTCATCCATGAGGGCGAGGCCTTCCTCGGTTACTTCGCCGAGGAAGATTTTCCAGGCGCGGCGGACGAGTTCGTCCTGATCGACCTGGGGGGCTGCCTGGGGTTGCTGGGGCTGCTGGCCGTTTTCGCGGTTGCGGTTGCGGTTGCGGCGGCGCTTGCGGCGGTTGCCGTTGCCGCCTTCGTTGCCGCCCACGGTTTCAGGCGTGGCAAAGCCGGGTGCGGGCGGGAGCTGGGGGGCGGAGTCCGGGTTTTCGATATCGGTGGGCCGCTCCTGCTGTTTTTCCGTGTTTTTTTCAGCGGGGGGATTCTGCAGGGGCTTCTGCTGTTTTTCCGGCTTGCGGTTGTTGTTCGGGCGTTCCTTGCGCGGGCGCTGTTCCTGCTGGGCAGGCTTTGGCTCAGCTGCGGGAGCCGGTGCGGGCGGCGCCGGTTTTTCTGCCTGCTGTTCGGCGGGGGCCGGTGCGGGAGCCGGCTGCTCAGCCGGGGTGGTGGCGGGAGCCTCTGCGGCGGGTTTGGTGGTTTTCTTGCGGGGGGCACGCGGCTTTTTTGCAGGAGCGGCGGCCTGGGTGGCAGCTTCAGCGGAGGCGGCGGGGGTGCCGGCATCTCCGCTGGCCGGGGTGGCGGCAGCAGCCTTTTTGCGCGTGGTGGTGCGCTTGCGGGCGGCGGGCTTCACCTCAGCTTCGGGCTGGATGTTTTCTTCGGGAGCCATGGGTTATGGTGTGGTGTTTTCTGTTTGTATGGGCGCGTTCGGATCAACATTGAATGACCATTCAGCCTTGTGGGCTTTGCCATTGTTGCTTTTCCAGGTAACGTGCACGGAAATGTTGGGCATGTAGATGCGGCAGGGGAGCACCCATTGCACGGTGCGGGTGGCTTCCTCCACCTTGGCCGGGACGGTGCCGAACCCGCTCACTTTCATCCGGATGGTGGAGAGGTCCAGGTCGGGTACTCCGTTCATGTAGGCGGTGATGGCCTCGAAATCGGGGTTGACGGTCTGCTGCGGTTGCGGGTCTACGGTAAAGGGAGGGGGCGGGGTGTCGCTGGACAGGGCTCCGGGGGTGGCTCCTGAAGTGGAGCTGGTGCCGATTTCGGTGATGCGGAAATCCACCGCCCGGCGGAAGATGGAGGGGTCATTGCCGAAAATCATGTAGCGGTGAATCTGCAGCGGGTCTTCGGTCACGGATACTTTGCCGGGTTTTACGTCGAAGGCGGCTACGTAGCCGTAGCTGGCAATGCGCTCCAGCATGCCGGGGGTTATGTAACCGCCGGGGTAGCAGTAGGTGTTCACCGGGCCGAACATCTTGCTGAGCTTCTTCTGGGATTCGCCCAGCTCCTTATCGACCAGGGCGGCGTAGGCTTCGGGGCCTTGTGCCTCTGTCTTTTTCCAGTCTCTGGGGTAATGGTGGCTGACGGAGTGGCTGCCCACCGTGGCGCCGTTGGCCTGCATTTCCTTGACCTGTGCTGGTGAGAGGCTGTCACCCATGCCGGTGATGTAATTGGTGTACAGGAAAAGGGTGAAGGGGTAGCCGTATTCCTTCAGAATGGGGTAGGCATCGGTATAGACGCTTTTCCAGCCGTCGTCCAGGGTGATGAGGGCACAGCGGGCCGGCAGGGTGCGGTTGCCGTGGCGCCAATCCAGGAAGTCCTGCATGCTGATGACGGTGATGCCGGAACGCCGGAGGTATTCCATCTGTTCGCGGAATTCGGAGGTGCGCATGAGCATCTGCGAAACCTTGGCGGTTTTGCTGAAATTGTGATACCCCAGCACCGTCACCCGGGTCTGATCCCGGGGAACATCCAGCACTTTGGCCGGTTCTACTTCCTCGGCGTAGTCTTCCTCCTCCTCACCCCCGGTTGCGGGGAGCGGCTGGTTGACCGGTAGTGCTTTCTCATCAATGATATCCAGTGTGAGAGGGTCGAGAATCATGGGCTCCGGGTCAAACTCCTGAGCATAGACTGCCGTACAGATGGTGAACAGGATGAGCCGGAGCAATGCCTTCATGCGCGAAAGACTATCAGGATTCATTGCTTAAGGCAAGATTTTATTATGTCAATCCGGAGGTGGTGCGCGTCTGCGCACACGTGTCCCAAAGATTTGGTAAGCAATAGAAACATCGGCAACATTTTGGAAGAAGCCCCTATCTGCTCGACAAATGGGAATTTGCAGCTCTGGCGTATACGCCAGAGCCATGCGGCACATAGTGCCGCTTTCATACCGCCGCAGGCGGTATTTACATACACCGGCTTCGCCGGTGTAATTCATTGAGCGAAGCGACTA
>SUVL01000009.1 GCA_015062005.1 Akkermansiaceae bacterium
ACGCATGGCTGCGAGCAGAGGGATATATCTCGTTTTATCAACTCCTCAAACGCTGATTGGAAACCGCCGTATGCCATAAATGGCACGTGCGGTGGTGTGAGAGGGGGCGAAAGCCCCCTACTCGATTTCCGGGTGGCAGGAAAGTAACTTGCCATTTCGGGTGATTTGGCTAGAATAAGGGAGATGGCCGTATTTCATGAGATAGCAGACCCGCAGGAAGCGCTCAAGACGTATTTTGGATTTGAGGAGCTGCGGCCTGGACAGGACGAAGTGGTGCAGGCTATTATGAGTGGGCAGGATGCCATGGGAATTATGCCCACAGGTGGAGGCAAGTCGCTCTGCTATCAGTTGCCCGCGCTGTGCCGGGCGGGTGTGACTGTGGTGGTCTCTCCGCTTATAGCGCTCATGAAAGACCAGGTGGATGCATTGCAGGCCCGCGGGATACCGGCTGCGGCCGTGAACTCATCCTTGGGAGCAGAGGAGTACCGGCAGGTGATGCAGGCTTTGCGCCTGGGAGAGCTCAAAATCATCTACGTGGCGCCTGAGCGCTTCGCACAGGATGGGTTCATGAGCCTGCTGAGGGGGATGCAGATATCCTTGCTGGCGGTGGATGAAGCTCACTGCCTGAGCCAGTGGGGACATGATTTCCGGCCGGATTATCTGCGCCTTGGGCGAGTGCGTGAGGCTCTGGGATACCCACAGACGGTGGCTCTCACCGCCACCGCAACGGCGCACGTGCGGGAAGATATACTCAACACGCTGCAACTCAGGGAACCAGCCGTGGTCATCAGTGGTTTCGGGCGCGAGAATCTGGATTTCGGTATCACCCACTGTGAGGGCCGCAAGGCCAAGTTTGAACGTATTCATAGTGTGATAGCCCGTTGGAAGACGGGAATTATCTATTGCTCCACGCGTAAGAATGTGATGCTGGTGTTTGAGGAGTTGGCCTCCCGGCACGTGAATGCCGTGGCCTATCACGCCGGCATGAGCGATGAGGAACGCGCCTTTTCGCAGGATGCCTTTGTCTCCGGCAGGGCGGACGTGGTTGTGGCAACCAATGCTTTCGGCATGGGAATCGACCGTCCGGATGTGCGTTTTGTGGTGCATTTTGAGATTCCGGGCAGTGTTGAGGCCTATTACCAGGAAGCCGGGCGAGCCGGGCGAGATGGTAATCCTGCGGCATGCGAATTGCTTTTTAACCATGCCGACTTGAAAACTCAGGAGTTCTTTTTCGAGGGAAGCAACCCACCCGTTACACTCATCCGGGCCTTATACAATTTCCTGCGTTTCGAAAGCGACCCCGCCACGCATGAAGTGCATATCACGGTGGATGCCATGGCTGAGCGCATGGGGAAGGAGGTGAACCCCATGGCCGTGGGCACGGCTCTTTCGTGCCTTATTCATGCTGGTGCCATTCAGCGTTTTGATGTTCCTGGTCAACTGACCAAGGGAACGCGCCTGCTGAAACCAGAGCTCAACTTTGAGTGTCTGGATATTGACCGCCATGCGCTGGAGGAGAAAGCAAAGCGCGACCATCTCAAAATTGAGGCAATGACCCGCTTTGCCTACTCCATGGGCTGCCGCCAGCAGTGGATTCTCGATTATTTTGGTGAGGCTAATGCGGAGCCCTGTGGCCATTGCGATGTATGCGCTGCTTCCGGCAGCAATGAGCGCGAAGAAGTGAGCGGGGATGACCTGTTGATTGTGCGCAAGGCTCTGGCGGGAGTGGCCCGGGCTTCAAAACGCTCTGCTGGTGGTGAGTGGGTGGCCATCTATGGGCGCGGCAAAATTATGGATATGCTGCGTGGGGCGAAGAATGCTTCCATGCATCAGTATCTTACCTCGCTTTCCACTTATGGCATACTTAAAAACCTGACCGATGCTAAGATGAAGGCCTTATTCCGCGCTATGCATGAGGGCGGCCTGCTGCAGAGCACTGGTGGCGATATGCCGCTCATCACGCTGACCCAGCAGGGCGAGGAGGTGATGCAGAGCCGCGCAGTGCCCCGGCTTTCACTGCGTTCGTGGAGCTCGGCTGCACGCACGGCCTCTCCTGCCATCCGGACGGATAAAACGCAGCGTTTGTTGCAGAGCATGGGGCTCGGGCGCCTGGATAAAGAACTGTATGAGCACCTGGCCGAGCTGCGCCGCGACCTTGCAGCCGAATACCGCATGCCCGCGTATCGGGTCATGCACAATGAAACTCTCCGCGCTCTGGCCACTGTGAAGCCCACGACCATGGAAGCCGCTGAGCGGCTCAAAGGCGTGGGCCCTTGGCTGCGCACGCATGGATTACGTGCCTTCGTTGAACTGATTCAGGATTTTGTGGAGCGCTGAGGTATCAGCACACCCCCTTGAAATCGTAGCCGGCTTCCTTGATGGTTGCTGCTATAATGCCTGTGTCTACAGCGCCTTCTGAGCGGATGGTGACGGTGGCGGATTTGTGGTCGGCTTTTACTTCGGATACACCGGGAAGCGCGCTGAGAGCCTGTACAACGTGTCGCTCGCAATGGGGGCACATCATGCCCTCTACGGATATTATGGTGGTGGTCATATGGGACTGTATTGGTTGTATGAGGGTAAGGTGGCGCAGCCGCAGGGCGTTGCACACGACGAACAGGCTGCTCAGGCTCATTGCTGCGGCTGCCACTCCCGGGGTGAGGAGCCAGCCTGTGCCGGCATAATACAGTCCGGCTGCCAGGGGTATGGTGAGCACGTTATAGAAAAATGCCCAGAACAGATTCTGGCGTATGGTGCGTATCACGGCTCGGCTGAGTTTCAGGGCAGCCACGGCATCCATCAGCTCATTTCGCACCAGAATGATGCCTGCGCTTTCGATGGCCACGTCTGTTCCTGCCCCGATGGCGATGCCGATGTCTGCTCGTGTCAGGGCAGGGGCATCGTTGATGCCATCCCCTATCATGATGACACAGTGCCCTTCTGCCTGGAGCCTGCGCACTGCTGCTTCCTTGTCCCGGGGCGTGACACCTGCCTTGTATTCACTTATACCTACTGCTTCTGCTACGCTCCGCACCGTCGATTCATTGTCGCCGCTCATCATGAGGACTCGCAGTCCTGCTTTGTGCATGTGCGAAACGGCTGCTGCACTATCGGGCTTGACGGGATCTGCCAGCGCAATCATGCCCATGTAGCGACCTCCTTGCGCAAAGTAAACGGCCGTTGCTCCTGCTGGCGCCGGTTCAGGCAGCACGATGCCTCGTTCCTGTAAGAATGCGGCGTTGCCGGCCAGCGATTCCTCCCCGGATATGCTCCCGCTTATCCCCTTGCCGGGATGATAGGTCGGATTGTCAATTGATTGGGGTGTATAAACGGCTGTTGCTTTTCTTATTGATTGAGCAAGAGGATGTAAATTGTTTTGCTCCAGCGTGGATGCTAGTTGCAACAGTTGAGGTTTAGACACCGAGCCTGCTGGTATAATGCCGGTGACGATTGGCTGGCCGGCAGTTATGGTACCGGTTTTGTCGAGGATGACCGCAGTGGCTTTTCTGGCAAGTTCCATGGTGGCACCATCGCGGAAGAGGATACCGTTTTCTGCGCCTTTGCCAGCACCTGCCATGATGGCCACCGGCGTAGCCAGCCCCAGCGCGCAGGGGCAGGATACAACCAGCACCGCTATGGCGCATCCCATCGCAAATGACAGGCTGGCGCCGAAACACAGCCAGAGAATGGCTGTAAGCAGTGCGATGGCTACCACAACGGGCACAAAAATGCGGGAAATGCTGTCGGCGAGGCGGGAGATGGGCGCTTTGCTTGCAGCGGCATCGCCTACCAGGTGAATGATACTGCTCAGGGCTGAATCATCGCGCCGATGGGTGGCGATTGCCTGCAGGGCTCCATTGCCATTGATAGTGCCGGCGTAGATAGCGGCTCCGGGGCTTTTGAGAACGGGCATGCTTTCACCAGTAAGGCTGGATTCATCGATGGCGGACATGCCGTCTGTCACTTCGGCGTCCACTGGTATGCGGGCACCAGCGGGTACCAGGATGATATCTCCCACCGTTACTTCTTCTGCCGGTATGGTGCATTGTTCATTGCCCCGGAGTACCCGCGCTGTCTGGGGTAACAGGGCTTTCAGCTTGTTCAGAGCCTCTCCTGTGCGCCCCGTGGCGCGGCTTTCCAGCCATTTGCCCAGCGTTATCAAGGTGAGAATCATACCGGCAGATTCTACATAGGCTGTCCCACTGTGCAGAATAATCAAATCTGCCAGACTGTATACGATGCCTGCCGCCGCGCCCAGAGAAATGAGCGTATCCATATTGGCAGCTCTGTTCAGCGCAGCCTTGCTTCCGGAAATGAAGAACTTGCGGTTTAAAATGAGGATGGGAATCAGAAGAATAAATTGAAATACAACAGATAGTGGCTCATGCCACATATGGTGTAAGTATACCATGGGCGCAAGGCACAAGAAGGAGAGCAGAAGGCGCCTCCGGAGTCCTGTATCCGTGCGTGTACCCGTGCTGGTGGTGGAGGCTCCATACCCTGCGCTCTCCACTGCTGTGATGATTTCGTTTTCTGTCAGCAGATTTTCATCATAGCTGATTTTCATGCTCCGCGTCAGCAAATTAACCTGTACGGTCTCAGCCCCGCGCAATGCAGCCACTACCTTTTCCACGCGCGCCGAGCAGGCCGCGCAGCTCATGCCGGAAACGCTGAAGACTTGTTGCTTCATGCGAGTCATGCTTAGACGAACATGGGCGGAAGAGCAAGCCGCATACCCGTCATTAGTGCTTAGGTTGCAGGATGGCGTCCATCAGGTCGGAACGGGAGCAGCTGGCGGCATCACGGCCAGTGCGGTCCTTGAGGTAGGGATCGGCGCCGTGCTCGATGAGCAGGCTGGCCATGCCACGGTTATTGTCAATAACGGCATGCATGAGCGGAGAAACGCCGTTTTCATCACAGAAATCGGGTTTGGCATTTAACTCAAGCAGCACTTCAGCACATTTGCGATTGTTGCTGAGCACGGCGGCCACGAGCGGGGAGCGGCCATCGCTCAGGCGGTTGAAATCAAAACCACCTTTCTGCTGAGCCAGCATAGTGAGGAGTTCATGGCGTCCATTTTCTGCGGCGTGAACGGCAGCGCGCAAAATCACTTCACCGGCCTGCGCGGCTTCGGGTTGGGCAAGTAGGCCGCGAACTGCCATTTTCTTGCCGAGGATAGTGGCGAGTTCAAGCAGAGTACGCCCTTCATCGTCAATGAGTTCGAAGGGATTGTTGTGCTCCTCCTGCCAGCGGGCATTCAGTTCGTGGTAGGAGTTGATTTCGTGGCGATAATCCTTTTCCTGGCGCATGGTAACCCAGGCGCAGCTGCAGAAAACCAGGAATACGCAGGACCAGACAACAGACATGAGCGACTTCCGCCTGGCAAGTGCCTGGGCGACGCTTAATAACCCATTCACTACGAAGCCTGTGGCGCAGAGGGTGAGCAACCATACTTCTACGGAAGCAGGCGTTTCTATGCCAACGCTGACTTTCCAGGAGAGCAGCGCGATGACAATCAGGAGTAAGAGCGGGTTGAAATAGTCTTTCATTGTTGGTAACTTTAGCAGAGATAAAAGAGAGTGTCCAGATAAACTTTATGGAAGCGGAGCTTCTTTCGGCTGCTCAGTGCTGGTTTTGGTTTCGGAAGCTGCGGGGGCCTCCGCCTTTTCTGGTTCAGGAGCCGGCTGCACTACAGCCTCAGGCTCTGGCTGCTGCTCAGTTTCGGCAGTGGATTTTGTTTCCTTCTCCGGCTCAGATTTTACCTCCTTGACTGCTTCCGACTCAGTATTTACGGTCTGTTCAGCGTCCTTGGCGGGGGCTTCTTTTGCTTCAGTGCCAGCTTTATCCGTGGGTGCAGCAGTGGCAAGTTTCAGTTTATTCCTGGGAGCCTCGGAGGCCGGTGCTGCCGTTTTAAGGATTGGCTGGGACTTGGCTGCCGGCTCAGCAGGACTGGTGTTATCTCCGCTATTTGCCTGTTCTTCTTTCGGGGCTTCTTCTGCCTTTCCGCCGTCTGTCTTAAGTGCTTCGGAGTTGGCTTTATCCGCAGATTTTTCGTTCTGGGAGATGAAGGTCTCGAACAGAGCCATGAGCAGGGCGTAAATCAGGAAGAATGCACCGGGTACTGCCGCAATAATCCACGGGGTGCCTTGAATCATGTGCAGAGCTTCAGGCATGGCAGGGGTGGTGCTGTTTGCCCATAGCTGCACGATGTAGGTGAAGAAGACGGTCAGGCCATACCACAGACCATAGCTCACGACGGTGGTAATGGCGACTCTCACGCTTGCAAGGGAACACAACCAGCCAGCTATGAAGATGAATACGGTAATGGTAAGGGGAACTTCGTATGCCTTGATGGAAAGCAGTGCCTGGTTGACGGCCACATTGTGCTGCAGTGCCTGGGGAAGCGCGATGGCCGGACCGCAGAAGATGTACAGTCCGCCTGCCAGCAGGATGATGATGGCGGCACAGAACAGAATGTTCCAGACGGCTTCCAGGATGCGTGTGAATGAAAGGATACCCAGCAGCAGGATAACAACCAGGGAGACGGTGTACACATTCAATTCGCTGAGCAGGGTAAGCAGCTTGGCACTATCAGCTGTCTGGCAGAAGTTGCTGAGGCTGATGGTAGGGGCAGTCTGAAGATAGCACGCAATGAGTAACAGCAGGATAATGCTGAATACTACACGGAAGAGAGAGGCTAATACTTTCATGACGCCATTATTTTAGGCAATGGAGCCGCTCTCGTCAAGGGTAAAGGATTCTGTATGCTGCAATTATTTTGCCAGATACAAGAAGAAGCAGCCGTTTGTGGTACGGCTGCTTCTGATTTTTGGGGGAATGTTGTCGCGTTTATTCAGGCAGGCATTCGTCCTGCACCATTTGTTCCAGCGTCTGGCGGCGGCGGATGATGCTCCACTTGTCTCCATCCACCAGTACTTCAGCCGCCAGCGGGCGGGAGTTGTAGGTGGAGGCCATGCTGAAACCATAGGCACCGGCGCTCAGCTCAGCCAGTACCTCACCGGGTTTCACGTCGGCAATGCGGCGGTTCTGTGCCTGGAAGTCACCTGATTCGCAGATGGGCCCCACGATATCGGCAACAATCTCATCACCGCAGTGCTCCTTTACCGGCCAGATTTCGTGGTAGCCCTCATAAAGTGCGGGGCGGATGATGTCGTTCATGCCGGCATCAATCATCTTAAAGGTCTTGGCTTCGCCCTTCTTTTCATAGATGCAGGTGGTGAGCAGGGCTGCTGCATTACCGACCAGGCGGCGGCCTGGCTCCAACAGAATTTTGATGCCCAGCGGTTTGAGCAGGGGGATGAGGGCGTCTGCGTAGCTCTTGATGGTAATCTGCTCTGGATGGGCGGCCCACCACTCGGGCTTGCCGGATTCCAGGCACCCGTCGTACACGATGCCGATACCGCCGCCTATGGAGAAGAATTCAATGCCGTACATGGCTATGAACTTCTTCACGATGGGCAGCATTTTCTCCACAGCCGTGGTGAAGGGCTGCACTTCTGTAAGCTGGGAGCCGATGTGAATTTGCAGCCCCTTGATGTGCAGGTTCGGCATTTCGGCGGCAATCGTGGCATAGACTGATTCGATGCGGGTGATATCCACACCGAATTTGTTTTCATTTGTGCCGGTTGTGATGTATTTGTGCGTGTGGGCATCCACATGCGGATTCACGCGCACGGCCACGGGGGCTTTCACTCCCATCTCTCCTGCGATGCGGTTGATTTCTCGCAGTTCGTTCTCACTTTCACAGTTGAAGCAGTATATCTTCTGCTCCAGTGCGTAGCGGATTTCCGGCTCTGTCTTGGCTACACCGGCATAGGTACACTGGGTGGGGTCGCCGCCGGCATTGATGACACGCCAGAGCTCGCCGCCGGACACGATGTCGAAGCCGGCACCCTGCCGGGCCATGAGGTTCAGGATGGCCTTGTTGGAGCAGGCTTTCACCGCATAGGCAATATGGGCATCCAGGCCAGCCATGGAGCTGCGGAACTCTGCCAGGTCATCGGAGATGGTTTTTCTGCTGTAGACAAAGACGGGGGTGCCGACGGCAGCCGCAATGTCTGCCAGGTTTACGTTTTCGCAGTGCAGGGAGCCGTTCTTGTAGGCGAATGAGTGCATCAGTTGATATTCTTGTTCAGTTTTTCGACGTGGGGCGGAGGTTCATCGGAAATGATGGTGGCCACCCAGGAAAGGTCGCGGGAGTTTTCCAGTGCCAGCTTGATGAGCACCATGATGGGTACTGCCAGCAGCATGCCGACCGGTCCCCACACCCAGCCCCAGAAGAGCACAGCCAGCAGCACTACAGAGGTTGCAATGCCGAACTGCTTGCCCAGGAAGATGGGCTCGATTCCATTACCAATCATGAAGTTAATGCCGACATAGCAGAAGGTGATGATGGCGGCATCACCCCAGCCGCCCATGAGCAGCGCCATGATGATGGGCGGAATGGCTGCCACAATGGAGCCGATGGTGGGGATGTAGTTGAGCAGGTAAGCAATGAGCCCCCAGAGGAAGGCAAATGGTACATCCATGGCAGCGCAGCAGGACCAGGCCATGGCACCGGTGGCGGCGCTGGCGATTGTCTTGATGAGCAGGTAGCGCTGAATGCCGCGCAGGGCCACAGTGAAATCTTCCTTGCCCTTGGTGCTGTTTGGCAGGCGGTGCAGGTTGCGCTTGAAGAGCTTGGCCTCTCCCAGCATGAAGGTCATGAGCACCAGCACCAGGGTGCAGGTGGTCACGAAGGATATGGCCTGCCCGGAAATCGTCTGAATCAGTGCCACGAGCTGCTGCATATCGAAAATCTCCTGTGGGGAGCTCACCAGGGCTCGCGCCTGTTCCTCCAGCCCGAAATTTCCCAGCCATGCCATCAGCTCGTTGTACTTCTCCACCATGCGGGCGGTGAAGTCGCCCTGCAGGGTTTGCTTCATATCCGCAGCCAGGAATTTGATGATGCTGGCCACGCCGAACAGGATGCCGCCATCTGCAATGACTGTGGAAGTAACGGCCAGCCAGTGCGGGAAATGGAGGTATTTGCTCAGCAGTTTGGTGATGGCATAGCTGATGATAGCCAGGAACCCTGCCATCATGATGGGCAGCAGCACGCCGCGGGCTGCCTGCAAGCCCAGGATGACAATCACCGCTCCGGCTGCTGTGAGCAGGAAGCGGGCTCCTTCGCCGAAATAGTTCGGCTGCGTGTTCTGGTTTTCAGGTTGGTCTGTCATAGGACTCCGTCATTCTACACAGCAACACCCGCCAATTCAAGAGGAATTGCGGGTGTTGACAAAAAAACGCATAGGAACTGTAAAATCAGCTGCCGGACTTCAATTTCTGCACTGCGCGATGCATGGCTTGCAGTCCTTGTTCCAGAATCTCCGGGGAGGTGGCAAAGTTCAGGCGTACACTCTGCGGGGAGCCGAATCTGGCGCCGTCGTCCAGGAATACATCTGCCTTTTCCAGGAAGAACCGGTGCGGTGATTCCACGCCCAGGGCGGAGCAGTCAATCCAGGCCAGGTAGGTGGCTTCCTGGTGGCACAGCTTGAGCCCAGGTAGTTCGCGTGCTATGAAGTCATGCAGGAACTGCCAGTTGCGGCGCAGGGTGCGGATGAGCTGCTTGTGCCATTCCCAGCCATCGCGGTAGGCTGCCAGGGCGGCTGCGTAGGCGAACACGTTGAGTGTGGGCAGAGTGTGCCCCTGAATTCTGCGGATGGCGGCCAGCAGCTCCGGGTTAGGCACTGCCATGAAAGTGAAGCAGATACCGGCGAGGTTGAAGGTCTTGCTCGGAGCACTCAGCATGACGACTCTGTTGAGCTGCCTGGCCGGGAGGTTCAGTGCGGTGAAATGCTTCAAATCATCATCAAGCACAAGGTCGCAGTGAATTTCATCTGAGCAGAGTATCAAATCATGACGTTCACAAAAGTCACCCAGGCGCAGAATATCCTCCTTGCTCCATACGCGCCCCAGCGGGTTATGCGGGTTGCAGAGCAGGAACATCCTCGTATTGGGGGTGACGGCGGCTTCCATACCCTCCCAGTCGAACTCCCAGTGGCCGTTCACCTTGATATACGGCACCTGCAACAAGCTGCACCCGGCGTCTTCATGGCAGTGCAGCATGGGCGGATAAACCGGTGTGCACACCATCACCTCGTGTTCCGGTCGGGGGCAGACGGTGCGGGCTGCCAGGGTGAAGGCCGGCACGCAGCCGGGGATGGCATGCAGCCACTCCAGCCGCGGATTCTGCACCCCGTGCATGGTGGTGAGGTAGCCGCAGATAGCTTTCTTCAGTTCATCGGTCATGAAGGCGTAGCCGTAGAACCTGTGGTTGAGCCGCTGTTGCAGGGCGTCTACTACACATGGTGGTGACTCGATATCCATGTCCGCAATGCCGAAAGGCAGCGGCCCCTGTAAATCCCATTTGATATTGCCGGTCTCGCGGCGACTGTCGGTTGATGCAAAGCGTATCATAGCCTGCCTGCTTTTGTACGCACTCAC
Source organism: Akkermansiaceae bacterium (assembly GCA_015062005.1). GTDB lineage: Bacteria > Verrucomicrobiota > Verrucomicrobiia > Verrucomicrobiales > Akkermansiaceae > Akkermansia. Next base: position 10,507 of record SUVL01000009.1, read on the forward strand.
ACTAGCAGATTATTTGTCCCGGAACAAGTAGAAAACAGTGCGCGTTGTCATAAACGGGCTGCGGAGGCATGGGCGGCAATACGTGTCAAGCGTGGGTTTCGTCCTTTCATGAAAATTGCCGCTGAAATAGAAAAGCCCCGCAGTGTGTGACCGCGGGGCTTTTGTGTGAAGGTTGAGCCTTATGCCTCGTTCTCCTGGGCTTCGAGCAGGGCGTACGCCTTCTCTTCGTCCGGGTCGGGACCGTGGTGCCCCTTCTCGATTCTGGAGCGGAAAAGCTTCATGATGAACACGAAGGAGCAGGGGATGAAGAACACACCCAGTGCGGTGGCAATGGACATGCCGACCACCACCACGATGCCGATGGAGTTGCGGGCCAGGGCGCCGGAGCCATTGGCCATCACCAATGGCACGCAACCGAGGATGAAGGCAAAGGAGGTCATCAGAATCGGGCGCAGGCGCATGCGCGCAGCGGTCACGGCGGCATCCAGCAGGCTCTGGCCTCTCTCCATTTGCAGCACGGCGAACTCCACGATGAGAATGGCGTTCTTGGCGGCAAGACCCACGAGCATCACCAGACCAATCTGGGCATACATGTTGAGGTCCATGCCCACCATCCAGAGCCCGAGGAAGGCGCCGAGCACGGCGATGGGCACGGTCAGGAAGATAGCCAGAGGCAGGGTCCATTTCTCATACAGAGCGGCCATGATGAGGAAGGCGAACACGGCAGAGAGGGTGAAGATGGAGCCCAGGCCCAGGCCGTCCTGCACCTTCTTTTCCTGGAAACTCATGTCCACGTATTCAATGGCAAACTTGGTGGTGTCCATGGTGCTGGCGAACACCTCTTCAATGGCAGCCATGGCCTGTGCCGTGGAGCATCCCTCTGCCGGGGATACGGAAATCTTGGCGGCGTTGTAGTTATTGTTGCGCCACACGAACTCCGTGTCAGCGATGTCCTTGATGGTGACGAGGGTGCTAAGCGGCACGGAATCGCCCTTGGCATTGCTCACATAGAAGTTGGCAATCTGCTCCGTGTTGGTGCGGCTCACACCGGCCGCCTGCATGTAAACCTGCCACTGCTGGCCGAACTGCGTGTAGTAGTTCACGAAGCTGGAGCCGTTGAAGCACTGCAGCAGCTGGTTGGCTGCGGCGTAGTCCACACCCTGGGCAAGGCACTTCTCCTTGTCGATGGCGATGCTCTTCTGCGGCACCTGCGGCAGCATCATGTCGGATGCCTTTGCAATGTGGGGGTGCGCCATGAGCGCAGCCTCGAAGCGCTGGGCCTGCTCATACAGCGGGCCCACGCCCTGGCCGTCCAGGTCTTCCAGCGCCAGGGCAATGTCGCTGCCCACGCCCACACCGGGAATGGCAGGCGGGCTCACCAGGAAGCTCACGCCGTCCACGCCGCACATGGCGAGCTTGGCCTGCACGCGCTTCTGCACGTCATCGGCCGAGGGAATTTTGCCGTTTTCCATGACGGGGCGCTCGGCATAGGGTTTCAGACAGGCGAAGAAGGAGAGTGCATTGGTGGTCTGCACACCGATGACAAGGTTCATGCCGATGATGGACACGGCGAAATCGGTGGTGGGTTCCTCCAGCAGGACTTTTTCCACCGGCTTCACCTGCTCGGTGAGACGCTGCAGGGACACACCGGGCTTGAGGATGACACCGCCGATGAGGAAGCCCTGGTCTTCTGCCGGCAGGAAACCACCGGGAACCTGCTTGGATACCGGGATGATGCAGGCCGTGATGCCGGCCAGCAGCGCCATGGACACCGTCAGGTGGCGGCAGAGCCACCCGCAGGCGGCGGCAAACTTCTCAGAGAAGGCATCGTAGGCGCGGTTGAAGGCGTTGTAGAACGGGGTGAGCAGGGAGCGGTGCTCCTTCTTGGGTTTCAGCATGAGGGCTGACAGGGCCGGCGAGAGGGTCAGAGCGTTGAATGCCGAAATGAGCATGGATACGGCAATAGTCACGGCAAACTGCTGGAACAGCGTGCCGGTGATGCCGGGCAGAAGCGCGGTGGGCAGGAACACGGCAGCCAGCACCAAGGCAATAGCCACTACCGGGCCGCTCACTTCCTTCATGGCCGCGAAGGTGGCCTGGCGCGGGGTCATGCCGTTTTCCATGTGTGCTTCCACGGCTTCCACCACCACGATGGCGTCGTCCACCACCAGGCCGATGGCCAGCACCATGCCGAGCAGGCAGATGGTGTTCAGCGAGAAGCCCAGCATGGGGAAGAAGATGAAGGTGGTCACCAGCGATACCGGCACGGCAATGAGCGGAATGAGTGTGGCGCGCCAGCCCTGCAGGAAGATGAATACCACCAGTGCCACCAGTACCATGGCTTCAAAGAGCGTGTGGGCAATTTCGGAGATGGAGTCGCGCACGGTGGTGGTGGTATCCAGGGCTACGAAACCGCGCATGCCTTCCGGCATCACCTTGGATTTTTCATCCAGCAGGGCTTTCACGCGGTCAACCGTTGCAATGGCGTTGGAACCGGCAGCCTGGTAGATGGCGATGGCGGTGCCGGGGCGGCCGTTGATTCGGCTGGCCAGCGAGTAGCTCTGGGCGCCAAGCTCAATTTGCGCAATATCTTTCAGATACACCGCCTGGGTGCCCTGCTGGCGCACAATGATGGAGTTGAACTCATCCACCGAGGTCATGCGGCCCTGGTTGCGGATGGTGTAGGTGAATTCCTGGCCATCGGGCATGGGCTCGGCACCCACGGCACCACCGGGGTTGATGGCGTTCTGCGTGCTCACGGCATTGTATACCTCGCCCACGGAGATTCCCTTCTGGGCCATCTTGTCAGTATCCAGCCAGATACGCACGGCAAAGCGGGCACCGAATACCTGTACGTCGCCCACGCCTTCTACGCGCTTGAGCGGGTCCACCAGGTTCAGGAAGGCGTAGCCGGTGAGGCTCACGGGTTCGAAAAAGCCCTCAGGAGAATCCAGTGCATAGAGCATGAGCGGAAGCCCCGAGGACTGCTTGATGGTGATACCCATCTGGGACACCATGGCGGGCAGCTGGCTGGTGGCCTGGCTGTAGCGCATGTAGGTGTTCTGCTGGTCAGTGTTGGGGTTGGACCCTGCCTCGAAAATCACGTTGATGCTGCAGGAACCGTTGTTGGAAGAGGTGGAGTTCATGTAGTCCATCTTTTCCACGCCTGAGAGCTGCAACTCAATGGGAGTTGCCACGGATTCTGCCACCTCGGTGGCATTGGCACCGGGGTAGGCGGCGCTCATGGCAATGGTCACGGGAGCAATGTCCGGGTACTGGGCAATGGGCAGTGCCATCATGCTGATAAGACCCAGCAGGGTGGTCACTACGGCAATAACACCGGCAATGATGGGATGCTTGATGAAAAACGGTGACATGGTTGATAAAGTGGTGTGTGTGTTTACTCGTACTGGGGAAGAACCTTGACCGGTTCAGCGGTGACGGAGGGGGTCACGGTCTTGGTCGGTTCATAGATGAAAGGAATGGGGGTAAGCTTGTTGACGGGGGCCTTTGCTGCTTCATTGGCGGCAAAGACCTGTGCGGCCATCATGGAGCCTTCCACCACGACCGGCGTTTCCGTCACGCTTTCAAAGCCCATGTTTTTGAGACACATGGCCATGAGGGAGTTGAAGCCCTGCCCGAAGGCAATGAGGTCCAGTTCATCCTTGGCCCCGGCCTCGCGGAGTACGAACTCGCGGAAATCGGCAGCTGCTTTCTTGCGCAGGAGCAAATCGCCCCAGTCGCTCACGCCGGCTTCAGCCAACGCGCTTTCTGGAATAGGGGCCCCGGCCTGCTTCTCCAGAAGTTCCCGGAAGTTGCTGACTCCTGCCTGCTTGAGAATCAGATCCCCCCAGCTGGATACCTTGGCCCCGCCCAGAACCAGGGCTTCCAGGTTGGGCGCCTGTGTCTTGGCCAGCATCATGCCGGCCACCACGGTGCGGTTGGGTTCCACCACCTGCATGGGCTGTACGTATTCTTTGCCGTCGCCATTGTCGAGTTTCAGGTTGATGATGGGACCCTTGGTGATGGGGAACATCTGTGGCGTGTTGTCGGGTTTGAGCAGGATAATCAAATCCATGCCCTTGGCGAATAGAGGCGCACGGGCGGGCACGAGGCAGGCGTTGGGAATGGGCGACATCTTGGCCCGCACCGTTACCGCCATGCCACTTCGGAGCATGGCATTGTCATTTTCCACATGGCCCACCACATCGAGGGTGCCGGTGCTGGTGCTCAGGGTGTTGTTTGCTGTGACCACATAGCCCTTCTTGGGATAAACCGCATTATCATCGAGAATGAGCTCGAATTCCTGCTTCGGCGCCTTGTCGGGGTTGGCCTTGCGCACGCGGTAGTTGGCAAAGCCCTGCATGGCTCCGCGGCCGCTCATGCCGAAATCCACTCGGATGGGATCCACCGAGGAAAGGGTGACCAGGGGGGTGGGGTCGCTGGGACTGACCAGCGCGCCGATGGAGGGCTTGTGAATGCCGATGCGCCCATCGAACGGAGCGGTGACGGTGGTATAACCCAGGTTGATTTCCGCCTGGTGCACCGCCGCCTGCATCTGGGCCACGGTGGCATCTGCCTTGCGCACGGCTGCCTCATTGGTGGCCACAAGGGTTTCGCTGTCTGTCACGACCTTGTCGGAAACGGCTCCCGGGGTGGATTCGCGGAGCTTGATGTAGCGCTCCAGGTTCTGGCGGCTCATGGTGAGCTGGGCTTCTGCCTGCGTCTTTGCGGCCTGGGCGGCTGTGAGGTTGGCCCGGGCTTCATCCAGGGTGGCCTGGTAGGGTGCCGGGTCGATGGTGAAGAGCACGTCGCCCTTCTTTACCAGGGAGCCATCCTTGAAATGCTTCTTGAGGAGGAATCCGCTCACCTGGGGGCGGATGTCGGTTTCATCTACACCGCGCAGCGTGCCGAACCAAGTGCCGGTCTCGGCAACATCCTGCTGGAGCATCTTGCTGATTTTAACCGGGAAGGGGGGCAGGGTGGGGCTGGCATCGGGATTGGGGGCTTTTTCCTCGCTGGCTTCCTTTTCTGCGGTGACCAGGGCGGGGTTGGGCGCCGGCTTGAAGGTGAAGGGCTCGGTCTTGATGGTGGCGGGCTTTTCATCCTTGCCCAGGCGGCTGTTGGCCGAGGAGATGTTCACTGCGTAAATGGCGTTTTCTGCATCAGTCACCACCAGTGCTTCTTCCGGATTCTGGTAGCCCATTTCAGCGAGCTTATCCACCAGCGAGATGGAGCCATAGTCGGTGACGGCCACCATCGTCTGGGTGGAGTGGTATCCGTTCTCCTCGTTGATTTTCAGGGAGTATTCGCCTTTGATATGAACCGGCACCATGTGCGGCTGGCTCTGCTTGTCCACCACCACGATGAAGTTGTTGAGCAGCACGTTTCGGATGGCGGCCCTGGGCACCAGGTAGGCCTTGGCGGTTTCCAGCGGAATCTTCACGCGCACCGGCATGCCGCCGCGCAGCACATTGTCCGGGTTGGGGATGATGCCTTCCACATTCACCAGGCCGGAGGGCGTGAGCACGCTGTCCATGGCTACCAGTGTGCCCTTGTGGGGGAGTGCCGTGCCATCTTCCATGAGCAGCTGGAACTGCGGGGCTGCCGGGGCATCCGGACTGTTGGTGCCGATGTTGCCGTATTTGCTGAAAATGTTGAGCAGATGGTCCCCGTTCACGGAGAAATCCACGCGGATGGGGTCGATGGAGGTGATATTAGCCAGGTTTGAGGCTGGGTTTACCAAGTCGCCGATGGAGACGTTGGCCGTGCCCATGGTGCCATCGTACGGTGCGCGGATGACGGTGTAATCCAGGTTAATCCGGGCTTTGTTCACCGCAGCTTCCTGCTGGCCGATCTGGGCCTCGGCTGCCTGCACCTGGGCCTGGGCGGCCTTCAGGGTCTGCTGGGCATCGGAGAGGTCTTTTTCTGATATAGAACCGGAGGTCACCAGCTGGGTGTAGCGCTTCACGTCAAGTTCGGCCTTGGCCGCGGTGGCCTGGGCGGAGGTGAGACTGGCCTGCGCTGCCAGCAGATTGGCCTTGCAGCGCTCCAGCTCTGCCTCAAAGAGTTTCGAATCGATGCGGAAGAGGACATCCCCGGCTTTCACCCGCGTGCCTTCCTGGTATTCCTGGGAAATGAGGAAGCCGGTGATGCGGGGGTGGATGTTGGTGTCCTGTTCTCCTCGCAGGTAGCCGAACCACTCACCGTAGTCGGTTACTTCCTGGTAGCGGAGATTGAATACCTTGACAGCGGGCGCATTGTCTTGAGCCGCGGCCTGGGTGTCGTTGCCGGGCTTGCAGCCTGGCAGAACTGCCAGTGTGCATCCACCCAGGGCGATAGCCAGAATCGTGTTGCGTGTCATATAATTTGGTTGGTTTGAAAGGAATCAGGTGCAGGAGCGAATCAGAATCATGATGCCGATGAGGGCGAAAATGACCATCCCCATGCCGATGTTGCTCTCTTCCGGCTGGGCTTCGTTGGCAGGCTTGCGCACAGCGGGGCGGGGCTGCAGCCGCTCGCGCAGGGTATCAACCGGTGCTTTCCCTGCCGTGGTCAGGGGTGGCGGGGTGGTATAGACCCGCTCAGGGGCTGGCTGCGAATCGGCCCATGGCTGCGGGGCTGGCTGCGGGTGGTCGGAAACAACTGGCGGCGGGGTGGGCAGGGGGGAGTGGTGCTGCTCCGCGAAGGCGCGGGCTCGTTCCTCCTGCTCGCGAATCATGGCGTTGAGCTTGTGAACCAGCTGGGCTGACATGGCCTCCAGGGCCAACCGCTGCGATTCGGTGCTCACCTGTTGTTCTTCCAAAGACATCGTTCGCGGTGTTGTAAAATTAATTGGGGGCGGATTCAGGCGCTGAACCAGGAATGGCCACACCTTGACTGCGCATGGCGTTCAGCACGGCACTCACCAGTTTCTGGCGGTCGCTCCGGGCGGCTGCGGCCAGTTGCAGGAAATCTGCCAGGTGGAAATTGCCGTGGGTGCGGAGGAATTCACGGTCCTTTTCATCTCCGTACATGATATCCGGTGCCAGTATGCCGTAGAGCTTGGCTTCCGCCTTGCGGATGATGCGGGGCAGGTAGGCGATTTCCTGGAATTCGTCTGTTTCGGCGGGCAAATCCTTTGCGGTGATGGGCCTGGCATTGCCGGAAATGCCTCGCATGGCGTTGAGGAAGTAGTGGCGTCGCACAGAGGCGATGAGCAGGGTCGTGCTGGGGCTGGGGGCGCCTTTTTCTGCGTATTCGCGCACGTAGCCGTGCATTTCGGCCGGCTGGTAGCCGATGGTCTTGAGGAAATCCTGCTCCTCAGGCAGATAGAAACGATCCGCAGGTGTTTGCGGGTTAAGCAAATAGCGCTCTACCGCCTCTCTGAACAGGGTCATAAATCGGTCGTTCCACTCCATGCTGAGCATTATAGGTGCCCATGCCCGCTAATGCAAGCGGAAAACGCGACCGTAATCTGCATAACATGAAATACTTTGACTTATTGGCGCCAGAGCATGCGGATGAGCCCGTACATCGCCCCTCCCAGTGCCGCACATGTGACCAGGCACCCCAGCAGGAGCTCTGTGCAAAGCAGAAGCCAATTCACCTCGCCGAATACGGAAACTATGGCGGTTAAACCCTGGGGTGCGGCTTCCGCTGCGTTGCGGATAAGTTCCATATTCACCCCGCTGCCTATCCCGAAGCAGCCCAGCACCCACGCCCCGACCCACCATTGCAGCGGCCAGAGAATAACCTGGTAACCAGGAAAGGAAATCCAGCAGGTCAGCACGGACATGGGAATATTCCCGCGGCTCCAGATGCTGCTCAGCACAGCAAAGATGGTCTGCATGGGTACGGGGGCCAGCGCCCAGGATACGCCCCATGCTGAGCCTGTGGCCACGCTGCGCGGCTCCCATAGCCAGAGCTCCGGTGCGAATAACTTTTCCGGCAGAAGCACCCGCCACAGCTTGCTGGTGTCGCGCTTCCGGCGGATGTAGTCATCCACCTTCCTCACCAGACCGTTGTAGCTGAACTTCATGCCTTGTAAAGTGTTTCCACCAGTTCCACGCTGCGGCGCGTGGCTCCGGAGTGTACATGCAGGGCCTGGTAGGCGCGCTCTGCCCGGGCTGCGGTTGCTTCGCTTCCGTCCAGCGCGCGGGCTATTTCTCCAGCCAGTTCTCCTGCTTCGCAGCATACGACGGCGTCATTCTCCCGGAGCAGGGCGACCAGGTCGGCAAAATTGGTCATGTCCGGGCCGGTGATGACCGGTTTGCGGGCGGCGATGGCCTCCACGGGATTCTGTCCGCCCTCGGCCAGGAAGCTTTTGCCGATGACCACGGCATCTGCCAGGGCGGTCCAGTCGCGGAGTTCGCCGGTGGTATCTGCCACATAGCAGGCATTGGCAGGAAGCCCGGCAGGCAACTTGCCTGTTGTGCGGAGCAGGGGGGTGAAGCCGGCCTGCTCCAGGTCAGCCACAACCTGGGCTCGACGCTCGGCATGGCGCGGCACGATGAGCGGGCATGCCCCGGCCTCACGTATGGCGGAGGCGATGAGGGCTTCCTCTCCTGCATGCGTGCTGGCCGCCAGCACTACCTTGCGCTCGCCGCGCAGCTGGTCAAGAATGGCACGGAAATCCTCCCGGAGGTTCTGGGGGGCATCTCCCAACACATCGAACTTGATGCTGCCCGGGGCGGTGATGATGTCCGGGTTCACGCCGATACGGGCAAACCTCGCTTTGTCGTTCTCATTCTGAGCGCCCAGCGCCGTCAGCCGCTCAAATAACAGGCGGGTGATGCCGCGTACCTTGGCATAGCGCCCCTCGCTGCGTGGGGAGAGTCGGGCATTGAGCATCACCATGGGAATACGGCGGCGGTGGCAGGCTTCTGCAAAATTCGGCCAGAGCTCCGCTTCGATGAGCACCACCGCTTTCGGCTCAAACCGTTTCAGGCAGCGCCCCGGAAGCCCCGGAACATCCAGCGGGGAATAAAGCGGGCGCACATTCGGCAGGGCGGCATCGCGCGCTACCTGGTGCCCTGTGGCGGTGCTGGTGGACAGTATGACCGGTTCGCTGTGGGTTTTGCTCCACTCGCGGATGAATTTGAGGGCAATGAAGACTTCGCCCACGCTCACGGCATGCACATAGAGCCCGCCTTTCGGTTCCTCTGCGGCTGGTTTGCGGTAGATGCCGAAGCGCTCTGAAAGCCCGGTGCCGAAGCCCCCGCGCTTCTTCATTTTAATCAGGTAGCCCGGAATGGAGATGACCAGGAATACAGGCAGCAGCAGGTTGTAGAGCAGGAGAAAGATGAAGCGTTTCATGCAGGGTCAACTTGGTAGAAGAGTATCACATTCTTGCCGTAGTGGCGGGTATCAACGAGTTTCCAGCCCGGAAATTCGCGGCTGTGGGAGTCTCCCACGCCGTAGCCTTCCTGGGCTTCGGCAATGAAGTAGCCCCCCTCTGCCAGCAGCTCGTGCAGACGATCTGTCATCAGTTCTGCTATCATATCCCGGTCGCCTATGGCTTTGGCGTAGGGAGGGTCGGCAAAGATGTAGTCGTAGCTACCGGCATCGCGCTTCACGAATTGCAGGCAATCGCTCTGCACCACGCTGCCGCCCACCAGGCGTGAGCGCTCCAGGTTCTGCCTGGCCATGGCGCAGGAGGGACGCGCGGCATCCACCATGCGGGCGCTGGCGGCCCCGCGGCTCAGCGCCTCGATGCCGACCGAGCCGGAGCCGCAGTATAAATCAAGTACCCGGGCACCCTGGATGGTGGGACCCAGAATATTGAAGAGGGCCTCCCGCACGCGGTCCTGGGTGGGGCGCACTTCTCCCTGTGGCACTCGGATGGGTAGCCCTTTGGCTGCTCCGGCTATGATTCTCATGGTCTTCTAAGCAAGAAACGGGAGCCTCTGGCGGCTGTGGCCCGGCTCCCGTTGTGGTTGAAAATTCTGGAAATCCTTACTTCTGGCCGGGGCGGGTGGCGTGGGCGCTGGCAGAAGTAATGGGGAAGATGATGGTATAGCCGTGGTTGGCGATGATGGTGCCGCTGATGACAGAGCGTTCCTGCAGGCTGTAGTACAGGAAAACGGCCTTGCCGTCCGTAGCCTTGGTGAGGCGGATCATCTCGCTGAGGGAGGAAAGGGAGTCCTTCTTCTCCATCTTCCACTCATTGCCGGTCTGCGCTCCATAATCGAAATTCTCACCGGCGGAGAATTCGCTGCCAGTCAGCTCGCCGTTGTTGGAAACCCACACATTTTTGGCGGCATTGTAGCGCAGGGAGCCGATGGTGAGGGGCAGGGAACCGCCGTTGGCGACTCTGGTGGCAGAGAGGACGCTGTACATGTTGTTGCCGTCGCTTTTCAGCCCCACACGCACATCTGCCATGAGGGCAAGCCTGGTCTTCTTCCAGGCTTCTGTGTATTTCTCGTATTCTGCCTTGTCGGGCCACAGGTCGGCATCATACTCCATGAGGCGGTCGGGGGCTCCCTTGGCGTTGATGGCTTCCTGCTTTTCCTTGGGCAGCTGCATGAAGCGCTGAATAGCTGCGCGGTGCAGCTCCACGAAGGAGTTGTCTCTGACCGGGCGGACCACCGAGCCCTGGATGGTGCTGCCGTTGCAGGGCAGGTAACCGGCAATGGCCTCGGGGGCAGACTCAGCATGCGCCGCAACGCAGAGGGCTGCGGGTGCTGCCAGCATGGCAAGAATGGCGTGCGAAAGATTCATATCAGACGTCCCTTACTCTAGCACCGTTTTTTTTTCTTGGCAAGCATGAAATTCGGTGGTATTGTCATGCAGACATGAGAGCTTTTTTCCGGGTTTTGACATTCATGCTGTGTGCTTCCTCTTTTGGGCTGGTATCATGCCAGACCGCAACTCCTTTCACCCGCATTGACCAGAACCCCATCATTTTCCGCTCGCTGAGCCCGGAGCACCAGCTCATGGTGCAGCAGGGCCGCATTTGCGAAGGCATGACCAAGGATGCCGTTTTCCTTGCCTGGGGCAACCCGAATACGCCTCCTGTGCGTGGACAGCAGGATGGACAGTCGTATGAAAAGTGGGTATACTACGTGTACCGCCCGGTGCCGGTTGATTCCGTCACTATCGGTATTGGCGGCTGCTACCATGGTCCCTGGTATGGCGGGGGGATGACCTCATCCACCGCCATGATTCCGCAAGAGGCTGCCTGGGTCGAGTTCCGGAACAATATCGTAACCGCTTGGGAAAGCCGTAAATAACTTATGAATTCACAAATCTGCACACTCACTACGCCGGAGCTGGTGGTTCGTATCACCAATTTCGGAGCCCGTATCCTCAGCTTTGAATACCAGGGGACCGATTGTCTCTACGGCCCCAAGTCGCTGGAAGACCTCCCTGCTGATACTTGCTACTGCGGCAGCATCTGCGGTCGCGTGGCCAACCGCATCGCCGGCGGCGAGTTTGAGCTGGATGGCGTGCGCTACCAGTTGGCTGTGAACAATGGCCCCAACCACCTGCATGGCGGATTGACCGGCTTTTCCGATATGCCATGGACGGTGGAGGAATCCACTGATTCGCGCCTGGTGCTCAGCCTCATCTCGCCTGATGGGCAGGAAAATTACCCTGGTACTGTCACCGTGCGTGCGACGTACACCGTGGAAGGCCGCCGCCTGAACCTCCTCATGGAGGCCACGACCGATGCCCCCACGCTGCTGAATCTGACCAATCACGCCTATTGGAACCTCACGGGCTCCGGCACGGTGGATACCCATTGCCTGCAAGTCTGCGCTTCTGCGTACACGCCCATGGTGGCGAATATCCCCACTGGCAATATCGTTTCCGTGGAAGGCTCTCTCTATGATTTGCGCCGCCCGGCCTGCCTGGGTGAGCGCAATGCTCCAGAGGCTATCGCCGGCGGCTACGATGATAATTATGTGCTCAGCTCAGAGCCCGGGGTCAGGCTGGCTGCCGTGCTTACAAATGGCCGCCGCACCCTCCGCGTGCTCACCGATGCCCCCGGTCTGCAGGTCTACACTGGCGACTACCTGCCCCTCAAGCGCGGCGGCGTAGCCCTGGAAGCCCAGAACTTCCCGGATTCTCCGCACCAGTCGCACTTCCCCAGCATCGTACTCCGCCCCGGCGAAACCTACTCCCGCACCATCGCCTGGGAGATTGATTAAGCTCAGGCGGATATGGAAGCCATCTATACATTCACCCAGGAGGTGACAGCAGTCACCCCGTGGCTGCTGCCTCTCTTCCTGGGGCTGTTCGGGGCGTGTGTGGGGTCGTTTCTGAATGTGGTGATTTACCGACTGCCGCGCGGCATGAGTGTGAATGAACCGCGGCGTTCGTTCTGTCCGCAGTGCAAGGCTCCTATCCCCTGGTATCTGAATCTTCCCGTCATCAGTTATCTGATGTTGCGCGGGCGAACCGCCTGCTGTGGCCGGCACTACACGGCCCGCTACTGCGCGGTGGAGCTGGTGTGCGCCCTGCTTTTTGCGGGCATTGCCTGGTATTTCTGCACGGATGATATTATCACCCAGGTGCTGCTGTGTGTGTGGGCAGCGGCCATGCTCGCCTGTTTCTGCATAGATTGGGAGCAGATGGTGGTTCTCCCCTCTCTTACCCTCATCGCCACGGTGGCGGGGGTGGGTGTTTCTCTGTTGTCCCCCTGGTTCAGCGGCGAGGGTGTGGAACCGCTCCAGGGGTTGATGAGCAGCCTGAGCGGGGCTTTCGGTGGCTTCTTATTGTTCCGTCTGGTGGCGCTGGCCGGCAAGTTTCTTTTCGGCCGCAAGCAGCAGCTCTTTGATACCCCGCAGGAGTGGGTGCTGCACCAGGCAGAGGATGGCGAGGATGTGGAGCTGCTCATCAATGGTGAGCGCCTGTTGTGGAGCGATTTGTTCCTGGAGTCCAGCAACCGTTTCACCCTGCTGGCTGGTACCGAGAGTACCCACGAAACCGGGGCCGGCGAGCTGCTGTTTACTGTTGATTCTCTGACACTGCCGGATGGTACCACGCTTTCGCTGGAAAATCACGACGAATTGCGCGGCTCCTGCCGCGGCTATGCGGCGCGCAAGGAGGCCATGGGCAGTGGCGATGCCTGGCTGGCCCTGGCCATCGGCTCGCTCTGCGGCTGGCAGGGAGTGGTTTTTGCCTTGGTGGGAGGCAGCTTTATCGGTATTGCGGCGGCCGTTGTTGCCCGCATCGGCCGTGGCACGCCCATGCCCTTTGGCCCGGCGCTCATTGCAGCTGCCTGTATCTGGCTGTTCTGGGGCCCGGCGCTGGTGGCGGGGTATATGGAGTGGGTCGAATCTCTGCTGTGGTGAGGTCCGAGCGAAGCGAGGATTTCGTCTTGCGCGCAGCGCAAGATATCGTCCGCGAGGCCGGATATCGTCCAGTCTCCGCAGGAGACTGGATAGCGTTTCCTATGAAGCCCACCCCATGAGCCCCAGCGTTCATTGGGAAAAAAGAGACAAGACAGTAAAGAGGAAATCCGCTCTCGTGGAGCGACAAGGCTTGCCCTTGAGGGGGCTGTGTGGTACACTCCCGGGCATGCCCTTGCCGGATTTTTCTCGTTTTCCGCTGTACCTGGCTCCCATGGCCGGGGTGACCGACCCTATTTTCCGCACGCTGTGCAAGGAGGAAGGGGCGGATGTGATGCTGACGGAGTTTGTTTCGGCAGAGGGGGTGCTGCAGGCATGGGAACGCAACCGGCGCTATGTGGAGTTCGAGGATGCCCACCGACCGCTGGGAATTCAGATTTTTGGCTCGGTGCCGGAGCATTGCGCGGCGGCAGCCCGCATCATTGTGGACGCCATGCACCCGGATTTCCTGGACATCAATGCCGGCTGCCCGGTGCCCAAGGTGGTGGGCAAGAATGGCGGCTCGTCACTGCTGAAGGATTTACCCCTGTTGCAGCGCATTGCGGCTGCCGTGGTGCAGGAATTGGGCGCAGACTGCCCGGTGACCACCAAAATCCGCATAGGTTGGGATCAGGAACACATCTGCGCGCCCGAGGCGGTGCTCCGCCTGCAGGATGCCGGGGTGCAGGCCATTGCCATTCACGGCCGAACCCGTTCCCAGCAGTACGGCGGCAAGGCCGACTGGGAAATGATTGACCATTGCTCCCGCCTGGTCAGCATCCCCGTTATCGGCAATGGGGATATCTGCACCCCGCAGGATGTGCAGCGGGTGCGTGAAACAACGGCCGTCTCTGCGGTGATGATTGGCCGCGCCGCCATGAATGCCCCCTGGCTCTTCCGCCAGGCCAGGGAATACCTGAGCTCCGGTCTCGTGCCGGAGCCCCCCACTCCCCGGCAGCGCATTGATTTTATGCTGCGTCACACCCGCATGGCTCTCGAAAGCCGTCACTACGGCGATGAACTCGTGACCATGCGCGCCATGCGTTCCCGTCTGCTGGCCTATGCCAAGGGAATCCCCGGCACCAAACCAATGAGGCCACAGCTTTCGCGTGTGGCCTCATATGATGAGCTCTGTGCCATCCTGGCACCGCTCTGCTGATTAGCTGCGCCGCCGGCGGACGCAGAGCCCGGCAAGGGCCAGCAGGCTCAGCGTGGCCGTGGCGGGCTCTGGAACAAGCTGCTTGAAAATGGGTTCGGCTCCGCCTACGTATAACCCTTGGTATGTCACAGGTGTTTCCAGCGGAAAAGAGGCGTCTTCCTTGTAGTAGTACAAACCTGTTACTTCTCTGGTCATGCTACCCGTTTCCGTGCCTTTGACGAGGGTGAGTGTGAGCGTAATCGGGGAAGTAATTTGCACTGAAAGCGCATTAGGCTTACCACCAATCCAGGCCATGAAGTTAGAATCCTGCAGAACACTCACGCTGTCAATACCCATTGAGCCCTGGAGCGTCAGGCTTTCTCCGCCTTCATTCAGTATGGGGTAATTGCTTGCCACACTGAAAGTTCCCGCGTACTCGGCCTCCCCGAATGTGTAAGTAGCCTCATACTGAGGGCTATCTCCCAATCGTTCATGAACTGTCATCGAAAAAGAGGGGATCCCGGCACCTGCCTCGACATACAGACCGGAGATGTCAACATCTTTTGCACTCAGGGTGAGGGCGGTATCAGCAATGGCGCAGGAAGCGAGGCTCAGCAGGAGAAGTAGGGACTTTTTCATGTTATATAAAGTGAGTTGTTGCGACCCCAATATATCATCTTTCGGTAACGAATCAAGGTGGCGGGTGTAATATGACACGCCGGAGGACGGCAGCCTGTTTTTCGGGCTTTGTGTCGCATACTTCACATGTGTCCCAACGTTTGAGGACAGCGCTTGATAAATTGGAATTTGTAAGTACAATGTACAAAGGACAAAGTACAATTTGAAAGTTCCCTGCGGCTCCGCCGCAGCCGTTTAAAATGGCGAGCCTAAGGCGAGCGGAACTCCTAAATTGTCCTTTGTAATTTGTCCTTTGTACATCCCGACAAATTCCCATTTGACGTTCCGTCAAAGCAATATTCTTTAACTGCCGCAGCAATAATTTTATCTGTACCACTCAGAACTCATGCAGTGCTGAGCTTTTTGCTTGCTAGGTGAGGAAATATATGGCATGATAAGCAGAGAATGTACGAGCATGTCGTAATAACAGGTGCTTCTTCCGGTTTTGGTATGGCGTTTGCACGCCGTCTGGTGGGGGAGTGTGCCCACATGGTGCTGGTAGCTCGCCGAAAGGAGATTCTCATGGAGCTGTCGGATGAGCTGCGGGCGGCCAACTCATCGCTGAAAGTGACGGTGGTAAATTGTGACCTGGCTTCAGAAGGAGATCGTGTGCGCCTCATCCAGCAGCTTGAGGAATTGTCTGCGGGCAAGACTTTGCTCATCAATAATGCCGGGCTGGGCGATTATGGAGAATACGCATGCAGTGCCCCTGCTCGCAATCACCAGATGCTGCATGTCAACGTGCTGGCCGTGGCAGAGCTCACTCGGGCTCTCCTTCCGCGCATGGTGGAGCAGGGCGGCGGTATCATCAACATTGCCTCCCTGGCTGCGGACCTGTTTATTCCGGATTTCGCAATCTACGCTGCCTCCAAGGCCTTTGTGGCTTCTTTCTCTGAGGCCATACGCCTGGAAGTCCGCAAGGCCGGTGTTCCCGTGGTGGCAGTTTGCCCCGGGCCGGTGCATACCGGCTTTGGAGATGTGGCCCGCCGAAGCGGATGTACCAATGGATATTCATCGTTCAAGAAGTGGGTGTACACTTCTATTCCCACAGTGGTGAATGGGGCTCTGGATGCCTTGACTGAAAACAAGCCCCGCTATTATCCATCGCTCCGCATACGGCTGATTGGCTGGTTGCTGCGCAATACTCCTCTGGGGCTCATGCGTCTGGTGATGGGATTGCGCCCCCGCAAGGTTGAGACTGTTCAGGAATGAGTTTTTAACAATATGAAACACTGGTTTCATCGCAAATCGAAGATAAAGGTTTTTACCTGGTTCCGGCTTGGGCTGCTGGGGGTGCTGCTGCTGGGCGCAGGGGCGCTCTACACCCCGTACCCGGCGGAATTGGTCAAGGCTCTGACGGCAGATGATACTCCGCCCCCCCGGAAGAAAAAGAGGAAGAAGGTGGTCAAAGCTGCCGAGACTGCTCCGGCTCCTGTGGCAAAGCCACAGCCTTCTGTGCTGCCCCCGGCACCGGTGGAAGAGGAAATCGAAGTAGAGCCCTGGAGCCCGCAGGAGGCCTTTACCATGCCCGCCATCACCCTGCCGCCGTTCCCTCCGGCTCTGCCGGAACGGGTGGAACCGGGCCAGTACGAGCACATCAGTAAGATGACCCCCGGCCTGAACGTGCTCAGCTCGGTGCAGTTTGAGAAGGGCAGCACCGCCTCGCAGGACCGCAAGTCGATGGCTTCCTACCAGGTGCGGGTGGCGCTCAGTCTGCGTCTGCCCCAGGCCGCGGATGGCGAATCGCTCAAGCATGCCAACCCGAAGCTACCGGAACTCTTTGCCAGGTACAATGATTTCATGGCCAAGGCAAAGGTCTCACAGTGGTATCAGTCGCTCTATCTGCACAAGCAGAACCGCATCCGCAAGGAAGCGGCCACTCTGTCCCGCCTGCTGGACCGCCATAATTATTACGATACGGATACAATCCTGGAAATAGAGATGCCGGATACCGGACGCAAGGTGCTCTGGGTCCAGGCGGATATGGACGTAGTATCCGATGGCTCGGATGGTGACCGCCTGCCTGATATGCCGGCCAAGGTGAAGAACAGTGACCACTACCAGCCCATGACGTCCTACCGCTGGCGCAAGCTGGGCAAGACTCCCAATCCGTTGCTGCCGCACTGGGAGGCACGCGTGGCCAGGCTCAGTAAGGATAAGAAGGCCAATGCCAGCGCCCTTCAGTATGCCCGGAATGTGGTGCATGACCTGAAGAAGTACAGTTTCCTGCTGGCGGAATACGACTCCTTCATCGTGGTGCCGCTCACTTTCAAGAACGGAGGGAACGATGCCTACCGACCTCAGCTTGGCGACTATGCTGCCGTGGTGGTCGATGACCGCGTGTTCCCCGCCATCGTGGGCGATTTCGGACCCCGGTTCAAGGCTGGTGAAGGCTCGCTGCGCCTTGCCCGGTTGATTAACCCGAAGGCCACTCCCTTTGCCCGCCCGATTTCTGACCTGGGGGTGAGCTACGTGATTTTCCCTCACTCCAGGGAACCGGAGAACGGCCCGATTAATTATGAGCGCCTGAACACCCGCGTGCAGGAACTTCTGCAGGAAATGGGTGGCCTTACACCGGCTGCGCAGTATCAGCAGGTGGATGACCCGCTGGCTCCAGAACCCCAACCCGAAACACCTAAGGCATGATTGCTTTTTTGCGAGGAACCGTGGCGGACGCTCTGCCCCAGACGCTGGTGGTGGATGTGAATGGCGTGGGCTATGAGGTGACGGTGCCGCTCTCCACCTTTGACCAGCTTAACCCGGTTATTGGCCAGGGCATCATGCTGAAAATCCACATGCACGTGCGCGAGAATTCGCAGGTGCTCTACGGCTTTGCAACCGATGCTGAGCGGGATATCTTCCGTCTGCTCATCGACCGCGTAAGCGGTATCGGCCCTGCCACGGCCATTGCTATTCTGAGTGGCCTGAACATCAATACCTTCAAACAGGCCGTGGTGCAGGGGGATGTGCAGGCCATTGCCCGGGCCAAGGGCGTGGGCAAGCGCACTGCCGAGCGTATCATCCTGGAGCTGAAGGATAAGATTGGTGTGGCCTCCACCTGGGAGGCTCAGCAGCAGGGAACCACCACCCAGGCAGCTTCGGATGCCGAGCTGGCCATGGTGGCACTCGGGTTCAAGCAGGCCGAGGCCCGCAAGGCGATTGTGAAGCTGCTGAAGGAAAACCCGCAGGCCGGAACGGATGAACTTATCCGCGGCGCGCTGCGCCAGCTGAGTTAATCATGGATTTTGCACTGCTCAAGGCGGTTTCCCGCTCGTTCTACCTGAGCATGGTGTGGTTGCCACTGGCCATGCGGCGCGGAATTGCCCTGGGCTATATGCTGGCCCGTGCCACCGACAGCGTGGCGGATACTTCCTGTGCACCTGTTGAAAAACGCGCCGAGGTTCTGCGGCAGATGGGGCTTGCCATTGCCGGAGAAGCCTGCGCCGCTGATTTGCTTCCCCTGTTGCGCGGTGAGATGGCTGATGCCCAGAGCAAGGAAAGCGAAGCGATGCTGCTGCGCCGCTTTGATGAGTGTCTGGAGTTGCTGCACCAGGTGAGTGAAGGTGAGCGGATCCTGATTCGCCGCGTGTTGTCCACCATTATTGAAGGACAGTTGTGGGACCTCACTTATTTTGCTGAGTGCGGCAGTGTGGAATCCGATGCTGAGACCTGGCGCTATACTTATATGGTGGCCGGCTGCGTGGGTGAGTTCTGGACGGACCTGGGACTGGCCACCATGGGCAGGCAATTCTGCCGCCCCGAACGGCGCGATATCATGGCTGAAGCCGCAAAACGGTACGGACAAGGGCTTCAGCTGGTAAATATCCTGCGTGATATGGATGAAGATGCTGCCCGTGGCCGCCGCTATATCGGCTCAGACCCGCTTCCCTGGCTGCGGCGTGCCAGGCGGTATTTGAACGATGGCCTGGACTATGCTCGCCGCCTTGGCTCGTTCCGCCTTCGCTTTACGGCCATGCTGCCCGCCCTGCTGGGACTCAGAACCCTGCAGCTGATTGCTCAGCGTGCAGGGTCGGAAAGGGTGAAGGTTACCCGGCGTGTGGTGTACGCCACACTTCTGGAAGCCGCCTGGCTCAGCACTTGGCAGAAGCACGTCTGATTTCCCGGTACGTGTTGAGCGCAAAGATGCCGTATCCTATTATAAACAGCTCCATAATCCTGTAAGTGAAAACAAGGTGTATAATGGTGTGCTGCTTTGTGCCTATAAACCATAATGCGGGATAGAGCATGAGTATGAAATAACAGAGGTTGTGCATAAAAACGGTCCTGTATTTCATATAAAGATAGCCGATATGGCAGGTTAGTCCCAGGACAAGGGTTCCTGCAACACTTGCCCACCATATTCCGCCCACATCAGGTATGGGGTAGAGGAATCTTGTGCATAACAGCCGGAAATCTATGGCGACTGTGCCTATAGAACGTTCTTTTATGCTGCCTTTCACCACGTCATATACAGAACAATCTGTGAACATGGAACACAGAACCCATTTTGACGCCCACATGCCCACATAGCCGAAACACCAGGCAAAACTGCATGTTAACAGTGTCAGGATTTGTTCTTTCACAGGAAGTGAACCTCTTCTGAGGAACACGATGAGCAGGGGAACCCCAAGTGTGAGAACCGGGGCGGTCAGGAAATCCACAAAACTGGTACTTGCGCCAATGATGATGAAAAATAAGGGAAGGAAACGAGGTGAAAGGTACAGACTCCGGTGTTTCATCAGAATGATACTACTGATGAAGATAATGAAATATACCTTATTCTGATCCAGAGAAAACATCAAAAATTTGAACCAGCCTGCGTGTAGCAATGCCAGAAAAAAGAGAGCCGCTATCCACCACCCATTCTGCTTTTTGAGCATCACCAGAAAAATAGTGGCAAGTATGCTAAAGGCGAGAACGGTAATCCAGCGAATGGTTGGCAAATCGCAAAAGAATAAAAGAGGTCGCAAGGTTACAAGATAACCATGCCAGTAGCGGTTGTAATCAGCTTCCTTCATGGAATCAGAACCATGAAGTGCCATTTCTTTGAAATCCCTGATGGGATACTGCATGAAACGCGTGAGTGTATATGTTTTGCTTTCCAGCGCGGATTCCAATGGCCTTTCATCATCCATTGTGCCGGCAAGCATCAGCATCAGCGATTCCGTATAGTGAATTTTATCGTAAATGGTCGTTATGGAGCTAGATGCCCTGGTGTCTCCATATTGTGCTGCTTTGTAAAGATGTTGCTTAATCGGGCCTTGAGGAAAGCAAGCTACGGCAACCATTAGCCCCAGCCCTATGGCAATGCAACTTAAAAGAGTTACAATCCACAAGCCAGCCTGTGCGAGATGAAACTTCCTATCCATTGAATTGAAGACAGGCTCAGCGTGTTGCGGCGAGCTTCTTGAGCTTCTTGGTCAGCGTGATCTTGGCGGCGGAGGACACCCGGTCCACAAAGAGGAAGCCGTCCAGATGGTCGCACTCGTGCTGCAGGCAGCGGGCCAGCAGGCCTCCGCAGTCCAGCTCCAGCACACTGCCATCCAGTTGCGGCAGCCGGGCTTTCACAAATTCCGGGCGGGCCACATTGGCGCGGATGCCACGCACGCTCAGGCAGCCCTCGGTGAAGAGGTACTGCTTGCCGTAGGGCTCAAGCTCAGGGTTGATGAACACCAGCGGCATGATGCTGCGCATGGGCTTCTCCTCGCCGTTCACCATAATCATTTCCGGTTCGGTGCCTTCTTCTTCATCCTCGGGGATATCAATGACCACCAGCCGGATGTTCAGCCCCACCTGTGGAGCCGCAAGGCCGATACCCTCTGTGGCATACATGGTTTCCAGCATGTTCTCCACCAGAGTCTTGAGTTCATCATCGACGTGTTCCACCGGGGCGCTTACGGCGCGTAGAACCGGGTCTCCGTATTGGTTTACATTCAGCAGCATGATAAATGGAAGCGCGGGGATGCACCGCAGCTGCACTATTCTGCGGGCAGAAGCGCTGAAAGTCAAGCTCAAACTGACGCCGAAGATGCTTGCAGGATACTGCGGCATGCGTTATATTGACTGTAATGGAAACGCGTCCATCTGCCGGGGAATGCTGGCTGGTGTACCTGCTGGGTACGCTGGCAGCCTTTGCCATCATGCGTTTCGGCTTCAGCCCATCGAGCGTGAGCATGCACCTGCGCCCGGAATATGACCTCAACATATACTACCTCATCGGGCAGGGGTGGATGCAGGGGCGCCTGCCATACGTGGAGCTGTCAGATTTGAAGGGGCCGCTGGTCTTTCTGCTGCATGGGGCGGGCTCTCTGCTTACCCCCGGCAGCTTTCTGGGAGCTTGCCTGCTGGAGGCTCCGCTGGTGGGGCTGGGCTTACTGTTTGCCTACCGTACCGCTCGCCTGTTTGTCTCACAGGGCGCAGCACTCGGCGTGCTCGGAATGTATAGCGTAGTCCTTTTGTATTTCTCCCTGCACCCGGCAGAAATCACCTGGGTGCTGCAGCAGATGGCGCTGTTCTGGCTGGTGCGCTGGGCAGTAGAGGAAGAGGAACCATCGGCTGGTGTGCAGTTCATGCTGGGCTTTTCGGTGGCAGTGGTATTGCTGACAAAGTATAATCAGGCCGTGTTCTGGCTGCCCTTTTGTCTGTGGGGTGTATTTGCCGTCGGTCGTGACTGGTGGCGGGCTGGATTCGTCCAGTTACTGGGCTCTGCCTGCCTGCTGGGGCTGGTGCTGTGGTATTTTCATGCTTATGATGCCCTTCTGCCACTCTGGCGTGAATATGTGGAGATAGCGTGGAGGTATGGCTCCTCATCCTTGTCAGAATCCATGCTCGGCACGCTCGGCTGGTTACTGGCCTCTGAGCTGGTGCCGTTGCATCTGCATCAGGCGCTGCCGGAGTGGCTGGCAGCATGCCTCGGCTGGCTGGCCCTGCTGCCTTGCCTGCTTTTTCCCGTTTTCTGGCGAGACCGCAGAGCGGGTCTGGTATATATCGTCCTGCTTGCTTCCTTGATGCTATCGGTATATGCTGCCTATTGCGGCACCCGGCGATACATTCACTACGCCTTTGTGTTCAGTGAGTATTTGCTTCCAGGCCTTATTTTACTTGCTGCGTGGAAAGAGCGTCTGGTCAAATGGGGTGGTGCGGCAGTGCTGGTCAGTGTACTGGCTTTTGCTGCCGGTTTGCCGCTCGCAGTGCAATACCTGAAGCCGCATAATGGCAATGCGGAAATGAAAACCGTGACTCAGGGGCTTGTCCGCAAATTATCCCAAGGTGATAAAACCGACGTGGTTATTCTCGATGTCGAGGGTGCTTTGCACCTGCACCGCCTGACCGGGACAGTGCCTATGCAGCCTCACTTTATTCCTTCGATGGTGTCAGGCGGCTATGCGCAGCACCGCGAGGAACTTTCTGAAGCAATCCGCAAGCGTTCCCCCCGCTTTGTAGTTGGTTCTGTCCGTAGCGAAAAGGAGGATAGAGATCTGCTCCGGGATGCGCCTGACAAATACAGAGCGCTTCACCATACGGATTTGAATCTGCCTGCATTCAGTTCCCACGCCCGGCGTCCGGAATACATCCTCTACGTGCGAGAGTGAGGAATACAGATTGCCCCCTATATAAAAACCCCCGCCAGGCTTATCACCGGCGGGGATTCTTTAATGAGCTTGCTGACAGGGTTCAGGACTTGGGCTGCTCGTCCTTTTTGGGGGCAGGGGCCTTCTTGCCTTTTTTGCTGCCGCCTTTGCGGGGCTGGGGTTTGGTGACGGGCTCGGGGGCCAGGTCACCCTTGGGGAACCACACGGCGTTATCGCTGGTGACCACGATGTAGCCTTGCTCCAGCAGCCAGATCATATCGGCCACATAGGGGGCGTGGGCATCAGTGGCGGCTTGGCGGCTGTCTTCGTCCTCGCCGGCGGAAACACCGCTGAGTTCGGCGAACATGAGGTCGGCCTTCTTGCCGGAGTTCTCCTTTGCCCAGTTCATGATGGCCATCATGCGGTCGGCCAGCACCGTATCAGCGGGCAGGGCACGCACGCGGCTCGGGCCTGTGAAGTGGTTGCCGTGCCACTTGTAGATGGGCATGTGGTGGCGTGCCATGCCGTGGCAGAGGTTCGGGATGAGCATCTGCGGGAAACGGCGGGTCTTGTCGGAAAGGATAGCCACATGGGCGGCAATACCGGGGGAAAGCACGGCACGCGGTGTGGAGCCGTTGATGAATACCTTGTCCACCACTTCGTACACGCTGGTATAGTGGTTGGCCTGGAAATCGGCCTCCACGGCGCGGGCATCCTCCAGCACGGTGTCGGCCGCACCTTCGCGGGTGGGCTTCCACACGGTCTTGTGACTGGCTGCCTGCACCCAGGCGGCCACGGTTTCCTCCGCCTTATCCACCGAGATGCGGTTCTTGAACACATCCAGCGGCATGGTGGAGTACTTGTTGCGGTAGAGGTTCATGAGCGCAGCCTGGTAGCCATGCCAGGTCACCGGGCCGATAATCTCGTCACCCAGCGAGCAGACTGCCACGGCGTTGAAATTGCCCTTGGGCGCTTCTACCTCTATTTCTTCTTTGGTGTAGAGCTCGGAGAACCATGGAGCCTTCCAGAGGTAAGCTACGGCCTCAGCCTCGGTAAGCCAGCAAGCCTGGTCGCCCTTGGTGGAATGAATGAGCATGGGGCCGTTTTCCAGCTTCATGAAGACGAGGTCATAGCGGGCTTTGTCGCCCATGACCACGCGGGCCAGATCAATGAGGGGCAGGGCGCGTTTCTGCTTCTGGATGTTGGCAGCGAAGAGTTCCAGTATGCTGTTGGCCGGGCGCAGCTCCACGCGGAATCCCTCTGCCGGTGCGGGCAGTTCGCGCTGAGGCTTGGGCTCGCGGCGGGTATCCCGCTTCTGCGGGCGTTCTCCCTTGCCGCGCGGTGCTTCGGCGGAATCGCGGCGGTCGCGGTTGAAGGGGCGGCGCTCACTACCTTCGCGGCGGCGGGGGGCGCGGGGCTCGCGAGCCGGCCGCTCAGTGTACACGGGGCTGCTGGCCGCACCCGGGCGTGCCCAGGCCGGTCCGAATTGGAAATCTGCCAGGTCCGACAGATTGAGGGAAGCTGCGTTCCCCTGGTTCTTTTCTTCGCTCATGGATAAATGGTTTTAACTGGCATTTAGACTACCCCGAAATGCACGCCAATGCAATCATTTTTTACGCGAAAGGAGCGAAAAAAGGCTGAAAATCTGCTTATTCCTCAGAGAACTCCACCCCCAGCAGGCAGATATCGTCATCCTGCCGGGCACTGCCGGTGAACTGGTGTACGCCGGCCAGGGAGATATCGAGCATTTCGCGGATGCTTTGCGGCTTGCGCTCGTGCAGGAAATCCATGATGCGGGAGGAGCCTATTTCGTCGCCGGTGGCATCCTGTGCCTCGGTGAGCCCATCCGTGAAGAGCATGAGTTTCATGCCGGATTCCAGGCGGATTTCACTCTCGCGGAACATGGCGTTCTCCAGCAGCCCCAGTGCCGGAGTACGCGGAATCGCCGGTTGGAAGGCCTTGCCTTCCGCCGGCAGCACAATGGGTGCCGGGTGCCCGGCGCTGGCCAGGGTCAGACGCCGGCGATCCAGATCCAGGTACACGTAGCATGCTGAGGCAAACATGGTGATGTTGGCCTGGCTGAAGATGCGGTACATCTGGCGGTTGAGTGAGGAGAGGAAGAGGGCCGGGGTATCGGCCAGATTGGCCAGCTGGGCCATGAGTCCGCGCATCATGGAGGCGATGAGCGCTGCGCGCACGCCGTGTCCCATCACATCGCAGATGAGCATGCCCACGCCGCTCTGCCCCACAGGGAACACCTCGAAGCAATCGCCGGCCACTCCGTCAGAGGGCAGGTAGACATGGTGGAAACTCGCCTTGCGGGTGCTGCCGCTGCTGTGCTGCCACACGCGGTCCGGGGTGTTGACATTCTGCAGGGCCTGCTGCACTTCTCGCGCCAGGTGTATCTCTTTCTCCAGCAATTTATTCTTCTCATCCAGCTGCTTGGCGATGCGCTGGTATTTCTGCTGGGCCTCGATGAGTTTGGTCACATCGCTGGAGATACCCACGATGCCTTTCACTGTGCCGTCTGCTGCGTACCAGGGGAATTTGGAGACCTTGCCCCAGGTGGATTTGCCGCCTTTCCACTTTTCGTGATGAATACGGTTCAGAATCGGCTTGCCCGTGGCCATGATTTCAGCCTCTTCCGAGCGGGCGATTTCGCACATTTCCGGGTCGAAGAAGTTGGAGTCCCTGCTGCCGATGAGGTCAGAGGGTGTGCGCACCTTCATTTTTTTTGCCGTAGCCTCATTGGCAATGACGAAGCGGGACTCACGGTTCTTGAAGTAGATGTTGTCCGGCAGGTAGTTGATGAGCGTGCGGAAGAGGTCGCGGTCTTCCATGGCGTGCAGGTCAGCCATCTTGCGGCGGGTGATATCTACCCACACGCCGACCAGCCGGCACGGTTTCTTGTTCTCATCGTACTCCAGCAGGCCATTGATACGCACCCAGCGCCAGCCGCGGTTGCGCTGGTTGAGCAGTCGCACTTCCACGCGCAGCGGGTAGGAAGTCGGGCGGTCGATGTAGCGCTTCACCGTGGTGGCGAAAAAGGTCACGTCTTCCGGATGAATGGTTTTCTCCGGCTCGGTGAAGACATTGGGCGCCCAATCCTTCATGGACATGCCCATCATTTTCACGCATTGCTCAGTGTAGAAGATTTCGTTATTCTCAAACAGCCAGCAATAGACGCCTTCCTCGGCTGCTCGCAAAGCCTTGCGCACCATATCCCACACAAATACGCCGGGTACGGTGCGTTTCTCATTATTCTGCTCGGGGCTGCCGCTCATTTGCTTTATAACATACCCCGACTACCGCCGTTTTTCAAGCAGAATCGTCCGTTTTTACTGAGAATTTTCAATTCCACAGTGCGTACCACAGCAAACCGGCAATGGCGGACGCAAAAACGAGGGCCACTCTGCCGATGTTGCATATCCACCGATGAATTCTGGTGTACCTGCGCGCTATCCGCACAGGCATCTGACCATCAAGGTTCGTGAGCACAAGCCCGACCCGCTCGCCGCGCATTTTCAGAAAGACGGAGTCTGCTGCTGTGATAGTGGCGTCATCCATGTCATCCCAGGGAATATAGAAGGTGAGGCCCCCATCCGTGCGCGTGATGATGCCGCGGCGGGTTCTGCGGACTTCATCTCCGACGTAGTTTTCACTGAGGAAATCCTCTTCAAGGTCGTAGTGACTTGCTGTGGCAGCTGCGCTTCCCAGCGCCGGAAAAACCACGCAAATGGGTGCGGATTCTGGGAAGAGAAAGGGACTGATTGCTCCTAGGATGAACCAAGGTTGCGCTGTGAGTGCGCAGGGTAATACAGGGATATTAAATGGGGCCCCCATGAAGAAGACCGCTTTTTCATAAGCCTCTGTTTCTTCTACGTCTATTCTGTTTTCAGTAATCTGTCCTTGAATCAGGAGAAGTGTTGTTTCTTTCTTGCTTCCGGCAATCGGCAGCAGGAAAAAGGTGTCTGTTTCCTCATTCCACAGGCTGATGCCGTCGGCTGCCATCCTGGCTTCCTGCAAGCTTGCCCACGGTAGGAAAATGCACAGGCCGGGCTTGCTTTCGCGGTAGAGAAGAATTCCGCTGCGGATGAGTCGCCACGCATTGCATTTACCACTCAGGTAGTCTCCTGCGCGCGTGGCCGGTGCGTACTTCATCTCGATATCCTGGTGCAGGCAGATGGAGAGGGTGAAGCACGCGGCCCCGCAGAACCATGCAGCGGGATGCGCCCCGCCGCAGCACCAGCAGAGAAGGCCTGCCAACAAGCCAAGGACCGCCGTAATCCCCAGCCGCAATGGCCAGTTCGGCTTGTATGGACACGAAGGGGGTATGGGCTGAAAGCGGTGAATCATGGAGTATCGGTATCAGGGTAAGGCTCCTGCCGGTTTTCTGTGTGCTGCCAGCCGGGGTGCAGGTGCTGCCAGAAGGCATAGTGCGTGTTTCCCTTTTCCTTTTTCATGCGCTCTGCGCTCATGCGGAAGGGATATATCTGCACCGGGACGCTCTCTGCTCCCGCCTTGAAGGCTTCGTTCACCAGGGTGTAGATCTCTTCAATCCCGGCATCGGTCATGGCAAAGCAGCCCACGGACCAGATGCTGCCATGCACCATGATGAAGCTGCCGGTGCGGCCCAGTTCCCGGTCGTAGCGGTTCGGGTAGCCTATGTTGAACGCCAGGTGAAACTTGCTGCGGGGGTTCATACTGCGGGGGTAGACCCGGTAGAATCCCTCCGGCGCCTGTTTGTCGCCCTCGGCGGTTTTGGGGCCGATGCCACCGCTCATGCCGGCGATGGAGTAAGTTTTAAGGATGTGCCAGATTTCATTCCTCTCCTGAACCCAGAGCTCGAAGGCCGCATCTTCTTTGATGATGCGGATAAAGACCGGCTTGCCGAAATGCTCCCCCAGCCCGGCTTGCATGCGCTGCCGGGCATTTTCGACTCGGTCACTGCTTTCCGGGGCATGTTGCATGATAAATAAAAGAATGAGAATGGATAAAATCAGGCAACCGGCCCAGCGTAATCTCATGCGTTCAGGATGACACGTGGCCTTCCCTTTGTCAAGACATCCCGAAAAAAATGAAAAAAATTAAAAATATCCTCTTGACGTGGTAGGATATTGTGGTAAGATGAGCCTGCAACCCGCGAGAGCGTGGTTCAGTAAAAGAGAGAGAAAAGTTGACACCGCCCCGGTTACCTACGGTGACCGGGGCGGTTCATTTCAGCGGCCGTGATAGAATGCCTGCATGCCGCGTTCAATGACAAAAAACGGGCATGCCGCGTTTTTCTGCTTTCTTTGTGCAAAAAAGGGCGTATAATGCTGCCGTTCACAAAAATTTCTTAACAATCTCATGAAAATCTGGTTTGATGGCAAGCTGGTTGACCGGGACGAGGCTAAGGTCTCCGTCTTTGATCATGGTGTTCTGTATGGTGATGGCTGCTTCGAGGGCATCCGCTTCTATTCCGGTAAGGTATTCCGCCTGGAGGAGCACATTGTGCGCCTGTTCAATTCCATGCGCTACCTCATGATTGAGCTTCCCTGGAGCTTCGAGGAGGTGTGCGCCGCCACGAATGAGACCGTGGCTGCCAGCGGAATGGAGGACGGCTACATCCGCCTGGTGGTGACCCGCGGTGTGGGCGACCTGGGCCTGAACCCCCGCAACTGCCCCAAGGCCAGCATGTTCATCATCGTGCAGGACATTGCCCTGTACCCCAAGGAAATGTATGAGAAGGGGCTGAGCATGATTACCTCTTCCTTCCGCCGCCCGAACCCGGATATCCTCTGCCCGCAGGTGAAGAGCCTGAACTACCTGAACGGTATCTCCGCCAAGATTGAGGCCGTGGCCGCCGGCGCCGGCGAGGCCCTCATGCTCAACCAGCGCGGCAATGTGGCCGAATGCACGGGCGACAACATCTTCATCGTGGTGAACGGTGAGGTGCAGACGCCCCCGCTGACCGAGGGTGGCCTGGGCGGCATCACCCGCCACGCCGTGATGGATATCTGCGCCGAGCTCGGTATCCCCTGCGTGGAGAAGGTGATGAACCGCTTCGATATCCTCTGCGCAGATGAGTGCTTCCTGACCGGCTCCGCCGCAGAGGTGATTGCCGCCACCTCCCTGGATGGCCGCAAGATCGGCAGCGGTGTGGCTGGCCCCGTGACCAAGCGCATCCTGGCCCGCTTCCAGCAGCTGGTGCGCGAGTAAAAACGCAACCACAATACTTTATGGGGCGGCGGGTGATTCAGCTTGCCGCCCCTTTTTATATCTTACCATGGAAAAGCTCTACGAAGGAAAGTTTCTGAATATGGTCCGCGAGGGCCGCTGGGAATACTGCGAGCGTGTGAACAACACCGGCGCCGTAATGGTGTTTGCCTGCACCCCGGAGGGCCAGGTGCTGCTGGTGGAGGAGTTCCGCCCGCCCATCGGGCAGCGCTGCCTCTGTTTCCCTGCCGGGCTGAGCGGTGATGAGGGCCCGGAGAGCGATGCCGCCGCCGCCCGTCGCGAACTGCTGGAGGAAACCGGCTACGAAGCCGCTGAAATGACGTTCCTTTTCCATGGCCCTTCTTCCCCGGGGCTTACTTCGGAGAGCCTGTCTTTCTACCTGGCTACCGGCTTGCGGCGCGTGGCGGCCGGCGGCGGAGTGGATAACGAGAATATCACCGTGCGCGAAGCCCCGCTGGATGATATCGATGCCTGGCTGGCCGCCCAGGTGGAGCAGGGGATTGCGCTCGACCCCCGCATCTATACCGGTCTGTATTTCCTTAAAAAGGAATACTGAATGGCACATGTGTCCCAAAGATTATGAGAAAATAGCCCTAAACGATATAAGAGCATAGTGTTCTGTGAGAAAATTCGTAGTAGGGTATCTCCCGCCTCACCATCGGCAGTAAGCATGCATTTGTTTCTCTATCGGCGTAAGCCGCTAACTTTCAATTTGTCAATCGTAAATTGTCAATTGTAAATCCACGTGTCCCAAATCTTTGGGACACGTGTGACTGAGTGGTTGATGGCAGGCGAATTTGCTTGCCCCGGAGCTCATTTTCCCGAAAGCCAGCCAGCAGGTTCTCCTTGACAATTCGGGGAGTCTGGTGTATACGGTGCGCATGATTATTGATACGCATTGCCACCTGGTGCATGAGAAGTACGATGATATAGAGCAGCTCCGCGCGGATTCGATTGCTCTGGGGGTGGGGCATTGCATATCGCAGGGTACGCACCCGCAGGACTGGCTCCCCCAGCTGGAGCTTGCCCGCCGCATGCCCGACTTCATCACATCCTGCCTGGCAGCGCACCCATCGGAGGTCACAAATGTGAGCGATGATGATTTTGAATACATGGCCCAGCTGTGCCGCCAGCACCCGCAGGCCGCTATCGGCGAGGCCGGGCTTGATTATTTCTGGGATGCTCCGGAGGGCTGGGATGAAGCGGTGTACCACGCCCGCCAGCGTGAGCTGCTGGAGAAACACTTTGCGCTGGCTGAGGAGCTGGGCCTGAATATCTCCCTGCACACGCGCGACAAGGAGGGAACCGCCTGCTTTGACGATGCCTTTGCCATTGCCCGCAATTTCCCGAAGGTACGCCCGGTCTTCCACTGCTTCATCGGTACACAGGCACAGGCTCATTCTGTGTTTGAACAGCTCGACGGCATGATTTCCTTCACCGGTATCATCACCTTCAAGAAAACGAAAGACGTGCAGGCCGTGGCTGCATGGGCACCGCTTGACCGCGTGATGGTGGAGACGGACTCCCCCTTCCTCTCGCCGGAACCGCACCGCGGCAAGCTCAACATCCCCGGGCGGACCCGTTTTGTGGCCGAAAAACTGGCGGCGTTGCGCGGTATCTCACTGGAGGAAGTGGCCGCTGCCACCACGGCGAATGCCTGCCGCTTCTTCCGGCTGCCCCAGCTGGCCGTTTAAGTGTCGTAATTACCGTACTGGGAGCGCCGGCGGTAGAAAAGATAGAAGGCGGCGCAGTTCACCCCGCTGAGCATACCGCAGCACAAGCCCAGGAACATGGCAGCCTGCTGGGTGTGCTTCAGCGCTATTGCCCAGTATGAGTTCAGCCACGGGTGGCGGAGCTGCATGCAGACTGGCTCCGGTTGCATGGTTTCCCCCAGGGTGAGACCAAAGAGCATGATACAGGTCAGCAGGATGATGATGTTGGCCAGCAGCAGACCCGCGCGGAACCAGCGCAGAATCTTCTGCTTACGCAGGAAGAGCATGCTCACGATGGCTGCCACCAACGCGATGCTCCCCACGCCGGTGATGGCGGTGCCCATCAGGAAATTGAATTTTTCCTGGCTGTGGAGAAACTCGCTCGCCTCCTGGGGATTCACCACCTGTTCCCAGGCTTCATCCGGAGGAATGGCGACGTTGAGCCCGGTCAGGGTGATATGCACTGCAAAGAAGAGCAGGCAGAGCAGGGAGCAGGTCAGAAGCAGCGTAGATTTCATGTGCGGAAGGTACTGTTCTATCCTACTAGAATCAGGGAATCTTGTCAACCTGTCAGTGATGAGAAAACAGGTGATACTGCATGCGGCAGGGCTGGCCGCGTGCACACGTGTCCCAAAGTTTGAGTACTAATCTCGATAAATTGGACTTTGGCGAGCCGCAGGCGAGTCAAAGTCCTATCCCTCATGCGCTAGCATGAGGGATTTCATACATGCCACTGGCATGTATTTCATGCACTGCGATAGCAGCGCTTTCATACCGCTGCTCGCAGCGGTATTTACATACTTGCGATAGCAAGTATTTCATTGAGCGAAGCGACTGGTTACCGCTGCATTAGCAGCGGTACTGCCGTTTTCGCAATATATTGGACATAAGCGTGCAATGGGATACATAAAGCACATGGATTTTTTCCAGGGAAGGCTAATTTATTATGCGACCGCCCATTGGATGTACCGCTGCTAATGCAGCGGTAACTAGTCGCTTCGCTCAATGAATTACACCGGCGGAGCCGGTGTATGTAAATACCACAGCTGCGCTGTGGTATGAAAGCGCAGCTGGCGCTACGCATGAAATACCGCCTGCGGCGGTATGAAAGCGGCACTATGTGCCGCGTGATAATGCCGGAATGAATGCTTGCACCATGGGGGGGCAGGGGTATAATGGGGCGTAACCGTTATGAGCATCATTTCCTACGCTAATCAGAATGTGTATGAGCTGGTGGCCTACCAGCCCGGCAAGCCAATCGAGGAAACGGCCCGCGAGCTGGGGCTGCGTCCCGGGGATATCGTGAAGCTGGCTTCCAATGAGAACTCTATGGGCCCCTCCCCGCTGGCGGTGGAGGCCATGCAGAAGGCTGCCGCCGGCATGCATATCTACCCGGATGGTGCTTCCTTTGCGCTGCGCAGCCGGGTGGCGGAGTTGCACGGAGTGGATTTTGCCAACACCGTGGTGGCCAATGGCAGCAGCGAGCTCATTGAGCTGCTGGCTCATGCCCTCCTGCGCCCTGGTACCGAAGTGATAGCGGCAGATTATGCCTTTACACTTTATCCTATTGTGGCTAAATTGATGGGGGCGGATTATATTTCAATCCCCAATCGCGATAAGTGGACCCACGACCTGGAGGCCATGCTGGCGGCCATCACCCCGCAGACGCGCCTGGTGTTCATCACAAACCCGACGAACCCGGTGGGCACCATGGTGACTCAGGAGGAACTGGAAGCCTTTATCGCCCGCGTGCCGGAGCATGTGGTCGTGGCTATTGATGAGGCCTATATCGAGTTTGCCGGGTTGCCGACGGATTGTATGCAGTTTGTGAAGCAAGGTAAGAACGTAGCAGTGCTCCGCACCTTCTCCAAGGCTTATGGCCTGGCCGGTGCCCGCTGCGGTTACGCCATCACCACTCCGGAGATAGCCGACTTGCTCAATAAGGTACGCTCTCCCTTCAATGTGAACGCCTTTGCTCAGGTAGGTGCGCTGGCTGCTCTGGATGATGCAGAGCATATCGCCCGCTCTGTAGAGATGGTAAACAGCGGTCGCAGGCAGTATGTGGATTTCTTTGAATCCCGCGGGTTGGAATACGTGCCCAGCCACACCAATTTCATCCTGGTGAATGTGGGCAACGGCGTGGAGGTGTTCCGCAAGGCGCTTGCGCAGGGAGTTATCATGCGTCCCATGGCTGCCTACGGCTTGACGGAGTTCATCCGCATCACCATCGGCAATGAACAGGAAAATGCACGCTGCCTTGAGGTGTTGAGTGATATTTTGTGACGACAAAATGATGGGAGCCATTCCTGGCTTTTGCCTGATGTTATCTCTCAGGTGCGCAACACCTGAGCATGTGGCACAACGTGCTGCGTTCATCCTGCGGTAGGCGTTAGCCCTTTTGTGACTGTGATTTTTTACAACTCCGACACGTTGTGTGTAAACGGCTTATGAAAATTGATGCCGTTTTCTGAAAATTACCCTGAAATTCGCCTCGACTCATAACGGTTGCAGAAAGTTTCAGAAAACGCTTATTATCTAAGTTTTACAAAACGCGTTAACATTACGTGTTCACACTCTCATTGATGCCATTTATGACGTGATTTAAGGATATATGTGTTCCATTCTGGTGTGATGTCACCCAGAGCAGACGTACTCGATAGCGGCTACAAGTGGGATGGCGAGCTTTACCCCACCCTCACGTACATCAGCTGGAAAGCCACCGGCTACCAAATCGGAGGTAACAACTTCTTCGGGCTTCCTACCAAGCACCGGGGTGAATAAACCTCCTCTTTCAGCCGGTTATACACCGGCTTTTTCTCGGTACTACAAAAAATCGAAAAATAGACTTGACAAACCACTCTTCATTACGCTATGAGAACCTCGTTCTCATCTGGGCAAAAAACATGAAGAAATGGCTTGTTCGTGTCAAAAGGAGGGCGACTGCTTAGAACGGGAGTCAGCTTTAATAGTCAAAGAAAGGGCACCAGCTTAAAATGAGAAAATATCTAAATCGAAAACACAGTAAGAGAAATTGCATATTGCTTTTCTCTTTTTTTCTCATTGTTACGTTTATTATCATATTTTTACAAGATCGGAGTCATGATGATATTCCCCCGTTATACGTAAAAAAAACTTTTTCAGAAGGCTGGTCTCTTACCGGTAAGACAAGTCATGTATATGGAATTGCAAATTCATACATTGATTTTCTAGAAAATGGTTGGATAGAAGAAAATATAGAAAATGGTAGAGAATTGCAACTCTCAGAATTTAAACTACTGTATGATAATTATTGCTCATTTTATGGATGTGTTGAATTGATGAATCTTAGTTTCCTTGAAAAGGAATCAGAAAATTATACGATAAGGGCTATAGTAAATAAGATTACCGGCGAATCATATATATGTGTATTTGGTCGTTAATTTTTCCATAGAGTGTAATTCTTTCAACAGAAAGCGCAGAGCGCTTAAAGTGCTCTGCGCCGTATATCTATGTTATTAATATTTTTTCTACCCAATTTAGGGAACGCTATTAACGTCCTAAGGAACCACTGAAGTTTTGCCAAACATTGGGAACCCACAACTCTTGATCAGGAACTTGAAACTGAGAAAAATCTATAATAGGAACGGGTATTTCTGACTGAGGAGGAGTACATGGTATTGATTTCTCACCCTCAATTTGCCATTCTCCCATTCTGACATATCGTTTCCAACATATAGGAGAGAAGAGCGCAGTCCATCCATCTTCATAAAAGTTTAAAGTTGCTCCTGTTTGTTCTAAGATGTATAACGTTGCTTTATATTTAGCTTTTGATGTTTCCAAAAGATATTGAACCTCAATTTTTTCAGCTTTTATTTCAAAATTACCTATTTTTGCATGCCTTTCCCATGAGGTTTGAGGAGAGTCTCCAAATCTTTTCATATCGTGTAATATGTCGACATCTTCTACTTCGAATGTTCTTTGGTAGTTATGGGTCCTAAAATTTTTTTCAATCTTTTCCTCTATTCGATTTTTGATTGTTTCTTCAGATTGTTTCATTGTATTAGGGAAACGCTTTCTAAACCAATCTAAATAATCTACTTTTCCTTCACTTCCTCGTAAATTAAATAGATTAATTTGATCGAGCAAATCAGGCTCAGACAGGCCGAGAATATCAATTTTTGAAACCATTTTATTTAAAATATAAATATAATTATTGTAATAAATGTGGCCGTAAATTGGTTCTCTTCTTCCCCATCTTCCGTTCAGCGGGTTGTAATACCGCCAGTTGTAGTATACCAGTCCTGTTTCTTCATCATGGAACTCGCTACTCCACTGAATCGGTTGTTCTACATTCCCGATGGCAGTGACGGAGCCGTAGGGGGAGTAGGTGTAGGCGGTGCGGATGTTGCCGGCGGGGCCGAAGATTTCGCACACGTTTTTGGTGAGATCGAGGCCATAGGTATACCAGGTGCCGTCTTTTTGGATGGCCAACGGGCGGGTAGCGACAGGCTTGGTGGGATCCCACGTTATCAGCCAAAGGGCGGGATGATTGGTGCGGGTGAGGTCTACACAGGCAACCTGCAAATAGCCACGGTAGATGAACCTTTGGTGAGAGATGACAGTGCCGTTGCCACTAATGACTTTTTTGAAAACACGGCGGCCCATGAAGTCATAATCGCATTTTACAGTGTGGAATTTCCCCTCTTCATCCATGCACGAGAAGTCCGTCGGACGGTTTGCTGCATTATAGTTGAGTGTCCAATCTCCCGTTTCCGTTTGGATGTGGTACTGATTACCGTCTGCATCGAATTCCGGTACAAAGAAATTCTCCGCGCTTCGACGAATCATGGTATATTGATTGAGCTCATTGGATGCATACCCGGTAACTTCATCGCCCTCTGTAGCGGACGTTCTATTCCCGATGTTATCATAAGCATACTCATACTCTGTACCATTGACGGTAGCCGCCGCCAACTCACTGCGGGTGTTGTAGGTGAAGTTATCATTCACCACTTTACCTTGGCGAGCCGTATTTCGGGCGGTGGGGCGACCGAGGGAGTCATACACATAATCACGCTGCACCACAAGGGTCGAGCCACGGTGATAGGCGATGCTCGTGAGCAAGTCGCGCGTGGTCTCGTAGGTGTGAGTGAGTGTCATGCCATTGGGCTTAGTGAGCACTTGCAGCAGGTTGCAGCCTGCAAGGTAGGTGTAGCTGAACTGCTTCATTTCCCCACCGTGTACAAAGCCTGCGGTGGCAATACGCCCATCGTTGCCGTAACCCGTGCTGACGGTTTGTTGTACTGCTCCGTTCTTGGCGTATGTATAACCGATGGAGCGTCCGAATTCATCTCTCAGCTCTGTAATCAGGTGAGTAACACCATCGGTCAACAAGCTGTCGGTTTCCTGTTCACCGAAGCTGTTGTAACCCAGCGTGCGCGTACCTGCGGCATCAATAACTTGCACCAACTGCCCGAGGTGGTTGTAAGCAAAACTACAGGGTGAGGTGAAGTTATTTACCACCGGTTCTGTTTCACCCTCTTGCAGGGAGTAATAGTAGGTGGTGTTGAGCAACAACCCGCGAGCATGCTCGTAGGCGTGCGTTTTCACGTTACCACGGGCATCCGTTTCCGTTGCGAGACGGTTGTAGGCATCGTAGGTTTTCACCACGGTGGTATTGTCTGCGTAGGTCTTCCTGATTTCCAAGCCGGTCACGGGATTGAAAGCCCAGGTTGTTACATCCCCATCAGTTCTCTCACTCGGGTCGGTGGCGATGACCTCTGACTCGGCGCGGAACGTGCGCAAGGTGGTCATGTTGTCCATGTCATCGTAGCCGAAGCATGCGGGCTGCAGGGCAGTACCCCACTCGGCAATCTTGCGGCCTCGGAGGTCATACTTATAGCAACTTGTATTTTCCATTGCATCGGTTATGACTGAGGGCTGGTCATGATAAACATCGTACACGGTTGTGGTTGCCGCGTTTGCTGCATCAGTCTCGCTTACTGTACGTCCGGCAACATCTGTGTTTGTTGAAGTCACATTGCCCCGACCATCTCGCTGTTTTACTTCCAGACCAGACGCGGTGTATCGACGATACATGTGCAAGGTGATTGTTTTATTCTCCACCTCTACTGAGATGCTCTGAACCGCCAATCCTGTGGTAATCCCTGCATGGTTTTTCTGCGAAAGGGTCAGACCATCCACCGTTACTACTTCCGCGACGATGCTGGATGTAGGGATGGAGCTGAAGCTCGTCACTTTGGAGGGAGCCGTATACTCCGACCAGTTCATGCTGCAGTTGCCACGCACATCGATGCTGAAACTCTTGCTTGCCAACGTGGCGGAGAGCTGCGACATGAGCTGTTTCCTAGAGGAACTCAACGCCGCACCCTCAGCATTGTAGCGGGTCTGTGTAGTGACGGTGTAAATGCCATCATCCATAGATTCCACACTGTATGCCATTTCTACCACCGGAGAATTATCCTTGGTGGGAGTATCGCTCAGAGCAAGAGTCTGCTTCACCTGATTGCCGAAGGAATCATACTCATAGAGAGTAGCAGCCGTTTTTTCGGTATTCCATCCGGTATCCTGATACTGCTTCACCATCTGCCCCTTTGCATCGAACTCGGAACGCGTGTAGATAAATCCATTCAGCGTATTGGGAACGGCTTGCACAATCGTCTGGCCGAAACCATTGGTAATGATTTGCCCCAGAATAACATCATTTGACAGTTTAGTGGTAATTCGTTCATTGTTACCATTAAGGTCATATACGTAAAATTCTTCACGCTGACCGGAACCGGCAATACGAGCCGTAGAACCATCAGTATTCTGTACTGTGATGAACGAGGCTCCTGCAGGAGTAGTAACGGTGGAGGTAAGACCATCGTTACTATATTCAGTAGTTGATACTCGTCCGAGAAGGTCTACCGAACGAACGACTCGCCCCAATAGGTCATATTCCGTATATTCGGTGGTAGACATAGCGCCTACATCCTTGCGGACAGAAAGCGTACGCCCCATCGCATCGTAGGTGTAGGAAGTGATAGTTTCGGGAGTTACGATAATCCTGCTATCCGTGCCATCTTCTGCCGGGATGCTGACTTCGCAGCGAGTAATTTCCGACAGCTGACGACTGTTGGTATATCCATAGATTGTGGTAATGCCGTCCTCATCCGTCTCAGACAAGACCTGACCGGAACAGTTGAGCGTCCGAGTTGTGCTGCGCCCATTGTCCTTGAGTGTGCCTACGAGACGATTCTTTTCATCGTAGGTGTTGGTTACACCGGAAAGCAACGCCCAGGTTTCGCCATCGGACAGCAGGGCGTATTCTTCCACGCGCATGGTATTGCCGTTGGCGGCAACATACTCTACCGAGCGGCGGCTCTGCCCGGCAACAGCTGCGCCGTTGACTCGCGTTTCAGTTGTAACAGTATATAGAGCACCGTAGGCAGCATTGGCGGCGTATTCATAGTGCGTCTGCACGCCGTTGACTGCCTGACTCATCTTTACGCGACCTCGGGCATGGGGATTCGTGGCATTGGAAAGCCAAGTTTCATGGACAGTTACCTGAGGTTCGGATACACCTGCGGCTGCGCTGCTAATTTCGACACGGCGAACGCCATTAGCTTCCGTATACGTGTAGGTGTCCGTCTTCAGGTCCACTACACTGCCGGACGAAGTCACTACGCTGTGTACAACCTTGGCAGGGTCAGTATTGGAGGAACCGGCTACTCGATAAGTAGTAGTGGTGAGTCGCTTCTGTCCACCCGCCCAGGGTGAAGACACCGCAATCACACGACCATAAATATCGTATACCGTTTCGTACACAGCCCCGGAGTGTTCCACTCGTCGAATCTGACGACCAGCCTCATCATACTCAAAGGTAGTAATCTGAGCAATGTCTGAACCATACGCATCCGTACGAGAAAGGAGGAGTTCACCATTGCCGGTGGAGGTAAAGACCTCACAGACACGAGATGCAACCTCATTACCCTTGGAAACAGTCGTCACAATCTGGTAATTGTCCGTACCTTCAATAACAGACTTAACACGCGTTTCGGAGATGATGTCGTCATCTTCACCTGTCGCCTTGTTCCAGCCTGCCTCAGTGTGCGTCCAAGTCGTGACAAAATCCGGCATGCTTTCGGGAAGACTCCAGTCGCGTTCACGAATAGTCATCGTCTTAGCAACAGCATCGCCTGAGATGGTAAATGACTTGAACGGATCCCCGCTAAAGGTGAACAACTGACCTTCCTGCTCAGGAGCGGTAATCTGGCTCGGCAGGTAGAGCGAAATCGTGAAGCCATTGCCATCTGTTGCCGGGACAACATCCGCCAAACCATCCCAATAGTTCCAAATCTGACGAATGATGCCAGTCTCCTCATCACGGATGATGGAGAGCTTTTCGTCAGCTTCGATAGTAGCACCATCTGGAGAAATATAGGCGGCAAACTCATTTTTCTCATCACCTGTGAGGTGGTAGAAAACAGCGGAGTCATCTGCGGAGCTGATGCGTACATAATTAGCCGCCGAAAGGTTGCAGACCACAGAATCATCCTTGCTGAGAGCCGAAACGAATCGTACCACCTCAGATTTCTTCGTGGTAGCACCAACACCATAGGCTGCGGAACCATCACCGGCTACAATGTAGTTCGTATAGGCTGCACCGTCAAAGATGCGGAAGCCCTCGTTTACATCCACCGTATCGCCCTCGGGAACGAGTACGGATGCCAGCGGATGCTTGTAAGTAAGGGATGCAGGAGTCAGCAGGGATTCTTCGTAATTGAATGCTACGATTTCCGGCTGACCGCCGGGGATGTTGCCCATACCACGGAATGAACCGAATGCGAAAGCAAATCGCATGTGACGCGCATTAGCCATGCGCACAACGCCGCCACCGCCCGAGGAGCTTGTAAACGGAGCAATGGTAATGTTGTCGACCGAACGAGCGTTGGGAGAATCTTCACCTCCGTCATTATTACCGGGTACTCCGCACGTACCAGAGCACACATCGCAAACAACCTCCTCATTTTCATCAGGGATAATAGTAATGGGAGGGCAAGGTCCCAGAGAACCTTTCAGCTCGGAAACATTACCAGCCGGATGGTTCATGATGTTGTAATGGGATACAAACACCGGATAAATACCGGCAGGGACGTTTTCCGCCGAAACGGCGAACGGATGAGTGGAACCACTCGGGCTGGTATAGTTAATACCGGGAGCGATAATGGTCACGCTGTCATCCACCGTACCCGATGCACTTACAGTAGTAGGTTCAGTAAGTTCGCACAGTCGGAAGATGGAGGGGTGAACATGCGTTGCATTAGACGGAATACCATGGCCGTAGTTGAACGTAATGTTATCAGAATTACGAGCAAGGCTACGAGTGATGGTAAAGGACGGTTTCTTGTGGCGAGCCACACTACATTTGGTCGTATAGGACTTATTCATGGTCGTATCAGAGGTTGTGGCACAATCGGTGCCGGAGTTAAGGTTGGCAGAAGCGAGAGCTGCTGCGTTTTCGGGAGTGATGTTGGTAACATCGGCGGCATTCACGTCAGAGACGGAACCATTGGCGGGGGTGTCATTATCTGTAGACATAGTTGTAATAGTGCTGGGGATGTTGTTATCGGCTTCAGCGGAAGCGGGAGCTTCGGCTGCGGCGTCAGAGTTAATAGAATCGGTGGAAACAGCGGACGGAGGCTCAACCTGGGGGCTGGCAATCTGTTCGATTTCACCGGGTGAAGCAGCGCATGCGTTGATTTCAACGGAGGTCTGCACGGTCTGCACGCAGGAGTTACCCTGGGCATCTTCCTCGGCATGGCCAGAGGAAACTGGGTTGGTCTGGTTAGCGTTCATCGCTCTAGTGTGGGTTGAGTTTGTGGCAGCAGAGCTACCGGATTCAGCTTCAGCAGAGGGCTCCCCCTCAGCTGCGGCAGGAAGGTTAACACCTTCGGGCTTCTTCTCAGACGTATTGCTGAGAGTTGACACGGGGCTGCCGGAAGCAACCTCGGGAGTACAGCCATTGGAAGATTGGGGCTGTACGCTAGGTGCGGAAGCGGGCTTCTGCACCTCTTCCTCACTCGGGGTGAGGGCGGAATTTGAATCAGTTGTCATGTTCTGAACAATGTTAGATTCGGCAGAAAGAAGAGTCCTGCCAGCTCTTGCTTCGAGTGAAGCGGTGATACCTTGCCCGGTGGGAGCGACCTCGAGTTCACAGTCGTGAGAACCTGATTGCTCGTTAGTAAGCTGCCCAGCCGGAACTTCGGCACCAATCTCGCCAATGGCGAGCATGTCAGTGGCATCGGTAAGCATAGTGGACTGCCTACTTTCTGCCGAGGTGGGCTCAATGCTAAGCCCGGATTCTTCTCGCTGTGCTTCGCTTGTCTCGGC
This sequence comes from Akkermansiaceae bacterium, assembly GCA_015062005.1. Taxonomy (GTDB): domain Bacteria; phylum Verrucomicrobiota; class Verrucomicrobiia; order Verrucomicrobiales; family Akkermansiaceae; genus Akkermansia. Next base: position 51,515 of record SUVL01000009.1, read on the forward strand.
GTAGCTTTTCAGCGTAGCCGGATGAGATTCAGCACAGCTTGAGGAAAATTGAAGTGGAGTTCTCATTTTTTTTTGACCACGGCTTCCAAGCGTCGGCTGTACGCCGCAAAAGCGAACGTTTTATTTTATTTCCCCGCCAAATTAGATAGCGGGGAATTTAAGAAGGGAAAATTACGAGTCTGGATGGCCCTTGGCGGCAGCTACTGTCTGTTTCAACAGGAGAGGTCGAGCTTTGAAATATCGGTCTACAGCAATCTCTGCCGTTGCTTTACTTACTCGAAAAATTGACCGTACTGCCTGTTCAATCCGGAATCGAAGAGAATACTCAGAAAGAAATCGCGTCGGAGCTGTTGTTGCAGTTTCAGTCAATTGCTGGCCTATTACGTAACGAAGATGCTCCGGTGGCATCAGCAAATGAGCACCAGCAGTGCTAGCCTGCCACTCATACCAACGATAACCTGCATTTTCGCGATAGAAAGTCAAGCGACGTCGAACCGCAGCCTCACCATGCGAAGGCGAAACTTTGGATCTCATACGAGCGCGTATCGCCCGGTCGCAAGCCTGTCGATATAACTCATTCTGCATAATCACGTGGCCACACTCATGAGCTACGTTAAACTTGAAACGGCTATAAAGCTCATCATCGTTTTCAAAGTCATCGACACGATTCGAAATCAGAATTACCGGTTTCCCCTCGTACGCGAACTGTGTGAGTGCGTGCACACCCGGCGGGAGATCAGCATAAGCTACATCCGCAATCTTTTCCGCAAAAAGCTCCACATTGACCTCCCCCGGCTGTTTCGGATAAAGGCCAGCTAATTTCAGTTGGGTAGTGGGCTTGTTTTCCAATTCAGCATCAGAATACCGATGATATACCAGATTAGGTTCCTGGGCATTCTGCGCATGCTTTATGATTCCTTCTATGTCAATTGCCATTGTTATTAATGGAGTCAGGAGGAGCCTCTCGACAGATGCGGTCAACGAGCTCCTGCGGACTCATGTGGTTCTGGTTAATATAATTTGTAACCCTGCGGAATGCAAAGCCGAACTGCGGGTTCAGCATCTGTAAACGCTGCAGCTCTTCTGCAGGGATACGTTGATCTTGCTCACGAAGAACATTCACATCCACCCCCAATGCTTGGGCAATGGTTGTAAGAACGCGTTCGGAAGGAAACCGACGGCCATTCTCAATATCTGAGAGGAAGCCGGGACTAAATTTCGGGTCGGACTCATCTTCTGTAGCATTAGCAGCCAGAAGGTCAGCCACTCTCTTTGCAAAAGAACGCAGAGTGATACTCAGAGCCATACGCTTGTCGCGGATATAAAGCCCAAGCGTGGTTCGCGGGAGCTCCGAGAGGTTGGAAACAGGATGCATTGTCATGAGTGTAGTACAGGTAACGTGGTTTCATATATTCCCTTGCCGGGAACACGTTCATTTTAGCACCGCCGTCTGAGTTGGTCAACTCTTTTCTTGCTTTTTGTGGCGTTTTTATGCCCCTGTACGCCGCGCGAGCGTACAAGGGAGCGAAAAACTCCCGCTTTGGCAATATCTGGTGCTATTTTTAAGCAGAATTCGGGTTCTTATGGGGGAAATTTGACGCTCGATACCGACATATCCTTTTTTTTCACAGACCATCCGCCGGTGCGGGCTTCTCTCCCCACACACAACGGAACGACAGATTCCGACCAAAGGGTGTGCGGTAGGCAGAAAGAGCATCTAAAACACTAAGCCAAAGCTTCTGCCACCCACTCCGCTATGCTCCGGGGGGGGGGCTGATATGCTTCGTTTTGCCCAAGGTTCGGGCTACGAGTCTCGCAGCGCTCGCTTGCTACGCCCTCGCTGGCCGCTATTGATGCAGCTCCACCCTGGGCTATTATTGGTCGCGTTCTCCGATGACTCAAAATTCCTCGGGCTTTCAGCTCGATAATTTCCAATTTATCAATTGGTTTACATTGGAATATGAAAACCAAGTTAATTGTTTCAACGCGTATATACAGTTCTCCAGAGAAACAAAATCCCCTGCGGTGTGAACCACAGGGGATTTTCGTTGGAGGTAAATCCGGGTTACCGATCGAGCCTGGTGCGGCGTGTTCGTACACCGGCGGCGAGCATATCAAGCATACCGAGGGTGCCGTTCCAGTCGATGCAGGCATCGGTGATGCTGACGCCGTATTTCATATCCGGACTGCACTTCTGGTTGCCGGAGCAGAGGTTGCTTTCAATCATGACTGCGCCGATGTGGTCGCAGCCGGCGGCCAGCTGTTCGGCCACGCTGCAGGCCACGGTGGGCTGCTGTTTCCAGTCCTTGTGGCTGTTGCCGTGGGAGCAGTCAATCATAATGCGGTTGGAGATACCGGCTTTCTGCTGGGTATCCCAGGCATGCTGCACGTGTTCCGGGCTGTAGTTCGGTCCGTCTGTAGAGCCTCGCAGGATGAGGTGGCAGCCATCGTTGCCCTTGGTGGAAACAATGGCGGATACGCCCTGCTTGGTCACGGAAAGGAAACAGTGCGGATGCTCAGCAGAGACGATGGCATCCACCGCAATCTGCACGCAGCCGGTGGTGCCGTTCTTGAAGCCGATGGGCATGGAAAGACCACTGGCCAGTTCGCGATGCACCTGGCTCTCGGTGGTGCGGGCACCAATGGCACCCCAGACGATGAGGTCGCTGATATACTGCGGAGTAATCACATCCAGGAACTCTGTGGCGGCGGGAACTCCCATTTCGCCCAGTCGCACCAGGAGCCCGCGTGCCATGCGCAGACCGCTGTTGATATTGTAGGTCTCATCCATGAACGGGTCGTTGATGAGCCCTTTCCAGCCAACGGTGGTGCGGGGCTTCTCAAAATACACGCGCATGATGAGCAGCAGGTCTTTCTCATACTTTTTGGCAGCCTCGGCCAGTAGCCCGGCGTATTCGATGGCTGCCTTGGTGTCGTGAATGGAGCAGGGCCCTACGATGACGGCCAGGCGGTCATCCTTGCCGGTCAGGATATCCTGAAAGGCGTGGCGGGTTTCAAACACCATGCGGGTGGCTTCCGGCGAGGCCGGAAAGTCCTCCATGAGAATGGCAGGGGAAATCAGCGGGCGAATGCCCGTGAGACGTACGTCGTCTGTGATGTATTGGTTCATTAATTACTTCTGGTTCTTCCAAGAGTACACGTTGTCCTCGAGGGCTTCCTCGGCCAGCTCGGCGGCGGCTGCAGCTGCTTCGGCGGCAGCCTTCTTGGCATTCTTGCCCTTAGGCTGCTCCTCATCGGACTTGGTAACGGTGTTAATTACAGCCTTGCCTTCCATATCAGGACCGGTGGAGTAAACAAGGCAGTTCTTGCCGCGGTAGCGGCGGGTGCCGAAGGGGTCAATGCAGCCTTCATCCTCTTCGCAGAGAACGATGTAGTAGGGCTTGCCCCAGGGGTCGTAGAAATGCAGCTCGCCACTAGCATCAACGAACAGACCATCGCGCGGCTGTTCCTGCTCATCGGAGCGCAGGTAGATATCGCGGGTGGAGTTCAGGCGGCGGTCTTCATCATCTTCACGGTTGGTGAGCACCTTGATGAGGTTTGCGTCTTCGCCAGCGGTGGTGGTCAGGTGCATCTGGTCCTTGGCGTCGGGCTCCACCATCTCAGAATCATAGGGCAGCATGCCGTTGTTGTCCTGCTTGAAGCTTTCCACGGCAGAGACGATGTCCGTGCAAACCTTCTTGGCAGCCGTGCGGGCGGCATTTTCCTGAATGCTCATATAGGTAGGATAGGCGATGCTGGCCAGGGTGGCCAGAATGCCGATGACGATAATCAGCTCAATGAGGGTGAAACCCTTGGTTGAATGCGGAGAAAGTGAGATTTTCATACGCGCATCATACTATCATATACCCACCCTGCGCGCAAGCAGAAAAGGTGTACATAACGGATTCATGCTTTATTCACGCTTTATTCCCGCGACGGCGCAGCAGCCCGTACCTGGGGGAAAATATATAGGCCAGCAGGAAGAATATACCCAGGACCACGATGATGGTGGCACCGAGATGCCAGCCCAGAGGGTAGGAAAGGAAGAACGCAGCAATGGCTCCCAGGCCACCTATGAGCCCGCCCCCCCAGAAGAGGAAGGAGGTCTTGTCCGTGAGCAGATACATGGTGGCCGCTGGTGCCACCAGCAGCCCCAGGGTGAGGAAGGCGCCCACTGCCTGGAGCGAGGAAACCAGCACCAGGATGATGAGGGAAAAGATGCCGTAGTTGAAGGCCCGGGTGGGAATCCCCATGGTGGCGGCGCTGCGGGCATCGAACAAGGTGATGAGGAGGGGCCGCTGCAGCGCCGTGATGCTGAGCACCGCCACCGCCCCGATTCCGTAGGCAATCCAGAGGTCGGCATCGCCCATGCTCATGATATTGCCGAAGAGCCAGTCATCCACCTTCTGTTGCAGCCCCAGCCCGATGAGGATAATGTAGCCCAGGGCAAAGGCTGTGGTGTGCAGCACGGAAAGCGCGGTGTCCTGGTCCACGCGCGAGGTGCGCGAGACAAATAGCGAACCGAGCCCCACCATGAGTCCGGCCAGCACCGCCCCCAGCAGAATGCTCAGCTGGAACAGTCCGAACAGCAGAATGGCCAGCGCGATACCCGGCAGCAGCGCGCAGGAGAGGGTGCCAATTTGCAGAGAAGAACGCCGCAGTACCACCAGCGCACTCACAAAACCATTGGAAAAGCCGATAATGCCGCATGCCCACAGGCTGCGCTGGGCCAGGGGTTCGCTGAGGAATTGCAGAAAGTCGTTCATGTGCGGTCGAAGGCTTGGTTGAGGTTGGTGGGGGTGAGTACATCGCTTACGGAACCAGCGGCAATCAACCGCCGGCGCAGCAGCAGAGCCCGGTCGAAAATGCGCGGAGCGGTGGATAAATCGTGGTGGGATGCGATGACCAGCCGACCTTCCTGCGCCAGGGAGCGCAGCAGCGCGGCCAGAGATTCGCTGCCGGGGACATCCAGGCCGGTAAAGGGTTCATCGAGCAGGAGGATGTGGGCTTCCTGGGCCAGCGCCCTTGCCAGAAAGCAGCGTTGCTGCTGGCCCCCGCTCAGGGCGCCGATCTGCCGGTGTTGCAAATCGTCAATTCCCAGGGTGCGGAGGGCCTTGTCCACTATTTCACGGTCATGCGGACGCATGGCGCGCCACATGCCTACGGCCGGGTAGCGCCCCATTTCCACCAGCTGACGTACGGTTATGGGGAATTTCCAATCCACTTCATTACGCTGGGGCAGGTAGGCGATTTCGTGCCGTTGCCCGGCGATGGGGGCTCCGTTCCACAGGATTTGCCCCTTCCAGGGGGTGATGAGTCCCGCTAGTGTGTTGAGCAGCGTGGATTTGCCTGCTCCATTCGGCCCGATGAGGGCCAGGGTGCTGCCGCATTCGGCTTCGAAACTGATTTGCTCCAGGGCTGGTTCTTCGCCGTAGCCGGCCGTTATGCTGCTCAGCACCAGGTGGTGGTGCATATTGTGGCGGTGGCCACCACCCCAGCAGATGTGGTCGTGTTGTTCTTTTACCATCTGAATGAGAATATGCTGTGCAGCGTGTGGCTGCCTGCTTCCTTCCACTGAGTTTCTGTCTTGCCCTCCCGGCCGGCTGGTTCCAGACTCAGGGAAAGCGCCTGTACTTCCGTCTCTTCCCAGTTCGCCTGTACTTCGATTTCAAGCGTTTTCCGGGCGGGTAGTTCTAATTCGATTTCTGTTCCGCTTGCCGTGAGGTCTGCCTCCTGCCAGTCTTGGCCGATGGGGCGGAGTTTGATGCTCTGCGGTTTGCCCGTGAATGAGATGACCGCCCAGACGGGCTCGTTACCTACCACGGTTGTGGCTGCCGGAGGGGACTGTGTCTTCTCGCTGCGGGTGAGAAATGGCAGGGGTATACCTACCAGTATTACTCCCGCCAGAGTGAGCAGAAATGTGGCGCGCGGTGACATGGTGAACAGGGCGGATTGTAGGCGCTGGCTGCCGATTTGTCAACGGGTTATCGAGACATGCAATGGAGCGCTTCCAGATGCTCCGGGGTAATTTCATCATCGCTGAAAAGGCCGATGCCGGATACTCCGGTGGAGAGGAGGGTTTCCATGAGGGCCGGGAGCTCATCTGCTGGTATATCCGGCAGATGCATTGCAGGAGCCAGGGGAATGCGCCTTTCCGTCTGTTCCATTGCTTCGCGGCTCATCCTGGTAATCCACTCAGGGTGTTCTCCGTAGAAACTGTGGTAGGTCATGGGCAGTATGAGGTCGGCCTGGAACCGGCTCCAGTCCTGGTGTACCATCCGGGCGGACAGTTCCGGACTGGGGAATACTGCGCAGGCTGCTATGAGCCCATGGCTGCGGATTTCTGCTGCCAGGGTGTTGAAGAGTTCTGCCACACTCTGGAGCCGGAATTCTTTCCATTTTCCAGCCTGCTGCGGATTTCCCCCGAACTTCTGCATGCAGGTGGGGCAGTAGCAGTAATCGAAGGCCGGTGCAGGCTCACTCATATCCAGTCCATATTTGCTCCACAGAGCCTGGGGGAGTTCCACATCCGGCAGGCGCATGTAATCTGTCTGAATGCCGTGCAGCCCCGGAATGGTGGCCAGCATGCGCACCTGTTCCAGCAGGTGCTGCTTCACTTCCTCATTATTAGGGCAGAGGAACTGGTAATATTCTACAAAGGGGCGGTGCTGGGGCTGGTGACACGATTTTCTCTCAGCATTCACCGCGTACCACCCGGGGTGGCGGAGCGCCGTTGCATCTCCTGGGCGGTTGAGTGTCCAGAGCCAGGCAAATACCCGCAGGTTTTCGCGGCGGGCAAGCGGGGTGAGTTTGGAGATTTGCTCCGCGGAGCCATCAATGATGAGGGTGGTGATACCTGCTTCGGCATAGTTGCGGAAACGGGCACTCCACTCGGTTTCGCTGCGTTTCTTGTTGCCATGTACCCACAGGTATAGCTCGGGCCGCAGACGCTGCGGAGAAAGAGCGTGGAAGCGCCCCTCGCTGTCCAGCCTCATGCTGGTGCCAGTGCGCGGGCAGGTGGCAGTCAGCACGAAGAAATCCGGAGCAAAGCAGCTCATCCGCACTCCCACCGGCAGCGGGAGTTCCGGTGCAAAGCTTCCATGCTGCCCACGGTGGGTCAGCTGTGTATTCAGCACGTGGTAGAGTGCCAGTCGGGTTGAGGCTTCCGCAGAGGGCAGGGCTGCCACCCATTCGCTGGCGGGGCGCTCGCTGAAGACGACTTGCCCCCAGCGCTCGGGCAGGTGGATATTCACCTGCCCGGTGGGCGCCCATACATGGTTGCTTTCCGGTGCCGGTAACTTTTCGTAGCCGCTGGGAGAACCGGGGGAAGGGCGTACCTGCCAGTTTACGCGGGAGAAGTTGAAACGCATGCTGCTGCCCGGTGCCGGTGCCTGGCTGCGGCGCGGCTGGTTGGCGTGGCTGGTGATGCTGCTCCAGGGAATGGCCAGCTCCACGCTCCACCCCTCGTCCGTATCTGCCGGGTTGTTCAGGGTGCCGCGCAGGTTGACGGCGTGCTTCAGCCCGCGGATGTTCCAGTCGTGCAGGATGTGCGGGTCATTGAACCGGTACGGTCGGGTGATGAATAAATCCCATACGGTGTTCAGTGCGTTGATTTCCAGCTCTATGTAGTTCAGCCCATCGCCATCCGGGTCGATGAATACTTCGAAATCAGGGTCGCGGTAGATGATGGAATCACGCTCTGACTGCGTGGCCCACAGGTGCTCCTCGTCCATGTCAGCCAGGATATAGAGATACGCGTCATCCCAGACCATCCTGGTGCGGCAGCGGTGAGGTATGGCCGCGCCTTCAATGTCGCGCAGGGGCGAAAGTTCCCGCACCCCCTGCCAGGCGGCTTCGTCCCCGCGGCCATCAATCACAATGGGCGATTCCGCCCGCCCGCACACATAGACGGGTGGTGCGTCCTGCGCGGAAACAGGTAGAAAGGCGACGAGGGTACACAGAAACGCGCGCATGGCAACATCATCTGCTGAGTCCGTTCACGATATTCCTGATATTGAAACGGAACAGCTCTGCATAGGTCGGCGTGGCGGGGTTTATGCCGTCCAGCACCAGCGGCAGGGACTTGGCGCCCACTTGGCTTGCGATGGTCTGCAGCACTTTCGGCGGCTCGTTCACTCCGTAGAACAGGCAGGGAACGGATTGGCGGCGAAGTTCGGCCAGTGTTCGGGCCAGGCTGGCGGTGTCTCCTTCGCTTTCCTGCGCTATGCCGTGTACTGCAAGGGCAGAGAATCCGAAATCCCGGCAGAAGTGGCTCATGGCCGCGTGCGAACAGACCAGAATGCGCTGCTCCTGCGGAATTCCGGCGAATGCCAGCTTTGCTTCGCGCACCAGGCTGTCCATTTGTGCGGAATAGGCACGCTGCCCCTTTGCAAAATCTGCTTTCTGCGCCGGCGCTGCTGCTTCCAGTGCTGCGCGGAGCGCGCGGGAGGCTCGTTTCATAGCCACCGGGCTGTTCCACCAGTGGGGGTCGGCAATAGAGCTTCCGGGCAGGTAGGCCGCGGGTACGGCGGCCCCCAGTTCTATAATCCTTGTGCTGGATGGCAGGGAATCCCGCAAATCTTCCAGGTAGGGCTCCACCCCCTTGCCGCAGGCCAGCACCAGTTCGGCTCCGGCTGCGGCTGCTATGTCTGCCGCAGTGGGTTCGAAGGCATGCAGCTCCCCATTGGGCGGAAACAGATTGACTACTTCCACCTGGTTGCCGCCTATCTGCCGCGCCATATCGCTCAGCAGCGGGTGCAGGCTCGCTACCTTCAGCGCACCCTGCGCCCCGAAGCTGCAAAGCAGCACCATGCATATTCCCCATATTATCTTCTTCATGCAACCATTTTATGGCATCCGGGGGTGTGATGTCAATCCGGTATCCGGACATTTTTCCTATCGTGACGCTGTGGTTTAGGGGCGGAAGCATGGAAATATGGCACGATAAAAGAGATATAATCATTGACACATAGGGGGTAGTCTGGTAGAGTGTGGCGCGTTTCTGTGCCTCGGTTCAGAAGCGGCGATTACTACATACCGAAAACACTCATCATGTCTATAGTCAAGTTTTATAAGGAAGAGCACCAGGTGCCGTTGGAAATGCACAAGGTGCGTGTGGTGCAGAAGTTGTTCCTGCCCACGGTAGAAGAGCGCGTGCAGAAGCTGCGCGAGGCCGGTAACAACACGTTCCTGCTTCAGAATAAGGACGTGTTCATGGATATGCTCACCGACTCTGGCGTGAACGCCATGAGTGATAACCAGATTGCCGCTTCCATGCAGGCAGACGACTCCTACGCCGGTTCCGAGACCTTCAACCGTCTCTCCCGCGTGATTGAGCATGTGTTCGGTACCAAGTATTTCCTGCCCGCCCACCAGGGGCGCGCCTGCGAGAACATCCTGGCCGAGACCTTCGTGAAGGAAGGCGATGTGGTGCCCATGAACTTCCACTTCACCACCACCAAGGCCCACATCACCCGCAAGGGTGGTCGCGTGGAGGAGCTCATCATCCCCGAGGGCCTTGACCCGAACCTGGAATATCCCTTCAAGGGCAACTTCGATATTGCCCGTCTGCGTGCCCTCATCGAAGAGGTGGGTGCTGACCACGTTCCCTTTGTGCGTATCGAAGCCGGTACCAACCTGATTGGCGGTCAGCCGCTTTCCATGCAGAATATGCTGGATGTGGCCGCCGTGTGTAAGGAATACGGCATCATGTCCGTGCTGGATGCCTCCCTGCTGCAGGATAACCTGTACTTCATCAAGACCCGCGAGGAAGCCGCTAAGAACATGACGGTGGCTGAAATCATCCGCAAGATTGCGGACCAGATGGACCTCATCTACTTCTCCAGCCGCAAGCTTGGTTTCGCCCGCGGTGGTGCCATCATCTCCAACAACGAGAGCCTCATCCTCAAGATGAAGGCCTTCATCCCGCTGTACGAAGGCTTCCTGACCTACGGCGGTATGGAAGTGCGCGCCATGGAAGCCATGGCCGTGGGCCTCATGGAAACCCTCGATGAGGAAATCATCAACCAGGGTCCCATCTTCATCGAGTACCTGGTGAAGGAGCTTTCCGAATACGGCGTGCCCATGGTGAAGCCTGCCGGTGGCCTGGGTGCCCACATCAACGCTTCTGAATTCCTGCCCAATATCCCGCACGAGCAGTACCCCGCCGGTGCCCTGGCCACGGCTCTGTACATTGCCGGCGGTATCCGCGGTATGGAACGCGGCTCCCTTTCCGAGCAGCGCAACCCCGATGGTTCTGAGAACTATGCTGAGCTGGAGCTGGTGCGTCTGGCCTGCCCGCGTCGTGTGTTCACCCTTTCCCAGGTGAAGTACTGTGCTGACCGCGTGAAGTGGTTGTATGATAACCGCGACCTCATCGGCGGTCTGAAGTGGGTGGAAGAGCCCGAGGTGCTCCGCTTCTTCTTTGGCCGTCTGCAGCCGCTGAGCGACTGGCAGGAGAAGCTGGCCGCCAAGTTCCGCGAGGATTTCGGCGAGAGCCTGTAATAGCTTGCTGCATATACGATGCAGGAAAAGGCCGTTGGTGCAATTCCAACGGCCTTTTCTTGGTACCTCATATATGGTTATTGTCTGCTGGTGGAGCATTTGAAGAGCAGGAATGCCGGCGGCAAGGGGAAAGCCAAACTGGACACAAAGAAACCGCTGGATATCTTCCGTGTTTCAAACAGCCTGCCGGAGAAGGTTGGTATGGCGAAACTAATGGACAGGCATAAAATCCCCGGCAAGAGTATAGAGTCGGCGGTTTATAGCCAGGATAGCCTGGTCTGGACCGCTTCATCGATGCCGTCAACGGCTACCATTGGCAAAGATGGGAAGTCCCGCGACATCGGGGAGTCGGATTCAGAGTCCGGCGGGGAGGCGGATGAGGCTCCCCGAAAGAAGAAGCAGGGCAAAAAGGGCAGGAAGAAGAGTAAAAAGTAATCCAACTCCGTTATCCGATGAAAAATCCCTCCCGTGTGAAAGTTCTCAGCGCCTCTTAGATTGAGGCTTTCGCCGGATAACTCTGCCAGAAAAAGGCCGCAGCTGACCTCCTGCGGCCATTTTTTGATGCAGGGGAGATGCTTAAAAGCAGGAAAATAATGACTGCAAACACAGAATGGGCGTGACAATTGCGGGCAAAGTGATTAAATAAGGGCATGCACTACACTCCGTACACTCTTTATCCCGTGGGTGCCATGAGCGCCCGTGCCGCAGCCCAGCCTCGCGAAGGCGTGTTGCTGCGTGGTGACAATGGCGGTTATGCCTGCCTTCAGGCCTGGCCTGAGCTGGGTGACTCCCCGCTGGAGTATGAGCTGGACGCCCTGCGCGATGGTACCCCGATGCGTCTGGGGGCCCGTGCGCTGAAGTGCATGGAACTGGATGGCGAGGCCCGAGCCAAGGGGGTGAGCCTGTTCGAAGGACTGAGTGTTCCCCGCAGTTATGCTACGCTTACGGTGAGTGCCACTCCCTCACAGGTGTACAACCTGCACCAGCGTGGTTTCCGCGTGGGCAAAATCAAGGTCATCCCCAAGCTGGCTGCTACGGTGGAACGCCTGGTGAACCTGGCTGCCATGGTGCCGGACTGGAAGTGGCGCGTGGATTTCAACTGCACGCTGAGCCAGGAGGAAGCCTTGCAGTTCTGGGATATGCTGCCCGCCGCCATGCGCGAGCGTATTGATTTTGTGGAAGACCCCTGCTATTATGATGTAGACGTGTGGCAGACCCTTCAGGATGCCGGCATGCCTCTGGCATACGATATGCCGGTGCAGAATGAGAGCATCATTCCCGCCCGCACCAGCAAGCCCATGATGCGCATCGTGAAGCCCGCCCGCCACCAGAGCACCACGGGGCTTCCCGTCTTCACGACTTATATGGATCATCCGCTGGGCCAGTGCTGGGCTGCCTACAACGCCGCCAGGTTCTACACCGGCAAGCCTGCCGAGGAAGTGCCCCTCTGCGGCCTGGTGACCCACCATGTGTTCCGTCCCAATCCGTTCTCCGAGGCTCTGGGTATGGAGATTACCCCTGAATTCCCCGTGCCGAAGGGTACCGGGCTGGGCTTCGATGAGCTCCTGGCTGCTCTTCCCTGGAAGAAACTCTGATTTTTCCCCGCTCTATAATCAGAATCCCTGCTGTGCATCCGGCGGGGATTTTTTTTATCCCTGCATGGGCTCTCATGTGCATGCCCCTGTAATTCGAATTGATTGTTCGGGCTCATGCGTCAGAAGGCCTGCCTCAAATACTGGCCTTTGGGACTTCTAAAAAGTCACTAAATTGGAATTTAACAGAATTGACAATTGACGAGTGACTATTGGGGACTTCTAAAAAAACACTTAATTGGAATTTGCGAGCCGCAGGCGAGCGGAAATTTGAGCCCGCAGGGCGGCATAATCATAGCCCAGCGTGGAGCCGCAACGCGGCGGAACGCTGGGTTTGGAATAAAAAATAACCGGAACCCCGACCAACGTGGAGGGGTGGCAGGGAAGCGCAGCTAAAACACTAAGCCGAAGCTTCTGCCACCCACTCCGCTACGCTCCGGGGTTCTGATATGTTTTTCATTTTACCCAGCGTTCCGCCGCGTTGCGGCTCCACGCTGGGCTATTATTGTGTCGCCCTCTCCGAGGGCTCAGAATTCCTCGGGCTTTCAGCCCGACAAATTCCCATTTGTTGATTATTTTCGATTTTTAGAAGTCCCCTATTGACAAATGAAGAAGTTCCGCGGGCCTCCGGCTCGCCATTTTAAACGGCTGCGGCAAAGCCGCAGGGAACTTTCAAATTGTCCTTTGTCCTTTGTACATTGTACTTTCAAACATCAATCTGGTGAGTTTTTAGAGGTCCCCCAATTGTAAATCCTCGTGACCCCAAATCTTTTTTCTTTTGGCCTTTAAATTATGTCTCTTTATACACTTGCCTTTTGTGCTGGGGTGTAGTAGAATGCGCGCGCGTTTATTCAGCAATTTTTCTAACACAATACCAATATGGACATTACCATCGACAAGACAAGTGATTGCCAGGCAACACTTACCGCTATTGCCACCCCCGCCGAGGTGACCGCCATCAAGGATGCCGCCATCAATGCTTTCTCCAAGAACGCCCGCATTCCCGGCTTCCGCCCGGGCAAGGCTCCCAAGAGTGTTATCGCCAAGCGTTTCGCTGAGGGTATTGCCGATGAGCTGGATGCCCGCATCAAGGCTGATGCCCAGGACCAGGCCCTGGAGCAGAACCCCGAGCTCAAGGTGCTCGACTTCGGCAATCCCACCACGACCGAGGAGGCCGATGGCTCTTACAAGCTGGTAACCACCCTTACCATCGTTCCCGAGTTCGAACTGCCGGAGTACATGGGCATCGAGGTGACTGTTCCCTCTGATGAGGTGAGCGATGAGGAAGTGCAGGACACCCTGCAGAAGTATGCCGAGTCCTCTGCCGAGCATGTGGTGGTGGAGCGTGCTTCCGCCAAGGGCGATATCGTGGTCATCGATTTCAAGACCAGCGTGGAAGGCAAGCCCACTGCTGAGTACTGCGGCAAGCCCGTTGGTTTCATGGAAGGTCGTGAAGGTCACTGGGTGGCCATTGAGGAGGATTCCTTCATGCCCGGTCTTCCCCAGGGGCTGGAGGGTGTTTCCGCTGGTGAGGAGAAGGAACTTGTGCTCACCATGAAGGAAGATTTCCCCATCTCCGACCTGGCTGGCAAGGAGGTGACCTTCAACTGCACCGTGAAGGAAGTGCGCGAGAAGCGCGTGCCTGAGATTACCCCCGAGCTCTTCGCCGGCGCCCTGCCTGAAAAGAGCATGGACGAAATCAAGGAAATTGTCCGCGAAAACATGAAGGCTTCCAAGACCCGCGCTAATGACGAAGCCAAGGCTGACCAGATTTCTGAGAAACTGGCCGACCAGCTCAGCTTCTCCCTGCCGCAGGATCTGGTGGAGCGCGAGAATGAGAACACGGTCCAGCGCAAGATTTATGCCGCTATCCAGGCAGGCAACTACGAGGTGACCAAGGACATGGACGCCCTGAAGGCTGAGGCTATGAAGGAGACCGAGCGCAACCTGCGCGTGTACTTCGCCCTGCAGGAGATTGCCCGCAAGGAGAACATCTTCGCCACGGAGCAGGAGTTGCTTGAGGCTATGGCCAGCATGGCCCAGCAGGCTAAGGAGAAGAACCTGAAGAACTTTATCCGCAAGATGTACCGCGAGAACCGCGTGCAGGGCATCCGCCTGAGCGTGATTACCTCCAAGGTCATCGACCTCCTGGCTCGCAATGCCAAGGTGACTATCGCCTGATGGTGAGTTTAAGATTTGCTTTTCAATCCTGCAGCCTCCGGGTTGCAGGATTTTTTTTTCGGCGTATCAGCAGCGTACGCAGGCCTGGTGGAGCCGGGCTGCCAGTTTTTCCTGAGAGGTGTTGGCAAAGTGGAAATGCGGTGGCGCGGGAATGCCTCGTAACTTTGTGCTGAGGTTGAAGTTCAGGCGTGAGATGAGGCGGTCGTTCCAGAAATCGGCGTGCAGGTCTATATGCGCCGGGGCGAGGCTGCATGTGAGCATCTGCAGCAGGCGGGCCAGCATTTCCTCTACTAAGGTGTGGTCATCGTAATCGAGTGTTTCCCATTCTGCCGGTAGTGGCAGCAGGTGGAGAAGGGGGCAGGGGCTTACCTGTCCGTGCCTCCGGCAGGCTCCCTGTGGTGCCTGCCCGCGCAGGAGAAGCAGGGTGAGGGTGTTGTCCCGTTCTGTTGCAAGTGACTCTGCGGCTGAGAATTCCTGCACCGGACATGTATGCCGCTTCTGCAGGTGGGTCAGAATCTCACCGCTGAGTCCAGGTGGCAGGCAGATGCGTTGCAACCTGTGCTTGCGAGCTGCTGCATCCAGCCACTCGTCCAGGCTTTCTGCGTGCAGCTGCACAAAGCGCGCTTCCCGTTGCTCGGTGAGCTTGCCATGCAGGTTCAGCAGACTGCAGCGCAGCAGGGTGCAGTGAGCCTCGGGGGTGGCGGTGATGAGTACTACGGCTCCGTGCTTCTCATTAAAAAGGTATTCCTGCACGGGGCGGCCGCCTCCCGAAGGAAGGAGGGCTCCGCGCAGGAGCACTCCCTCTTTCTCAAGGGCTGCCACTGTTGCATTGGTGCTGACCAGACTCAGCCCCACCGCCGCTGCTATCTGCGGGCGGGTCGCGCGGCGGTTATGCTGCATGAAACGTGCGATTCTGGCCTTGGAATTCATGGCTTTATAAGGTTCCTTAAGAAAGTATAGGGAAATTTCTCACGAAAGCAAGCATTATTTCATGGTAAACAGGTTAGAAGGTAAAATGACGATGCGCAGAGGCAGACGCAAAGGACAAAAACTCGACAGTGACGGGGGAATCTGTTACTATCACGTTAACCACACAGAGAACAGAAGACTATGAAATACATTTTTGTAACCGGCGGTGTTGTTTCCTCCCTGGGTAAAGGCCTTGCCGCAGCATCCATCGGCACGCTGCTGGAGCATTGCGGTCTGGAGGTGACCATGCAGAAATTTGACCCGTATCTGAACATCGACCCGGGCACCATGAGCCCCTACCAGCACGGCGAGGTGTACGTGCTGAATGATGGCGCTGAGACGGACCTGGACCTGGGCCACTATGAGCGCTTTGTACACTGCGAGCTTTCCCGCCTGAACAACCTGACCAGTGGCAAGGTGTTTGAGCATGTGCTGGAGAAGGAGCGCCGCGGCGATTACCTGGGCAAGACCGTGCAGTACATCCCGCATGTGACCGATGAAATCAAACAGCGCCTCTACGACCTGACCGAAAAGAACAAGGAATGCGACGTGATTATCACGGAAATCGGCGGCACTGTGGGCGATATCGAAGGTTTCCTGTTCCTGGAGTCCCTGCGCCAGTTCAGCCAGGAAGTAGGCCGCAACAACTGCTGCTTCATTCATGTGACCCTGCTGCCCTATATCAAAGCTGCCGGCGAGACCAAGACCAAGCCCACGCAGCAGAGTGTGGCTAAGTTGCGTGAAATCGGTATCCAGCCGGATATGATTGTGTGCCGCACGGAGATGGACAACCTGACCGATGAGGAGAAGCGCAAGATAGCCATGTTCTGTAACGTGCCGGCTTCCAATGTGGTGGCTTTCTGCGATGTGAAGCACAGCATCTACGAGTGCCCCATCGACCTGGGCCGCGACAAGGTGGACCGCATCGTGACCGATGTGCTGGGCATCACCGTGCCGAAGCCCAAGATGGATGACTGGCAGAAGTTCGTGGGCCGCGTGATTCACCCCTCCCACAGCGTGCGCATCGCCGTGGTGGGCAAGTACATTTCCCTGCAGGACGCCTACAAGTCCATCTATGAGAGCTTTACGCATGCCGGTGCAGCCAACGACTGCCGCGTGGAAGTGGTGCGAGTGGATGCCGAGGCCCTGGGCAACGGCAGATGCGAGGAGATGATAGGCAAGGTGGACGGCATTCTGGTGCCCGGTGGTTTCGGTGACCGTGGTGTGGAAGGCAAGATCAAGGCCGTGCAGTATGCCCGGGAGAACAACATTCCCTTCCTTGGCATCTGCCTTGGCATGCAGGTGGCGGTCATCGAGTTTGCCCGCAACGTGCTGGGCCACGCCGATGCCAACTCCACCGAGTTCAACAAGGACAGCAGCGCCCCTGTGGTCTGCCTGCAGGAGGAGCAGAAGCACATCGAGAACATGGGTGCCACCATGCGCCTGGGAGCCTACCCGGCCCACATCAAGGCCGGCACGCTCTGCAGCAAGCTTTACGATGGCAAGGAGATTATCTCCGAGCGCCACCGCCACCGCTACGAATTCAACGCCGATTACCGCTCTGAGGTGGAGCAGGGGGGCATGGTGATTTCTGCCGTGAACGATGAGCACGGCCTGGTGGAAGTGGTGGAGCTTCCCTCGCACCCCTTCTTCATCGCCTGCCAGTATCATCCGGAGTTCCAGAGCCGCCCGAACAGCCCGCATCCGCTGTTCTCCGGTCTGGTGGCTGCCGCACTGGAAGCCCAGCAGGCATAATTTCCTGAAATTCCATACCCGGCGGCGGTGCTGAAATGCCCGCCGCCGCTTTTTCGCTTTCATATGATAGATATACTGGTAGTCGTGGCGTATTTCTGCGCCATCTTCGGCATAGGCCTCTATGTGGGCCGCAAGCAGGAAAGCCTGGAGAGCTATGCTCTGGGCAACCGCAATCTGCCCTGGTGGGCTATTCTGGCCTCTATCCTGGCGGCAGAAATCAGCGCGGCCACCTTTCTGGGTGCCCCGGGCGAGGGTTTTGCTCTGCGCAATTTCACCTACGCGCAACTGGCCATTGGCACGATTCTGGGGCGCATCATTGTGGGACGCCTCTTCCTGAAGCCTTATTACCAGTATAATGTGGTCTCCATTTACGAGTATCTCGAAAAACGCTTCGGGCTTACCACCCGCCGCTGGGCCAGCGTCACCTTCCTCATCAGCCGCGTGCTGGCGAGCGGAACGCGTCTCTTCTTTGCCGGTATTCTGCTGGTGATTGCCTACATGATGGTGACCGGCCAGGAAAGCGCCGGGCAGGTGGAGACCGTGGTCATCTACATTGCGGCGCTCACCTTCATCACCATTGCCACGGCCGTGTATACCACACTGGGTGGACTCAAGGCCGTGGTGTGGACGGATGTTCTCCAGGCTTCCATTCTGGCGGTGTCGCTCATCACCACCATTGGCGTGCTGCTCTTCAGCATCAAGGCCGGCGGCAGCTGGGGGAGCGCCTGGGAGACTATCTGCCACCACCTGGGAAATAAGGACTACAACCCCTGCGAAATCCGGAACCTGAAGCCCTGGGCCTTCTTTGATACCGGTATCACGGGGCAGGGTATCATGCAGGATATCAGGAATATCCTGAGCAGCGAATATACGCTGTGGAGCGCGGTGCTGGGGTCCACCTTCATCACCATGGCTACGCATGGCACCGACCAGGACATGGTGCAGCGCATGCTGGCAGCGCCGGACAGCAAGAAAGGGGCCCGGGCTGTGATTCTCTCCGGCCTCATGGATATGCCTATCGTGCTGGTGTTCATCTCCTGCGGCATGCTGCTCTTTGTGTACTTTGCACAGAACGGCATCACCCCGCCGGAGAAGCAGATTGAGATTTTCCCCTGGTTCATCATTCACTGCCTGCCGGCCGGTGTGCGCGGCCTGCTGGTGGCGGCCTTGCTTGCCACCGCCATGGGCTCACTTTCCACGGCGCTGAATGCACTGGCCACCACTGCCACTCGTGACTGGTATGTGGATGTGTTCCGCCCGCAGTCCGGGCAGGGGGAGCAGCTGCGTGCGGTACGCTGGCTCACGGTGTTCTTTGCGGTGCTGCTCATTGTGGTGGGAGCGGGTACTGCCTGGCTCACGGTGATGGACCCGACTGTGCGCATCCTGCCCATTGCGCTGGGTATTTTCGGTTATACCTACGGTTCGCTGCTGGGCGTGTTCCTGCTGGGCATGCTCACCAGGGGCAGGGGATGTGACCATGGCAATGTCATCGCTATGCTGGCGGGGTTCGCCGTGGTGATTCTGCTGGAAATCGGCGGGCGCCAGGGCTGGCTTCCGGCCATTGCCTTCCCCTGGCGTGTGACGGTTGGCACCCTGGCCACTTTTGCCGTGGGGTGCCTTTTCCGCACTCCCATTGTTAAAAGTGGTAAATAACACTTGTGTTTTGCAACAAATTGTGTATACTGCGCCCATGCCGACCGATAACGAACTCAGCTTTGAGATTCAGCGCGATGCCCTTACGGCTGCCATCGTGGAGCTGAACAGCATGAGCCCTTGCGATGGGGTCATCATGACCACCGGTGGGGAAGTGAAGGCCGGCTATGAGAGCGATGCCGATTTCCTCTGCATGCTCATCCCCGCCGGAGTGCTGGCCCGCCAGCTCACGGCCGATGGCCTTTCCTCCTATACGGGTAAGGAACTTAAGAAATGGGCTGATTCCTATGAACTTGGGCCGCTCCAGGCCAAGGTGAATGCTGCCCGCTGATTTCAAAAACCAAATACGACTATGATGAAAACTAAGTACATACTGCTGTTTGTCGCCGCCCTGTTTGCATTCGGGGCCCCCATGGCCGATGCCGCCCCCAAGAAGGGAAAGAAGGCCAAGGCTGCCAAGAAGGCAGCTGCTGATGATTTTGATATTTTCAGCCCCTCGGAAGCAGAGGAAGCCAAGGCTGCCAAGGATGCCAAGGATGCTGAAGCTGCAAAGGCCGCTGCGGAGGAAGCTGAGCGCATCGCCAGCATGTCTGGTGCTGAGCGCCGCGAGGAGAACAAGATGCTCATGGAAGAGACCAAGTGGTATATCTCCAACCAGAAGAAGACTCTCAAGATTCTCCGCTCTGTGCGCAACGAGAAGACCGCCGCCAAGGCGGTGAAGCCCCTGGAGAAAATCTACGGCGAGGTGCTTGATACCGAAGCCGCTTCCGGCACGGTGACGGCTCTCGGTACTGTGAAAATCATGGAAGAAGATGAGGAAAAACTGCCTGTGCACCAGGCTTCCCGCGCTACCGCTTCCGCTCTCAACCGCGCCATTAACAAGGAGCTTTCCCGTATTTCCCAGCTGGGCATCGAGCACAAGAAGTTCAACGGTGTCATCAAGAATATGATTGACCAGCAGCGTTAATCTGTTCAATAAACCATGTAGATGAGACCCTGCATCCTGAAGGATGCAGGGCTTTTTATGATTATTCGGGATTGCAAATAAGGGCAAAATATGATACTCTGCGCGCGTTATGGCAAATACCTCCCTTACCCCTGAACTGGCAAAGCTGGCTGGCGAACTGGCCGCAGCATTTGCCAACAGCCAGAAAGTAGTGGCCGCGAAGGCCCGAATTGGTCTTTTTTACCAGAATCCTGAGGCTACCGACCTGTTCCGCAAGGTGAGCGAATATGGCGAGACTCTGCGTAACAAGCACATGGAAGGCATGCCCCCCTCTGAGGAAGAGCTCAACAAGTTTGACCAGCTGCGCTCCGCCGTGGTGGAGAATGAGCTCTGCAAGGGATTCCTGGAATCCCGCCAGCTGCTGGATGATATGCTCTCTGTGGTCAACCAGTATCTCTGCCTGGCCATTGAGAAAGGCGCTGCCCCCAGCGATGAGGAGGTGGCAGATTCCATGACCCAGCAGATGAGCTCCTGCTCCTGCGGTGGTGGCTGCCACGGCGATTGCGGCGACTGCGACAACGAGTCCTGCGGCAAGCATGAGTGCAAGTGCGGTGATGACCACGAGTGCTGTGGTGGGCACGGCGAGGGGCACGAATGCAAGTGTGGCAAGCATTAAGCCGGCCTCTTTATGTTCCGCTGGGTGAAATCGCGCCTGCTGTTTCTGGTTGTGGTGCTGCTGGCCGCGGCATTCATGGCCTGGATGGGGGCGTACACCTGGCGGGTTGATTTTGAATTCCCCTGGTGGGGTGCAGGCTCTGTAGTGCTGCCCCTGCTGGCTGCGGGCGGCATGCTGCTGGCCCGGCGGCTGAAAAGGGATGCACTACCCGGAGCCGGTGCGCTCTGGGTGGTGCTCCTGCTTTCTTTTGCTGTGGACAGCATATGCAATCTGTACGCGTATTCCATGCCTTGGCAGCTGCACCTTTCCGTGCTCATGACCATGGGCTTCATGCTGCTGCTGTGGGCGCTGCTGCGCTCGGGCGCCATTGTGTTCTGGGTGCTGTTCCTGGTGTTGGAAATGATGCAGATATGCGGATATGAGCAGTATGGCTCCCGCATCAATTCCCTGGTAGTGGCCGAGATTATCGAGGCGTCCTGGGAAGAGGCACAAGTTTACCTCACTCCCATTAACCTGGGGGTGCTGGTTGTGGCTGTGTTGCTTTCGGTGCTGTTCTGCTGGGGGCTGCGCGCTGCATTGCGCAAGCAGCAGAGCCTGGCTTTGTTCAATGCCGCTTGCCTGTTCGGCGGAGCTTCGCTGAGTCTGGGCTTGCTGGTGCCGCCCGGTAAGCAGAAACAGGATTTTTACTGGCCTGTACCTGAGCTGCCGCTTTTGTATTCGGCAGTCAGTGAGGCTCTTACAATTAATGAGGCCACCATCAACCATGTGGAATCCCTGGCTTCGCCTGCCGGGCAACCTTCTGTTCTGCATACGTTGAAAGGCGGGGAAGGGGTGGTGCTGGTGGTGCATGTGGGCGAGAGTATACGCTCTGACCGCATGAGCCTGAACGGTTACGAACGAGACACGACCCCCTGGCTCCGGCAGCAGCAGAATCTTATCAATTTCCCCAGCTGCATTTCTGCCGCCTGCGATACCTGCAAGGCGGAGATTGCAATTCTGACGGATGCACGGCGCGATATCATGGAAGCGACTCCGGAAATGCTGCCGAAGACTGGTTCGGTGCTGGAGCTATTCACGGCAAATGGCTTTGAAATGTACTCCTTCTTCGGGCGGCGCTGCGCGCAGAAATTGAAGTACGACCGGGTGGTGTTGATGTTGACCCGCCGTTCGAAACAGAAGTTCAACGCACCGGGCAGCCCGTGGACATCCGTGCCGCAGATGCAGGAGGTGCTGCAGAAGGTCCCGGCTGGGCAAAACCTCCTCTTCTTTGTCAATAATGAGGGCAGCCATACTCCTTTTGAACACTACGACCGCCAGAATGTCCCCTTTGCACCTGCTGCTTCGCATTTCCAGAACCCTGCGGCCCAGGCGGTGGAGGTCAACAACGCCTACGACAGCACGATTCACTACACCGATGAGTTTTTCCGACGTGTGGCCGGAACCATTGGTCACCGCCCCTTTGTCTACCTGTATGTGAGCGACCACGGTGAGTACCTGGGGCACGATGGTATGTGGGGGCGCGCCGCTCTGGGTGAGAAGCATATCAATTATCATGCCACTGCCGGTTGCAAAGTGGGCATGTTTGTGTTGTATAATGAGGCTTTTGCCAGACTCAACCCGCATTTTGCAGAAAAACTCCGGCAACTGCGCGCCAATGCCGGCCTGGTGGTGGCGCATGAGCATGTCTTCCACACGCTGCTGGGCTTATTCAAGCTGGAAACCCAGCATTATAATCCTGAGCTGGATTTGTGTTCCCCCACGGTGCAGCCATACGGTGGCCCCCAACCCTGATATCGCATCCCTATGACCTTTGTCTATTTCTTTCTGACCGCTCTGCTGAGCCTGGGTATCGGTGCCCTGGTGGGCTTTCTCGTGGCTTCTCTGCGCCGCAAGGAGGCCGATGCACAAATCTCCAATCTTCAGCAGCAGAATGAGTTCCTGAACCAGCAGATGATAGCGGAAAACGTCCGCTGGCAGGAGCGCCTGCAGCAGCAGGAAGAGCGTTTCGAGCAGCTTTCCCGCCGCATCCTGGAGCAGAATACCAGCCAGTTGAAAGCTAGTAACGAGGAGCAGCTCGGTCATGTCATCCGGCCGCTCCGTGAGCAGCTGGAAGGGCTCCGTAAATCAGTATCTGATACGAATACCGGCAATGCCACTACCCGCACCAGTATCGAGACCCTGGTGAAGCAGCTTATGGAGCGGGCCGATGGCATCGGCAAAGATGCCGCCAACCTCACCCGTGCGCTCAAGGGCGACTCCAAGATGCAGGGCGACTGGGGCGAGATGATGCTTTCCCGCCTGCTGGAAAGCAGCGGCCTGCGCCCGGATGAGGAATTCTGCACCCAGCAGAGTTATAAGGATAAGAAGGGGAATATCTACCGCCCGGACGTCGTGGTGAACCTGCCGGAAAACCGTACCATCATCATCGATTCAAAGGTTTCGCTCACGGCCTATGCCCGCTGGGTGGAGCTGGATGCAGAGGCTGCCCCTGCCGAGCGTGAGTCCGCCCTCAAGGCGCACGTGGAATCGGTCCGTAAGCATATCCTGGAACTGGCGGAGAAAGATTATGTTTCCATCGTGCCCGGCTCCATCGGCCATGTACTTATGTTCATGCCGAACGAATCAGCCTACATTGCCGCCGTGCAGACCCGCCCGGAGCTGGTGCGCGAGGCTTACACCCGCGGTGTGCTGCTTATCAGCCCCACCAATCTGCTCATGGCGCTGCAGTTGGCTTATAACCTCTGGCAGAAGGAACGCCAGTCCCGCAATGTGCAGAACATCATCAGCCGCGCGGAATCCCTTTATAAGAAATGCGTAACCGTGGGAACCAGCATGGAGAAAATCAAACGCTCCATTGATACCCTGAACAACGCTTACGAACAGGCCGAGGGGCAGTTCCGCTCCGGCCGTGGCAGCCTTTGCCGCCAGATTGACCAGCTCTGCGAGTTCGGTATTACTCCGCCCCGGCGCCTGGAGCTTGATGAACCGGCTGATGCCGTTTCTGACTCCGTATAATAACATCATTTTACATTGCTATTCCGGCCGATTTTGCTTGTTTCAGTGGAGAAAATAGGGTATGCTGACCACGATAAGATGATTGTTAGATAAGCTTTCGCGTTGTCTGCATCATAGAAAAAGCGTCTCATATGAACATTGGAAAATATCTCGATTGGCAGTTTCGCCCCACTACGTGGATTACGCTGGTAGTGGCGTTGGTGTGTCTGGCTTGTGCCTTTGTGCTGCCGGATTCGTTTGGCAATAAGAACAGCCCCATAGAAAATGTGCAGATGCTGGTGGTGGCCATAGGCCTGTATGTGACCTGCACGGCGCGCGACCACAAGCGCCTGTATGTCTTTGCTTCTCTCTGCCTGTTTTTCATCCTTGCTCGTGAGGTGAATTATGGCCGCACGCTGTTTATCTTTGCCGATCCGGAAAATGCGAATAAGTTCCCCAAGTGGAAGGATATGGAATACGGCTGGCTGGCCCACGTTGGTGTGGGCATATATATGCTGTGGCTGGTGGTATACTTTGTATGGCGCAAGGTCTGGAAGGAAGCCTGGGATGTGTTGCAGACCATTCGCATTCCGGCCAGTGACCTGTTGCTTGCCATTCTGGGCGTGGTTACGGGTGTCGCTTTTGAGTCAATGCACAACTGCCTGAGCGAGGAACTTGGCGAGGTTGTATTCTACGTTGCCGGGGTGGGTATTCTATACCTCTATTCCCGCAATAAACTGGACAACGTTAAATAGGAAATCCTGCCGTTGGCGGCCTCACGGCCCGCGGAATTTGATACATCCAAAATCAAAAATCCAGCATTCAAAATCATGCGGGTTTCCCGCATGTATTACTTTCTGCGTTATACGTGCTTGACGCAAATGCCGAACGGGGGTACAATTCCCGCCGCATGAACGCCGAATCAATCAAGAGCACGCCCCTGTGCGATAAGCACGTGGCTCTCGGAGCCAGGATGGTACCCTTTGCAGGGTGGAATATGCCGGTGCAGTACACTGGCATTATCGACGAGCACAACACGGTGCGCAGCGCCTGCGGTGTGTTCGATATTTCTCACATGGGCCAGTTCCTGGTCAGCGGTGAGGGTGCCACGGAGTGGCTCAACACCATGTTCACCAACAACCTCAACAAACTGGTGGATGGCATGGGCCAGTACTCCATCATGCTCAATGAGAAGGGTGGCGTGATTGATGACCTCATCATCTACCAGATCGGCAAGGATAACTTCTTCGTGGTGGTGAATGCCTCCATGATTGATGAGGACTACGCCTGGCTCACCGCCCACAAGCCGGAGGGGATCTCCCTGGTGAACAAGAGCGCCGACTACGTGGGTCTGGCGGTGCAGGGCCCCACCTGCGAAGAGGTGTTCGCCAAGCTCTGCCCCGGCGTGGAGCTGCCCGTGCGCAACGGTATCCTCATGTTCGAGTGCGATGGCGATGCCGTGGTGGTCTGCCGCACCGGCTACACCGGCGAGAACGGCTACGAGTTCTTCTGCCCCGCTGCTCAGGGCGTGAAGTGGTTCGAGAAGGCCATGGACTGCGGCGCCAAGCCCTGCGGCCTGGGTGCCCGCGACAGCCTGCGTCTCGAGATGTGCTACTCCCTGAACGGCAGCGACCTTTCCCCGGAGAAGACCCCGCTGGAGGCCGGCCTCTCCTGGTGCTGCGACCTTACCAAGGAATTCATCGGTGTTGACGTGCTCCGCGCCCAGAAGGCCGAGGGCCGCCCCACCGCCCTGGTGGCTATTGAATACACCGGCAAGGGGGCTCCCCCCCGCCACGGTTACGAAGTGCAGCTGCCGGACGGCACCCCGCTGGGCGAGCTCTGCAGCGGTGTCCTCTCCCCCTCCCTGGGCAAGGGCATCGGCATGGCCTATGTGCCCGCCGCCCTCGGCAAGGTAGGCACCGAAGTGAACGTAATCGTGCGCAACAAGGCCGTTCCCGCCATCATCGTCAAGAAACCCTTCCTCAAAAAGTAAACCTCACACCCCTAATCATACAAATACCATGAGCAATCCCGTTGAATACAAGTATTCCTCCGAGCACGAGTGGATCAGCCCCGTCGTTGATGGCATCGTGACCCTCGGCATCACCGACCACGCCCAGTCCGAACTGGGTGACGTGGTGTACGTCGACCTCCCCGCCGTGGGCGATACCTTCTCCAAGGAGGACAGCATCGCCGTGGTGGAATCCGTGAAGGCCGCTTCCGATGTGTACACCCCCGTTTCCGGTGAGGTGGTGGAAGTGAACGAGGCCCTGGACGCCGAGCCCGGCACCGTGAACTCCGACGCCACCGGCGCCGGCTGGATCTGCAAGATTAAGCTTGATGACCCCTCCGAGCTGGACGAGCTGATGGACGCCGCCGCTTACGAGGAGTTCTGCAAGTAAAGCCCCTTCGGGCCGCATTCCCCCAGCCGGGAATGCGGCCTTTTCTTTTTTCTTCAAAAACGTATAATTCATTGATATGATTACTGCTCAGACTCCCTTTGCCCCGCGCCACATGGGCTCCACCGGTGCGGATGTGCAGGAGATGCTCAAGCTCATCGGCTTCTCCAGTCTGGATGAAATGACCGATGCCATCGTACCCGCCGATATCCGCCTGAAGGCCCCGCTGGACCTGCCCGCCCCCATGGCCGAGCAGGAGGCCCTGGAGGCCCTGCGCGAGGTGCTTTCTGCCAACAAGCCCGTGCACAGCCTCATCGGCCAGGGCTACTACGGCACCTACATGCCCGCCGTCATCCAGCGCAATGTGTATGAGAACCCGGGCTGGTACACCGCCTACACCCCCTACCAGCCGGAAATCGCCCAGGGCCGCCTGGAGATGCTCATGAACTTCCAGACCATGATTGCCGGCCTCACCGGGCTGCCCGTGGCCAATGCCTCCATGCTCGATGAAGGCACCGCCGCCGCTGAGGCCGTCCACCTCTGCATCGATTCCAAGCGCAAGAGCGATACCTTCTTCGTGGCCGATACCTGCTTTCCGCAGACCATCGATGTCATCCGCACCCGCTGCGAGACCACCGGCGTGAAGCTCATCGTGGGCGATTGGAAGAGCTTCGACCCCGCCTTCATCCCGACCCTCGCCGGTGTGCTCGTGCAGTACCCGGACAACGCCGGCTCCGTGGAGGATTATGCAGACTTCTTCGCCAAGTGCCATGCCGCCAAGGTGCTGTGCGTGGTGGCGGCCGACCTGCTGGCCCTCACCGTGCTCAAGGAACCCGGTGCCTTCGGCGCCGATGTGTGCGTGGGCACCACCCAGCGCTTCGGTATCCCCATGGGCTACGGTGGCCCCGCCGCCGCTTACATGGCCTGCGCCGATGCGCTGAAGCGCAAGCTGCCCGGCCGCTTCATCGGCCTCTCGGTGGATAAGGACGGCAAGCCCGCCTACCGCCTGGCCCTGCAGACCCGCGAGCAGCACATCCGCCGCGAGAAGGCTACCTCCAACATCTGCACCGCCCAGGTGCTCACCGCTCTGCTCAGCACCTTCTACGCCATGTACCAGGGGCCCGAGGGGCTGAAGAACGTGGCCCTCACCGCCCACAAGCTGGCCGCCGGTTTCGCTGCCGCCGCCACCAAGGCCGGTTACACCCTGGGTGCTGCCAACTTCTTCGACACCGTGCAGGTGAAGGCCCCCGGCAAGGCTGCCGACATGGTGGCCGCCGCCCTGGAGGCCGGCTACAACATCCGCCTGGTGGATGCCGATACCGTCTCCGTCTCCTTTGACGAGACCACCACCTGCTGCGATGTGAAGGCCCTCTGCAAGGCCTTGGGCATGGAGAAGCCCTGCTGCAAGAGCATGCCCGCCGAGCCCGTGTGGGATGCCGCCTTCACCCGCACCAGCGCCTTCTGCGCCGAGAAGTGCTTCAACGCCTTCCACTCCGAAACCGAGATGATGCGCTACATCCACCGCCTGGAGGCCAAGGACCTGGCGCTGAACGAAGCCATGATTCCGCTGGGCTCCTGCACCATGAAGGCCAACTGCGCCGCCATCATGATGCCCATCACCTGGCCGGAGGTCGCCACCCTGCATCCCTTCGCCCCGGTGGACCAGTGCCAGGGCATGCGCGCCATGCTCGAGCAGCTCAAGCAGTGGCTCGCCACCGTCACCGGTTTCCACGGCGTCTCCCTGCAGCCCAACAGCGGCGCTGCCGGCGAATACGCAGGCCTGCTCACCATCCACCGCTACCAGGTGGCCCAGGGGCAGGGGCACCGCAACGTCTGCCTCATCCCCAACTCCGCCCACGGCACCAACCCCGCCTCCGCCGCCATGGCCGGCTTCACCGTGGTGCCCGTCAAGTGCGATGAGAAGGGCAATATCGATGCCGCCGACCTCAAGGTCCAGGCCGAGAAGCACCGCGACAACCTCGCCGCCCTCATGGTCACCTATCCCTCCACCCACGGCGTGTACGAAAGCGGCGTGGCCGAGCTCTGCCGCATCGTGCACGAGAACGGCGGCCAGGTCTACATGGACGGCGCCAACATGAACGCCCAGATCGGCCTTACCAACCCCGGCACCATCGGTGCGGACGTGTGCCACCTGAACCTGCACAAGTCCTTCGCCATGCCGCACGGTGGCGGCGGCCCCGGCGTGGGCCCCATCTGCTGCGCTGAGCACCTCACCCCCTACCTGCCGGACCACTGCATCGCCGGCGATGCCCAGAAAACCGCCGCTGTCTCCTCCGCCGAGTACGGTTCCGCGGCTCTCTGCCCCATCACCTGGATGTGGCTCGCCATGATGGGTCACGAGGGCCTCAAGCTCTCCGCCCAGATGGCCATCCTCAACGCCAACTACGTGGCCAAGCGTCTGGAGAACTACTTCCCGACCCTCTACTCGGGCGAAGGCGGTCTGGTGGCCCACGAGTGCATCCTGGACACCACTATCATGCTCGCCAAGAGCCACCTCTCCGTGGACGACATGGCCAAGCGACTCATGGACTACGGCTTCCACGCCCCCACCATGAGCTTCCCGGTGCATGATACCCTCATGGTCGAACCCACCGAATCCGAAAGCAAGTATGAGCTCGACCGCTTCGTGGACGCCATGATTAGCATCCACGGCGAAATGACCGCCGTGGCCGAAGGCACCGTGCCCGCCGACGACAACGTGATGGTGAACGCCCCGCACACCGCCCTGGCTGTGACCGCGGATGAATGGACCCACCCCTACACCCGCCGCCAGGCTGCCTACCCGGCCCCCGGCCAGCAGCTTCACAAGTTCTGGCCCGGCTGCTCCCGCGTGGACAACACCTACGGCGACCGCAACTTCTGCTGCTGCTGCGACACCCTCGCCCAGTGCGAGCTCTAAAGCCTCAGCCGCAGCCAACCGAACAATCACCAGGCCGGGGAGTAATCCCCGGCCTTTTGCAGCCCTGGCCGCTGCGATATGCACACAGCGGTGAACGCCCGCGCGGAGCTTTTTAGAATGATAGCAAGCTCATTTTGTGCTGGAAAAAAATCGGATAAGTGCTATAATACAAGTACGATATGGGTAAGTACACGCCACCATTTCAACAGAATACTACAGTTATCAATCTACTGGCTGAGATTTGCGAGCTTGTAGGGCGAGTGGAGGTTACTCATCGAGATATCATTTCAGTTCAGCTGCGTAGGCAGAATCAAATTCGCTCCATTCATTCGTCTCTCCAAATTGAACAAAATACGCTGTCGCTGGAGCAAGTTACGGCTATCCTGAATGGTAAGCGTGTCCTGGGGCCGCCACATGAAATCCGAGAAGTGCAAAATGCGGCAGAAGCCTACGCGCTCATGCAATCACTCAACCCACTTAGTGAGGATGACTTGCTGAAAGCTCATCGACTGATGATGAATAGTCTGGTTAAAGAAGCCGGACGTTTCAGGAGTGGGGGCGTGGGCGTAATGGCCGGAAATCAGGTCATTCATATGGCACCACCGGCTCATCTGGTGCCATGGCAGATAAAAGATTTGTTTTCATGGTATCAGGAATCTGATTTGCATCCATTGGTGAAAAGCTCCATATTTCACTATGAGTTCGAGTTCATCCACCCCTTTGCTGATGGCAATGGCCGCATGGGGCGAATGTGGCACACCCTGCTTTTGGCTCAGTGGAAATCTTTCTTTGCATGGCTTCCTATTGAGGAGCTGATAGCAAAACGCCAACAAGAGTACTATAAAGCCTTGCAAATGGCCGATGCGGTTTGCGATTGCGCCTGTTTTGTCACCATGATGCTGGAAGTAATTCGTGATGTACTGCAGGAAATGCCTCACGCATCAGATGCGGCGCCTGTTGACCGACCAAGTTCCGACCAAGCTCCGACTAAGTTATCACCAACCGAAAAAGAGTTATTCCGCGAGTTGATAGTAGCATTAGGTGCAGATACGCTCTCTGCCTCACAGCTCATGGAGCGTATGGGGCTGGTACATCGACCTCATTTCCGCCAATTTTACCTTGTCCCGGCCTTGGAGAAAGGCATCATTGAACGCACGATACCGGACAAACCAAACAGCCCCCGCCAACGTTATCGAGTCAAAAAGTAAAGAGCCAACCCTCGAAAATGTATACAAAATTGCTATATGTGTATACATTTTTTTCATCTCTGCGCGTTCGGCTCACAACTCAGACAAATGACGTTTTAATGCTTGGTTCATGCCACTTGCATGAAATTTTAGAATGATGCCGAGTTCATTTTACGCTGGTAAAAAATCGGATAAGTGCTATGATTCAAGTGCAGTAGTGATTCTTCTTCCTCTCGTTTCCTACAGCCTTTTATTCATACCATGCAAAAGAAACAACAGATTCGCAATAGTACAGCGGAGTTCCTAATCTTCGCCATGCAAGGTGATGCGGAGGGTATAGAAGTGCGCCTGGAAGATGATACTGTATGGCTGACTCAGCAGATGATGGCATCGTTGTATGGAAGCTCAAGAACAAATGTCCTGGAGCATATTCAACACATATATGCTGAAGAAGAATTGGATGAAACGGCAACTTGTCGGAAAATCCGACAGGTTCGAAAAGAGGGGAAACGAAACGTTAATAGAGAAACACTTTTCTACAACCTTGACATTATCATTGCTGTTGGTTACAGAGTCAACAGCAAGCGGGCTACCCAATTTCGCCAATGGGCCACGGCGGTGTTGAGAGACTTTGCCATCCGTGGCTATGTGCTCGACCGCAAGCGTATGGAGAACGGCAAGTTTCTGGGACAGGATTACTTTGAGCACCTGCTGGCAGAGATCCGCGAGATTCGCCTGAGCGAACGCCGTTTTTACCAGAAAATTACAGACATATATGCCACCAGCATGGATTACGATGCCCATGCACCGGAAACCCGTGCTTTTTATGCTAAGGTCCAGAACAAGCTTCACTATGCCGTCCATGGGCATACCGCTGCAGAGCTGATTATGGAACGAGCTGATGCTGGTGTGGAGCACATGGGGCTGACAACTTGGGAGAAGGCTCCGCATGGCAAAATAGTCAGGACGGATGTAGTGGTGGCCAAAAATTACCTGAAAGAAAATGAATTGGAAGAGCTTGGCCGTATTGTGAGCGCCTATCTTGACCTTGCCGAGAACCGCGCCAAACGCCACATCCCCATGACCATGGAAGATTGGGCCCGCCACTTAGACCGCATCCTGCAAGCCGATGACAGAGAGCTATTGCAAGATGCCGGCAGAATATCTGCCGAGATTGCCAAGGAACACGCCGAAAACGAATTTGAAAAGTACAGAGTAACTCAGGATAAGCTCTTCAAATCCGATTTTGATCGTCAGATGGAGCGGCCTTGCTTGGAGTAATAGCTCTCCGAGCGGCTCTTATTGCTCCGGCAATTAAAGAATATTGCTTGGACTCAACGACAAAATGGAATTTTTCGGGCTGAAAGCCCGAGGAAATTTGAGCCCGTCAGGGCGACACTTTCCATAGCCCAGGGCGTGAGCCCTGGGTTTGACGAAAAAATAGGCCGGAACCCCGCCAGCTGGCGGGGTGGCAGATTCGCATGAGCGTTCTGTTTATGTTAAGCATTGATTATTTGAATATCAACGCGCATCCACGTCTGCCACCCACTCGCTCCGCTCGGGGTTCGGTTACTATTTTCGCTTTACCCCAGGGCTTACGCCCTGGGCTATTGAACTTACCGCCCCGCCAGTAGGCGGGGCTCAGAATTCCGCTCGCCTGCGGCTCGCCAAATTCCAATTTGTCCGTTACCACCAATGCGGATAACACATCAATCTTTAATTGCCTCATCAATAAAAATTATCGCTTTTATTCTGAACGTCCTCGTAGCTCCCAGTATAATCGGCTAAAAATTTACTTAGGCTGAAGCGCAAATCAAATGAAAATGAGCCGAAGAAATCCTTGTCGAGCAATTCGTATTCGCAGTAAAATCTTACTTCTGAAGCTTCGTCTTTACTGAGCAGTTGCACAACTTGTGACAATTGAATAGAGTCGGCTTTTGAAAAATAAGTAGGCTCTGTCCTACCAAATGGAGGATGACTACTCCCACCCTGTCAAAAAAAACCAAATCTTCCAACTTGACCACTTATCACTCCAATGGTAAAGTGGTAGAGTTATGGCAGAACGCGAATTTTCTTCACCAATACGAGTAAAGGTAAAAAATGTAGCATTATACGGAGTAAGCTGCTGCCCTCCCTTTGACACGAACAAGCTATTTCTTCTTGTTTTTTGTCCGGATGAGCGCAAATGTTTTATAGCATAATGCAGTGCGGGCGGTCAATCCATTTTTTGCGTGATTTTGTAG
>SUVL01000010.1 GCA_015062005.1 Akkermansiaceae bacterium
ATGAAGGATGAAAACGCGCCTAGCGGCGCGTGAGAGGCATGTATATAAAATGAAAACGCCCGCGCATACGCGGACGAATGAAAAATGAAAGGTGAAAACGCGCCTTGCGGCGCGTAAGAGGCATGTATATAAAATGAAAACGCCCGCGCATACGCGGACGAGTGAAGAATGAAAGATGAAAACGCGCCTAGCGGCTCGTGAGGGTATTTTGCCAGCGGCAGGAGTTGAGCCGACGAAAAACTTACGACGTTTTAGCTTATCTATTATCTGATAATGCGGCAATATCACTCAGTGCATATTTCATTTGATGCCAGGCAATACCCAGCTTCTGTCTGCGAACGGGGTCCTTTAATATGAAACGAGCGTACGCTGCTTTGAGGGCTATTACAATCATCTGGAGCTTGATGTCTATTGAATTTTTGCCGATGCAGCGTACAAGCCGATGAGCGTCGGATACCTTGAGCGAATCTTTTTCGTATGTTTTTTCTTTCTTGTTGAATATGTTCGACAAGAAAGTGTTTAGTTGTTCTTGCGGGTCGATTTTCATGTTGTTGCGGAGCGGGTTAGCTGCCAGCATGTTCATGTAGACTGTGTTATCGGAGTCTACCTCACGAACCCTTTGGATGAGCGATTTGAAATCTGGATAATCATTTGCACAAATCATGGATTCTTTCGGAAAAGGGTGAACGTTTCCTTCACTCCCGAAATAGATAGGTACTGTATTTGCCAGATAGGCATCCATCAATTTTTCGGTTATGTAGCCAGGTGCAGAGCTGTTCTCAAATGCGATATTGAACTTATATCGGGAAAGAAACTTTATTTTGCTTTCGTTCCAGTTGGCTGCATCGTTTCGTTTTGCCAGTTCCGGAGCATCCATGTTGTGCAGAATTATTCCGGGACAATCCACGTGTTTGTATTGCATCAGCTCTTGGCAAAAAGCTTTCCTCAATGCGGCTCCTTTGCCAATGATGTCCTGTGAGTAGATGAACGAGCAGAACTTTCGCTCCGCCATGTGGTCCTCCAGCTCTGGCAATTGTGGCAATTCACGGTTTAGGTAGGTACTGAAACAAGGCGGCAACCATAAATAGCGATCTCCGCATTCCATCCTGACCGAACCAATAGCGTAATCGCATTGATTAAAATCAGGATACACGTTTTCATCACAAATAAATACTTTGACCGCGTCATGGTATTTCAGATGCTCTGCACCAAAGCATGAATAGAAAACCATCTCCGGATTTTCATAATCATCCTCAATTTCTCCATACGTTTGTACGCCTTTAATTAAAAAATTGTATTCTCTGGATGTCCCAAAGTCGACAACTGCTGCTTTGATTTCATGGATCTAGGGATGAGGATTGGGTGGGGTTCTCGCAATTCAATTTCCATTCAGCGTCCTATCCAGACTTTAGTTGGAGTACCATCTGGCATGAAATGGAATTGATTTTCCTTGTAGAGCGGCTCGATAAACAGGATTAAATTCATTGCATTGGCATGCTCGATATGTTCTCCATTTGCGGGCTAACCATTTTTTCAGATGAGACAACATGGAATAGCTCACCAGGTTTTTAAAGAGGCTGGTCGCATGGGGTTTCCACGAGCCACAACAATGGTGAATGGATATGCCTCGATTGCGGATAAAGGCCGGTTGCTCAAAAAACTCTTTGGGGTAGATATGGCAAAACTCATTTTCCCATTCTTTGCCATTGAGAAGGAATCCAGGAACGGAGTTAATAAAATACTCGGTGAAAATGCTATTATTGACGGGGAACTCGCCCGGTTTTATTTTTTCGTATCTTTTCAGAACATCGCGGATGATAGGGTGCCGAGGCGGAGAATAGATGACCGCAGTACCCAGCGCACAATTGTACATGTAACCCATGGTCAGTTTGTCAGCGTTTTCAACAAGGTCAGAAAGAGGCCTGATCAACTCTACATCCACATCCAGATAAACGCCTCCTTCTTCGTACAAGGCTTGAAGTCGAACTATGTCTGATAAAAAAGCCCATGCATGATTTTCTAATGCTGCTTTTGCATAACGGTTACCGGATATATTGATGTTTGCCTCTGTGTGAACCTTGATTTCAAAATCGGGATTGGCTTTTTTCCACAGGGCTATGTTGTTTTGTACTGATTCCGGCATGTCCGCTCCAAACCAGCAACAATGTATCTTTTTCACCATGCGCACAGAGGATAGCAGATTTAGAATCCGTAAAGAATGAGTGATAAGTTATTATAAATCAATTGCTTTTCAAAAATCGAGTTAATTACATGGATCGTACGGAACGATAATCCTACACCTCGATTTATCTGTTATTAAAAGAATTTCTATGCTTGACTTACGGATTCTAAATGCGATAAACAATGAAAATAGAACTGACAGAGGAAGAAATGGCGGCGCTTGTTGTGTTGAGAAGTGCCGGGAAAGATTTGGTAGCATCTGCAATTATTGCAAAAGAGGCCATGGAAGCCGGCCATGGAAGGGTTAGGCGAGCAAGAAGGTGTATAGCAGCGGGGGTAGAAGCTATTAAGAAAGAGAATCGCACGGTAAGCTTTGAAAGAGCCGTGGAGACGGCGCTGGTGGAGAGGAGGGAGAGGAGGGTGCGCACGGTCTATGAATTCAGGTATTTCACGCGGCGGTTCATGAAGCGATGCCCGGGACTGGCACGGCGGAAAATTCGGGCAATTTCGGCGCTGGAATGTGCGCAGTATATTGAAAAGAGCTTTGATACTCCTCGACAGCGGCAGAAGGCGCGGTTGATTCTCAGCGGTGTGTTTGGCACAGCGCTGAAGCGGGGCTGGTGTAATGAGAATCCAGTGGCAAGGGTAGAGGTGCCGCGGGTGGTGGAGAAGCCGGTACCCATTCTTGCCCACCAGGAGATAAAGACTTTACTGCAGACTGCTGCGAGTTACAGAGGTGGCAGCTGTGCGGCGGCGGTGGGGATGATGTTGTATGCCGGCATCCGTCCTCACGAGGTGGCTAGGCTCAGATGGGCTGAGGTAGATTTGCAGGAGAGGGCCATCTATATATCACCAAGACATAGCAAGACCGGAGGAGCGCGGCGTGTAACAATTCATGAGCCCTTATTGAAAATTCTGCGGGGGTATCAACAATCTGCTGCCTGTCCTATCTGCCCACCGAACTGGGGGCTTCATTGGCGGGGATTGCGGCAGAAGGCCGGGTGGAATGCAGATACGCTCCCATGGCCGCAGGATGCGTTGCGTCATACCTTTGCAAGCTACCACTTGAGCTATTTTCGAAGTTTTGAAGAGCTGCAGTGCGAAATCGGACATCGGGATTCGTCGTTACTCCGCACGCGTTATCTGGACATGCGGGGTGTTGTGGAGCCGGCACGTTTCTGGAAGGGGTAAGGGGGGGCTCATCACATGTGCGCAGCGCATGTTTTCATTTTTCATCTTTCATATGAGCGCGCAGCGCGAGTTTTCACGATAAGAAGCGTATATAAAATGAAAACGCCCGCATACGCGGACGAGTGAAGAATGAAAGATGAAAACGCGCCTTGCGGCGCGTGAGAGGCATGTACGTAAAATGAAAACGCCCGCATACGCGGGCGAGTGAAAGATGAAAGATGAAAACGCGCCTTGCGGCGCGTGAGATAAAGAAGGTTAAGCATTATCCTTCGCCGTTTTGATGGAGCGAATCAACATGAATCTGATTCGTCGACATGTTTTCAGTAGCGTTTCGGCTTTATCCGGCTCCAATGTCTGAGTATTTGCCATCAGTTCGAGCCAGTATTCGCTTTCATTGCTTTCTTTGAGGGCGATTTGCAATTTGGCGATGAAATCGGCCCGGCTGCTGGCGTATTGTGCTTCGCGGATGTTTGCTCCGATACTTGTGGAGGAACGGAGTAACTGGTTTTTGAGCACTCCTCGTTTTTCTACCGTATCAAGAGTAAGAACTGTCGCTATGGCGAAGTTCATGGATTCTGTCATTAATTGATTCGCTGGCACAACCTTGATTGTAATGGATTGAGAGGTTGATGTCGATGTAAAAATGAGATGAAAAGAAAATGAAAACGCCCGCTTTAGGCGGGCGAGTGAAAAATGAAGGGTGATAACGCGCCTGGCGGCGCGTGAGCAAATTTGTCGAGCATCACACATGTGAGCAGCACATGTTTTCATTCTTCATCTTTCATATGAGCGCGCAGCGCGAGTTTTCATGAAAAGAAGCGTATGTAAAATGAAAACGCCCGCATACGCGGGCGAGTGAAAAATGAAGGATGAAAACGCGCCTGGCGGCGCGTAAGAGGCATGTACGTAAAATGAAAACGCCCGCATACGCGGACGAGT
Organism: Akkermansiaceae bacterium; assembly: GCA_015062005.1. Classification (GTDB taxonomy): domain Bacteria; phylum Verrucomicrobiota; class Verrucomicrobiia; order Verrucomicrobiales; family Akkermansiaceae; genus Akkermansia. The sequence goes on from SUVL01000010.1 coordinate 4,312, forward strand.
GAAAAATGAAAGATGAAAACGCGCCTGGCGGCGCGTAAGGGGCATGTACGTAAAATGAAAACGCCCGCATACGCGGGCGAGTGAAAAATGAAGGATGAAAACGCGCCTTGCGGCGCGTGAGACCTTAGATCTCGATATACTTAGCCTTCGGGAAGTTGCAGAGCGGGCAGCGGTCGGGCTCGGTGCCTTCGGCAAAGGTATCGCCGCAGAGCGGGCAGACGTAGTATTTGGCGGGCAGGTCGAGCTTCTCGCCGGCTTCGAGCTGGGCCAAGGCCTTGCTGTAGAGGTCGGCGTGTTCCTTCTCGGCTTCGTTGGCCCAGGTGAAGCTGCGCAGGGCATCGGTGTTGCCTTCCTCCTGTGCCAGGGCAATCATGGGCGGATACATCTCGGTGAACTCGTAGGTCTCGCCGGCGACGGCGGCCTTCAGGTTCTCGATGGTGTTGCCCACTTCGATGTGCATCTCCAGGTCGATGGGTGCCTCACCCATCTTCACCAGCACCTTGTTGTGGTTGGTGGCGTGGATGCGCTCGGCGCGGCTGGCGGCGGCGAAGAGCTTTTCGATGAGCGGGTAGCCCTCCTGGGCGGCGCGGGTGGCATAGGCTGCGTACTTGGCGCTGGCGGTGCTTTCGCCGATGATGGCGGTCTTGAGGTTGTCGATGGTTGTCATGGCTGTAGTGTAGCTTATTTTAGAATAATTACAAGAAAAATCTACAAAAAGTTGAAAAATATAATTTAAAATCTCCAGACGACACCCTTGTTTTTGACGTGCTCCAGAAGCGCAGGGGATTGAATCATGCATTCCGCGACGAGATCAATATCGACCACCAGGGGGAGGTCATTCAATTTAACCCGAAGCGATAAGAGGTCATCAAATGAGAGGTCTGGACCACGCAGGCAGAGGTCGATATCCGATGATGGTTTGAAATTTCCCATGGCTCTGGACCCGAACAAGACCACTTCGCGCACCCTGGGACATGTCTTCAGGATATCGCAGATGGCTTGTTTGTGCTCAGAAGAGATGCCGGAGTTCATGATTCCGAAGCCAGTGAATTAAGGTGGTCGACACAATCGCGCAGCATGGGAAGATAGTCATCTCTGACGACCTTGAGGGCCTGGAGAGCTATTTCTTCATCATAGGCATGAGTGAACGTGTTACGGGTTTCAAGTGCTTTGAGCCAGAGTTCAGGCGAAGAAATCAGCCCGGTGGCAAAAGCCTTTTTGATGGTATCCCGCGGGCTGGCGGCATCAATGCCCTCATAACTGAGCCTGTCCTTGAGCGTTTTCCAGCAGAGCTCGAAACTCATCTGGAAAAAGTGAAGTACGCCGGCGCGGTACACCTCATCCGGCAAGGGCTGAGCACATGCGCGTTCGAAGCAATCAAAGGCTTTGTTAAGGTTTTGCAGTCTCTGCTGCCAGCGGTCATCCTTTCCCATAGTTTGTGTTTGCCTGTGGCTGATTATAGCGCAAAGTATGACTTGAGCAAGCAAAAAGCGGCAGGTGTGGGAAACACCTGCCGCTTTCTGGAACAAATTTTTTATAGAGCTGCAATGATAGCATCACCCATGCCGTGGGTGCCTACGCGGATTTCGCCTTCGGCGCCGGTGGCGAGGTCGCCGGTGCGGTAGCCGGCGGCGATGACCTTGCGCACGGCGGCATCGACGGCATCGGCCGCGGCGGTTTCCTTGCAGGTATAGCGCAGGAGCATGCCCATGGAAAGAATCTGGGCGATGGGGTTGGCGATGCCCTTGCCGGCGATATCGGGGGCGGAGCCGCCGGAGGGTTCGTAGAGGCCGAAGAAGGTATTGGAACCGTGGCTGAGGGAGGCGCTGGGCAGCATGCCCAGGGAGCCGCAGACAATGGCCATTTCATCCGTGAGGATATCGCCGAAGGTGTTTTCGGTGACCATCACATCGAACTGCTTCGGGTTGCGCACGAGCTGCATGGCGGCGTTGTCCACATACATGTGGGTGAGCTCCACGTCCGGGTATTCGGCGGCGATGGTGTTCATGACCTCGCGCCACATCACGGAGGAAGCCAGCACGTTGGCCTTATCCACGCTGCAGAGCTTCTTATTGCGGCCGCGGGCGGCCTCGAAGGCCACGCGGGCGATGCGCTCCACCTCGCTCTTCTTGTAGATGAGGGTATCCAGGCCGATGATTTCGCCATCGCGCTCACCGTAGAACTTGGGCTCGCCGAAGTACATGCCGCCGGTGAGTTCGCGCACGCAGAGGATATCGAAGCCGCCGGGGATGAGGGAATTCTTCACCGGGGAGGCATCCACCAGCTCCGGCAGGCAGATACCCGGGCGCAGGTTGGCAAACAGGGAGAAATGCTTGCGGAGGGGGAGCAGGGCGCCGCGCTCCGGGCGTTCGTCCGGCGGCAGGGAATCCCACTTCGGGCCACCTACGGAGCCGAACAGAATGGCATCTGCCGCTTCGCAGGCGGCCAGGGTCTCGTCCGGCAGGGCTTTGCCGCAGTTGTCAATGCCGGCGCCGCCCACGTAGCACTCGGTGCGCTCGGTCTTGAATCCGAACTTCTGCTCCACGGCGTCGAGCACGCGGAGTGCCTCTGCCATCACTTCCGGGCCGATACCATCGCCCGCCAGAACTGCAATCTTGTAGGTGTTCATGCTTGGGGGTGATAATACACCGCTACCCGTCCGATGTCAATTTTGAATGCTGTCTTGCAAGGTGCAGCGAAGGTGAAAAAATACGCCAGACCAAGAAGAGTTCTGCTGATGATGCTTAGCCTGATGCTCAGCTCTGGAAACAGCTCCTGGGGAAGTGAAGGGGGGAGGAGATGAAGGGTGTGCCGAGTTCATCATTGCCGAAGAGGCGGAGCTCCATGGAGACGGGCGGGGAGTCAAACTCATGGCAGCCGCTGCAGGAGAAGACAGCCCCGGGGGCGAGGGTGGGGTAGTCGTTGAAGACCTTGGAGGCCTCGATGATGCGGGTGTTGCCGTTGCGTTCGCGGAGGGTCCACTTGCGGCCGAGCAGGCGCACGGGGTGGGCCCCGTTGTTGCAGATGCTGATGCGGAAGAGGGTGCGGTAGATGGGGCGCGGGCGGCGAATGGCCTGCACCCCGGACATGACGAGGCGCATTTCCAGGGGGGCGTAGACCGGGAGACTGTGGCTTTTAGTGCTCATAACCTTCGCCCACGGCGATGGTGGAAATGGCTGCGGCGCTCTCGCGGATGGCCCGCACCTTGTCCGGGGTGGGTGTTTCACCGGGGGCAAGGGTCATGCGGGAGGCGAGTTGCTCCAGGTGCCCGCTCATGTTGGCAACACGGAGCCGCTTGGCGGTGCGGGGGTGAAGCCCGCTGAGTATTTCATTGAAATAGGCAGGGGCATCCGGGTAGAAGATGATGGCGGCCTGCCCGGCATCGAAGCGTTGCTCAATGGCCACCGCGGAAGCCTCCAACGCACGCACCCAGCCACCCAATGCGAGCAGGTGGGCCAGATCCGGGTCTCGCAGTGCGGTCAGCTCTTCATTCACCGCTTCCTGAGTCGAGCTGAGAATGCGCTTGAATTCCTCCAACTGTCCTTTCTCGGCATGCTCCAGCAGGCTGGCGGAATAGGTGTTCATTTTTTCGCCCACGCCGATGGCTTTACCGTAGCGGGAAAGATCCAGCGCAATGGGCTTGATGTCGTTCATGTGCCCGCTGCGCACCGCAATGAACCCATCTGCCAGGAGGTAACCCATCTCCAGAGCAAGTTTGCCGGCATCCATCGGGAGGTTTTCCGGGCGGCGGCGCAGCACGTATTCTTCCGGGATGGCCGGCAGGTTATCCAGCTGCGCAAATATCTTGCTGATGGAGGGAGCCGTGTACACATTGATGCCGAGCTCCTGGTTGGAGTGCGATTCATCCAGCATGGCGTCATCCCGGAACATGGCCGGAACTTCGCCCGGGCGGCGGGTTTCGTCTTCCCGGGTGATGTATTCCGGTATGCCATCAAACGCGGTATCTACGGCATCTTCGCTGAATTCAGGCACTTCCTGAGCGTGCAGCATGGGGAGGCCCAGGGTGGCCGTTGCGAGCAGGATGAGGCGGTATGGCAATTTCATGATGAATGCTGAGCGGTTAATTTAGGCTTGACTCAATACCCAGTTTACATTACTATCGCCCCGCGTCAAGTATCTGCTGGAATGCTGACGCAGAAATGGCCCGCGTGCGCACGTAGCCCGGGGCTCTCATGTATCTCCTGAAAAATAGCTATGGATTCGTCTTCATACTGGTTCAACTTTTTCTGGCTTGTAGCCTATTTCCTGGTTCTGATCGGCATGTCGGGGTATGGTTTTCACCGGATGCTCATGGTCATCCTCTACATCAGGCACCGCAAGGACATTCCCCAGCCTGCGGGGCAGTGGGATGAGTGGCCGATGGTGACTATCCAGCTGCCCATGTTCAACGAGAAGTTCGTGGTAGAAGGCCTGCTCAAGAAAGTAACGGCCATTGATTACCCGAAGGATAAGCTCGAAATCCAGATACTGGACGACTCCACGGATGATACCTACGACCTCTGCATGCAGCAGGTAGAGTACTACCGCGCCCAGGGGTTTGATATTGTGTGCCTGCACCGCACAGACCGCACGGGCTTCAAGGCCGGCGCACTGGAGGCGGCGGATGCCGTGGCCAAGGGTGAATTCCTGCTGATTCTGGATGCGGACTTCCGCCCTGAGCCGGATATCCTGAAGGTGTGTGTGCCGTACTTTACTGACCCGCAGATTGGTGTGGTGCAGACCCGCTGGGCGCATATTAACCGCAATTATAACCTGCTGACCCGCCTGCAGAGTATTTTCCTTGACGGCCACTTTGCGCTGGAACAGACCTGCCGCAACCGCTCCGGCCGCTTCTTTACTTTCAACGGCACAGCCGGTATGTGGCGCAAGAGTACCATTGTGGATGCCGGTGGTTGGGAACACGACACCATCACCGAGGATATGGACCTCTCCTACCGCGCGCAGATGAAGGGGTGGAAGTTTGTGTACCTCAATGATTATGAGACACCGGCTGAGCTGCCGGTGGATATGGACGGTTTCAAGGCCCAGCAGCACCGCTGGACCAAGGGCTGCATCCAGGTCTGCCGCAAGATGCTTTTCGATATCTGGCGTTCCAATGCTCCCTTCAAGGCCAAGATGGAGGCCACCACGCACCTCACGTGCAACTATTCCTACCTGGCGCTCATCCTGCTGTGCTTCCTGGTGATGCCGGTCTGCACCGGCATGGTGGCCCCCACGGGCGCTTGGGCCTGGGACCAGTGGCAGATGATGCTGCTCACCTTCACCTTGTTCTTCTTTGCCACGATTACGGTGTGCCTGTTCTATGTGACGGCCGAGCTGATTGTGCGCCCCCGGCGCTGGTACATGGTGTTCCCGCTTATTGTGCCGCTGCTGGCGCTGGGTGTGGGTATGGCGGTGAACAACGCCAAGGCTGTGCTGGAGGCCATGGCTGGCCAGCAGAGCGAGTTCGTGCGTACTCCCAAATTCGGTGAGTCGAATCAGGGGGCTCTCTCCATTGAGAAGCGCGCCAAGGGATACAAGGCCATCAAGTCCATCCTGGTGCCGGTGCTGGAGCTCTGCTTCGCCATCTTTTTCGGCTGCGTGGAGTATGTGAACATTGCCAATGGTAATTATCTTACTTTCGTGCTCATGACTCCGTTCCTGGGTTTCTTCTACACCAGTTTTGCCTCCATCGCCCGCCTGGTGGACGGCGTGTTGCAGAAGTGCCGGGTGACGGGTAACGCCTGATTTAACCTCTCTCGCTTTTTTTATATGAACCACTTTTACAAGCGCAGCATTATCCTCTGCCTGTTGGCTGGTCTGTGTGCCACGCTGGCCTCCTGTGGGGTCTTCCGTCAGGGGAAGAAGCTGTACGCTGAGGATATTCCGCCGAAAGCCGTTGTGCGTGACGGCCTGGCTGTGACGCTCAGTGACCAGAAGCTCACTCTTTTCAAGGAAGGGAAGAAGGTCAAGGATTACAGCATCAGCTCGTCCAAGTTCGGTATCGGTAATACCAATGGCAGCCACCGCACGCCGCTGGGGGTTCATGCGATTTCGCAGAAGAATGGCGCCGGACAACCCACCGGTATGGTGTTCAAGGGATGCAAACCCACTGGCGAAGTGGTGGATGTGGATGCCGCCGGCCGCGACCCCGTGGTGACCCGCGTGATTCAGCTGGCTGGTCTGGAAAGCGATAACCGTTCGACTCACCGCCGCCGTATCTACATTCACGGCACACCTGAGGAACGCTATATAGGCCAGCCGGCCTCCTACGGTTGCATCCGCATGAAGAGTAACGATATCGTGGATCTTTTCGGACGCGTGCACCGCGGTATGCCCGTGGCTATTGAGAGCTGCACCCAGGAAACCTACCTGGCAGCCGAAAAGGATTTCAGCAAGGGAAGTATTCAGGTGCCCAGGGAAGCGATTGCAAAGCTGCCGGTGGATGGCCTGAAACCCACTCACCGCTACCGCGCCCGCAAGACTGGCCGCTTCTCCCGCCGCAACATGGCTTCGCGCTTCAAGAAACGCACGGTGCGTGGCAAGAATACCCGCCGTCTGGCTCTGCGCAAACGGAGCCAGTAAATGCCTGGGAGCCTCCGAAAACAACAACTTCCTGTTTATTTAACTCAGGCAGGCGCACATGCGGCTATATCGAGTGCCGCTTACATTCGCCTTGCTCCGCGCGGGTGAATATGGTAGAATACGCGCAACATGAAAATTGCCGTTATTGGAAAAGGTGGGCGCGAGCAGGCTCTGGTAGAGACCCTGGCCGCCAGCCCGTGCAAACCCGAGCTCTTCACGTTCCCCGGCAGCGATGCCATCTGCCGGACTGCCACCCGCATCGAGGCCGATGGTTTCGATGCCCTCATCCAGTGGATGGTGGACAACAAGATTGACCTCTGCGTGGCAGGTGAGGAAAGCTACCTGGTGAAGGAAGATGGCCTGGCCAACCGCTGCGCCGCTGCTGGTATTCCCTGCTGGGGGCCGCCCAAGGAGAGCGCCCAGCTGGAGGCTTCCAAGGAATTCGCCAAGAATTTCCTGCTGCGCCACAACATTCCTACTGGCATGGCTACCGCCGTGGAGAGCTATGATGAAGCCATCGCGGCCATCAACGGCCAGTACCCCACTGTGCTGAAGTTCGACGGCCTGGCCGCCGGCAAGGGTGTGGCCGTATGCCCGGATGCCGCCAGCGCAGAGGAGTTCCTCAACGAGGTGTTCATCCAGAAGCGTTTCGGCGCAGGTCGCCTGCTGGTGGAGGAGTTCCTCACCGGTCCGGAAATTTCCATCTTCGGTGCTATCTGCGATGATCAGTACCTCATTCTCTGCCCGGCCCGCGACTACAAGCGCCTGGAAGTGGGCGATGCCGGCCCCAACACCGGCGGCATGGGCGCCGTGGCTTCCCGCCAGCTCGCCTCGCCGGAGCTCATCAAGACCATTGAGGAAACCATCGTGGCACCCACTGTGCGTGGCCTGCAGGCAGATGGCCTGCCCTACCGCGGCTTCCTGTATTTCGGGCTCATGCTCACGCCGCAGGGACCCAAGGTGATTGAGTACAACTGCCGCTTCGGCGACCCCGAGTGCGAGGCCGTGATGCCTCTGCTGCAGGGCGACCTGGCCACCTTCTGCCTGAAGGGTGCCCAGGGCGATTTCGCCCCTGAGCTTATCTCCTTCAACGAGGGGTGGAGCATCTGCTGCATCCTCGCCAGCGCCGGTTACCCCGCCAGCTCCCACAGCGGCGACCTCATCTCCGGCCTGGAGAATTGCGATGCCCGCGTGTTCCACTGCGGCACGAAGAAGACTCCCGAAGGCTGGGTGACCGCCGGTGGCCGTGTGCTCGCCATCGTGGCCCAGGGCGATACGCTCGATGCCGCCCGCACCAAGGCCCATGCCGAGGCTGCCAAGGTCGATTTCGACGGCTCCCAGCGCCGCTCCGATATCGGCTACGCCAACATGTAAAGCCTGCATGCAGATAGAACACCAGGTTCTGGAGTGGAAATCCACCTGGAAGGATGACCACCTGCGCGAAATCTGTGCGTTTGCCAACGCGCAGGGTGGCATCCTCTGCATCGGCAAGGATGACCACGGCCGGGTCACAGGTGTGCCTGAATCTGCTGCCCGCAAGCTGCTGGAAAACCTCCCCAACAAAGTGCGCGATGTCACCGGTGTGCAGGTCGATGTGAATCTGCATGCGGAGGGTGACTTGTATTGGGTAGAGGTAGTCGTGCCGGCTGTGAGCACACCCGTCTCCTGCCGTGGCGAGTTCTATTATCGCAGTGGCAGCGTGTGCCAGCAGCTGACCGGACCGGCGCTCACCCATTTCCTGCTCGAAAAGACGGGAGCCCAGTGGGATTCCATACCGGTAGACCGCGTTGCGCCGGAGGAGCTCGATTCCATCAGTTTCGAGATTTTCCAGCGCGAAGCCTTGCGTAACCGCCGCATGAGTGCGGAGGATTTTGATATCTCCCGCCGCGAGCTTCTGCAGCGCCTCGAACTGCTGGATGAACAGGGGCGTCTCAAACGGGCGGCTCTCCTTCTTTTTCATCCGCACCCCACGCGTTGGTTTGCCGGGGCTTTCATCAAGGTGGGCTTCTTCCAGAACGATGCCGAAATCCTCTACGATGATACTCTGGAAGGCTCCCTTTTCCGTCAGGCCGACCAGGTTATCGACCTCATCTATACCAAGTACATGCGCGCCTGGATTTCGTACGACGGTATCACGCGCGTGGACAGGTACCCCTTCCCCCGCACGGCTATACGCGAAGCGGTGTTCAATGCCATTATCCACTCCGACTATTCCAGTGGGGTGCCCATTCAGATCCGGGTGTACGACCAGAAAGTGGTGATTTATAACCAGGCCCGCATCCCTATGCTCTGGGTGCAGGAGGGGGCGCTTGATAAACATGGTTCAAAGGCCATCAATCCCCTTATTGCCCGCGCCTTCTATCGCGCCGGCCATGTGGAATCCTGGGGCCGGGGTATTAAGCGTATTGCCGATGCCTGCCGCGAATACGGTACTGCTCCGCAGTCATACCGCTTTACCGACAGTGAGGTCGTGACCGTGTTTTCAAATGAGAACAGTGAGCCGCTGCACCAGCCTTTATTTTCTGAGCGCCAGTTAGCCATCATTGCATGGCTGAGAGAACACCCTGCTTCATCGAGAAAAGCTGTAGCGGAGGGTATGGGGCTGAGTATTGCGATGCTGAAACGAGAGTTCGATGAACTCACAAAACTAGGCGCGGTGGTGCGTGAAGGAGATAAAAAATCGGCCAGATGGAAAATTTTAGGATAGTGAATTATTGAAAATATCAATGAGCCGATAAATGAGCCGATAAATGAACCTGTAAATGAGCCTGTAAAAGATGCTGGAAGTGAATGAATTGTGGTGAATTGGATGAGGTGGGTGAGCCGATAAATGAGCCGATAAATGAGCCGATAAATGAGCCGATAAATGACAAGATAAAATAACCATGAACGAGAAATCTGCTGAATTCCTGAGCGAATATCTGGAGACTCCGGCGCCCACGGGGCTGGAGATGGATGCGCAGCGCCTGTGGGCGGACTATATCCGCCCGTATACGGACGAAGTGCAGTGCGATGCGTATGGCTCCACCTGGGCGCTGCTGCGCGCAGCGGAGGCGGGGGCTCCCACCCTCATGCTCGATGCCCATGCCGATGAAATCGGCTTCTCCATCCGCTATATTGATGAGAACGGTTTTGCCCGCGTGGAGCGCGTGGGCGGCAGCGATGTGGCCATTGCCCGCGGGCGGCGCATCCGCTTCCTGGGCACGGATGGCGAGGTCATCGGCATCACCGGCAATACCGCCATCCACCTGCGCGGTGGCGCGGCGGATGAGAAAGCCCCTAAGCTGCACGAGCTCTATGTGGATTTCGGCTGCGATTCCCGCGAGGAGGTGGAGGCCCTGGGTCTCCGCGTGGGCAGCGTGGGGGTGTATTGTGATGGCCCGCTCATGCTGAACGATGGCCGCCGCCTGGTCTGCCGCGCGCTGGATGACCGCCTCTGCGGCTTCATCCTGGCAGAGGTAGCCCGCACCCTGGCGGAGAAGGGTATCAAACCCGCCTGGAATGTGGTCTTTGCCAACACGGTGCAGGAGGAAATAGGCTGTGTGGGCGCGGGCATGCTGGCCTTCCGCCTGCAGCCGGATGCTGCCATCTGCCTGGATGTGACCCACGCCACGGACTCCCCCGGCCTGGATAAGGGGCGCTATGGCGATGTGCGCCTGGGGCAGGGCGGTTGCCTCAGCTATGGCCCCGTCTGCCACCCGAATGTGAATGCCCGCCTGGAGCTCCTCTCCTACGAGCAGGAAATCCCTATGCAGCGCGAGACCACCGGCCGCTCCACCGGCACGAACACTGACCAGGTCTACCGCTCCCGCAGCGGGGTGCCGGCCACCTGCTTCTCCCTCCCCCTGCGCTACATGCACAGCCCCGTGGAAACCGCCGATATGCGCGATGTGCAGAGCTGCGTCAAGCTTCTCGTGGCTTTTGTTGCCAGCCTTACGCCTGAAGACGATTTCAGACATCGCCTTTGAGAAAACGCTTTTTGTTCGTAGAGTCAGTCGATGTGCGGAGGAATCTGCTCATCGACTGATTTTTTTTATCTGTTTTTGCAGTTAAGTACCATTTTTTGCTTGCTTCCTGTGCGCGGTATGGTAGACTCCGAAGAGTAAGGCATTTCACCTTTTATCAAATTTACAACGTATGAAAAAGATTTTCCTTCCTCTCCTGGCCGCTCTTGGCATGGTTGTTGGTATGACCCTTACCTCCTGCGGCGGCGGTGGTGGTAACAGCGCAAAGCAGGTCGATATTACAGGTTTGCATGTTGTGTCGGGTTCAGGTGTGCCTCAGTTTATGATGACCGTTGACGAGCGCATGGGTGATAGTAATGTGTACCGTGTAACGTATTCTTTCGGCGGCGATGCTTTCCCGGGTTCTCTTGCTGTGCAAATGGGGTATCCTTTGCTGAATGATGATGGCATGGCTCAGATTAAGGCTACCATGGGTATTGACAACATGCGTGTTCTGCAGGATTCTAACTTCATGGCCTGGATTGGTGCTAAGCATAATGCGCAGAGTGTCCAGCTTGATTCACTTATAGAGCTTGATTTTGAGCTGGACAAGAAGACTGATACCGGCAGTATGACTCGAACGGTGACGGGTGTATACTTCGTGTCGGATAGTAGTTCGCTGAAGCTGCCCGATGAAGTCGTATTCGACAGCATGTACGTGACGGGTGCGACCAAGATTTTCAAGAATCTTAGCAAGAACTCCGGCGACTAAGGTGAGTAAAGATGTAACTCATAGTTGCAATTTTCCGGAACCGGTCCTTGCAGAAAGGGTCGGTTCTTTTTTTGTAATGAATCGAGAAAAGCCACCCAGAGCCGAGCCCCGGGTGGTTGATGAAGCTGGCGAGTATCTTACTTGGAGACGTTGAAGCGGAACTCGACCACGTCGCCGTCCTGCACCACGTATTCCTTGCCTTCGATGCGGAGCTTCGCCTGTTCCTTGGCTTTGGCCAGGGAACCGCAGGCCACCAGGTCCTCGTAGGCTACCACCTGGGCGGCAATGAAGCCGCGTTCAAAATCGGTGTGGATGACACCGGCAGCGCGGGGGGCCTTATCTCCGGCGCGGATGGTCCAGGCCTTGGTTTCCTTCACTCCGGTGGTCAGGTAGGTGCGCAGGCCAAGCAGGTGGTATACGGCGCGGATAAGGTCGCTCACGCCGGAGTCCTCCACGCCGATATCGTTGAGGTATTCACGGGCCTCGGCAGGGTCGAGCTCAGAGAGTTCCTCCTCAATGCGGGCGGAGATGACAATGGCTTCTGCATTGTGGTGTTCGGCCACATATTTGCGCACGGCAGAGACGTAGGGGTGGGAATCCGGGGCTTTGACGGCTTCGGCCAGTTCTTCCTCGCTCACGTTGCAGGCAAAGATGCTCTTCTTGTCGGAAAGTAGGTAGAAACTGTGCAGCAGCTTGCGTTCATCCTCGCTCAGTTCCAGTGTGATAGCGGGGTTGCCGGCGTCCAGGTGCGGCAGGAGCTTTTCGATGAGGGCTACCTCAGCCTTGGCTTCTTTATCGCCACCGCGTGCTTTCTTGATGCGGCTTTCCTTGCGTTTCTCCATGGCGGCCAGGTCGGCCAGGATGAGCTCGGCATTGATGATTTCGATATCGCGCACCGGATCCACCGAGCCGAGCTCGTGGATGATGTCGTCGTTCTCAAAGCAGCGCACCACCTGCACGATGGCATCCGTCTCGCGGATGTTGGAAAGGAACTTGTTGCCCAGACCGGCGCCTTCGGCAGCGCCCTTCACCAGACCGGCAATGTCCACGAATTCAATGGCGGCGGGTACCACGCGCTCGCTTTTGCTCATTTCAGCCAGCACGGCCAGACGCTCATCCGGCACCTCCACCATGCCCACGTTCGGGTCGATGGTGCAGAACGGATAGTTGGCCGCCTCTGCCTTGCGGGAGCGGGTGACAGCATTGAAAAGGGTGGATTTGCCGACGTTCGGGAGACCTACGATACCTGCCTGTAACATAACGCGCCCATTCTACACGATAGCAGGCAGACGGAAAAGTCTAAACTACGCCATGTGCCGGAAAGACAGATAAATGGGAATTTGCAGCTCTGGCGTATACGCCAGAGCCATGCGGCACATAGTGCCGCTTTCATACCGCCGCAGGCGGTATTTACATACACCGGCTTCGCCGGTGTAATTCATTGAGCGAAGCGACTAGTTACCGCTGCATTAGCAGCGGTACATCCAATGGGCGGTCGCATAATAAATTAGCCTTCCCTAGGAAAAAATCATATGCTTTATGTATCCCATTGCACGCTTATGGCCAATATATTGCGAAAACGGTAGTACCGCTGCTGATGCAGCGGTAACTAGTCGCTTCGCTCAATGAAATACTTGCTATCGCAAGTATGTAAATACCGCTGCGAGCAGCGGTATGAAAGCACTGCTATCGCAGTGCATGAAATACATGCCAGTGGCATGTATGAAATCCCTCATGCTAGCACATGAGGGATAGGAATTTGACTCGCCTGCGGCTCGCCAAATTCCAATTTTCTACCTAGCCTGCCGGGTGCTCCAGGATGCGGAGCATTTCGGGAATGGAGGTGCAGCGGCGGAGGTGGTATTCGGCATCCGGGGAGAAATCCGGGTAGCAGAAGGCCAGGTATTTCTTCATGCGGTTGCAGTGGCCTTTTTCGGTGCGTTTGTGCAGGAGCACACGGCCCGTTTCCTCAACCAGGATGCTGTAATATTGCCTCATCTCTTCCCGGGTGGGGGCAGGCCCGCCGCGCAGCTGGCGGAAAAGGTAGGGATTGCGCACGGCACCGCGACCAATCATGAGCCCGGCGGCACCGGTTGCTTGCAGGCAGTCGGTGGCTTGTTGAATGGTGCCTATGTCGCCATTGGCCAGCACCGGGCAGGTCAGGGTGCTGGCGGCTTGCCGCACATAGCGGAAATCCGGGGTGCCGCCGTAGAGTTGCTGGCGCGTGCGGGCGTGGATACCTACTTCGTCCGCCTTGGCGGCATGCAGGATTTCCAGAATGGCGGGGAATTCGGTTTCGGCCTGCGCCCAGCCCAGGCGGCATTTGATGCTGAATTGCCCGGCGGGGATAGCCTGGCGCAATTCTTGCGTGATTTCTGCGAAGCGGGGCAAATCCCGCAGTAGCCCGGCCCCGGCACCGTGGCGGTTGACCAGCGGGGAGGGGCAGCCCGCGTTCAGGTTGATGCCGGCTACTCCGGGGCGGGCGAGCAGCAGGGCGGCATCCCGCAGCAGGGCCGTGGCTTCGCTCCCTGCCAGCTGTGCCAGTACCGGTATGCCGGTTTCGTTTTCGTCTATGCAGCGCAGGTTGTGCTCTGCCAGGGCGCAGGTGGTCGGCGTGCTCCGGAAATAAGCCGTGATGAACGCATCCGGCAGGGAACCGATGCGGTGCAGCGTGCGCATGAAGGCCAGGTCTGTCACATCCTGCATGGGGGCCAGGAGCAGTCTCATGCGCCCCATGCTACCACGAACGGAGGAGCGTGGCAAGTACTACCTGACAGTGTGTTGAATCAAAAAATGGAGCAGTCATTGAAAAGAGCTTGACAAAACTGCTGTTAGCGTGCATAAAGATGGGAGCCCGTTCAGTTCCCTGCACGAGGGCGTGGTGCTGTACTAATTCATCTGATAATGAAATATTTTCTCCATATACTTGCAAGCACGGCTTTGGCTGTCACTTCCTGTGTGAACACCCCGAATGATCTTGCCCAGATGGCGACGGGATATGCCTTTGCCCGCCCGAAAATCAAGGTGGATGTAACGGAGACTGTAAGCACGGGGCAGTGGGATGTGCCGATGGGGCTGGATGGTCCCCGCCGTATTGTGATTGATACGGAATTGCAGCAGGCGCATTACTACATTGCCGGGCGCCGTGTGGGGTGGAGCACGATTTCATCCGGCAAGGCCGGCAAGGACACGCCTAAGGGGGTTTTCCCCATTATCGCGAAGGATGAGGACCATGTGTCATCGACCTACGGTAGCATTGTGGATGCCGATGGAAACACGCTGATTGACAACTACACCAAGGGAGAGCCGATTCCCCCTGGCGGTATCTACAAAGGGGCACCTATGACGAACGGTATGCAGCTGACCTGGGGCGGTATCTGGATGCACGAAGGGGTGGTAACCTCAGCTCCCGAGAGTCACGGTTGCATTCGTCTGCCCAGGCGAATGGCTAAAATTTTCTTCGATAACACTCCGGTGGGAACCCCGGTAGAAATTAAGTGATATGAAAAATTGGAATAAGAAGTCTGCCGTTTGCGCGGGGATGGCAGCTATCATGATGATGCTGGGGCTTTCTTCCTGTGTTCAGACGCAGGAAGCAAAATATATCCCTGTCACCAAGGAGATGTCTCCGTACGAGAAGTTTGTGTACCGCAGCAAGAACTATCCGACGGTGATGGAGGTGTATATGGACGATGAACTGATTGAAAAGGCTACTCCGCAGAGCGTTGTTCATGTGTGCCTGAAGCAGCAGCGCGGCCGTTTGTATGTAGATGACAAGGTGGCGGCAGACTGGCCGGTTTCCACGGGCGCTGATTCCCACCCCACTCCCACGGGCCCCTATCGAGTCCGCTTCAAGGAGAAGGAACACGCTTCCAACCGCTACGGTAAAATGTACGATGCTGAGGGCAAATGCATTGACCGCAATGCGGATGCCTTCAAGCAGCCTGTGCCGGAGGGTGGCCGCTTTGAGGGTTCGTCCATGCCGAACTGGATGCGCCTCACCTCAGATGGTGTCGGTATGCACACTGGGAAGGTAGAGGCAGGTAAGCGGCTTTCGCACGGCTGCATCCGCTTGCCGCACATCATATCCACCATGCTGTTTGACATTGTGGAGTACGGTACGCGGGTTATCATCTCAGATGATGTGGAGCCGAATTACCCGGTGGCGGCCATCCTGGCTCAGAAGGAATTGGAGGAAGCGGTTTCAGCCGCAGAAGCCCAGCCGGAAGAGCTGCCGGATGATATGTGATAAAAAAGTTTCATCATCATACGCCCCCATGGAGCCATGGGGGCGTATCTGCTTGACCCGCCCGGGCTGCGGGTGTAAAGTAGGGGCATGCTGAACAGAGAATTGCTAGAGCGCTGCAGCAATGCAGCCGGGGTATCCGGGTTTGAGGACGAGGTGCGCTCCCTTATTGCAGAGGAGTTGCAGGATTGCTGCGATATTACGGAAACCGTGGCCGGCAACCTCATCTGCCAGATGAAAGGCAGCGGGGAGGGACCCGTGGTGGCTCTGCTGGCCCACATGGATGAAATCGGGTTCATGGTGCAGGGGATTACCCCCTGCGGCTTCCTGCTCATCGTGCCGCTGGGCGGTTGGTGGAACCACACTCTGCCCAGCCAGCGGGTGCTGGTACACACGCGCGATGGTCGCAGCATTCCCGGACAGATTGGAACGCGCCCGCCGCACCTGCTGCCGGATTCCCAGCGCAACCAGGTAATGAGTACGGATTCCCTGTTTATTGATATCGGGGCCTCCAGTGCGGAGGAGGTGGCTGCCTGCGGTATCCGCATCGGTTGTGCTGTGACTCCGGATGTGGCCTTGCAGCCGCTGGAGGTGCCCCACCGCTGGATGGGCAAGGCATTTGATAACCGCGCCGGCGTGTACTGCATGATTGAGGTGATGCGCCGCCTGGCCGGTGAGCAGCTGGAGTGTACCTTGCAGGCCATTGGCACGGTGCAGGAGGAGGTGGGCACCCGCGGCGCCCGCGCTCTGGAGCAGACCCCGGACCTGGCCATCGTGCTGGAGGGGCCACCTGCGGATGATACCTACGGGCAGAGCGGAGTCTGCCGCCAGGGGGTGCTGGGTAAGGGCGTGCAGGTGCGCCTGTTCGACCCCACGAATATCACCCCGCCTGCACTGGTGGACACGGTGCTGGACATTGCGGAGCGTGAGCATATTCCCTGCCAGCCTACGGTGCGCCGCACCGGCGGCACGGATGCTGCCGCCGCCTACCCGCACTGGTATGGCTGCCCGGCTATCGTCTTCGGAGTGCCGGTGCGCTACATTCACTCGCACAATGGAATCCTGGATGACCGCGACCTCGAATCCTGCATTGACCTGGCCTGTGCCCTGGTGCGCAGCGTGAGCAAATGAGCTGCGGAACCGCCAGAGCCCACTGGGTGGATTGTGCCCGCACACTGGCCATGTTCTGCATTGTGTGGCTGCATGCCAATGCAGCCCCCGCAGGGCTGGGGCAGGTGGTGGGGGGTGCTATCACCCTGTTCTTTCTGCTGGCTGGCTATTTCCTGCCGGTGCAGGCAGGTAAGGCGCTGGTGCGCACGGCCCGCCTGGCACTGGCCTGGCTGCTGTGGTCCCTGCTCAGCCTGGGGCTCATGGCCGCAACCGCGCCGGATTTTGAATTCAGCTGGCAGCGCTGCGTCGGCTGGGGGGTAGCGGCCTACAATACCCCTCTCTGGTTCCTGAAGACATTGCTTGCCTATCAGCTGGTGGCGGTGGGGCTGCTGGCCCTGCGCTTCCTGCCGCGTTTCTGCTGGGTGGCGGTGCTGGTGCTCATGCTTTGCAGCTATACGAGTGCCCCGGCGCAATATGCAGCAGTGCGCTTTGATTACTTATGGGTGTTCCTGCTCGGCCTGGCTTTGAAACAAGTGCCGCTGGAGTGCCTCCGCACCTGGATGGAGAAGCATATCCTGCTGTTGTTGCCGGCTGTTCTGGTCTGCCTCTGCCAGCCCCATGTGCTGGAGCGTGTGGCGCGGTGGATGGAGCTGCCCTGGCGGCACTGCAGCCTGCCGGTGGGGGCGCTGGCCTGGGCTCTGCTTATGCTGCTGGGCGGTGTGGCCTGCGCCCGGTATCTGCCGCAGCTGGCGGCTCCCCTGGCTTTCTGCGGACGGTGGATGCTGTTTATCTATGCGTCTCATTCCTTTTTGCTGGCTCCGCTGTATGGCGGGTACAACCCGCATTTCCTGTGGAATCTCTGGGTGCCGCTGCTGGTGATTCCCCTGCTGGCGGCTGCTGGCTGGTGGTTCAAGCGGCGATTTCCCCGGGGCATGGCCTTCCTTCTGGCCCGTGCATCGTAAAATACTGCGTCTGCGGTAGCAGTTACTGCTTGACGCGCGCCGGTGAATCAGGTATTCTCTAGTGCGATTACACCCCCCTACACATTATGCCGACTGACAAACCGATTAATACAATCTCTGTGCTCGTGGAAAACAAGTTTGGTGTGCTTTCCCGCGTAGCAGGCCTGTTCTCCGGTCGCGGCTATAACATTCACTCCCTCAACGTGGCTCCCTGCGAGGACCCCAGGTTCTCCCGCATGACCATCGATGTGAAGGAAGATAATGAGAAGCTGGACCAGGTTATCAAGCAGCTCAGCAAACTGGTGAATGTGGTAGAGGTTATCGACTACCGCAACGCCCCCACGGTCTACCGCGAAATCGTGCTGGTGCGTGTGCGCTTCGGCCAGAATAAGACCGAAATCCTGCAGCTTTGCGACATGTTCCGAGCCCAGGTGATTGATGCCACCCGCGAGATGCTCACTATCGAGATTTCCGGTGGTGCGTTCCGCCTGAACCGCTTCCTGGATCTCATGGGCGATTTCGATGTGGATATGGTGACGCGCTCCGGCAAGATTGCCGTGGTGAAGCCGCGCGATTGATTTATTTTCCTTCATTATCTTACCACTGCAACCACCGGCAAGGTCTGGCGCTTTGCCGGTGGTTCTCTTCATCCCGGCCATGGCAATTGAATCCTTCGCAGACCATACCCCGCAGTTGAATGCACCCGCCTTCGTGGCTGCCAGTGCCGATATCATCGGCCGCGTGACCCTGCACCCCGGCAGCAATGTGTGGTACAACACCACCATCCGCGGCGATGTTTCCCCCATCGAGATAGGGGAGGGCTCCAACGTGCAGGACAACTGCTGCCTGCATGTGGACTATGAGTATGGTTGCAAACTCGGTAAATATGTGACCGTGGGCCATAGTGTGACCCTGCATGCCTGCACCGTGGAGGATGCCTGCCTCATCGGCATGGGGGCTGTGGTGCTGGATGGTGCCGTGGTGGGCCATGGTTCCATTGTCGGTGCGCATGCCCTGGTGACCAAAGGCACCATCATCCCCCCGCACAGCCTTGTGCTGGGCTCCCCCGCCAAAGTGGTGAAGCAGCTCCCGCCTGAAACGGAGCAGGCCAATATCGACCATGCGAAGGACTATATCCGTCTCGCGCGGGCGTACGCCGCACGCTGAGTCTCGTTATTCCCTGGGGAATGCTTCTTAATTCGAAACTCTTACACATGCGGGGCCACTCGTGAGTGAAAGCGGTTGACCTGAGTGCCGAAACGCGGTATGATAAGCGCGCATGTACGAGCAACTCTTATCCCGTATTCAGCAGTGCAGCACCATTGGTGTGACTTCTCATTTCCGGCCTGATGGCGATGCCATCGGCTCCACGCTGGGGCTTGGCCTGGCCCTGCAGAGCCTGGGCAAGAAGGTCTATATGTGGAATGAGGACGGTGTGCCCGCCCGCTATTCCTTCCTGGAGGGGGCGGAGCAGATTCTGCCGCTGCCGGAGGAGGTGCCCGCTGACCTGGAGATGCTCATCTGCGTGGACACCGGCGACTGGAAGCGCCTGGGCGACCGCTCGCAGCTGCTTTTTGCGGAGTTTCCGCTCATTGTGAACATCGATCACCACGGTACAAATACCCGCTATGGCCACATGCAGGTGATTGAGCCGGAAACGGCGGCCTGCGCCTTTGTGCTTTTCAATATGCTGAAATCCTGGGGCGTGAATTTCACGAAACCGATGGCGGAGGCCCTCTATGTGGGCATCAACACAGATACGGGCTCGTTCCAGTACGGCAGCACCACCCCGGAGGTGATGCATGCCGCCGGTGAGCTGCTGGCTGCCGGTGTGGATGTGGCGGATGTGAATCGGCGCGTATACCAGGAAATTCCCTATACTGCCCTGCTGATGCAGCGCGAGGTGCTTAACCACATGGTGGTGGAGTGCGGCGGTGCTTTGTCCCACTATTCCATGCCGGCGGGTCGCAAGGCTGAGCTGGGCGTGGGGCTGGAGGATACCAAGGACCTGGTGGATGTGGTGCGCGTGCTCCAGGGGGTGCGCGTGGCGGTGATTTTTGAGGACCTGGATGACGGCCGCATCCGCGTTTCCCTGCGCAGCAAGGATCCCGCCGTGAGTGTGGCGGCGATTGCTTCGCAGTTCGGCGGTGGTGGGCACGCCATGGCCTCCGGAATCCGCATGCGCGGGGAGCTGGCCGACTGCCGCGAGCGCGTGCTGAACGCTATCAGAAAGGAGCTTCAGGCATGAGTGAGGAGGCACCCAGCGGCGTGTTGCTGGTGGATAAGGACCCCGGCTTCACTTCCCACAATGCGGTGGCGCTCTGCCGCCGGATTCTGCAGACCAAGAAAGTGGGCCACTGCGGCACGCTGGATCCCATGGCTACCGGCATGCTGATTGTGGTCATCGGCAAGGCAACGAAGATGCAGGACCTGCTCATGTGCGAGGATAAGGTCTACACCGCCACCATGAAACTGGGCGTGGAGACCAACAGCCAGGATGCCGATGGTGAGGTGGTGGCCGAAAAACCGACCGATGCGCTCTCAGAGGCGGACATCCGCGCGGCGTTCGAACATTTCAACGGCGAGTTTGACCAGGTGCCGCCCATGTATTCGGCGGTGAAAATCAATGGTGTGCCCTGCTACAAACTGGCCCGCAAGGGCAAGGAGGTGGAGCGCAAGGCCCGCCATGTGGCGGTGCTGGATTATGAAATCACGCGCATTGACCTCGCTGCGGCCGAGGTGGATTTCCGCGTGCACTGCACCAAGGGGTTCTATGTGCGCACCTATGCACACGATATCGGGCAGTATCTGGGCTGCGGGGCGCATCTCACCGCGCTGCGCCGCATCCGCAGCGGTAAGTTCGATATTGCCGAGGCGGTGGATGTGCCCACGCTGAAGGCCGCCGGGCGAGAGGAACTGCTGGCGCGCCTGCTGCCGGTGGAAAAGGTGCTGGCTGACCGCGCTTGAGACGATGTTGATTCTGCATTCCATTGCTGAGCTAGCCTCCGTGAACATGCCGGTTCACTGGGCCATGGGCTTTTTCGACGGGGTGCACCGTGGGCACCGCCGGGTCATTGAATCGGCCGATACGCCGGGCGCTTTGCGCGGGGTGCTGACCTTTGCTCAGCACCCGCTGGCGGTGCTGGCCCCGCAGCGGCAGCCGAAACTGATTACCCCGGACTCCGGGCAGAAACGCGCCTTGCTGGCGGAGCTGGGGGTGCAGGTGCTGCTGGAGCTGCCCTTTACCCCGGAGCTGGCGGCTACGGGCCCCCGTGAATTTCTGGATGCGCTGCGTGGTGCGTGCCACATGGCCGGTATTTCCGTAGGTCGCAACTGGCATTTCGGCAAGGGTGGCGTGGGCAATGCCGCCTTTGTGGAGGCATATGCGGCTGAGCACGGCCTGCGCGCCTGCGTGCAGGATATGGCGGAGCTGCAGGGGGAGCGCATCTGCTCCAGCCGCATCCGCGAGCTGCTGCAAGAGGGAAATCTCCCCCTGGCTCAGGAGATGCTGGGGCACCCGTTCAGCATATGCGGAGTGGTGGGGCACGGGCAGAAACTGGCGCGCAAGCTGGGCTTTCCTACCGCGAATGTGGTGGTGCCTTCGGCGGCTGTGTTGCCGCCGTTCGGTGTGTATGAGGTGGCCTGCCGCATCAAGGGTGCTTCTGTGCGGGGTATCGCTAACCTGGGGATGCGGCCCACGATTGATGAATCACTGAAACTCGTGCGCCTGGAAACGCACCTGCTGAATTGGGATGGCGATTTATACGGCCGCCCTCTGCTGGTGGAGCTGCGCCGCTTCCTGCGCCCGGAGCGTAAGTTTGCCTCCGTGGCCGGGCTGCAGGCGCAGATTGCCGCCGATGTGCAGGCGGTGAGTATTCGGAGCACGGGACTTTAGTCCCGCTTCTGCACGTTCAGACACTGTGATTCACCGCAAATTGCTCACCGAGTCTGTGGGAGGTGGCAATGGCGCGGGCAATGTAGCTGAGGCCGTTTTCAACGGCTTGCTCCAGCGGCTGGCCTTTGGCAAGTAAGGCGGTGATGGCGCTGGAGAGGGTGCAGCCGGTGCCGTGCGTGGAGATACCTTCCGTGCGGGGGTGGCTCCAGCGCAGGGTGGGTTTGCCGGGCTGCACCAGGATATCGGTGCAGGTGCTGCCGCCCACGTGGCCGCCCTTGGCCAGGATGGCGCAGTTGTAGCGGGCGCAGAGCTGGTTGGCGGCCTCCTCCAGCTCCTCCACGGTAGTGATGGGGGCGGTTCCGGCCAGTTTGGCGAGTTCATCGCCATTCGGCGTGAGCAGGGTGGTGCGGGGGATGAGTACTTCCTCATACACCGCAATGGCTTCCTGCAGAATGAGGGCCTCGCCCGCAGTGGCTATCATGACCGGGTCCACCACAATGGGACCATCAAAGTCCTTGAGCGCTTCCACGGTGGCACGCACGATTTCCGGGGAGTAGAGCATGCCGGTCTTGATGGCTCGCACCGGGAAGCTGCGCAGGCAGAGTGCCACCTGCGCGGCTACGAATTCGGGCTCCATAGCCACGATGCCTTCCACCAGCCCGGGTACTTCATTCACCACGCAGGTGACGGCGGTGAGGGGGTAGCACCCCAGGGCAAAGCCGGTTTTGAGGTCGGCCTGCAGTCCGGCTCCGGCGGAGCAGTCGGAACCGGCAATGCTGATGTAGACGGGCGTTTCCATGGATGATGATTATTGGAAGGCTTTTTCCAGTGCGGCGGCGGCCTGCAGCAGGCGGGTCTCTGCAAAGTGCGGAGCCAGCAGCTGAATGCCCACGGGATGCGCGCCTTCCGCCACCGGGGTGGGGATGGAGATGCCGGGCAGACCTGCCAGGTTGGCCGGAATGGTGTAGATATCTGCCAGGTAGGTCTGAAGCGGGGTCATGCTGGCGTCATGCAGCTTCGGAGCACTGGTGGGTGCCACGGGGCCCAGAATCAGATCCACTTTCTCAAAGGCTGCGGCAAAGTCGCCCGCCACCAGGGAGCGTACTTTCTGGGCCTTGGCGTAGTAGGCATCGTAGAAGCCGCTGGAGAGCACATAGGTGCCCAGGATGATGCGGCGCTTCACTTCCGGCCCGAAACCGGTCTCGCGGGTCTTGCTGTAGAGGTCGTCCAGCCCGTTGGTGCCGGCGGCGCGGTAGCCGTAGCGGATGCCATCGAAGCGGGAAAGGTTGGAGGAGGCCTCGGCGCAGGCGATGATGTAGTAGGCGGCTACTACGGCTTCTGCGTGGGGCAGGGAGATTTCCACGATTTCGGCCCCCAGGTCGGTGAGTTTCCTGATGCTCTGTTCGAGCGCGGCGGAAACGGCGGGGCTGTTGCCGCTGGAGAGGTATTCCTGGGGCAGGCCGATGCGCAGGCCCTTGATATCCTTGCCGAGCCCGGCGGTGAAGTCCTCGGTGGGCACGGTGGAGGAGGTGGAGTCCTTGGCATCGTGACCGCAGATGGCGTTCAGGATGGTGGCGGCGTCTTCCACATTCTGCGTGATGGGACCAATCTGATCCAGCGAGGAGGCAAAGGCCACCAGACCATAGCGGGATACGCGGCCGTAGGTGGGCTTGATGCCGACCACACCGCAGTGCGAGGCGGGCTGGCGGATGGAGCCACCGGTATCAGACCCCAGCGCGGCAATGGCCATGCCGCCGGCCACTGCGGCTGCGGAGCCGCTGGAGGAGCCACCCGGCACATGCCCGGGGGCGGCGGGGTTCTGAGTCTCTCCGAAAGCGGAGTTCTGGCCGTAGGAACCCATGGCGAATTCATCCATGTTGGTGCGGCCGAAGGGAATGGCTCCGGCGGCGGTCAGTCTGGTGACGGCGGTGGCATTGTAGGGCGAAACAAAGTTCTCCAGCATGCGGGAGGCGCAGCGGGTGGGCTGGCCGAGCATGGCGATGTTGTCCTTCACGGCAATGGGAATGCCGCCGAGCGGCTTGCTGAGGTCGGCCTGGGTGGCCGCGGCCAGGGCGGCTTCCTTATCCCAGGAGAGGTAGGCATTGATACCCGGGTTGCGTTCTTCCATCGCGCGTGCGATTTCTTCCACCAGTTCGGCGGGGGAAATGGCTCCGCCGGTGAGCTGCTGGCGCCAGTGGGAAATGGTTCCGGTAAGCATGGTCTGATGAGAAGGATATGGGTTAATGGGCGGATTCAACTACTTTGGGCACGCGGAACTGGCCGTCCTCCTGGGCGGGGGCGTTGGAGAGGGCGGCTTCGTTGCTCAGGCTGGTGCCGGGTACGTCCTCGCGCAGGGCGTCATACACCGGCAGTGGGTGGTACATGGGCTCCACTCCGGTGGTATCCCACTGGTCGAGCTGGGCCACGTAGGACAGCACCTGGTTCAGGTCTTCGGAAAAACGGGCGGTTTCGTCCTCGGTCAGTTCAAGTTTGGCCAGGCGGGCGATGTAGGCCACATCGATGAGGTTGTTCTGTGCCATAGGCGTTATCAGTAATGGGTGAGAAGATAGACGGTAAGGGAGTAGAGCCCCCAGATGGAGGCTGCAATGAAGGCAAGAATGCAGAGATTCCCCAGCAGAATGTTGCGGTGCTGGGGCGCGGCTCCGGTGATGGTGACATGTTTCCGGTGCATCACCCGGCGGCGCTCGACTATTTCTTCATTGGGGCCGAGCGTGTTGGCGGGGTAACGGCGCTGGTAATCGCGGCTCAGGGGGGCGTTGCCCGTGAGGCGCATGTTGCGGCGCTGCTCCAGTTCCCGCAGTTTGTCGTAGGAGGAATATGGCTGTGGCATGGTCAGATATGAGAGATAAGCGTGCAGACTCCCCAGGTGATGAGCAGGAGGAGAAATAAGGGCAGGTGGAAGTAAAAGCCTTTTACCAGCTGGTTGCGAATCCCGGCCCAATCTATTCCCTGGCGCTCTTCCACCCCAGGTTTGTGGCGGAAGATATCGGTGTGCCGGTAACGCCCAGGTCCGCTATAGGCTTCTTCAAAATCGTTGATGGCCCGGTCGAGTTTCGGCATGGCTTCCTGCAAGCGGTTGCTGAATCCCTCCGTGCTCCAGTTCTCCGGCTTCATGGCCGAGAGTATCTGCAAATGGCGCTTCAGACATTCATTGATCTGCTCAATCTCCGCCTGCTCCCTCTGCATGGATTCCAGCTCCTTGTCTATGCGCCTTACCGCGTTGTGGAGCTTCATGCCTATTTCATTCAGTGTGTCGTTGAACAGCAGCTTCTTCTGCGTGTTGGCCTCCAGCTCCCGGCTCTGCGCTTCCCACTGTACGCGCTGCGCTTCGTAAAACTCCACCTGCTGCCTCGCTTGCTCGACTTGCTGCCTCATTTGCTCCGGCGAGTGCATTTCCCCATCGGCTATCCGCGGGTTCAGCTCCATCTGTCGGTAGGAAACTTGCTGCTTCATGTTGTTGCTTCGAAGAGATGTTTTGGAAAAGTTAAGGATTTTCGGCGGAGCCTGCCTGATTCTCGTGAATTGGTGGTGGTACTAAAAAAGGCAGAGGCTCGGAGGGCTCTGCCGGGAAGTGGTGGAATACGGGCGACGGGAATCGAACCCGTGTCTCATGCTTGGGAAGCACGCGTCCTACCATTGAACGACGCCCGCATGTGGTGTGCGGAGATTTTACAGCGAACTTTTTACTCTGTCAAGCAAAAATAAATTTTTGTCTGTTTACATAAATTGTGCTTGAATAGGCTACTTGGTTGTGATAGTATACGTGCAAGTACGCGGGTATAGCTTAATGGCAAAGCTCCAGCCTTCCAAGCTGATCATGCGGGTTCGATTCCCGCTACCCGCTTTCCTTTTAATAATCAAGTGTACGCATATGAAAAAGGTGCTTCCAATTATTTTGCTTGCTGGCATGTTTGCTGGACCCGTGTATGCAGAGCCTGCGGATCTTGCGAAGGTTTCTGCAATGGCTGGTGATAAGTCCGGTACATCGTTGGATGTGCTGAGCATGGCGGTATATGAGTTGGTGAAGGCTCAGCCGGATAAGGCAGTGGATGTTTTTCAGAATGTGATGTCTCAGCGAAAGAGCTGGAGTGTGACGGAGACTTATGCTGTGCTTCGTTCTGTGCTGCTGGCTTCTCCGTCGCTGGAGTCCGCATTTGTGCAGGGTGCTGCTGCCTACGCTGGTGGTGCTTATGATGGTGCAACTGTGAATACGCAGGGCTTCCAGCTCCTTTCTGCGTTGTACACAATGCCTCAGACTCAGTCTGTGGCCTCGGCTGTTGTTCAGGGGGTTGTTGGTAGTGCTGTTGCTGGCCGTTCTGCTGGTAACGGAGTGTCTTCTGAAGCGCTTGAACAGTATGTGCCGACGGCGCCTGCTGCTCCTGAGTATACGGTGACCCCGACTCCGCCGCCCACCTCGGCAAACAACTGATTGTTTGCTGTGAGCTTTTGATATATGAGATCACATTTTTATAAAGCTTTACTGCTCGCTGGACTGTGTGCAGTAAATGCGGCGGCTATATCTCTGTACGATACGGCGCCTTCTGTCGGCTTGCCGGACTCGCATGCGGCTAAGTATAGTGCCTATGCCCGAATCGGCTATGACACGAACATGAATGCGTCTTCGTTCGATGAGAAGGCGAGCACGTATGTGAATGCCGGTTTTGGCGCCAGCTTTGCAGATTACGAATCTGTGGATAAGATATCATACAGGTTTAATCTGGGGGCTACGAAATACATGCGGGAATCAGATAGCTCTGGTAAGAGTATGTATGCCGACTGTGGATTGTCCGCAAGTATAGTGCATGCCTTCACTGCCCGTAACACATATTCGGCAAGTCTGTCGGTGACATATAGCCCGGAGCCTGACTATGCCAGTGGTATATCGGCCTCCCGCCGGCAGGGCGATTGCCTGAATTGGTCGTTCAACAATTCATATAACCAGTCCATTGACAGCCGCTGGAGTTGGAATGTCAACGCTGGTTACCGTGGCAATATTTACAGTGAGACAGAGTATCAGAGCGATGACCGTCAGTATATCAGCTGTGGTATCGGGATGAATTACCGGGCTTCCGAGTTGCTGAGGTACAATGGCAGTTTTTCATATCAATACGATTTGAGAGACGAAGGTTACAACTCGGATAACCTGACGGCCTCTGTGGGTTTTTCCCGTTCGCTGGATCCGGTGTCCAGCTGCAGTGGTTCCATCGGTCTGCAGACAAAAAGAGTGCATAATGATACAATCCTGACCCCTAATCTGCATCTGGGCTACAACCGGAAAGTGGCAGAGGGCTTGAGCGTGAATACCTATGTGTCACTTTCCAACGAGAACGTCGATACGTACCGCGGAGTGGGAGCAAACTACCTTTCTGATGTCACCTGGCGCGTAGGTGCGAATTGCTCATATACACTTTCTCCTGATGTGTCGTTTACGTTTGGTCTGTCTATGATGCGGAGCTCCTATTCGAAGGGTACCGGCCGCCTTCAGGATGAGACAAATACGACATTTACGCCATCGATTGGGATGTCCTATCGTTTCAGCGATGATTTGACAGGTACGATTAATTACCAGTATACGGTATACGATACTGATCAGCGCGGGAATGACGGTTATACTCGCCACAATATCTCAACAGGTTTAAATTACACATTCTAATACTTAACAACTGCAGAGAGGGGGGGCGGCAGCCTTTCCCCTCTTTTGGTTATAAATATATAACGATGATATGGATGCTAGTTTGAGTTCACCCGGACAGACGGAGGCTATCCTGCATGCGCAGGATTATATGCAGGTTTTGCGCAGTCGTTGGAAGACGATTCTCCTCGTGTTTCTTCTCGTATTTGTGAGTAGTGCCGTCATCACTAAGATGATGACGCCCAAATACATGAGCGGGATGACCTTTGAGATTAAGCAACCCCGCGATTTGATTAACGTAGCGGTGGGCGGTGAAGGAAACCCGATTGCAGCCATGGCTGATAGTGCTGCCTATATGCAGACACAGTTTGAGATTCTGGTATCTCAGCAGAATCTCATTGCTGTGGCAAACAAGCTTGATTTGCCGAATGAGTGGCAGATGGATGAGACGACTGCTGCCAATGTGCTGATGGGGATGATTCGAGTGATGCCGCGTAAGAATACAAACCTAGTGGACATCACCGTGACGACCAATGACCCCCGGGTATCCCAGCAGGTTTGCCAGGCGGTGGTTGATTGCTATAAGGAGCTGCGTGAGGAAAAGGAAAACGGCGTGATCAACGAAGCCATTAACAAGCGATACGAGGTGCTTCGCTCCCGCCAGGATGAGCTTGAGCGCAAGGCTGACGTGGTGCGCCAGTACATCCGCTCCGGTAAGTACATCCAGGGAATGTGGAGTGACAATGGCCACGGTGTGCCTGTCTCCACCGGTGCAGAAGAACAGACACTTCAGCAGCTGAATAATTCAAAGCTTGCCATGGAGACTGAGATTGCGCAGATGACCGTGCATATTGGCAAGTTGCAGGATTTGAAGGATGCAGAACTGCTCAGCTATGTGACCCGAACGGGCTTGCTGACGGCGGAGTCGTACTGCTCCGCAAAGGTTCGCGAGTTGAATAACCGGCATACGGAGGAGGAGAATAATCGTGCTCAGATGCTGCTGAGCGGTTATGGTCCCCGCCACCCCAACGTGCTGCGCCTGGATGAACAGCACAAGGCTACGCGTGACCAGCTGTATGAGGAACTGGTCGGTATGCGCGATGCCATGGTTGACCAGCTCGATGTTAAGAAATCCGAGCTCCAGGATGTGGAGCAGCGTTACAGCCAGGCTCGTGACCGGCTGCGTGACAAGACGCTTGAGGACCAGAAGGTGAAGAACGCTCTGCAGGAGTATGCGGCTGAAAAGGCTCGTTACGACAAGCTGGAGAATGACTACATCGCGGATAAGATGCGTCTGATGGCTCCGCGTACGAGTCTGGAGGTATACAGCCGCCCCGGGCTTCCTGGGGCTCCCAGCAGCCCGAATTACCGCCTGAACCTTATTGTGGGTGCGGTTATCGGCCTTCTTGCCGGCATTGTTGTGGCGTTCATCAGCAACTATTTCGATACGTCCATCAAGACTCTGGAAGATGCCGAGCGCAGCATGGGTCTGCCGGTACTTGGCGTGATTCCCCAGGATGCAGGCCTGCTGATTCTGCAAGGGGGCGACAGCCCGGATGCGGAGGCATATCGTATTCTGCGTACAAATATCGAGCTGAAGAAGGACTTGTATAAGGCAACGACCATAGCCGTTGTCTCGGCAAATGCCGGTGAAGGTAAGACGACTACCTTGAGTAACCTCGCGTACGTGTTCTCTCAGGCTGGCTACAGCACGCTGATGATGGATGCCGACTTGCGTCGCCCCCGTCTTGCCCGCTACGCTGAGCTGAAGAGCGATGTGGGCCTTTCTTCCTACCTCACGGGAGCATCGGAACTCAAGGAGGTTGTGTTCCAGACCGGGCATGACAATCTGTACATGCTGCCCAGTGGCCCTGTTCCGGTTGACCCGAGCGGGCTGATTGGTTCGCACCGTATGCAGAAGCTGATTAACGAAGTTTCCCGCCGTTTCGATATTGTGCTGATTGACTCCCCGCCTGTTCTGGGTGTGAGCGATGCGTCCTTGCTGGTCAGTAAGGCAGATGCAACCCTGCTGGTATTGCAGCCGCGCAAGATGCCCATTAAGGCGCTGCTTCGAGCCAAGTCTCTGGTGCAGAATGCTGGCGGTCAGATTATGGGCCTTGTGATGAATAATGTGGATATCAGCGGTGACACCCAGTACCAGTACTACACAACGTATTACTCGTACTACAGCAAGGGTGAGAACCGCACCGAACCCAAGCCGTCTGCCGTAAAGTCTGAGATGGCAGCTGTGACCGGTAAGAATAAGAAAGCAGAGGACGAACTCTATTAATCTGAAAAGTTATGAGAAAAGCTATAATGCAGCTGTTGGTGGTGCTGGTGCTTGGCTGGCTGGTTTCCCCCTTGTCGGCTCAGGATGCATCAACCGAACCGCGCGCCACGAAGGGCGGAACGGTGACGGTGCAGTTCAAGAACATTCCCAGTGAAGACGTGAATAACGTGAATGGGGATTATGCTGTGAGTCGCGAGGACGGAACTATTTCCATGCCGTATCTCTCCGGCCGCGTGAGCGTGGTGGGGCTGACTGCGCGGCAGGTTGAGAATAAACTGCGCTCTCTGTATCTTTCGCAGCAGATTTACTCTGACCCGATTGTCATGGCAAATGTTGGCCCGAAGGGCGAAGCTGCTGTAGATGCCCGCTATGTGCAGGTAACGGGGTATGTGGGGGGCAAGAAGAATCTGCCTTATCGCGAAGGTATGACCCTGATTCAGGCGTTGATTGAATGCGGTGACATCACTGATTTCGGTTCCCGGAAGATTCAGGTGACCCGCGGAAAGGTGACGCGCACGTATGATTACTTCAGTGCCCGTGACCGCTCCATCAAGCTGATGCCAAATGACTCCGTGTTCGTTCCGAGGCGCCCGGCATTCGAAGGCCGGCCGGATAAGATTGGACCGTGAACCAGATAAAGATTCAATAGGGCTCCGGCAACATGCCGGAGCTTGTTTTTATGAATGACAGAGCGGAAAGCATGCATGGCAGAAGGCTATTGCTTCTGAGTGTGGGGTATGGGCAAGGGCATCATTCTGCCGCGGCTGCCATTGCTGAACAATATGGAGCAGAGGGGTGGAACTGCCGGACGGTGGATATCTGCGCGGATGCTCACCCGGCTGCCTTCCGCTTGTCGCAGAGCTTTTACCACTTCTGCGTCAGAAAAGCTCCGTGGCTCTGGGGGATAACGTATTCCTTGACGGATACCGCCAATTGGGCTCGCATGGTACGCAGCGTGTACTTCTACTCGCTTCTTGATTATTTGAAACGTTTGCTGAGCGGTTGGAACCCGGCGCTCATTATATGTACGTATCCTTTATTTGCATACATGCTGGATGAATTGCGCCGCCGGGGAACTGTTATTCCGCCATATGCCCTTGTGGTGACCGATGCACGTGAGATAAGCCGTCCCTGGATGCGCAGCAAGTCTTCCCTTGTTATGCTCCCGGATGCCGGGTCGGCCAGCATGGTGATGGATCGTTACGCTCTGGATTCCGAGATAGTCAAGGTAACGGGGTTTCCGGTGCGGCCTGAGTTCAAACCTGCTTCCCTCAGGCGGGCCCCTGATGAGGGGAATTTGCATATTCTGTATGGGGCATACCGGCAGACTCAAGGGGTAATCAATGACATTGCGGCTATGCTTTCAGCATTTCCCGGACTTCATCTGGTGGTGTTGGCGGGGGCAAGAAGCCGTTATTTGCAACATGTGTTTGCAGAGGAATGCGCGAGTGGCCGCCTGGTGATTATGGCGGCGACGAATCAGATGCATCTTCTGTTGCAGAAAAGTCATTTTTATATAGGAAAGGCCGGTGCAGCCACCATGTTTGAATGCTATTCTTCCGAGGTGCCTGTGTTGATAAATTATACTTTGCCAGGCCAGGAACAGGGGAATCTTGAATTGCTGTTGGAAGATGGAGCCGGATATCATGTCGAGTCAACTGCCCATCTGGTCGCTACATTGAATAAACTTTTGCAGAACGAGGCCTCCGGCTGGAAATTGCTCTGCTCGTCCATGAAAACCGCCAGGCGTTCCGGCGGTGCAAAGTGTGTCGTTGAAACCATACGCAGTAAGTTTGGTATATGAAATCAGAGGGAACATGTCTGCTGGTTGATAATTCGAATACCCGGACGAAGTTTGCCTTGAGCGGGACTTCGGGTGCTGAAATCCGCGTGCTTGCCACGGCTGATATTTCAGAGGATAATGTGCAGCAGTTGCTGGAGGGGTGGGCTTTTGAACGGGTTTGTCTTTGTTCCGTCGTGCCCTTTGCCGCGGATGCTCTGAGAAGGATTTTTGCGGCTTTTCCGGTAATGAATCTCACTCACGTTCATGCGACTGATATTGATTTTTCATTGTACCCTGGTCTTGCCACGCTGGGAGCAGACCGCATTGCGAATGTGCTGGCTGCCTGTCAATATGCACCATTGCCGCTTGTGGCTGTGGATCTGGGAACTGCCAGCACGCTTGATGTCCTGTGCCAGAGCCAGGGGCGTGCTTCCTTCATAGGGGGGATGATTGCCCCCGGAATGGCCTCGGTTGCTTCCAGCATGCACGCCCATACTGCTCAGTTGCCTGACCTGGGTAATCTGTTTCATGGCCCGGTGATTGGACGCAATACCCGTGAAGCCATGGCTGCTGCTGTGCGTGTGGGTTACCCCGGTATGATAGATTCATTGCTCGATGCCATTGAAAAGGAACTGGGAGAGGAAATCCACGTAATCCTGACTGGGGGCGATGCTTCTTCCGTGGCTGCGGCGTTGCGAAGGAAGTGCATTATTGTGCCCCACCTTACGCTGCAAGGCATTGCTTTGGCGGCTGGTGTGACCTTTTGATGCTTTTTTTGAGCATACTTTAGTTTTTTTTATTGCAAGAACGATTGGAACGCGCTAGAATAACGGCACCTAAAATCTGTCACATCTTATGTCCGACAACATCGAATCCCAGGTAAAAGAAATCATCGCTGCTCAGCTCAGCGTTGACCCCGAAAAAGTGACCTCCGATGCCAAGTTCATCGAGGATCTTGGTGCCGACTCCCTTGACACCGTAGAGCTCGTGATGGCATTCGAGGATAAGTTCTCCGTGGAAGTTCCCGACGAGGACGCCGAGAAGCTTAAGTCTGTGGCCGACGTGGTCGCATACATCAACGCAAACAAGGCCTGATAGGCCCGGTAGCTTTTTCGATAACGGGCGGTTCCACCTTTGCCGGCGGGGCCGCCCTTTGCTATACTGATGAACCGGAGCTCCATAGAATACGCCATGCAATGCACGCGTGTATTGTATGTACCAGACCGGCGCATCGATACCTTTGGCGAGACCCGCTTCAACTTTCGCCTGATTACCGAACCTATGGATGAGGTAGGAGTATGCCGGGTGCGGAGTGGCTGGGTGGAAGCAAATCGACCTCGTATTCTCAGGCCTGCCGATTTGCGCGGGGTGGAAATCGAAGGATTCGGGGCAGATGCTGCGCGTTTTTTTGAATGGATGGAGGCTCATGGGGCTGGGCTCAAGGCCTTGTTCCAGTATGGTTTTTGCTTCAGCCGTTCAGAGGTGCAGGAGGAATTGGTGCACGATACGGTGCGCGAGGTGGAGGACAGGGTGGTAAATGAGGCTCTCTCCTGTGGGGATCCGTATCGAGCCGTCATCTCCGGAGTGGATGATGCCTGGGAGGTGTCCCTTCTTGGTTTTATGTTGGAAATGATTCAGAAATCTCATGAAATTAACGTATTTGATTTTCGCCGTCGCGGGCTTATTTAGTTTTGCTAGCCAGGCAATAGCCGCAGATAATTATTCCCTCTGGCCCCGGCGTCCGGAGGAGTTGGAGCGTGCTCGCGTGCTGATGCAGGAGCAGAAATGGGGTGAAGCTGTGCTCCTGTTGCAACCATTTGTCGCAGATGAAGGAATTGCCGGACGCGAGGCCAGGCAGATATGCGGCCGGGTGAATGTGCCGCGCTACCTTTCCCGTATGCACCCTGGCGCGACTGTGTATACCGTGCGGAGGGGTGATAATATGGCCCGCATTGCCGTGACTCAGAAGTGCCCCCAGGATGTTATCATGATGCTGAATGGTATTGTGGAGCCTTCGGCTTTGCAAGTAGGGCAGAAACTGGTGGTGGTGCCCATGCGTCTGAGGATGGAAATCCGCCCGTTGCAGCGGGAGGTTTCCGTTTGGGACGGTACGCAGCTGGTTGCGGCATACACGATTGAGAGTCAGGATGAGACACCTGCAGCCCAGCGCAAGTCAATGAAGACAAAAGTGACAGCCCGGGAGGGGGTGCAGGATGGCCATGCGGTTCTTCCTCGCTCTCCGAAGTTTTTTGCTTCAGACCGCCTGTTGCGCCTCGAAAATGGAATATGGCTGACCAGTGTGGCTAATAAAAGGGGAAGCCGGGGAATCTGCCTGGAACAAAAGGATCTTAACGAATTGGCCATGATGCTTGATTGTGGTAACGAGGTGCAGATAATTTACCCGCAACCCTGAGTTTGATGATAAACGTGTGCCAGTGTGTAAAAATATGCTTTTCATGAGCCCCGTCCTCTGGTATACTTTCGCCCGAATGCGGAGCCTGAATAACCTATTTCCGCTATTAGCAACATAACGCATAGAATATCATGAACACTGAATCCACATGTAAGTCCAAGTCAGAGGGTACAATGATGACCGGGGCCGAGGCCCTCGTACAGAGCCTGGTACGCGAGGGTGTGGATGTAGTATTTGCCTATCCCGGCGGTGCCAGTATGCCCATCCACCAGGCGCTGAGCCATGAGCCTTCTATTCGTACAATTCTGCCGCGCCACGAACAGGGCGGCGCCTTTGCCGCCGAAGGGTACGGCCGTGTTACCGGCAAGGTCGGTGTGTGTATGTCCACTTCCGGTCCGGGCGCTACCAACATGATTACTCCCATTGCCGACGCTATGCTTGATTCTGTGCCCATGGTGGCCATTACGGCCCAGGTGGGCAGCGGCCTCATTGGTACTTCAGCCTTCCAGGAGACGGACGTGTTCGGCATGACTGCTCCTATCGTCAAGCATAGCTACCTGGTGACTCAGCTTGAGGATATCCCCCGCATCGTACGCGAGGCATTTCACGTGGCTCGCACCGGGCGCCCCGGTCCCGTGGTGATTGATATTCCCAAGAATTTCCAGGAAGGGAAGTTTGTGCCGGATTTTGATGCACCCATGGATTTGCCTGGTTATGAGCCCCAGATTGAGCTGAACACCGCAGCCCTGGATGAAGTGCTTCCGCTTCTGCTTGCTGCTAAGCGCCCGGCTATCTACGCTGGTGGCGGCGTGGTGATTTCCAATGCGGCTGACCAGCTGCGTGAGTTTGCAGAGCGTACCCAGATACCCGTGGCGACTACCCTCATGGGTATTGGCGCGATGCCGGAGAATCACCCCCTTTCTGTGCGCTGGCTTGGTATGCACGGCGCTGTATACGCCAACAATACCGTGAATGAGGCGGATGTGGTGCTGGCTATCGGTGCCCGATTTGATGACCGCGTGACGGGTGCTGTGCGTACGTTCTGTGAGCACGCCCGCATCATTCATGTGGATTATGATGCCGCTGAGCTCAACAAGAATAAGAAGGTGGATTTCGCAATCCGCTCGGATGCCGGGGCTGCTCTGGCCTATCTCAATTCCAGACTGGAGTCCATGGGGATTGCTCCGCGTGAATATGCTGTTTCCAACCGTCCGGAGTGGTTTGGCATCATCGAGGCGTGGAAGAAGCAGTACCCCCTCTGTTATGAGAAGAATGAGCGTGAAATTGCTCCCCAGCAGGCGATTGAGGAACTCTACAACCAGCTGAAGGATGAGGATGCCATCATCTGCACCGGTGTGGGGCAGCACCAGATGTTTGCCGCCCAGTTCTACAAGTTCCAGCAGCCCCGCCGCCTTTCTACTTCCGGTGGCCTCGGCTCCATGGGCTATGGCCTTCCCGCCGCCATGGGTGCCCACACGGCATATCCGGAGAAGACCGTTGTTAATATCGATGGCGACGGTTCCTTCCTGATGAATGTGCAGGAGCTCGCCACCATTCATATTGAGAAAATGCCCATCAAGTGCATCATCCTGGATAACCAGCACCTGGGTATGGTGGTGCAGTGGGAAGACCTCAAGTATGATTCCAACCGTGCCCAGACCTTCCTGGCTGACCCTGCGGATGAGTATGACCGCACGCACCGTACGGAGGAAATCCTTTACCCGAACTTCCCGGTCCTCTGTGCCGGCTTTGGTATCAAGTGCGAGCGCGTTGTAGACCCGGCTGAGCTCCCCGGTGCCATCAAGCGCATGCTTGAATCAAAAGAAGCCTACGTGCTGGATGTCATGGTGCCCTACGATGTACACGTTCTGCCCATGATTCCGGGCGGTATGGGGTACCGCGATGTGCTCCTGGAACGCATCGCCGGCGACGGCAAGGGGCGCAAGGCTTCCGAGCTCGGTAAGGAGATTCCTTCGGCTCTCTGATTATTTGCTAAGCCGCATGTCGAAGAGTCAGGCATGCGGCTTGGTAATTCCCCTCTCTTGAACGCGTCTCCAATATGCCGAATGCAATTGTAAAGAATGTGCTGGTGACTCTGATTCTCGTGGTTCTGTGCATTGTCATCGGTGCTGAAGCCGCAGAGAGTAAGGAGGTATCACTAGGCATCATTGTTGCCTTGGTGGCAGGTAGTTTCATGTTGTGGATAGGCCCCCGTTGCTGGGTGCTTATCTACCTGGTGCCCCCTGTCCTGGCTCTGCTGCCCTTGCCCGGCAAGCTGGAGGAATTGCCCATTCCGTTCATGGTTGGAGCTGGCGTCTTGTTTTATTGGTTTGTGATGTGGGGCATGGGGTATGTCAAGTTTGCCTGGCGCGGGTTGCTTTCCCTGGACTTGCTGATATACATTATGTTTGCTTACATGGTGTATTCATACCTGCAGCATCCTGTATCCATGGCCATATTCGGTTATGAGGCAGAATACGTAGGCGGCAAGGAGTATATATGGGCCATTCTGGGTACATTGTTCTACATCGCCATCAGCTGCATCCCCTGTACCTATCAACAGCTGCAGCGTGTGCTGCGCTGGGGTATTCGACTCTCGCTGGGGGCATGCTTGTTGTCTATTTGCCTGAGTCTGG
Source organism: Akkermansiaceae bacterium (assembly GCA_015062005.1). Classification (GTDB taxonomy): domain Bacteria; phylum Verrucomicrobiota; class Verrucomicrobiia; order Verrucomicrobiales; family Akkermansiaceae; genus Akkermansia. The sequence continues at coordinate 40,601 of SUVL01000010.1, forward strand.
TTGGTATCCGTGGTGGGGTGGATGTGACGGAATTGCGCGAAGCTGCAACAACGACGCGCTTTACCATGTTTGTGCAACTGGGTGTGTATGGTATTTTCATGCTGTACGGAATGAACCCCATGTCGAAAGTGTTTTCCAGCCCAGGGTTATTGGTGGGGTCGGTTTTATCATGTCTGGCCATTCTCCTGTCAGGCTGGCGTGAGGTGCTGATGAGTAACTCCTTTATCATCCTGACCCTGGCCATCATTAAGCGGGAGTTGTGGTGCATGTGCGTGTTGGGCCTTAGTGTATACGGGGCTCTTGTATATCTCAGCTCCGAGGGCATCGTGGAGTCTTTCCCGTTCGGGGCGCAACGTTGTTTGTCCATACTCCCTGGAATAAAGGTTTCTCGCGAAGTTGAGGCAGACACAAGCCATTCCAGCGAGTGGCGTATTGTGATGTGGAAATGGGCCCTCGACCCCAGAACAAAATACATTCATGACTACGTATGGGGAGATGGCTTCGGTCAGTCTGTCGATTATCTGCGCCGTGAGACGGTCTCCATCATGCGTGGTACCACTATTTATGGTGAACAGGATTTCTTCGCCAATACCGGTGTCTGGCATAATGGTGCAATTACCGCCATTCACCGTCTGGGTATAGTGGGCCTCGTTATTATCTCACTGATTTTCATATATGCCTATGTACTGTTGATTCGGACCTGTATGCAGCTGAGGGGAACGCCGTTGTTTCTCCCATCGCTTTTCTTTGCCTTGCCTTTTGCCGGTGCGCCCTCGTTGTATTACATTTCAGCCGGTACTATCGCTAAGTTCTTTGCAAACTACGTGTTGATAGCCATGATTAAGCTTTTCTATTGCGTGGGGCGCGAGCAGGGCTTTATTGTGCCTTGGTATAAGAAACAGAGTTACATCCCGCTTGCGATTCAGGCTCACGAGGAGAAGTTGAGGCCTGCAGAACCTTGAAGGTAAATGAGAACGCCGCAGAGATCGACCTCTCTGCGGCGTTTCTGTAATTGGCGTGTGCGGCTTCTTGAGGAAGCCCCCTCACCACTGTTTGGATTAGTGGCGGAGGGAAAGACGCACCAGCAGATCCTTGTACAGATCCGGGTTCGTGCGCTTGGCATAGTCCAGAAGCTTACGGCGGCGAGCCACCATCATGAGCAGACCGCGGCGGGAAGCGTGGTCGTGCTTATTGGCGATGAGGTGCTGCGTAAGGTGGGCAATGCGCTTGGTAAGCACTGCAACCTGGAAACCGGTGGAGCCGGTGTCTTTCTCGTTCGTCTTGAAGTCGTTGACGTTGATTTCGCTCATTTTAGTATAATCTTGTGTTAATGGTTGATTTTTCGTGGCTGCGGCAAATCGACCTACAAGGTGAGGTGATAATATCACCAATTGCCGCATTTGCAAGCCTAAAAGAATAAAAAAATAATCTAACATGGTGCTGTGCCGTATTTTCTGCTTGCTACTGCATGGAGCTGTGGTAAGCTTGCTACATGATGGATCTGATGCCTGGTTTTGATTCTGCGCGTGCCATATTCTGCACCATAGCGTGGGCGGCCACCCTGCTGGCTGCGCTACTGTTCGTCATATCTTTCTTCACTGATTTTGAAGGTGGAGAGGCGGATGCTGCCTGTGGCGATGGCGCCGATACCGGCATGTTCTCGTTCCGGGCCATCATCGGCTTCTTCCTTGGCCTGGGCTGGGGCGGGTACCTCAGCATGCAGGGTGGTGGGAGCGTGGCAGTGGCGTGCGGTGTCGGGCTTGGCACCGGCGTGGTCATGTTTCTGCTGGTTGCCCTGCTTATCCGCGCCATATATGGCTTGCGGTCCGATGGCAATATTTCCCCCCAGAGCCTGGTGGGCATGAACGGTACGGTATATGTGACCATTCCTCCGCATGGTGAGCCGGGCGGTCAGGTGCAGGTGGCGCACCCGAACCAGTTGCTTACCCTGCCCGCAGTGCAGGAGGGGGATACCCCGCTGCCTGCCCAGACTCCCATTGTAGTGACTGCATCCGTTGCCGGCCAGGTCACTGTGCGCCCCCTTTCAAAATAACCCCCAAACTGAACATATGATTAATCAGCTCGCAAATGCAGCGCCGGATGGCATCGGCAGCATCGTGGCCATCATTATTCTGGTGGTCTTCCTTCTGGGTACCGTCGTGTGGCTCTTCAGCCGTTACAAGATGTGCCCATCGGATAAAATCCTCATCGTCTACGGCAACGTGGGGGCAGGGCGTTCCGCCAAGTGCATTCATGGTGGTGCCACCTTTATTGTTCCCATCGTACAGAGCTACGCATTCATGGATCTCAATCCCATCAATATTGATGTGCCGCTGAAGGGGGCTCTCTCCAGTCAGAATATCCGAGTGGATGTGCCGTCGTCCTTCATTGTGGGTATCAGCACTCAGCCGGAAATCATGCAGAATGCCGCCAGCCGCCTGCTGGGCCGCACCCGTCAGGACATCCGTGACCTCGCCTCCGAAATCATCATGGGCCAGATGCGCGTGGTTATCGCTTCCCTCACCATCGAAGAAATCAACGCCGACCGTGAGAAGCTTATCAAGGGCATTACCGGGGGCGTGGATGTGGAGCTGCACAAGGTGGGGCTCTACCTCATCAACGCCAATATCACTGACATCCGCGATGCTTCCGGCTACATTGCGGCCCTTGGTCAGGAGGCCGCCGCACGCGCTATCAATGATGCCATGATTAAGGTGGCAGAGGAAACCCGCCGCGGTGAGATTGGCAAGGCTGAGGCTCTCCGCGACCAGACGGTGCAGGTGGCCATGGCCAATGCTGCTGCCGTGGAGGGCAACAACGAAGCCCAGATGAAAGTGGCAGATTCCAATGCCCGCCTCAAGGTGCGCCAGGCCGAGGCCGCCCGCATAGCCCTTGTGGCTGAGAAGGAACAGGCCGCCCAGGCTGAGGCTGCTGGTTACATTGCCAACCGTGAGGCTGAGATGAAGCGTGCCGAGCTGGAGCGCGCCACCCAGACCGCCAATGAAATCGTGAAGGCTGAAATCCAGAAGCGTAAGCAGGAAATCGCCGCTGAGGCCGTGGCTTCCGTCATGGTGAAGGAGCAGCAAGGTAAGGCTGATGCTCTGGTGATTGAGAAGGAGGCCGAAGGCCTTGCCGCCACCAAGCTGGCCAAGGGTGAGGCGGACGCCCTTCTCCTCAAGAAGAAGGCTGAAGGCGAGGGCCTGGAGCTCGTGGGCCGCGGTAATGCTGCTGCCATTCAGGCGGCGCTGGAGGCCAAGGCAACCGGTTTCCGCGAGATTGTGGCCGCCGCCGGCGATGCCCGCGCCGCCTCCGGCCTGCTGGTGACCGAGCAGCTGCCCACCATCGTGGAGACGCAGGCCAGTGCTATCCGCAACCTCTCCTTCGATAAGGTGGTGGTCATGGGCGGAGGCGACAGCAAGAGCGGCTCCGTGGGCGGCTTTGTGCAGAACCTGGTCACAGGTACTCTGCCGCTGCATGAACTGGCCCAGAGCGTGGGCGTGCAGCTGCCTGATTATCTCGGCAAGTCTGCTCCTGAAGCTCCGGCTCCTGAGCCGAAGGCATAAGAATACGCTGTACGAAAAAGCCCCTGGGCAGCTTTTGCCCAGGGGCTTTTTTAATGCTTGGGTGCGCGTTGCTGCGACGTGGGGAAGACGCGTTGCGCATGCACGATGGAATCGGCCATGTTCCGCACCGTTTCCTCCAGGATATTGCACAGGTGGCTGCCTTCCCGGAAATCCGCCGGGGCAAAGAAATCCACCCGGTGCTGGGATGATTTGAGTGCATAGCACTTCTGGAAGCTGCGGCGTGAGGCATCGTCCGGGTTATAGACGGCCACGCTCAGCCCGCCTTGCTGGCGCATCACGGTGAAGCAGGGCACATCTGTGGGCCCATCGCCTATGTAAATCATGTGCTCAAAGGGAATGGGGCGTAAATCGCTGTCCATGTGGTCGTTCACATCCTCGATGTAGTTGAGCATGCCCTTGTTGATTCGGAAGAGGTATTGAGTCTTGCTGGTGTGGGAGATGACGCGTTTCGGGAAGCTGATGCGGCCGTCCTGCTCGCTGAATTCGCATCCGAAGACTTCTCGCATGTACGGGCGGATGATGGAGCCGTCCAGGATGCTCTTGATACCGCTGGAGATGATGTAGAACTCCACCCTTACCCCGGCGAAGCGGTGTTCCTTGCTAAGGGCTCGTTCCTCGAATTTCTGGAAGAATTCGGGGATTCCCTTGTAGTAGGTCAGCTTCTTGCCGAGCTCCCGCAGGTGCTCATTACTCACACCGTCCAGACTCAGGGTGTCGAGGATTTCTTTCAGGTAGCTCAGCTCGCCATCCCAGCCTTCGTCCCGGCTGCGCTCGTTGCATTTGCGCCAGAACTGTTCGGCATCTATCCCGTATTCCGGGAACAGCGTGTCCTCCTGCATGTTGTGCGGGCTCAGTGTCTGGTCAAAGTCGAAAATCAGTGCTATTGTATTTTGAGGAACGGCCATATCCTATCTTATAGCCTTTCAATCCCACTTCTGCAAGCAAAAACGCGCGGCTGAACAATAAGAAAATGAATTGACAAATGCCGTTCAATAGTATTGAATAGGGGGTATGAGAATCTGCCTTACTCTCTCTGCTCTTTTCGTTACTTTGCTGGCTTCCTGTTCCCAGTATCAGGCTACCTGTATCACAGGCATGGCAGATTTGCCGCTCAAGACAACGGACCTGCCTGGCGAGCGTTGGCAGGAGGCGCCGTTGAGAGCTAATGCTCAGTATGCCATGTACGGCGCCAACTCTAACAAGGAACGCGAGCTTCGCATCGGCGATTACTACTACTTACGCTGGTATGATGCCGAGCCCGCCAAGCCGGTGAAAATCGAGATGCTCTACACCCAGGCACTCACCGGGGCAGATGTGCTGACTCGTTCTGTCGAGTACAATGAACCGCGCGAATCTGCCGGTTCCCGCAAGGATACGTTCCACTTCTCCGGGCCGGAGCGTGCCAAGCGTGGAGATGTGATGACCTGGAAGGTCAACCTCTACTGCGATGGCAAGCTGGTGGACTCTTTGCAGTCTTACCTCTGGGAATAAGCGAATTCGCTTGACTTATGGCCGCTTGTCGCGTATCCTTGCGCGCGCATGGCAACGGACATCAGATTCAAACGCAATTTCTCCATCATTGCCCATATTGACCACGGTAAGACCACGCTGTCTGACCGTCTCCTGGAATTTACCAACACCATCGGCGAGCGAGACAAGCAGGACCAGCTGCTCGATGCCATGGACCTGGAGCGCGAGAAGGGGATTACCATCAAGTCCCACCCCGTGACCATGCGCTACAAGGCCAAGGATGGCAACACCTACGAGCTCAACCTGCTGGATACCCCCGGCCACGTGGACTTCTCCTACGAAGTGAGCCGCTCCCTCGCCGCTTGCGATGGCGCTGTGCTCATTGTGGATGCCGCCCAGGGTGTGGAAGCCCAGACCCTGGCCAATATGCACCTGGCTGTGGAGCAGAATCTGGAAATCGTTCCCGTCATCAACAAGATTGACCTGCCCAGCACCAATCTGCCCAAGGTCTACCGCCAGCTGGAGGAAATCGTGTGCATTCCCAAGGAGGAGGCCATTCTCTGCTCCGCCAAGGCCGGTATCGGTATCGAAGACGTGCTGGAGGCCATCGTCACCCGCGTGCCCGCCCCCAAGGTGCTGGAGGATGATAACCACCTGCGTGCCCTCGTGTTCGACTCCGTGTACGATGCTTACCGCGGCGTGGTGTCCTATGTGCGCCTGGTGAGCGGCAGCGTCTCCCGCGGCATGAAGGTGAAGCTTTTCGCCACGGATGAAACCTACGAAGTGAAGGAAGTGGGTATCTTCACCCCCAAGATGCAGGCTGTGGATGAACTGCACACCGGCGACGTGGGCTACATCATCGCCAACATGAAGAGCGCTGCCGATGTGAAGATTGGCGATACCTATACCAACCTGGCCGACCCGTGCAGCGAGCCGCTGCCTGGTTTCAAGGAGATTCGCCCCATGGTGTTCTCCGGTATCTACCCTGTGGATTCGGCTGACTACGAGGCGCTGAAGGCCGCTATGGCCAAGCTGCAGATTAACGATGCCGCCTTCACCTACATGGGCGAAAGCTCCGTGGCCCTGGGCTTCGGTTTCCGCTGCGGTTTCCTCGGCCTGCTGCACATGGAGATTATCCAGGAGCGCCTGCGCCGCGAGTTCAACATGGACGTGATTTCCACCTACCCCTCGGTGATTTACGAAGTGCGCAAGACCGATGGCGAGGAAATCAACGTGGATAACCCCAGCATCCTTCCCGAACCACAGGAGATTGATGAAATCCGCGAGCCCATCGTCAAGGTGTTCATCATGATTCCCAGCGAGTACATCGGCGCCATCATGAGCATCGTGATGGAGAAGCGCGGTGAGGTGATTCACACCGAAACCATCGATGATACCCGCGTGATGCTCACCTGCCGCATCCCCATGGCGGAAATCCTGGTGGACTTCAACGATAAGCTCAAGAGCGCCACCCGCGGCTATGGCTCCATGGACTATGAGTACGACGGCTACCAGGCTGCCAAGCTCGTGAAGATGGATATGATGATTGCCGGTGAGCCGGTGGATGCCTTCTCCATGATTGTGCACCGCGACCGCGCCGAAGCCGTGGGCCGCGAGCTGGCCACCAAGCTGAAGGACGTGATACCACGCCAGCTCTTCACCGTGGCCATCCAGGCCTGCATCGGCGGCAAGATTATCGCCCGCGAAAGCATATCCCCCATGCGCAAGAACGTGACCGCCAAGTGCTACGGCGGCGACGTGACCCGAAAGCGCAAGTTGCTCGAGAAGCAGAAGGAAGGTAAGAAGCGCATGAAGGCCATCGGCAAGGTGAGCATTCCGCAGGAAGCCTTCATCAACGTGCTCAAGAGCGGCGACTAAGGTGTACCTTAAGCCTTTGTCAGAACTGCCTCCGGATGCATCCGGTGGCGGTTCTTGTTTTTACTGCAAAGCGTGGGTACGCGGCTTCAGGCCACCAGAGCGTTGGCGTTGATCTGCTCGATGGTCTTGCGGATATCTGCCCAGAGGCTCAGGCCTGTGAAGATATCCACGATACTGCCCTGGTTGTTGAAGGGCGGCTGCTGCAGCACGCTGAAATCCTTCATGAGCCCGTTGAGCACGATATACTCCACCACCTGGTTCACAAAGTAAATCTGGCGGCTGTCCAGCTTGTTGGAATCCAGGAAGCGGGCAAAGGCTGCCTTGGCGGCGGCCATATCCAGCCCCACAATCTCGCGCACGAATTCTCCCAGCGGCTTCTGGGCAAATTCCTTCTCATAAGCATCCTTCGAGCCGATTTCCTGCCAGAGTATGCGCTCCAGTTCCTCCAGGTCCTCGGCGGAGAGGGGAATGTTCCGCTTCAATTTGCCGATGACGCCGCTATCCTGGTGCTTCTTCAGAAAACTTTCCGCTTTGCTCCGGTGGGTTTCCAGCACGTTGTCGCCGGGCAGGGGCTCGCCGATTCTGGTGGAGATAACCTCGTCCCTGAAGTTCGTATCGTAGCGTCTGCACTCGTGGGGCAGGTACTTCATCAGGTCGCGCAGACGTTCGCGGATATGCTCGAACTCGTTCACCCCGGCATCTGCCAGGTAGCTGGTGTATGAAGGATTAGTCTTCTTCACCGTTTTGTCATCGTTAAGATATGGGGGACTCCATGGTAACAGATTTTTTTTCTCTCTTCCTCATGCTCTTCTCGTCGCAAAATATTCGAATTTCAACAAAAATGTGAATAAGAAAATACGATTTTTAACTAATGTCTGAGATTGGAAAATGTATTTTACAAATATGCTTGACCTCTGATTGCCTGCGCGTTATACTTTCATCAGGTAAGGAGTAGGATATGACAATTTTCGACAGTCCCCGCATCTACAGCCTTCTGGAGCAATATAACCCCTGGTGGAAAAACGGGCAGGTCAGCGAGAAGTTGCCGACCATGCACAGAGAGGCGTACCATGATACACTGCGCACCATTTGCAGTGCGGAGCTGCGCCGCTTTGCCGTGCTGAGCGGGGCCAGGCGCGTGGGTAAGACAACCGTCATGAAGCAATTAATTGTCGAGTTGCTTTCCAGGGGGGTGTCGCCCAGTAATATTCTCTACCTCACTTTTGATAATCCCATTTTCAAGCTTTGTGGCATCGACCGGGTCATTCAGGCCTACGAGGAATACGTACCCCACCAAGGCCCCTATTTCTTCTTTCTCGATGAGGTGCAATACGCTGAATCCTGGTCGCTCTGGGTTAAGACCTTGTACGATATGCACCAGGACTTGCGACTGGTGGCGACCGGTTCTGCAAGTCCGGCTATTGAAAAGGGGGCGTCTGACAGCGGCGTAGGCCGCTGGCGGGTATTCCGAATGCCGACGATGACCTTCAACGAATACTGCCACATGCAGGGCGTAGAAGCATGCCACGGCGAACTGCCACGTTTGCCCGAAATTGCCGGCATGGAAGCAAAGGACTTCAATCACCTCATGCTGCAATTCAACAATCTTGCCCCCTACTGGAATCGCTACTTACAGGTCGGGGGGTTCCCGGAGTTGATGCAGGTGCAGGATACTGCAGAAGCACAACGCGTGCTCCGGGAAGACGTGGTCGATAAAGTGCTGAAACGCGACGTGCCTGCACTGTTCGATGTGCGTAACTCTCTGCAACTGGAAAAGATTTTCTTATACCTGTGTTTCCACACCGGCAATCTCATCAGTTTCACAAGCATATGCAGCGAGCTGGATGGTGTCTCCAAACCCACTCTGATGCGTTACATCGATTATCTGAGGGATGCCAATCTGCTCTACATCAGCCACGACTACCATACCATCGGCAAGCGTGGACTTGCTGCAAGACCTAAAATCTACATTGCTGATGCCGCTCTCCGCAACGCCTGCCTGATGATTGAAAATCCTCTGCTGAATCCGGCAGACCTGGGAATCATGGTTGAAACAACGGTTTATAAGCACTTTGCCTGTGCATTCTCCTCCCATGCTCACGTGGGCTACATGCGCCTGAGCCGCAACAAGGAAATAGATATCGTTGTCTCTCTTCCCTCTGGAACCAACCTGCTTTGCGAGGTCAAATATCGCAGCCATTCCCCCATCTCCTCTCAGGATGCCATTCTTGCCCAATCTGCGGATAAAAACTGCATCGGCGCATTCGTTGCCAGCAAAGACCTCCACGATTACGGGATCTCCCTGACCGATTCCGGTTCCCGTCTCATTCGCATTCCTGCTCCTGCACTCTGCTACCTGCTCGGCGCATCATAAGGTGTTAATTGCCGGAGCAATAACCAACGCTCTTACCTTCGCAACTTTTTAGAAGTCCCGTTTGACGATTATGAGGTGGCTCCGGCAAAAAAAGGAGCCGCAGTTGAAACTGCGGCTTGCGTGCTTATCGCTGTGATTTGAGATCCTGCATGAGCTGCGCGTTGGTGTGGCAGCGTTTCAGGAAGAAGAGCAGGCGTTCCATGGCCTCGGTGGGTTTGTGGTTGGCCAGGCCGCGGCGGATGAGGCGCACCTTTTCCAGCCAGAGTTCGGGGAGGATGAGTTCCTCGCGGCGGGTGCCGCTCTTCAGGATATCCACGGCGGGGTAGATGTACATTTCCGCAATGCGGCGGTTGAGCACCAGCTCCATGTTGCCTGTGCCCTTGAATTCCTGGAAGATGAGTTCATCCATGCGGCTGTTGGTTTCCACCAGCGCCGTGGCCAGGATGGTGAGGGAGCCGGCGCCGCGGGTGTTGCGGGCTGCGGCAAAAAGGCGGCGGGGTGTTTCCAGCGCGCGGGCATCGATACCGCCGCTCATGGTGCGGCCGCTGCCGCGTTCGGCGTTGTTGTAGGCGCGGGCGAGGCGGGTGATGGAGTCCAGCAGGATGAGGACGTGGCGACCGGCTTCTACGAGGCGTTTGGCGCGTTCTATGGCCATTTCGGCCATGCGGCAGTGTTCGCGCACGCCGCTGTCGTTGCTGGAGGCAAAGATTTCGGCCCCGGGCAGGGCGCGTTTGAACTCGGTCACTTCCTCCGGGCGTTCGTCCACGAGCAGCACCATGAGGTGCAGATCATCGCCGTAGTTTTCCATGGCGCCCTCGGCAATGTGCATGAGCAGGGTGGTCTTGCCGGTGCGGGGCGGGGCCACAATCAGGCCGCGCTGGCCGCGGGCCACCGGGGCCATGAGGTCCAGGGTGCGGGTGGTGAAGCGGGATGGGGTGGTCTCGAAAGAGAGACGGTGGGTCGGGTTCACCGCCTTCAGGTCTTCAAAGTGGGGGCAGGCGGCGGCTTCTGCGGGCTCCATGCCGTTCACCTTCTGCACGGAGACGAGCTGGTGGCCGCGCTCGTACTTCTGCGCCATGCCGGTGAGCTGCACAAAGGGGCGCAGCCGCAGCTCGGTGATGATATCCGCCGGCACATAGATGGCGGAGTCTGAGGGCGCCCAGTCATTATCCGCGGTGCGGATGAAGCCGAAGCCCTTGGCGGTGATTTCCAGGATGCCGGTGATGCTTTCCGGCTCGCCCACGGGCACAAAGGCTCGGCCTTGCTGCTGCTGGGGCTGCTGTTGCTGGTTATTCGGCTTACTTTTCTTGTACTGAGGCTTGTTGCGGTTGAAAGACTCTCGACGCACATGAGTACCACCCTGGGATTCACCCTGGGCGGTTTTGTTCTGGTCACCCTGCTGGCGCGGCTTGCGGTTGAAATGGCGGCGCTGGTTGTGGCGCTGCTGCCGCTGGGTGTTTTGTTTTTCCTCTGGTGCGCTCATAGCCTCAGAAAGCAAAATAGCTGAGATTTGGAAAAGTGGGCAGGCGGTTCAAAGATTACCGCCTGCCCAGGGGGAAGATAAATCAATTATCAAAGCTGCTCGAGCACAGCTTCGTCAATTTCGAAGTTGGCAAACACGTTCATCGTGTCGTCGTAGTCGTCGAGCAGGTCATAGAGCTTCATGATCTTGCGGGCTACGGCCACATCGGAGATAACCGTGGGGTTCTGGGGCACGGAAACCAGCTTCATGCCGGTCACGTTCTTGCCTGCTGCACCCAGGGCCTCGGAAACGGTGCCCAGGTCGGTCGGGCCGCAGGTGAATACCCACTCGCCTTCCTCATCGCCGGCCTCGAACTCATCGGCTCCGCAGTCCATGGCAAGCTCCATGGCGGTGTCCTCATCGAGCGTGGCATCGATGATGCGCACTTCGCCCTTGCGGTCGAATTGGTAGGAAACGGAGCCGGGGGTGCCCATGTTGCCGCCGTTCTTGGAGAAAATGGTGCGGATTTCGGAGGAGCAGCGGTTGGTGTTGTCCGTGGCTACCTCTACGATGATGGCGGTGCCCTCGGGGCCGTATCCCTCGTAGGTTACCTCCTGGATGGCTTCGCCCTGCAGTTCGCCGGTGCCTTTCTTCACAGCGCGGTCGATGTTGTCCTTGGGCATGGAGGCGGCCTTGGCGCCTTCGATGGCCGTGCGCAGACGCGGGTTGGTGTCTATATCGCCGCCGCCGCTCTTGGCTGCCAGGGTGATTTCCTTGGAGAAACGGGCGAATATCTTGCCTTTCTTCGCGTCGGCTGCTGCCTTCGTGAACTTAATTTTGGACCATTTATTATGACCGGACATATATGTGATGTATGGGAGTGAAAAAAATCACGGGGAAGGAGGTGGTGTCCATCGTGCCTGGTGTCGGAGCAGGGTGTGCTGTATTCCAACCTCCCATTGCGCCATGGCGGAGACCAATCTCCGCTGCGCTGCCGCTGCCTGAGCGGCGCCGGCATGTGCCGGAAAAGAAAAATCGAGCTGACAGGATTCGAACCTGCGACCTCTTCGTCCCGAACGAAGCGCGCTACCAGCCTGCGCTACAGCTCGCTGCTTAAAGCCGGGGCAATTATACATGGAAAATCGCCTTTGGCAAGTACAAAATCACATTATGAGCTAAAATAGTGCAAAAAAGCACCGCATGGGGTTGCCATGCGGTGCTCGGTAATAAGTTACAGGAGAGAGATAAAGTCCTGCGAGTGAGGAGAGGGTCAGTCCTTCTTGCGCTTCTTGTAGGCTTCGCGCTGCTGTGCTTCGTTCACAGCGTTGGCGTGCGCCTTCTCAATGGCGCGTTCTGCTTCGTAGGCGACTTCTTCATCCGGGTCGGCCGTGTATTTTTTGAGGGTGTTTATCACCCAGTCATGGTCGCTCATATTGGCGAGTACCTTGATGAGGATGGTCTTCTGCTTGCGGAGGTCTTCCAGTTCCTTCAGCTTTTCCTTGAGTGCGGGAAGTTCAGGGCTGTCGTCGCCCACATACTCGATGGAAGCGGGGTCGGTCTTGAAGACGATGGCCTTGATTCCGGAGGTATCGGCGAAAGCATCCTTGAAGCTCATTTCGATGAGTTTGTCGGCCTGCTCCTGGGTGCGGGGCCGGTCCTGCTTCATGATAGTGCCGATGATATTGTTGATGCAGACCTGAATCTGTTTGTCATCGCTGTAGGTTTCCTTCAGTTCAAGGACGTAGTCAAGAATGTCGTCATTGCCCCAGGCCCCGAGGAAGTTGGGCCCCTGTTTGGTCCATCCTTCGGCGGTGGAGAGTTCCTGCTTGTAGTATTCCAGCGCCTTGGGCGAGCATGCGGAAGCCAGAATGCCTGCCATGTTGGTGTTCTTGCGCAGTTTTTCCGGCATGGTGGTGAAGATTTCATCACCCAGTTGTGCCTTGGCATCGGCATCATCCATCATTTTGATGACGTTACCCAGGCAGATGCAGAGATTCGTGGCCAGCGGTCCATCTGCCATATCGGTCTTAAGCAGACCAATGATTTCCTTCACATCCGCTTCCGTGACACGCAGACCGATGCATTCCCAGATGTGGGAAAGAATCTTGCCCTGGTCTTTCCAGGGCTTGGCCGTCTTCTTATCGGCTACTACCTTGGAGAGCTTCTTGAGGCTGGTGTTTACACCTTCGGCATCGGAAATGGCGATGCGCTGGAGCAGCCAGTTGAAGAGCACGGGCTTGATTTTGGTGCATTCCTTGCCCATGGTGTCGAAAATCATATCGCGGATGGCGGCATCCTTCTCAGCGGCCAGACCCAGCAACAGGCAGGCATTCATGGCCACACCCTCAGCGCGGGCGCCATAGCGGGGTTTGCCGTTTTCGCCCTTTACGTAGGGATCTACCACCACTTCCATCAGGGCTTTGGCGTCTTCCATGGAGCAGGTGACGTTTACACCCTTCTTGGCGGCATCTGCCATGTTTTCCACACCCTTCATATTGATGTCCTGGGCGCGGCGGAGCAGGGTGTTCGTGTATTCACGGTGGGCTTCGATGCGGGCGTCTTCTGCCTGTTTCTGCACCACCAGAACGGTGCAGATACCAATGGTGACCACCAGTAGACCGGCGCCGACCATGAACGGCACAGTCTTCCAGACCGGAGCCTTCTGCTCAGCTTCCAGAGCGGCCTGCACCTGGGCCATTTCCTCTTCGGTCAGCGTGGGGCGGGGAGCCTTCTTCTTCTTCTTTTTCTTCGGAGCTTCCTCGGCGGGTGCTTCTTCAGCCGGTGCATCCTCGGCAGCTGTTTCTTCAGCGGGGGATTCCTCTGCCGGAGCCGCTTCGCCTTCAGCTGCCTGGAGAGCGGCCATCTGGCGGTTGTACTCTTCCATCTGGCGGTTATATTCCTCCATCTGGCGTTCGTATTCCTCCTGGGCCAGGCGGGCGGCTTCTTCCTCCTCGGGGGTGAGGGTGGGCTCAGCCGGAGTCTCTTCGATGGGTGCTGCGATTTCCTCAATGGGGGTAGCTTCCGGAGCGGGGGTGGGCATTACTTCCTCAACCTCGGGAGCCGGGGTGGCTGGTTTTGCGGCTTTCGGGGCGGGTGCCTTGGCCGGAGCCGGTGCTTTCTTGGGGGTGATGGTCTTGCCGGTGGCGCTCTTCAGCTTGGGGGCTGCAGCAGGTGCGGCGCCGGAGGGACGCAGCAGGCGCGGAGAGGCGGCCGGTGCGCTGGCGGGTTTCAATTTAGGAGTGGCCATAGTATGCAGAGTTTGTGAGAAAATGAACTACGTACCCTATACACTTAACATATTCCACGGCGGAATGCAATCATTCATTCCGTCTGAAATCTGCTTTTTTCAGTGCTGGCGCAGCAGAGAGGTGACTTTGAGGCATAAAGCCGGTGCCAGAAACAGGAGAGTGCAGGTATAGGTTATCCATACGGCTGTATCCAGCGCTATGGGAGATACAGGCGGTGACTGGTAGTCTCCGAATATGGTAAAAATGAATCCATTTGTAATGACGGCAGCGAGCAGGGGAATGAACGATAATTTGCGCCACTGTATCAGCATCACTCCGCCGGCTGCCCCCAGAATGCCGACGGGAAGCAGAATCATGGCTGCGTTAAACCACATCAGCCCGCATGCCAGCAAGCACAGCAGGGTGAGCGGCAGGGTAATGTATGCGCTGCTCTGTTTCTGGCAAGTGCTCAGTATATGGCAGAAAATCAGGGTGATGAAGCTGCCATGCAGCACCCAGTCGAGATATTGGGCTGTTTGCCAGGGGGCTGTTTCGTAATGCCCGGACAGCCAGGCAAAGATATGGGGCAGCGCATTGTAGCAACTGGCCATGCAGGGAGCTCCGCACCACAAGCCAGCGGAGGAAATACTGCCGAGTATGCTGCAGAGCCGGGCGTGCCTCTTGCCCGTGAGTTGCAGGGCTGCCAGGGCACATTGGGCTGTGGCGGCAGAAATCATCAGCAGAGAGCCTGCGATAAATACCCCCAGGGGGAGAACGCCGCGTAAGTCCCAGAAGGTGTAGCTGCCCCAGAGGGTGGCGCTGCTGAAGGGAGTGGCCATGGCTGCAGTGCGCAGCACTGCCTGCACCAGCAGCATTACGGCCACCAGAACCAGCAGGAAGAGACGGTTCCGCATAGGCAGAGGTGATGTGGTTTACATGGTAATGCCGAGTTGCTCGGGCAGGGCGATGCGCGGGCGCTCGGTCAGAATTTCGCCGCCGCGGGAGCCCACGGCCACGGTGTGCTCGAAGTGGGCAGACCAGGAGCCATCAGCCGTGATGGTGGTCCAGTCGTCCTCCAGCACGCGCACGCGGTAGGAACCCAGAGTAATCATGGGCTCAATGGCCAGAATCATGCCGCGCTTCAGTCGGGGCAGGGGGTAATTCGGGCGGTAGTTCGGAATCTGCGGTTCCTCGTGCAGGTGGCGCCCCACGCCGTGCCCCACAAAGTCCCGTACAATGCCGAAGCCGAAGGGACGCACATAGTCCTCGATAGCGCCGCATACGTCCATGAGGGAGTTGCCTTGTTTTGCCTGCTCGATGCCGCGGAAAAGAGCCTCCTCGGTCACGGCCATCAGTCGGCGGGCTTCCACGCTCACATGTTCGCCTACTCCCACGGTCAGGGCGTTGTCGCCATACCAGCCGTCCACAATGGCGCCGGCATCCAGGCTCACGATGTCGCCGTCGCGCAGTACGCGGGGGCCGCCTATGCCATGCACCACTTCCTCATTCACCGAGATGCAGAGCTGGCCGGGGTATCCGGCGTAGCCGAAGAAGGCATTACCGCATTTTTCGCGGCGGAAGAGCTCGGCGGCGTAGTCATCAATCTCCTTGGTGGTGATACCGGGGCGGATGATGGACTGCAGCTCCATGAGGATGCGGGCGGATACCTCGCCGGCCTTGCGGAGCTTGCTGATTTCGTTCGGATTGCGTACGGGGATGCGGTCTGCCATGGTCTTGTCTGCGGGCATTGTAGCACAGGCGCCCCGCCGGGGCAAGCGCGGAACCGTATCTTTTTTACCGGTTTTCCGCAGAAATAACGGATTTTGTGCTTGAAGCGGCGCGGGGGCGGGTGTAATATGCAGGTTATGGCAGAGATTCATCCTACAGCTATTGTTGACCCGACTTGCGAGATTGCAGACGATGTGAAAATCGGGCCGTATTGTGTGGTGGGGCCGCATGTGCAGCTGGGCGCTGGCTGCGTGCTGCATAGTCATGTGGTGATTGGCGGACCCTCGAAGTTCGGTAAGGGGAATGAGTTCTTTCCCTTCTGCACCATCGGTACCAAGACTCAGGATTTGAAGTATGCCGGTGAGCCGACCACGCTGGAGGTGGGTGATTACAACGTGTTCCGCGAATACTGCAACATCAACCGCTCCACGGCGCCTGACCTGCGCACGGTTATCGGTTCCTACAATAACTTCCTGATTCACTCCCACTGCGGTCATGAATGCCATGTGGGTGACCACAACATTTTCTCCGGCTATGCGGCTGCTGCCGGTCACTGCGAAATCGGCAACTGGGTGATAGTCTCCGGCTGTGCGGCTCTGCACCAGTTCGTGCGCATCGGCGACCACGCCATGGTGGGCGGCATGGCCAAGGTGGTGCAGGATATTGCCCCCTACATGATTGCTGAGGGCTCCCCGGCCAACCTCCGTGCCATCAATCAGGTGGGCCTTTCCCGCCGCGGCTTCTCGGATGAGGATATCCGCGCGTTGCGCTTTGCCTACCGCAAGCTCTTCCTCTACAAGGATAACAAGGGCGACAAGATGGAGGATAAGTATGCTGAGGTGCTCGGCGACGAGAAGTACGGCAGCAATCCCCACATCAAGTACATGGTGGATTTCCTGCGCGCTTCCCAGCGCGGCTTTGCCCGTTAAATGGAAAAGTACCTGGTATTTGACCTGGACGGCACACTGGTTGATTCCCTGCCCGGCATTGCGGAGGGAATCAACCGTGCTTTATCCGCCTGCGGCCTGCCGACCCATGCGCCGGAAAAGGTGCGCAGCATGATTGGCCGCGGGGCGGCGAATCTCTGTGCCGCCGCCATCGGCTATGCGGATGCCGCGGATGCCCCGCCCGAGGAGCTGGAGCGCGTGCATGCTGCCTTCCGCCGCGAGTATCCCACCTGCTGGTGTGGGGATGAGTATACACGAGCTTATGAAGGGATAACCCCGCTTCTGGAGAAACTGGCGGCTGCCGGGGTGAAGCTGGCTGTGCTTTCCAACAAACCGCATGAGGTCACGGAGCCCATGGTGCGGCATATCTTCCCCACGGTGCCCTTTGATGTGGTGCTGGGCTATACCCCGGCTTTCCCGCGCAAGCCGAATCCGGCTTCCATGCACCATATTGCGGAGAAGTGGGGCGTTGCCCCGGCTGAGATAACGCTGGTGGGAGATTCGCTTTTTGATGCCCGCTGCGCGGAGAATGCCGGCACCTCCCTGGTGCTGGTGGGCTGGGGTTATGCGGCGGATCCTGCTGCCCTGCGCGCCTGGCCGGCCCCGGTGTGCGAAACCGTGGCGGAACTGGAGTTGAACCTGCTGGGTATATGAGGTATGAGCAGATGTTTCTCCGGTGTGTGCTGGCGGCGTTTCTGCTGCTGCCGGTTCTGGGCTTGTCGTACTGCTGCGGATATCAGTATACCAGGCTGCTGGAGGTGATTTACCAGGAACCGTACCTGTGCATCAGCCCGGATGCTGTGGACCCGGCCAATGAAGGACGCAAGGTTCAGCTGGCAGCACCCGCTTATACGGATGAATGGCTGGAGCTGCCCGATATCGGCGTGCGCTGCCAGGCCCTGTGTTTGACGCTGGAGGCCGGCCGCGGTCGCTGGGTGGATGGACGCTATGTCGAAAAGCAGTATCGCGGGCGGCCTCTGCGGAGCAGGGACCAGCAGGCCCGCTGCATCCGCATGGGGGCATTTTCGTTGAAACTGCCTGAGCATGTTACCATGGGAAATCAGGAAATTCCCATGGAGCTGGTGCACTTGCCGGAAGAGTGGAAACCCTATTGCCGGGTAGTGCAGAGCGAGTTGAACAAATCGCCGTATTACCTGAATCTGGAATTGGAGGACGAGCCGCCCCGCAAGTTGTGCTGCAGCATGGTGGCCAATGGCACCCCGGCGGTGGTGCGCGGTATTCAGCGCGGGGGTGAAATCTCGCCCGTGCATTGGTTGGTTGACGATGAGCAACTCTTCAAGTCGCATGACCGCAGGGAGTTGGAACGCGCTCATTTGGATGCCTGGGTGGCGCAGGGTGCTATCCTGATGGTGCCGGCACTGTTGCTAGGCGTGTTTCGACTGCTGGGGTGCAGGAAGGCAGGGCAGAGTGCGCCGCTGGCTATTTGCCTCATGCTGGTGCTGGAGGCTGTGGCTTTCGTCTGCTGCGGTGGGTGGCGCTACGCAGCCTGGGCGGGTTTTGCAGCAGTTGTGGCGGCGCTGTGCCTGTGGCAGGTTGTGCGGATAATTCGCGGTTTTCGCGTTGACTCAGTGGCGGAATAAGCGTATGATGCCTGCATGAAGATTCAGGATAAGGAAGTTCCTACTCTCTTCCAGCGCAAGATTTGTTGGGCGGCACTCACCGGGGTGGCGCTGGTGGTGGTGGTTTCGTTGGTGTTCGGTTTATTATTCGGTCTGGGCAGTCTGTTTGTGGCCTTGGAGCCTGTGCTGCTGCCGGTGGTGATTGCCGGGTTCCTGGCGTATCTTCTTTCACCCTGTGTGGCGCTGGTGCAGAAGCGCATCACCCGCCGCATCTGGGCGGTGGTGTCGGTGATGTCGATTGCCTGTGTCCTGCTGGTGGGCCTGGGGCTCACGATAGTGCCGCCGCTGGTGCAGCAGACGGGCGATTTGATTTCCAAGCGCGAACAGATCCTGGAGAGCGTGGTGGAGGGGGGCAAGGCCCAGCTGGCAGAGAACCGGCTGCTGCAGAAGGGGGTGGATATGCTTTACAGCAAGATGCTGAAGGATGCCCGCGCATCGGAACTGCCTCTGGAGGATTACGAAGACCTTTCCCAGGAAACGACTTATGAAG
The DNA here is from genome assembly GCA_015062005.1 of Akkermansiaceae bacterium. Lineage (GTDB taxonomy): Bacteria > Verrucomicrobiota > Verrucomicrobiia > Verrucomicrobiales > Akkermansiaceae > Akkermansia. The sequence goes on from SUVL01000010.1 coordinate 59,401, forward strand.
GTAAGCTGACGGCTATTCTCAGCTTTAATTCATCCTATCTGACGGAGAAGGTCCTGGGCTGGCTCACCGCCGGCACCCGGGCGCTTTCCGGTGTGTCCATGGCCTTTATCGGCACGATTATGGTGCCGGTGTTCCTCTTCTATTTCCTGCTGGAAAGTGCCAGCATTGCCAGGAACTGGCACACCGTGCTGCCCATCCGCCGCTCAGCCTTCCGCGAGGAAGTGGTGGAAACCCTGCAGGAAATCAATAACTACATCATCTCCTTTGTGCGCGGGCAGATGCTCGTGAGCGTGATTGACGGCATCATCCTGGCGGTTGCGCTGAAAATCATGGGCCTTCCTTATGCCGTGACGATTGCCGCCGCTGCCGCCCTGCTGGGCATCATCCCCTACCTGGGCATGATTTCCACCTGGATTCCCGCCGTGCTCATAGCCTGGTTCACCTGGCACGATGTGAGCCACGTGCTTATCGTGACCGCCATTTTCGGCTGTGTGAGCCAGTTCGACGGCTGGGTGCTTCAGCCGCGCATCGTGGGCAGCCGCGTGAAGATGCACGACCTCACTGTCATGTTCTCCGTGCTCTTCTGGAGCTATGTCATCGGCGGTGTGGTGGGTGCCCTGCTGGCGGTGCCCCTCACGGCGTCCATCAAGGTTATCTTTACGCGATACATATGGTCCTCCTACCGTTCTGCCGGTGAACAAAAGTAACATTGGAATCTGTATGAGTGTTATTAACGAAATGAAACAGTTGCTGGGGAAATTCCGCTTGCTGCGAATATTATTGCAGATATGCGGAGTATATTTGTTTTGTGTGTTGTTGCATCCGCTGTTTTTTGATGCTGATGGTGTGGCATTGATAGCAATGCAGGTGTACGGGGTGGCATTTGCTGCTGCTTTTATATACATATGCGTACTCATTCCGTATGCCGGCGTGGGAATATACATGGTGGTTTCCTTTATTGCATGTGTGCTTGCATATGCCTTTCATGCTTTCGGCTATCAGTTGTCGGATGAGCTTATTTATGCTGCATTTCAGACGAATGCGGAGGAAACAGGTGCTTTTATTTCATCCTTTTTCCTGTTCTATGTAACGGGAAAACTGACTCTGCTTGCTGCCCTCTTTTATTTTATGAGGTATCTGAGTGGCGCTTCTCGAAAGATGGGAGTTATTCGGCGCTTGCTCTGCTTATCTGTGGCTTCTGTGGCTTTCCTGGCTATTTACCTCCTTCCATCAACGGTGTTTTTCAGGATTAAGTGGGAAGACCCGACAATCAATGAACGGATTGTGCGAAACTTTTCTCCCAATAATTATCGCTGGCATCCGTTCTTTTCGCTTCCGGAACAGAGACCTCCTTTTGAGCCCTTCATGGAAAATTACCGTTTGCCGTTTTCGGATTTGAAAAAACTCGTTCAGGGGATACGGGAGTACTACACTGATTTGGAGTTGCATAATGTTGCTGATGATAATTCTGTTGCAACTCTGGATGATGAGTTTATCTGCATTCTGGTGATTGGAGAGAGTGTCCGGGCGGATCGTTTCGGCCTGAATGGGTATGCCCGCAACACGACCCCGCGTTTGGCGCAGATTCCGGGTCTGTGTAATTTCTCCAATATGTTCTCGTATGGTGGTTCCACGGAGTTCAGCTTCCGGTCTATCTTTACCGGGCTCACCATGGAAGAGGAACGGGTCAGCAGGACATCCTTTGTATCCATTCTCGCTAAACATGGATTCCGTTGCTGTTATTACGCAGAGAATGCGGATGATATGACCAAAACGCGGCTGGGGGATGAGACGATAGGTAAGTTTCTGGACGAACGCAGTACGCTGAAGGGGAGTATCAAGGAAGTGGCTGAAACGGTGCTTGAAAGAATATCTGTTTCTCCTGCGAAACACCAATTCATTATCTTGCAGAATGGGACGGGGCATTATCCCTATTCGCATGATTCGGCTTATACAGTATTCACTCCCAGCCAGCAGGCAGATGGCGCGGATGATGATGCCCGCACTGGATTACTGAACGACTATGATAACTGTATTGTTGCGGCAGATGCTTTTATGGCGGAGTTGATTGAGGGGGTGAAAGGGAGAAATGCTGTATTGTTGTACGTTGCTGACCATGGCGAGCTGTTGGGCGAGGATGGTAAGTGGAATCACGGTGATTCCACGAATCCGTACCTGAGACACGTCCCTGCCTTTGCGTGGTTTTCGGATGAGTATTGCTCCAGGCATGCGGGTGAAGTTGCTGAATTCCAGAGAATTAAAGACAAACCTCTGGTGCATGGCCAGATTTTCAAGACGGTGTTGAGACTGTGCCGTATCCGGACTGAAGCAGAAACAAATATGGACGATTTTATCAGGGCAGATGTGCGGCAGCACCCCAATAACCTGCCTGATTCAATCTTGCGGAAGATAGATGCCCTCTGATTTCAGATAAAGCAGATGTGGGATGTAGTTTTTTACCCCGTGTCATATTCTGTTTGTGGGGTTGACGCGGGCTTGCAAATGACCGGGGCTTGTGATACAATCGCGCACCGCATGCCGCGTGCGCGGGCGTGTCGCGTAGTGTCATCTGATATTTTCTGAAAGTTTTTCAATATGATTAAGTGGATTCTGAATAAAATCGTGGGTTCCAAGAACCAGCGCGAAGTGCGCAAGTTGAAACCGGTGGTGCGCCGCATCCTGGATCTGGAAAAAGCCTGGGCAGAGAAGGACCGCGATTTCCTGCTGGGCAAGACCCGCGAGTGGCAGGCGCACCTGCACCGCTTCACCCCCATGGATCTGCCCACCCGCGGTGTGGTGCTGGCTTCCTCCCCTGAGCAGCTGCAGGGCTATGCCGACCAGTTGAATGCCCGCTTTGAATCCCTGGCCCCGGAGTTCCCCAAGCTGCCCCGTGTGGAGGCCACGGTAGAATCCATCGAGGCCGCTAAGAAGGCGCTGGCTGAGGTGGAGCCGAAGTTTGCCAAGCTGCGTGCCAAGTATCTGGAAACGATTCTGCCCGAGGCATTTGCCGTGGTGAAGTGCGGTGCGCGCCTCCTCTGCGGGCAGACGGTGGATGTGTGCGGCACCCCCATCAAGTGGGATATGGTGCATTTTGATGTGCAGCTCATCGGCGGTATTTCGCTGCACCGCGGTTTCATTGCGGAAATGGCCACGGGTGAGGGCAAGACCCTGGTGGCTACGCTGCCGGTTTACCTGAACGCCCTCACCGGCATGGGTGTGCATGTGGTCACCGTGAACGATTACCTGGCCCGCCGCGACTCCATGTGGATGGGGGCGCTCTTCTCCTTCCTGGGTCTCACCGTGGGTTGCATCCAGAGCATGATGCCCAGCGACCTGCGCCGCCGCCAGTATGCCCAGGATATCACCTACGGCACCAACTCCGAGTTCGGTTTCGACTACCTGCGCGACAACGGCATGGCCTCCAGCAAGGATGCCCAGGTGCAGCGCGGTCACTACTTTGCCATCATCGACGAGGTGGACTCCATCCTTATCGACGAGGCGCGCACGCCGCTCATCATTTCCGGACCTGCCGTCATCGAGCACGAGCAGCAGTATGATACCCTCAAGCCGCTCATCGAGAAAGTGGTGCGCAAGCAGGTGGAGCTCTGCAACGACCTCATGGAAAAGGCTATCGAGTACGCCAAGGCCGGTGATACCGAGCGCGCCGGGCGCTGCCTGTTCAAGGTGAAGCTGGGCCAGCCGCGCAACCGCGCCTTCATGCGTTCCCAGCAGGATCCGGACTACCGCCGCATGGTCGAGAAGTACGAGCTCTTCCTCTACCAGGACCCCCGCAAGATTGAGCTCTTCAAGCTTAAGGAGGAACTTTACTACACCATCGATGAGAAGACCCACGATGCCGACCTCATGGAAATGGGCCGCGAGGTCATCAGCCCCGGGCACCCGGAGAACTTCGTGCTGCCGGATATCGGCACCGAGTTCGTGAATATCGATGAGGATGAGAAGCTGAGCGAGCGCGAGAAGGAAGCCCGCAAGACCGCCCTCATGAAGCGCCTGGATGAGACCGGCGTGCGTCTGCACACCACCAGCCAGCTGCTGAAGGCCTACACCATTTACGAAAAGGACGTGGAGTACGTGGTGAAGGACAACAAGATTGTCATCATTGACCAGAACACCGGCCGCGAGATGCCGGGCCGCCGCTGGAGCGAAGGCCTGCACCAGGCCGTGGAAGCCAAGGAAGGCGTGGAGGTGGAGGCCGAGAACATGACCTACGCCACCATCACCATCCAGAACTACTTCCGCCTGTACAGCCGCCTGGCCGGCATGACCGGCACCGCTGAGACCGAGGCTGCTGAGTTCCACGATATCTACAAGCTGGACGTGCTGCCCATCCCCACGAACCGTCCCTGCATCCGCGAGGACCAGAATGACCTCATCTTCCGCAGCCGCCGCGAGAAGTTCAACGCCGTGGTGGCCAAGATTGTGGAGCTGCACAAGAAGGGGCAGCCCGTGCTGGTGGGTACCGCCAGTGTGGAAGCCTCTGAGACGCTTTCCCGCATGCTGAGCTTTGCCAAGGTGCCGCACGAGGTGCTGAATGCCAAGAATCACCAGCGCGAAGCCGAGATTGTGGCCCGCGCCGGCCAGCGTGGTGCTGTGACCGTGTCCACCAATATGGCCGGCCGCGGTACCGATATCAAGCTGGGTGAGGGTGTGGCTGAGCTGGGCGGCCTTTTCGTGCTGGGCACGGAGCGCTACGAATCCCGCCGCATCGACCGCCAGCTGCGCGGCCGCTGCTCCCGCCAGGGCGACCCCGGCGGCTCCCAGTTCTTCCTCTCCTTCGAGGACGACCTGATGCGCAATTTCGGTGGCAGCGAGCGCATGACCAAGATGATGGACCGCTTCGGCATGCAGGAGGGTGAGGCCGTGGAGAACACGCTCATGAACCGCATCATCGAAGGCGCCCAGAAGCGTGTGGAGCAGCGTAACTACATGTGGCGCAAGCACGTGCTGGACTATGATGACGTGATGAACCAGCAGCGCATGATTGTGTACTCTATGCGCAACGATGCCCTGCTGTGCGAAGACCCGCGCGAGATGCTCTACGAGTGCCTGGTGACCGGCACCCAGAACAAGTGCGACCTCTACCTGAACGAGGATGAGACCGGTGCCTACCGCTACACCGACCTGTTGCAGTGGATCAACTCCACCTTCCCTATGGGGTGGAGTGAGAAGGAATCCGACCTGCAGGGCAAGACCCCGGAGGAAGTGGCAGAGCACATCGTGGCACGCGTGAAGGAGATGTACGAGAAGAAGGTGGCCGGCGAGCGCCCCGACCGCATCGACCAGATGGAGCGCTCCATCATGCTCCAGGCTATCGACAAGCTGTGGCAGAAGCACCTCACGGATATGGATGCCCTGCGCGAGGGTGTGCGCCTGCGCGCCCAGGGCCAGCGCGACCCGCTCGTGGAATACAAGCGCGAGGCCTACTCCATCTTCGAGAGCCTCATGCAGAATATAGACTACGAGATTCTCAACGGCATGTTCCGCAGCACCACGAACCTTTCCGCCTTTGAGGACTTCCTGGCCAGCCTGCCCACCAGCAGCGCTGAGGTGGAAGATTCGGATGTGACCGATATCCTGGGCAATGGTGACCTGCTTTCCGCCCTGCGCGAGCAGCTGCAGATGATTCACGAGCGCCAGCGCGCCGCCGGTCTGGAGCCCGCCCCGCTGCCCACGCTGGATGAGGTGGAGGCACCCGCCCTTACTGAGCCGGATATGCCCGCCGCCCCCATGCCGGAGATGTACGGCGAATCCGTGAGTGGTGCCATGGAGCAGGCTGTACCCTTCAACGAGAAGAAGATTACCCTGCCCAAGAAGAAGGTGAGCTTCAAGCTGAAGCCTTCTGCCAGCAAAGAGGCCTACATCGTGAAGGATACCGGTGATATGCCCCTCGCTGATGAGGAGGAGGGGATGACCGTGGGCTCTGTGGACTCCGGCTACGTGCCGCAGTTCTTCACTGGTAAGAACGAGGAAAAGTCCTGATGCCAGGCAAGGCGCATATTCCTGAAATCTGACACTCAACCGCTATGAATGTCCGTTCCGCACTGGAGTATGTGCCTTATTTCTGCGGCCGCCTGTTTGTGGTGCATGTGGCGGCGGGGCTTCTGAAGGCTGAAGAGCTGGTGGATACCCTGCTGGATGCCGATGCTCTGCATGAGGTGGGCGTGCGCCTGGTGCTGGTGGCCGAGGGGGTGGATGCCTCCGGCCTGGCTCACCGCGCCGGCGAGTGCGAGATGCACACCGCCGTGGCGGAGATGCCGCTTTCAGACGGTCCCGCGGCTGTGGCTCGCGTGCAGGAGATTGTGGAGCGCCGCCAGGTCGCCATTGTGGCCTCCGGAGCAACAGGGCATTTTGATGCCTTCAGCGTGCAACTGGCTCAGGAACTGGGAGCTTCCAAGTACATCTGCCTGCTGGAGGGGGAGGTTCCTACCCGGGAAGGCCAGCCTATCTTTGCCGTGCTTGAAAGCGAGGTAGCTCAGCATCTGGCGGAATGCACGCATCCGGAGCTCTTGCAGCGGGCGGCAGAGGTGTGCCGCCTGGGGATTCCGCGTGTACACCTGCTGGATGGCCGCAGTCGCGGCGTGCTGCTTGATGAGCTCTTTTCAGAGGAAGGTGTGGGCACCATGGTGCATACCGACTCCTACCGCAAAATACGCCCCTTGCGCGAGGAGGATATCCCGGAGCTGCTTTCCATGATTGCCCGCAGCATGGCGGATTCCAAGCTCGTGCACCGCAACTACGAGTCCATTTGCGAGAACCTGCAGAGCTACTACGTCTATACGCTGGATTCCACCATCGTGGGCTGCGTGGCGCTCTATCCCTACCCGCAGGAGGGCTGCGCCGAGCTCGGCTGCCTGTTTATCAAGAAAAACTACGAGGGCAGGGGCTATGGCAAGGCTATGTGCCGTTTTGTGGAAAATAAGGCGCGTGAGCTGGGCTTTACCCGCATCTTTGCCATCTCCCAGAGCGCGGTGGATTATTTCCGGGACCGCATGCACTACGACCCGCTGCCCCGCAGCGTGCTGCCGCCCGCCCGCCTGGAGGCCCTGGAATCCAGCGGCCGTTCCTCCGGTGTGTTCGGTCGTGAGCTGTAAAAAAAATCCCGGCTGGTTTCCAGTCGGGATTGTCAGTTTGCTGAAACTGGTTATCAGGAAAGCTCGGCCAGGAATCCGCTCTCATCCAGGTAGATGTGCGAGGGCAGGGTGTATTCCGTGCGCAGCGAAGGGGCGCTGATGATGGCGTTGGAGCCTTCTGCCGGAGCGTCTACGCGGTAGCCGGGTAGCAGCAGGCCGCGGGTGCGCGGGCGCACACCAAGCTGGATGGTGCCATCGCTCATCTTGAAGACACTGTGGCACATGCTCATGGAGATGACGTTGCCCATGGAGGTACACAGGCAGGGGCGCCAGCGCATGTTCGGAGTAGAGATGGCCGGGCCGCCGCTGAAGTCGTAGAACGGAATCTGCCGCGGGGGAATCGTGGTGAGCAGGATGCGGCGCATGTGCGCACCGCCCACAATCTGTGAGATGGTATAGTCCAGCGTTTCCTGCGGGTTTTCAATCAGGTGCACCGGGGTGCGGGTGATGAGGGGCCAGAGCACGGCCAGTACCAGCTCCTGCGGTTCACCGTGGCCCACGGTGGTGAGCAGGTGGTGGCGCCCTTCCTTCAGGGCGTTTACCCGGCGCACCTGGCACGTGTTCAGCCAGTAGCGGTGCAGCGCCAGGCGGTCTTCTGTGCCGTCAATGAGCAGCTGCAGCCATTTGCGAGCCAGCGGGGGGAATTGTTCATCTGCCTGGCGGCTGATGAGTGCTGCGGCAATCTGGATGGCTGTGAGTGAACCACCGGGAAAGAAGACGAGTGATTTATTGCCGCGCTCTTCCAGCATGCGGATGAGGCCTTCGCGGCTGACGTCTTCCGCCGTTTCGAGACATGTGGCGGAAAGTTCGCGGAACGAGCGCAGCACGGTGCGGCTGTTGAAGGTTTCCGGGTCAAGCGGCGCCCCGAATGCTACGGTGAAATTGTAGTTCAGCGTCTTGGGCAGCTTGGTGAAGAAGCGGTTGCGGGAGAAGGAGAAGATGCTCCCCCAGAGCCCGTCCATGTACACCGGGATGATGGGAGCCTTGGCCCGGCGGGCTATCATTTCCATGCCACGGCGGATGGGGGTGAGGCACCCGCTGCGGGTGAGCTGGCCTTCCGGGAAGATGCAGATAATATCCCCGTTTTCAATGGCGCGGGCTGCTTTGACAATGGCTTCTCGCGGGTTGCGGGAGGAAATGGGCAGGGAGTTGAAGATTTCCAGTGCCCAGCCCAGCAGGCGCATGGCCATGAACTCTTCTGCCACGATGAATCGCACCGGCCGCGGGCAGACCATGGTGAGGAAGAGTGCATCGGCGTAGGTCACGTGGTTCACGACCAGCAGGGCTCCTCCGCGCATGGGCAGGCGCTCCAGGTTGATGGTGCGCGGGCGGTACACCAGCTGCAGGCACCAAATCCCTATCATGCGGATGAATTCCTGCGGAATCAGTCGCAGGGAGCAGATGAGGATGAAGAAGCTCAGCAGGAAGAGCACGAAGAACTGCTGCTGCGGGCTGGCTCCGAAGATTTCATACATCACCCACATGAGGGCCACGGCTACCAGGCCCATCAGGTTATCAATGAGGTTGCCGGCGGCAATGATGTTGCCGCGGTTGTTGGGGTCGCAGTTGTCCTGCAGGAAGGCGTTGAGCGGCACCAGGTAGGCTGCGCCGAAGGCGCCGGTAAGGGCCAGCAGGGTGTTGCTGGTGTAGGTGTTGACATCAAAGAAGGTCAGCAGCAGCGTGCAGAGGGTGATGCCGATGGCCCCGAAGGGAATAAGCCCCAGCTCATTCTTGCCCTTGCAGAGCTGCGAGGCCACTGCTCCACCGAATACCACGCCACCGGTCATCCATGCCATGAGGATGCCGCACTGCAGCGAGAAGTCCACGCTCGGGTCGGCGGCCTGCATGCTCTTGGCTATCTGGATGAGAATAAGGAAGAGGGAGCCGGCCAGACACCAGAAATAGGCAATGCCCAGCTCGCTGAGGCGCAGCAGGCGGTCCTGCCACAGGTACTTGATCTGGCCGAAGTGTTCGTAGAACAGGGTCCAGCTGAAGGGGCGCGTGGGCTTGGCCGGATAGCGCGGCACCAGGAAGGACGCTGCGCAGACCAGGCAGGCCAGACCTATGAAGATCCAGGTGGGAAGGATGACGGAGTCCCAGCCGGCAAGCTGTTCTGCATCATACGTGGGGGAGTTCTGGGCTTCGTAGGAAGAGAGAAGGTAGGAGAACCAGAAGAATACGCCAATCTGCGCTGCCAGCAGCACGAAGACCAGGCTCATTTCGATGATGCCGGAGCCAAAGCCTATATACTTGGAGCCCAGCAGGTCTTTCACGATGCCTTTCTTGGCAGGGGAGAGAATGGTGGCTTGCGTGGCAAAAATGGCAAACCAGAGGATGGCTGCGTACATGTCGTGCTGGTAGAAGCAGAATAGCATGCAGCTCATGATGAATATCTGGATGACGCTCATCACCTGCACAATGCGCGTCTTGCAGAAACAGTCAGAAAGCCAGCCCACCAGCGGTGAAAAAAGAATGTACGGAAGCACGAAAATCGCACCCAGTATGTATTCCAGCGTGCTGCCGTCGGCGCCCCACAGCCATACCCCCAGCGGAATGAGCAGGAATTGCACGGCTTTCTCGTTAAAGGCATTCTGCGCCTGTACGGCTACCAGCGTCCAGAACCCGGCCCACTCCTTGCGGGTTGGTTCCTTGTAAAAGTCCTCTTCCTCAGTTGCCATAAGATGAGTTTATCCAGACTCATTATCTCACAAAAGCCGCAATTATCAAGCATAAAGCGGCTTTTTCCGGATATAAAAATGGCAGGAGCCGCATGACGACTCCTGCCGGTTGGTAAAAGGGATGTGCTGAATCAGTAGCGAATTTCGAAATCACGGGGCTCGCGGGGAGCTTCAGGCGTGCGCTCGCAGGGAGGCAGCATGGTGTTCAACTGGCGGCGCTGGATGGTCTTCTTCATGCCGGCGTCGTTGTCGCGGGTGATTTTCTGCGCTTCCTTCATGGCTTTCTCGCGGTTTTTTTCAGCGCGGGCAACAGCCTTGTTGTAGCGGTCAATGCTGGCTTTCTGACGGTCGGTAGCAATGCTCTTGAGGGTATCCTCAGAGAGATCCTTGGTCTGCACTACCGGGGCAGCCTGCACGACTGCGGCCAGGACGAGGAGAGCGAAGAGGGGAAGAGTTTTCATACGTTAGCTAAATGACTCCTTAAGTATATGCCTGTGGTGGGCTAAGTCAAGCTCATTTTTGAAATTCGCCTCACATTTTACGCCGTACGTGTCCCAAAGTCTGAGTGTTGAACGCAATAAAGAGAATTTGTGGGGGAACTCTGTCGGAGCACGGGACTTCAGTCCCGATTGGAAGCACCGTTATTTCGGGACTGAAGTCCCGTGCCCCGACAACGACAAACATCAATTTATCGGGCCGTTTGCGGCGTCAGATTCCTTCATCCAGCATACTGAACATATCCATCTGGGCCACATCCGCTTCTTCTGCGCAGGGCAGGCCGGTTTCGCGGGCGCGTTTGCGGCGGGCGGATCTGGGTTCGCGGGCGGCGGAGCTGAGCTCCAGGTGGGTGAGAATCTGCTTGGCGCGGTCGATGATGGGGGCAGGCAGGCCGGCAAGGCGGGCCACCTGGATACCGTATGATTTATCCGCCGGGCCGGGGAGCACCTTGCGGAGGAAGACGATTTCATCCTTCCACTCGCGCACTTCCACATGCCAGTTGCTCACGGCGGTGTGGGTGTGCTCCAGATCCACCATTTCGTGGTAGTGGGTGGCAAAGAGGGTGCGGGAGCCCAGCACATCGTGCAGGTGCTCGGCGACCGCCCAGGCGATGGAGAGCCCGTCGAAGGTGGCGGTGCCGCGGCCGATTTCGTCCAGAATGACCAGGGAGCGGTCGGTGGCGTTGTTCAGGATGAGGGCGGTTTCGCTCATTTCCACCATGAAGGTGGACTGCCCGCGGGCAATGTCATCGCTGGCACCCACGCGGCAGAAGATGCGGTCCACCAGGCCGATGCGGGCGGAATCTGCCGGCACATAGGAACCAATCTGCGCCATGAGGGTGATGAGGGCCACCTGGCGGATGTAGGTGCTCTTGCCGGCCATGTTCGGGCCGGTGAGGATGAGCACGCGCTGGTTCTCCGCCTCAATTTCCGTGTCGTTCGGCACAAAGGCGGAATCGGTCTGCACCTGTTCGATGACCGGGTGCCGGCCATTGACGATGTGCAGGTCGCGGCTCATATCCAGGCAGGGGCGGCAGTAGCGGTGGTGCTGGGCAATCTCTGCCAGGGAGAGGAGCACGTCCACCTCGGCCAGAGCCTCGGATGTGCACTGGATACGGTCGATATAGTGCGCCACTTGTTCGCGCAGCTGGCAGAACAGCTCGTATTCCAGCTGGCGGGCGCGTTCATCCGCTCCCAGGATGGTGCCCTCCATCTTCTTGAGCTCATCGGTCACGAAGCGCTCGGCGTTGGCCAGGGTCTGCTTGCGCACGTAGCGGTCGGTGGGTACCTTGGAGAAATTCGCCTTGGTCACCTCGATGTAGTAGCCGAAGACGTTGTTGTAGCGGATTTTAAGGGAATCAATGCCGGTGGCGGCGCGTTCTCGTGCCTCCAGGTCGGCCAGCCAGTTCTTGCCTTCGCGCGAAGCGGCGCGCAGTTCATCCAGCTGCTCGTTGTAGCCGTCGCGCATCATGCCGCCTTCCTTGATGGTGACGGGTGGCTCATCCACCACAGCGGTGGTGAGCAGCGCGGTGAGTTCCTCGAAATTGCCCAGGCGCTCCAGCAGCGGGGAGAAGAGCGGCTCATGCTGCTGCAGGGCGGCCAGGTCTTCCACGATGGCCGGCAGGTGGGAGAGGGAAGTGCCCAGCGCCAGCAGGTCGCGCGCGTTGCCCGCCCCTTGCGACAGGCGGGAGACCAGGCGCTCCGTATCGCGCACTCCCTTGAAGGAATTGCGCAGTTCGGACATGAGGAAGGGCTCTTTCAGGAACCCGGCGATGAGGTTCTGGCGGCGCAGCAGCTCCTCCATGCAGCAGGTGGGGTGCAGAATCCAGTCTCGCAGCTTGCGGGCGCCCATGGGGGTGCTGGTGCGGTCCAGTGTGCCCAGCAAGGTGTTCTTGTGGCCGCCGCGGGCTTCCACCAGGTCCAGATTGCGGCGGCTGGCGGAATCAATGAGCACGGCGTTCTCCGTGGCGCGCAGGGAAAGGGTGCGCAGGTGGTCGGTCTGGCGGCGCAGCTGGTGCTTCAGGTAGTGCAGGATAGCCGTGGCCGCCCCCAGCGCCGGCCCCAGGTGGGCGCAGCCAAAGCCCTCCAGCGAGTGCACCCGGAAGTGGGATTTCAGGAACGTATTTGCCAGCCCGGGCAGGAAGGTGTAGCCATCGTACATCAGCGTGACAGGCACGCCGGGGAAATCCTCCGACTGCTCCTGGCTGATGAGCAGCTCGCGCGGGCGAATGCGGGCTACTTCTTCGCTCAGGGCTTCCAGGCTCGGGTAGTCCGCCACCGTGAATTCGCCCGTGGTGTGGTCGGCGCAGGCCAGGCCCCATGCGTTTTTCTCATGGTAGCAGGCCGCGATGTAGTTGTGCTCCCCGGCATCCAGCAAGGTCATGTCAGCCAGGGTGCCGGCGGAGATGATGCGGGTGATTTCGCGCGGGACGAGTTTACCGGGAACAGGCGTGGCCATCTGCTCCGCAATGGCGATGCGCTTGCCCAGCTTCACCGCCTGGCCTATGTAGCCCTCTGCCGCGTGGTAGGGCACCCCGCACATCGGGATGGTCTGCCGCTTCGTGAGCGTGAGCCCCAGCGCCGCAGAGCATTCCACCGCATCCTCGAAGAACATCTCATAAAAATCCCCCAGGCGGAAAAACAACCACACATCCCCCGGCAGTGACTGCTTCATGCGCAGGTACTGGTCCATCATCGGGCTGAGTGCGGGCTTTTCTGCCATATCGGTTGCACTTATTCTACCTTACCAGATATGGCATATCAAGCATTTTGCTTGTCGTATTTAGTGCAATGATTGCAATAAAATGCAAAATTGCACTAAAAGGCTAATTAAGTGCAAGAAAATGCACCAATATTGCACAAAAAGCTTGACAAAATGCACTAATGCACTAAAATGCACTAAACAACCCAGACACAGCTGCCAACTATAACATGAACATCACTCAGGAAATTGCAACAGGAGAAAGCTCGGTACTGGAGTTCAAAAAGGAACTACCGGCTACGCACGAGCAATACCTCAAAACAGTAGTTGCCTTTGCCAACGGAAAAGGCGGACGCATCATCTTTGGGGTCGAAGACCAGACTTGCGCAGTAGTTGGTGTGCAAGTGGAAAGCGTAGCCCGCACTCTCGACCGTATCAGCAATGCCATTGTAGATGGCATTGTTCCGCAAATCATTCCGGATATTTATCTGGAGAACGTGGACGATAAAATCCTTATCGTTGTTGATATCCCGCCGGGGCAGCATACGCCATACTACATCCGCAAGCAGGGCCCGGAGAACGGAGTTTATCTGCGGGCCGGTGCCACCACTCGCAGGGCAGAGAATCTTCAGCGCTTTGAACTGGTGCTGAAAGGAGGAAACATGAATTACGATTCCTATGTAGACCGGAGCCTTGATCCTGCCACCGCGGATGAAATCAACAAACTTTGCCGTGATATTACCGAATTGGGGCACACAGCGGCACCTGTGACGGTTAACCAGTTAATCAGCTGGGGGGTTCTTAAAGAGGGGGAGGGTAAACTGATGCCGACGGTTACGTTCTGCCTGTTTGCCCGCCCCTTTGCAGAACGATTCTGCCGTATTCAATGCGCTGAGTTCAAGGGAAATGATAAAGTTCATTTCCTGGATAATCGGGAATTGGATATGCCTGTTCATGAAATGATTACCGAGGCAGAGGAATACGTAATGAGGCGCATCCGTACCGCCTACCGCATTGAAGGTATTTACCGGGAAGAGCTTCCGGAAATTCCGCGTCCGGCGTTGAGAGAAATTATTGTGAACGCCATTCTGCATCGCAACTACCTGGTGCCTACCTACATCCAGATTGCTATCTACGACAACCGCATTGAATTCTACACGCCTGGTGGATTGCCTGGGCATCTCACAAAGGAACAATTGTTGCAAGGCTCATGTTCCCGGCTCAGGAATCCGCTGCTGGCAGATGTGTTCCACCGCATGAAAATTGTGGAAAAGTGGGGGTCGGGAATCAAGCGCATCTTTGATGCATTCCGCGAGGCCGGGCTTCCTTTGCCTGAGTACAGGGTGGATGAAACGTCGGTTACTGTTGTTGTGCCGCGTGAATACTCTCACGAAACCGGTGAACGCCTTTTTTCACGCAACGCGGAAGATGCACTGGAGGTACGCGAAGAGTATGAACCCGCTGCGAACCTGTTCCCGGAATCGCGGAAATGCCGTTCTAACGTAAGTTTTGAAGATGTATGGAGTTATATCCGCCAGCGAAAGAATGTTACTTTCTCTCAGATGCTTGCTGATTTAGACATTGGCCGTCGCACCTTGGCGTATCGTCTGGAGGAACTGAAGTCTCGTGGGCTTATTGTCCGCACCGGCAACACTCGTTCGGCAGTGTGGAATGCCGCGCCGCGGCATTAGGTGCAGCCATCCACCCCTCCGGCAGTGACTGCTTCATGCTCAGGCGCTGGTCCATCACCGGGCTGGGTGCGGGCTTTTCTGCCATGTCGGTTGCACTCAACCCAGCCTGCATACCCTCTCATATCAAGTATATCGCTTGTCGTATCTGCTGCGCTAATGGTGCGACTTTTGCGTGTAAAGGCAGGCAGGGTCACGAAATCCCAAGGGGAAAGGCTTCTTTCATTTCCGCCTGGGGAGGATGAAACTCATGCCCAGAATCCGCAGGATGCGGGAATTGGCTTCTCTGCGGATAGAGAATACCCGCTGGAGCAGGTTGGCGCGGGTCCTGCTTTTGCGGGGGAAGAGAAGGGGCGTGGTGTAAATCAGCTGCAAATCGTACCATTCGTTCTTGGTGAAGATATCTTGCTGCAGTGTTTCCAGCGGGAAATTTTTTTTCAGCAGGTTTGAATATTTCAGCAGGAAGCTTTTGACTGTTTCACGGATGCGGTGCCGGTAGTCTGCCCTGAGGGTGGCAAAAATACGGCGAACCAGGTAGCTGCGAATCGCTTTTGCATCGGCCGGTATGCCCTCATATACTTTGGAGAGCATCGAGAGTTCATGGTATGCCGCCCAGGCTCCGTCTTCCATTCGCCGGGAGCTCGAAATCGGGTTGTCTTCCCAATAGTGGTACGGGGCTTTGTGGGTGATGGCAATTTTTCCTGCGGCCAGCCAGGTGCGGATACAGAACCCCAGATCCTGGAATGAGGCCCCCGGGGTTTCTGTAAAAACAATTTGGCGTTCATCCAGCCATTCACGCCGGTAGATGGCACTCCAGATGCTGGGTGCCCCGCTCAGATACTCGGGTACGTTGGCTGGCGCCAGGCATGCGCCTTCTTCATAATTAGCGAATTTTTCGTTGGGCCGGCTGATTTTCTTTCGTTCTATCGTGTAATTTGCCTTGATGATGTCTGCTCCTGTTTTTTCCGCCAGTCCCAGCAAGTGGGAAAACATATCGGCCTCTACCCAGTCATCTGGTTCCACGATGCCGATGTAGACACCCCGGGCTGTTTTCATAGCCGTGTTCAGCGCCTTGCCGTACCCCTCGTTTTCCTTGTGGATGATGCGGAATCGCGGGTCACGTGCAGCTTGGGTATCCAGAATGCTGGCGGAGGTATCCGTGCTCCCGTCATTCACGCAGACAAACTCGATACCTTCTTTCATTTGCGCCGACAATGAGTCCAGACACCGCTGCAGGTATGCGGCGGAGTTGTACACGGGCACAACGACAGAAACCTTTACTTCTGCGTCTGATTGCGTGGTGCATGTACTGGTGTTCATTGACTGGAGTGCTTTAAAGCTGCAATGCACATCGCCAGCATCATCCGGTGCTGGGAAATGCTTATCCGGAATTAACTCTCCGAACGCTTTCCTGTACTTATAACAGTGCGGCGGTTGGGAGTCAAGAATTTTGTTTTGTCCGGATAAGGATTGCGTTTTGTCTATTGAGCAAAAATACTTGACACTTACCGGCATGGATTGGTATAGTCCGGCTAAGGAGTAGGTTTTATATGATGAAAGGTATAGTACTTGCGGGTGGGTCGGGAACCCGCCTTTACCCGATAACCAAGGGCGTCAGCAAGCAGTTGCTGCCGGTCTTTGATAAGCCTATGATTTATTATCCTGTTTCGGTGCTCATGCTGGCCGGTATCCGGGATATCCTTATCATCACCACTCCTCAGGATGCGTTGAACTTTAAGCGCCTGCTGGGTGATGGTTCCGATTACGGGGTGCATTTCAGTTATGCCGAACAGGCTCAGCCTAATGGTCTGGCAGAGGCTTTCACCATAGGCCGGGAGTTCATCGGGGCGGATGATGTATGCCTGGTGCTGGGGGATAATATATTTCATGGCAATGGGTTGGTGAGGATGCTGCGGCAGGCCCAGCGGGCTGTTCAGGTGGAGCGCAAGGCCACGGTCTTCGGCTATTGGGTACAGAACCCCGCCCCCTTTGCCGTGGCGGAATTGGATGCCGCCGGAAATTGCATCAGCCTGGAGGAAAAACCACTCCGGCCTAAGTCTCATTTTGCCGTAACGGGCCTGTATTTTTACCCGAATGATGTGGTGCAGATTGCGGCGCAGGTGCCGCCATCCGAGCGCGGGGAGTACGAAATAACCAGTGTGAATCTGGAATATCTGCGGCAGCAGCGGCTGCTGGTGCAGACCATGGGGCACGGCTTTGCCTGGCTGGATACCGGCACGCACGATTCGTTGAGTGAAGCTTCAACATTTGTGGAGGTGTTGCAGAAGCGGCAGGGCTTCGTCATTGCCTGCCTTGAGGCTATTGCTTACCGGAATGGCTGGCTCAGCAGGGAAAAGCTGGAGGAACTGGCTCGTCCCATGGCTGATAACCCCTACGGGCAGCGGATGTTATCCCTGCTCCAACCAGATTGGTAAGGAAAGATGAAGACTTTACTCATAACAGGAGGTGCCGGGTTCATCGGTTCTCATGTGGTGCGCCATTTTGTGCGCCAGTACCCGGAGTACCGCATCATCAATCTTGATTCATTGACCTACGCCGGCAACCTGGAGAACCTGGCGGATGTCGCCTCTGACTCCAATTACTGTTTTGAACAGGCAGATATCCGTGATTTTGACCATCTGTGTGCCATTTTCCAGCAACACGGGATAGAGGGTGTCATTCACCTTGCGGCCGAAAGTCATGTTGATCGTTCTATCCTGGAACCGTTCCTCTTTGCCCAGACCAACATCATGGGCACTCTGAATCTTCTAGAGGCTGCCCGCCGCGCATGGTGCGGAAATTGGCAGGGAAGGCTGTTTTACCACATCTCTACGGATGAAGTATATGGCTCGCTGCCCCTGGAGCGCGCACGTGCCGAAGCACCCTACGGCCCCGGTGCTTTCCGGGAGGATACGCCCTATGCACCGCACAGCCCCTACAGCGCCTCAAAAGCCGGCGCAGACCACCTTGTGCGTGCTTACCACGATACCTATGGCTTGCCGGTCGTGGTGTCAAACTGTTCCAATAATTACGGGCCTTGCCAGTATCCGGAAAAACTGATTCCCCAGACTATCAGTAAATTATTGCACGGTCAGCCCGTGCCGGTCTATGGTGATGGCATGAACGTGCGCGATTGGCTTTATGTTCAGGACCATGTGGAAGCCATTGACCTGGTCTTTCACCGGGGCCGGGTGGGGGAAACGTACAATATCGGCGGCTTTGGAGAATGCCCCAATATTACCCTCGTCAGAAAAATTGCAGCGCTGACGGATGTTTTGCTGGGGCGTCCCGGCGGAACAGGGGAAAAACTCATCACCTACGTGAAAGACCGCCCCGGCCATGATTTGCGCTACGCCATTGACTCCGCAAAAATAGGCAGCGAATTGGGCTGGCGCCCGCGCACCGGTTTCGAAAAAGGGCTTGAATCTACCGTGCGCTGGTTCCTGGAGCACCCGGAGCGACTGTGAGCTTCGAATGCAGCTTTCCGCAGCGCTCATGCGCACACGTTCCCAAAGATTTGGGCCACGAGGATTTACGGTTGATATTTGCAATTTACAATTTAAAAGTTAGCGGCTTTCCGTCTTCGTTCCTGCGGAACTACGCCGAGACAGGACGCCGATTGTTTCAAGAATGGAAACTTACTGCCGATGGTGAAGTTTGTGATACCCCTTCCGCATTTTTTTCTCTTTCCCTTCCATCTTTGGGGCACACATGGCTCACGCGTAATAGTTGTAGAATTGACTTGAACGAACAGACAGGGCGGGGGATAATGATGGCTCCAACCACACCTCAATCCCCATCCCCTGATGAAAACATATTACATACTGGATACCGACACGAATACATGGAGCCAGGAGCACCGGCCGCTCAAGGAGATTACGTCCATGCCGGGCATAACAGGCGGCCACCTCCTGGCTGATGCCCGCTCCCGGCAGACTCTCACCGTGGCGCAGGCGCTGGTTTCTTCCCGCAGAGCAGTCGCGTTGAAAGCGCCCTCGGTTCCCTTGTTGAAACTGCCCTCCGCTGCGCCCAGCCCTGCGGGAGAGCCGGCTCAGAAAAGCGCAGTGAATAAACAATCCACTCCTGCCATGCCGATTCGTAAGATCAGGAAACATTGTGAATATAAGGTGCTGGGAGCTCATGATGAATGTTTTGGTGACCAGTTCAACGCTGCGGCGCTGGAGCTGGTTCTGAACTCCCTGGCTCAGCGGGGGTGGCGAGTGCTCTGTTGCCTTCCACCCATTGCGGACCGAGATTCCACGGCTGGTTCGGCTGGCTTACTATTTGTCATGGAGCGTAAACTGGCAGCTACTCCCTGCTGAAAAAATGAGCCCTTAGCGCAGGAAGCTTCGCCGCTCGCTCCCTGCGCTGAGGGAACTTCTGCCTATATTGCTCCAGCAATTAAAGATTGATGAGTTATACACATTGGAGGGGTAACAAATTGATGTTTGAAAGTACAATGTACAAAGGACAAAGGACAATTTGAAAGTTCCCTGCGGCTTCCGTCTTCGCCCTGCGGGCTACGCCGAGACTAGTTGCTGCAGCCGTTTAAAATGGCGAGCCTAAGGCGAGCGGAACTCCTAAATTGTCCTTTGTAATTTGTCCTTTGTACATCCCGACAGATTCTCATTTGTCAGGCTTGCGCATGTTCATCCCCTCATCAAGAATCATGATGCTGCGCCTTGATGTTTCGCCGTATAGTGCACGCGGGCGGGTAGTGCCCCCGTGAGGAATGCCTCCTTCCTCCCCCCCATCCCCCATCCAGTCTTGCGGTTTTCCAGAGATGAAATCCGGTTAGTTTTCATCTAAAAAACATTTTTTTCTGTACATTGTGTCCGAAACGCGATAGACTCCAAGCATAGTTACTGAGTGTTGGTAAGGAACGTCGTAAGTTGCAGCTGACGCACAGTGGCTTTGCGCGTGAAGCACGGGATTTAGTGCATACATCACTTGCAGTGGACGAAACATCGAACTATCACAGAGGGCAAATGGCATCTACAATACCCCACCGTATCTTTTATGTTTGGTTTGGCAATAATCGCCCGACCGGGGTAGAAATGTGTATTCATAACTGGCGACGCGTGATGCCTGACGATTGGGAGATCATCGAAGTAGGCGAAACGCCGTCAAAGTGGTTTGATTTTCAGGCAGAGCTGAAGCGTTCTCCCTGGCTCCGGGCTGTTTATGAGCGGAAAATGTGGGCGTATGTATCTGATTACGTGCGCTGCAAGGTGATGCATGACCACGGTGGGCTCTACCTCGATACAGATATTACTTTAGAAAAGGACTTCACCCCCCTCCTGGGTGAAAACCTTTTCCTGGGCTGGGAGAGTACTTCCACCATCGGCATGAGCCTGTTTGCTGCCCCCCCCAGGCATGAGCTACTGGCCGAGCTACTGAAGTTTTATGAGGAGGATATCTGGCGTGAACCCATATTCACCATCCCCTCTATCATGACTCATATCCTGAAATCCCGGTATGGGAGCCGGGTGAAGTACAGTGCCGATGTGCTGCAACTTCCGGGGGTGACCCTGTACCCGTGCGACTATTTCTATCCATGGCCTCATCGTACGAAGTTTTCGCCTTCCTGCCTTACAGGGAACTCATATTGCATCCACTGGTGGGGTGAAAGCTGGGTCAATCCCCAGTTCGATTATTTCCTGCGGAATAAGCATATCCCCGGATTTGATTATGGTGCCCCGACCGGCACCCAGCTGACCACGGAGTATCGCCTGGGCGGCTTGAAGCTTCTTGTTACCAAGAAAAAGGAACGTGTCAAATGTTATTATCTGTTTGGCTTCCTGCCGCTATTCTGGCATGCCGAGAAGGGCGATAAATTAACCGTTTTCAGCTTCCTTCCTTTTACTGTCAAGAAGAAGGAAAAACAGTACCTCCTCAAGGGATAAGCAAAGATATGAATGAATCATCTTCTTCGTGTGTTCATCTGGCTGTAATTACAGATGATGGGTATGTTGTGCCCACTGTCACTATGCTGACTTCGGTAAGGAGTCACAAGAATCCCAACCGGCCATACTGTGTCCATGTTTTTGGGGACAATATAAGTGAATTTGCAAAACGCAAGTTCATGGAGCTGGAAGAAGCTAATTACAATATTCAGCTATATGATTGCTCCTCCAGTCATTTTTCCTATGTGGAGATTCCGGACAGTGCGTCATACACAGTATCAACCATGCTCAAATGCGAGCTTGCGGAGTTGCTTCCCCAATTGGATAGAGTACTTTTTCTTGATGGCGATATACTGGTTTTGAAGGATTTGGGGGAATTGTATGATGTTGATTTAGGTGAGAATGTGGTAGCTGCGGTGCGTGAGTATATTGGAGAGAAAAAATACAGCTTGCATCGCATTGTGGGATCCCGCCATTATTTCAACGCGGGAGTGATGCTTCTGAATCTGAAGCTCATGCGAGAGGAAGCCTTGGGAGAAAAAATTATCCGGAACAGGCAATTGGCTCCATCTACATGGATCTATGCGGAACAAGATTCGTTCAACGCTGTGTGCGATGGCCGAGTTCATTGGTTGCATCCGCGCTATAATTTCCTGTCATCCCTACTGTGCTGTGCCATAAAATGTAATCTTTCTGAATATAATGAGTTCTATAATACATCCTACTCCAGTTATTTAGAAATGGAGGAGGATGCTGTCATCCAGCATTTTGCTGCAACGAAGCCATGGAAAAACAAGACTCTTCCTCATGCTTCATTATGGCAGAAGTATCACGATGTTTCTCCTTTTGGCGATACGTTGTTGGAACACGATGAGCTGTATTTGGAGAAAAATAAAAGAGTTGAAACCCTTAGGGTGTCTTTTTTGGGACTACTTCCTCTTCTTAGCGTCAGTTCTAATAAGAGAGGTATACGTGTTAAATTTTTGGGGCTACCTTTGTTTAAAATTCAGAAAAAGGACGGAAAGGTCTGGTTGCTGTTGTTCCATTTTCTTCCATTGTTAATCTGGACACGCAAAGTAAAGTGATAATACAAGGCTACCGTTCCCATGATTAAGATATCTGTTATCATACCGGTGTATAATGCGTCTCGCTACCTCCGTCGGTGTTTAGATAGTCTCTGCACTCAATCCTACGGATGCTTTGAAATACTATGCGTAGATGATGGGTCGGCAGATGATTCACTCGACGTGCTGCAGCACTATGCAGCACAGGATTCCCGGGTAAAAGTGATTCACCAGGCGAATGCGGGAGCAAGCGCAGCCCGGAATCGTGCGCTGGAGGAGGTGCAGGGAGATGTTGTGGGGTTTTGCGATGCAGATGATACTTACCACCCTGAGGCTCTCGCCAATATTGCCAAGATATTTTCAAACAACGAATGTGACGTTTTGGTGACCGCGTATGAGGTCGCGAAACCGGATGGCTCGCGCCATCGTCTGGGCCGTGAAGCAGAATATGAGTATTCTGCTAGAGAATTGCAGGAGCGGATAATGTATGATTCCTGTGTCCGGGGGTTCACTTGGAATAAGTTTTTTAAGGCGCATTTGCTGGAAGGGGTGAGGTTTGATGAACATCTTTCTCATTGCGAGGATATGTACTTTGTGTCTCAGGTGTTGAAACGAAATCCCGAAATCAAGGTGCTGCAATCGCCTGTTTGCACTTACGCGTACTTTGATAACGGGGATAGTGTCACGAGGGATCCACAAAAACTGCTCAATGAGGAAGGAGAGCTAATGTATGTCGTTGCAATGCAGAAGATGCGTGAATTGTACTCTGATGATTCCCTGATGAATCAATTGATAAGGGCCACAAGTTTTCGCCTGATTGCCGAAAATATCAAGTCCTTCGCCGACTCGCCTGAAACAGCTCGTGCATTGGCTGCTCAAGCGATGGAATTTGCCCGTGATTATTTGAGTTGCGGACTCTCGGAGTACTCATTTATCAAGAGATTGAGACGTTGCCTGCGGCTGAGGCGGCATCTGTAGTTTGCTGGAAGGGCTTTTTGTTGGGCATTGTGTGTGGGTGGCGCCAAAAGATGGTGCTACGCCTTGTAAAACCGTTTTTTTCGATTCTGTTCCTTTTTGTGTAGTCGGCCAAGGCTGTTTCCGCTTGTCTTACGCCGCCATTTGTGGTCCAATCGCGCCTGGAGGGAAACCTCCTGCTATTTTAACACTTGTCATGATATAATGGCGCCTAATTTTAAGACAACCGTTTAAGCCCCCTTTTTCTTGTGCAAAGCATCGTGTGCGTGTATAATCCAACCAACACACAGACATGCAAAACGAAAAAATACACAAGAGAGGTCGC
>SUVL01000011.1 GCA_015062005.1 Akkermansiaceae bacterium
CCCCAAAACGATATTTGAGGGGTAAGGTGGAGCAAAATAGCCTTCCAAACATCAATTTTGGTCGCCTTCTCGTTTCGAAAAAGAGTTTCGGGACTTGAATTTGCGAATTGATGGACTTATTAGAAGTCCCCTATTGACAATTGAAGGAGTTCCGCGGGCCTCCGGCCCGCCATTTTAAACGGCTGCGGCGGCTAGTCTCGGCGTAGCCCGCAGGGCGAAGACGGAAGCCGCAGGGAACTTTCAAATTGTCCTTTGTCCTTTGTACATTGTACTTACAAATTCGCATTTGCCGAGCTCAGCACTCAAACTTGGGGAGACGAGTGATTCGCAAGGCATTGCTGATATAGCATTGACTTCAGCACCCTGACATGCTAGACTGCAAGCGTTATGAGACGTTCCATTTTGTATTTTTCCCTGCTCCTCGGCCTGTTCTGCTGGAGTATCCCTGCTGCTGAAGCCAAGGATGACAAAAAACTGAGCAAGGCTGAAAAGCGAGAGCTGAAGAAACAGGAGAAGGAAGCCAGGAAAGCAGCCAAGAAGAAGGGCAAGAAAGACGCTGATGAGGAGGAAGATGAGGACGACGGTAAGAAGAAAAAGAAGGCTGACAAGAAGGCCGTGAGCAATGCCTGGAAGGGACTGAAGCCTGCATTCGGCAAGCTTAAACCAAATGGCAAGTTCTTCATCTACGCCGAATACACCACCCTCACCGAGGCTGGCGAAGGGATGCTCAACCAGCTTATCGAGTCTGAGCGTGAATTCAAGGCCGCCAAAGTTAACGTACTACTTATCAACTGCGAACATGTAGAGGAAGATACCGCCTGCAAATTGCTCAAGAAACTGAAGTGCAAGCTGCCCATGGTGATGAAGGACCAGAAGCTGGAGGAGGAAGAACTTCCCGGTTATAGCCCGGGCAATGCACCTGCCCTCACCATTGTTGATGGCACCGGTGCCGTCAAGGCAAGCGGTGGGCCGGAGCTGCTGGATAACTGGCACACCGTGGTAGGTGCCAAGGCTCCCAGGAAGGCCAAGTCCGAAAAGGCTGACGAAGAAGCTGGCGAGGAAGCAGAATCTGAGGAATAAAGTCTATGAAGGAAACGCTTATCGACTTGAAGGAGCGCCGCAGCTGCCGCAAGTACACCACCGAGCAGGTGGCGGAAGAAGCGCTGAACGCCGTGCTTGAGGCCGCTACCTACGCCCCCACCGGGCATGGGCAGCAGAGCCCGGTCATGGTGGTGGTTCAGGAGCCAGGCATGGTGGCCCGGCTTTCGAAGCTCAACGCCCAGATTATGAACACCACGCGTGACCCGTTCTACGGAGCTCCCACGGCTGTGGTGGTTTTCGAGGACACCAGCAACAGCACCGGGCATGAAGACGCCTGCATGGTGATGGCCAATCTCCTCAACGCTGCGCATGCAGTGGGGCTCGGTTCCTGCTGGATCAACCGGGGCAGGCAGATGTTTGAGCTGCCGGAAGGAGCCGGAATCAAAGCCTCATGGGGACTTGGTGAGAATATGGCCGGCCTGGCGGTCTGCATTCTCGGCCACCCGGCTGAGGGCGGTATTCTGGAAGCCAAGCCCAGAAAAGATGGCTATATCATCCGCGCCTGATTCAACGATTTAACACTGACTGTCGTCGTAACAGATATATGAAAACCGCATTTCTGAGCCTTATGCTGGCTGCCGCAACCCTCTGCGGCAGTGTGAATGCACAGGAACCGGTGGCAGCCACTCCGGTTGCTGAAACGGCTGCTGTGCCTGCCAAGCTGAACACACTGCCATACATTTCAGCGGCCCGCCCTGCTGCCGATGCGAAGTTCTATGTGTATCTCTGCTCTGCCTCCTGGTGCCGCCCCTGCCGCGCCATTATGCCCAATATTGTGGCGGAGTACGACGCTGTACGCGCTGCCGGTGGCGAAATCATCCTGCTCTGCTTCGACAGCACTCCTCAGGCCGGTGAGGCCTATGTGAAGAAGTACGGCGCCAAATTCCCGGCCGTGATGGCAGATTTCAACGCTGCGGGCCAGATGGGACTGCCCGGTTTCACCATGCCCCGCGGCATTCCCCACGTAACCTTCGTAACTCCCGAGGGCAAGGTGATACACGCCGGTTCCGGCAGAAACATGCTTGTCTGGCGTGATATTATCGCTAAGTAAAGCACCGGTTCAAGATAAAAAAAGGCCGCAGATTCAGATTTGCGGCCTTTCTGTTGCAAAAAAACGGCTCAAGAGTCAGCCACCACGCCGTCGCGGATAATCAGTGTGCGGTCACCGCGGGCGGCAATCGATGAGTCATGGGTTACAGTCACCAGAGTTTTGCCTCCTTCCTCGGCCAGGCCGAACAGTAAATCCAGAATCTGACCGCCGTTCCGGGAGTCAAGATTGCCGGTGGGTTCATCGGCAAAGATGATAGCCGGGTCATGCGCCAGAGCGCGGGCGATGGCCACGCGCTGCTGCTCACCGCCGGAAAGTTCATTAGGAAGATGGTCCATGCGGTCGGCGAGGCCTACTCGTTCCAGCAGGTGCCTGACCCGTTCTGTTGCCTCCGTGCCGGCTACAGCTGTGGCGAGCGAGGCATTTTCCAGCGCCGTGAGCTCAGGCATGAGCATGTAGTTCTGGAAGATGAACCCCATCATTTTATTGCGGAACAGAGCACGCTTGCGGAGGGAGAGTGCGTAGATATCCTCTCCGTCTACCACAACCTTCCCTTGCTGCGGCGGCTCCAGGCCAGCCAGCGTGTACATAAGCGTGGTTTTGCCAGCACCGCTAGGGCCGCAAAGAAACACCTTTTCACCACGCTTGATATGCAGATCCAGCCCGTGCAGCACCTCAATCTGCTTCTTCGCAATGCTGTAGGAACGGTGTAGATTAAAAGCCTGAATCATGAGCGGGAAAGTTCAATATTGTCAATAAGCCGGACATCGCCAAACCATGCAGCCACCGCCAGCAGGGCCAGGCGCTTCGGGTCTGTCACTTCATGCAGGGTGACGGCATCCACCAGTTCTACATAATCACAGCGCACGCCGGGTATGCTTTCCAGCCCGGCCCTGACGTTGGTGCACACCGCAGCAATGCTGGTTCCGTTCTCATATTCCTGGCTGGCGGCAAGCAGCAAGCGGCGGATAGCCGGGGCGGCGGCACGGTGTTCCGGAGTAAGTCGCACATTGCGGCTGGAGAGAGCCAGGCCATCTTCCTCGCGCACGATTTCAGCACCGTGCAGCGTGATGGGAATGTCCAGGTCTCGCACCATGCGGCGCAGGATAGCCAGCTGCTGGTAATCCTTCTTGCCAAAAATCGCATCTGTAGGCTGCACCAGGTTGAAAAGCTTATTCACCACCAGGCACACACCGGCAAAATGCCCGGGGCGACTGGCACCGCACAGCACAGTGGAAAGGAGTGTCTCCTCCAGCGTGATGGAGCGGTCGGTGCAGTACATCGTGTCCGGCGATGGCATAAACACGACATCCACGCCGCATTTATCGCATGTTTCCAAATCCTGCATGGGGGTCTTGGGGTATGTCGCCAGATCCCCGGCATTGTCAAACTGAACCGGATTCAGGAACACACTGGCCACAACGGTGCCCTTGTCACCAGCCAGGACCCGCGCCTGCTTCAGTAGAGAGGCATGTCCGGCATGCAATGCACCCATGGTAGGGACCAGAACAACGCGGTTTCCACGCCGAGGAGCGAGCAGCGAACGCAATTCCTCCTTTGTATATGCTGTCTGCATGCGCTTATACTAACACAAAGCGCACAACCCATCAACCCATCATGACAGGGATTGTTGCCCGCAACGCCGGAGCCTCAGCTTTTCCCATGCCCGTCAACGTTCTCCACCAGACATCAATCTATCGCACACACGAACAAATGCTCTTTTCTTGACTCGCCGCATGGCTCCGGCTATAATACGCTCCGAGAAGGAACGTCCATGAATAAGCAACTGTACATATACGATTGTCTGAGTGCCAAACTGCGCGCTTCAGACGGAGTGTTCATGACTATCGGGGCTGGAGAGAAAAACACATTCCGCGTGAAGATGCAGGCAGAGAACGGAGGTTCGTTTGCGCAGCGCGACTCGGTGTGTCGTTTTTTTCCGCATGGGCGCGTTTCTCAATATTCGCTTAACGGTGTGTCCCTGAAGGCGGATGTGGTTATCCGCCCCGAGACGATGTATCTGTTTGTGCTGGGCGGCGGGTGTTTCATCTGCTGGTACGGGAATGATGCATCGCGGCCGGATTTCAGCCAATTTGACCCGCAGGTATGGTATTTGTATAATCCGGCCTGCGAGGAATGGTATGGGCCGTACTCCCTCTCTGACCTGCCCCTGGTGGCACCGGAGCTGCCGGAGGATGTGCTGGCTTCATTCCAGGGGCTTGAGCACTGCGCATTTTACCTCAGGGACATTATAGGCGTGGCCGCATTTGCCGGCAGCAGCGAAACAACTGATGCCATGCCTGAACCGGCCGAAAACCCGGCGGGAGAAGCACTCCGCTGCCCCTGTTGCTGGGAATTTTTCAAAGCTGCGGATATCCTCAGCATTGCGAGTCATCCCAACCTGATGGGCGATACCATTCTCGGGGCGGATGCCATGCAGCGTTTCCTGCCGGAATTCTGCAACCACGCAGGGCTGCCGCTGGATGCCTGCGGCGTGCCGTGCAGCGAATACGCGTGTCCGCACTGCCACAGTAAGCTGCCGCCCTTCTTCACGCAGACGCAGCAGCACATCATTTCCCTGGTGGGGGTGCCGGCCGCAGGGAAAAGCTACTACCTCACCGCCATGGTACACGAGCTGGAAACCATGTTCCCGCGCGATTTCGGCATGCCGTTCCGGGATGCAGACCCGGAAATGAATGAGCCGCTCAATGAAATGCGGATGCGCTTGTTCACCGCGCAGACGCCGCAGGAAGCCTACATTGCCAAGACCCAGATGCAGGGGCGGCTCTACCACAAGGTGTGGCGCCAGGGACTGGTAGTCAACATGCCGCGTCCCTTCATCTACAATCTCAACAAAGGGACGGAAACACATTCCCTGGTGCTCTATGACAATGCAGGTGAAGATTTCCAGCCAGGCCGCGACAGCGCGCTTACCCCGGGAAGCCACCATCTGAGCGTGGCCTCCGGCATCCTGTTCCTGTTTGATCCCACGGCCAACCCCGGGTTCCGCCAGTTGCTCCAGGAAAGCCAGGACCCGCAGCTGCGCAACTCGCTGTACCGCCCCGGGCGCCAGGCCATGCTGCTGGCGGAATCAGAAATGAGGTTGCGGACCCGGCTCAACCTGCCGCCGTCAGAAAAGCTGGATATTCCCCTGGCCATCATCATCGGCAAGAGTGATACGTGGATTCACCTGCTTGGCCCGGAGCCGCTTCTTCCTGCTGTGCGCAACGGCATGTTCATGAACGAACACGTCAACGTGAATTCAACCCGCCTGCGCCAGTTCATCTTCAATATAGCCCCCCACATCTGCACCAACGCAGAGGCCATATCCTCCAATGTGCGTTACTTCGCCGCAAGTGCCCTGGGTGAATCGCCTGTTGAGTTCCAGGATGAGGTGAGCGGCAGCACTCTCATCGGCCCGGCATCCGGCCAGGTGCATCCCGTGCGGGTGACGGAACCGCTGCTGTGGGCTCTGCATTGCGTAGCACCTTCCCTCATCCCCAGTTCCCAGCACTGAATATGGCTCTGCAGCTCATCTACACAAGCTCCCTCCAGCTGCTGGATTCTGATGCTTCCGGTTACGGCGTCGTGGCGCGTTCCGAAAAGCTTTCCCGGGCGCTCTGCACCAGATTGAGCGCCATCAGTGCATATCGGGAACCAAGGGTCGGAGCCTGTTCCACGGGGCCTCAGTACGGTTACCGAATTATTGACCACGCCGGCACTGCCTGGCATGTGCTCACCTGCGCGCAGTCGGCAGGTGCTGATTACAGCGGGCGCGGGTGCTTCATTGCCCACCACCTCATTTTTGAGCAGGAAGAGGTCAGGGCTCTGCTCGCAAGTAATTTGCGGCCGACCCCTGCCGGTATAACCCTGGCGCTGGAGAAGACTGGATTCTGGCTCAGCAAATGGAAGGGTGCCCCGGCTTTCATCGCGGGCTCGCCGGATATTGACCTGTCAGCCATGCCGGATGCCTCATCGCAGCCCGAGTGGAAACGCATTACCGGGCATAAGGCCAATGCGCGGGCTTTCTTCACGCCGCCTTTCTCGAAAGAATGCCTGATAACCCTGCCCCCTCGAGTCAGTTCTTCGGATTTGCTGCGGCTTTTTCATGAAAGCGACTGGCTGACCCACACGCGCGGTTGGGGTGTGTCGTACACCACCGTGGCGGATGAAGCGGACAATTTTGCAGAAACGATCCGCATGGCAGTACCGGAGGGTTCCCCGCTGGTACAACGAGCGGTACGCACGGGGCACCCGGTGCTCAAAATCGAGGCCGATATGGAGCTTCCCCTGCCCGAGCCCGCGAGAGAAGCCCCGGCGAGCGACCCAGTCAAACCTTCTCCGCGCAGACCAGAGGATGCCACCCTCACGCGCACTCTTTCCCGCACGGTTTCGCATTATCACTATACGGAGGAATCAGACTGGATCATGTACGATATCAAACCCTCCATGCGGGTTGTTTCCCCCCGGAATCTGCTCATTGCCGGAGCCGCAGCGGGCGTGTGCCTGGCAGCCTGGTTCTTCTGGGATAACGCCGTTCCGGCTGACTTGCAACCCGAACACATGGTTGAGCCTGTTCCGGAAGCAGGGGACTCACCTGTTCCGTTTATTCAGCAGCTGACGGAGGTGATAAATGCGGATTACGACCACGCAGCTGTTCAATTATTCCTCGTAGACCTGACTGCCATACCGGAAAAGTCTCCGGAAGATTCCCTGTTGCTCGAATCTGCGGCCCTCATCCAGAATGCCTGTCAGACCGGCGCCCGTCACCCCTCTGCAATCAAGCGTCTCTGCGAATGTGCCAGGCTTCTCGGGGTAGATGTGACCGGGATGGTGAGGCTGTATTTACGGGAAGCCACGCATCATGTTTCCCCCGAAGATTGGCAGAAACAATATGACGGCCAGATGCTGAGCGACTGGCTCACGCTGAAGCAAGCAGAACCGCAGATTATTGAACTTCTTCATGCTGGAGAATTCCAGGCATATGCCCCTCTGCCTGCTGCTGATGAACCGGAGACAACCATTCTGGCCACGGCGAATCCTTCTGAACCGGAAAACGGGGAAGAAACAAACGGGGAAGCCGCACCACCGGGGCGGATTTCCCTTATTCCCGCCACTGCTGTGAGCGGCTCCCCCCTGCCCAAAGAACTGGAATCCGTTATTTCAAGGCTTCCGCTTTCTATTACAACAGGCAGCTATGTTGTGTCGGGCTTTGCCAAGGGCGGCGAATTGGCCGCTGCCCGTAGACTGGACTTGAGTGCAGATGGTTACCACCTGTATATCACGCCAACTGGGAACGCAGGTGAAATCATGCTCAAGCCCGAACACCGCGAAGGCAAACCTGCTCCTGTGCCGGCGGCTACTTTCAGTGTGCGTGGCGGCAGGTTGCAGAATATACACTGCGAGGGAAGCGAAGCCGTTATCTGCTTTCCTGTACCATCCCAGGAAAATTTCCACACCAACGTAGTCCTGGCATCTTCGTTCGGCATACCGATTCCCAAAGGCAAGGGTATCAACCTGCCACCCGCAGCCCGGACGAACCTTCTGGTTACACCCGATGACCTGGAGATTGTTTCATCATCTATCGGCGCCCCTGCTCCGCAGATTCGCCTGCGTAAAAAGAAGGAGTTTCCCTGGGTGCTCACCCGCCAGGAAAAGGAACGCATCAAATTCTCTGTATCGCTTCCTGTTCTGAATGGCCACAATGCCATGCAACTTGTCGGAGACGACCTGGATACCTTTGTCTGGAAAGGTGCAGACATTGTGAAGGAAACAGATGCGCGCTCTACTGTCCGCTGCGAAGTGGAGCACGTGCCGGATTTGCCTGGTCGCCTGTTGCGGGCATTCGACCGGGTCATGAATACTCCCTGCTGCGGAGAAACCGATTCTAAGAACAAATCCGTGACGCTGGGCAAGCTGTACTACATATGCTGCGCTCTGGCAAATGAGAAGATCAGCCGCAGTGAACGACGCCAGCTGGAACAGGATTATTTCGCCCTTTTTGCCCATAAGCAGTTTAACAGGATTCTCACACGAGTTCTGGCCCAGGATGCTGCTTTGTGCCTGACTCCGGAGGAGGCCAGCTCAAACAAATTCAAAGCCTTGAAGGTTCGGAACAATATCAGAAAACAACTTGGGACGCGCGCTATACGAGACCTCATCCGGCGCAGGGTATGTGAGGTGGTAACGCGCACCATGCACGCAGCCTACACCCAGGAGCAGCAGCTTCTTGAGGATAAGCAAGGGAATTCCCCCGTTCTCATCCTTGACGATATTTCCTACGGCCAGCACGTGGAACTCCTCTGGAAATTCCGCATGCAGCAAGGAAGCAAATAATACATGGCACGAAGAAAAGCAGACCCGGTCCTACAGAAACTGAGGCAACTGGCTCGTGCCGGTCGCCGCAGGGAGGCCGCCAGTATACTGGAAGAAGCGATTCGCCTTAATCCGAAACATGAGAAAGCCAGAGACGAATTATCCCGCTATCTGAGAGGCAAGCCGTTCAGTTTTGAAGAACGAGACTACACGGAATTGCAAGCCATCATCTCCGATTTCCTGAGGAATCCCCAGGACCTGGGGCAGATGCGCCGTTCGGCTCTCAAACGCCTGCGGCACCGCACCTGCTTTCTGGAAAAAGCGTTGGGGCACATGCTCTCTCAAATGGACAGGAAAACCTTGGGGCAGCTCAGAGCGGCTATCATCCGGGAATTACAGCGGCGCCGCAAGCCGCTGGGGAAGGTGTCCGCGGCCGTTGCCGTCTCCCTCTTCCTGTCGGCAGTGCTGGCTGGCGCTTGTTATTTTCTCTGGAATCGGGCAGAAACGGCAGCACAAGTTCTGGAAAAAGCCGCAGATTCCGGAGTAAGGCGGGCTGAGGCGATGCAACTACTGAAGGTGCATGATACCGGATTAAACAGAACGCTTAACCGGCGCATAGGAGAGCAATCTGAAAGGCTGAAACGCCTTATTCAACTATCTGCCCAGCACGCCCGCGAGGTGGATGCCATTCTGAAGACCATAGAATCCGGGAAACAAAGCGTGGTGGGTCAGGGCGTGAGGCGGAGAGCCCTCATCGAAAGAAGGTTAAAGGAATTAGGACCCGATGCTGGTGAATTGCACCAGCGCTGGGCTGCACTTTGCCGTAAAGAACAGGCCGAACTCAATCAGCAGCGTCTTTCGCTGGTGGAAGAACTGATGTCGCCCATCCCCGAATGGCAGGGCGTGCAAGGGAATCCGGCGCTGGATGTCCCCCTGCTCCAGGCCCGGGTAAAACAATTGCAACAGCGCATCAATATTTACGACGATGCTGCCGCAGCGCTGGAACTCCCCGAGAGTATCATTGAAGAAGTCAGGAAAGAAATGGCAGATTGTAAGCAGATTCTGGCAGAAATCAATGGGATTCACCAAATGCTGCAACTCCTGCCTTCAGCCCATGATTACGAGCATTACCAGAAGATGCTGAGCAGCCACGCTCCGCAGCACTATCTTCCCTATATTGAGATGCTGGAGGTAGTGCGGCATATGCCCACTGTTGCCAGCGTGCGGGGCATGATGCAGGAGCACGGCCAGAACCTGCCGGCGGGGCTGTTGCAGAATGCCCGGGAAAGCCTCATCGATGGCAAACCTAGTTTCTCCCGCAATTTCCCGGCATCCGCAGAACAACTGCACTTGCTCGATGAATTACTGACCAACTCTGCCCTCCGCACTCGCTTGTATGAGCTGACCAATGTGGCAGATAATTTGTGTGCGTACTCAGAAGAGCTTCCACAGCTCCGATATGGCAGGGCCTGTTTCAAGCGTTCCGCCCTCGACCCGGCGCGTGATGTCACCGATAACAAATCCATAGAATGGCAGAACCCGCATTCTGTGGTAAGTCGGCCCCTTGATCCGCGCCCCTTGGTTCATGCGCTTGGCTTAGATAACAAGACTGGCTTTGCCAGCGTTGCCAACCTGCCGGGGGTAATCACCAGGCTGATGCAGCATGAACACCCGGACGTACCGCCACTGGCCAAGGCTTATGTTTTTCATTATCTGCTACAGGTGAATAACGGTTTTTCACACGCTATGCTCAGCGGGCTGCGCTATGCGCCCGAAATGCGCCGTGCTGTCGAAAGTTTTGAACAGTTGAGACGAGCCTGCCAGGTTAAACTCGATGGCAACTGCTGGTTGCAGAGAACGCCTCACCATGCCGAGGCGGAAAAACAATTTGCCCGGTGGTTCAGAAAACACCGCAAAGTGGACTTTGCCGGTGAACTCCGCAAAAATCTGGGCGAACTCATGAACGTGTCACCCCGTTTCTGCGGTTATATTGATGCGAACGGCGAAGCTGTCCTCTTTGAAGACGTGAAAGCCGGAAAACTCATCTGGTACCTTTCCCATACCGCCATTACCGCAACCGCCTGGGGTGAGCAGCTTCAGGAACCGATGAAACTTTCTCCTGTATTCATCATGAAGAAATAATATCCTGCCATCATGCGTGTAGCCCTTCTCTCCGATATACATGACCATGTAACCCACCTGCTGCAAGCTTTGCTTGCAGCGCGTGAGCAGGGGTGTACCCACCTGCTCTACATGGGTGATATGGCTCGCATATCAACATTCCGGACCCTGCGGGAGGAGTGGCCTTACGCCATTGACCTGGTTTTCGGAAATAATGAATATGAACGGGCTGCCTTCCAACGCGCAGCTCAGCAATGGCACAGCACCACGCTGCATGGCGACTGCGCCGATTTGGTGCTGGGTGGGCGCCACCTCTTCTTCACTCATTTTCCATGGACAGCCGCAAAGGCTGCCGAAAGCGGGGGGTACGATGCTGTTTTCTTTGGTCACACCCATGTGCCGGAGATGATGAATACAGGAAATACACTCATGGCGAATCCTGGTGAAGTTTATGGCAGGCAAGGCACACCCACCATCGGGGTGTATGATACAGAATCGAACACCGTGCGCATTATTACTATATAATGGATTATCTGGTATACAATCTCGCAGATCTATCTGCGGAAGCTGCTGATTTCAGTATCCTGCTGCCAGATGAGCAGAAGGAGGCCGAACGCCGCGGCCCCCGTTATGCGCTCATCCGCACCTTGCTGAGAAAAGAACTCGCCCGCCGCACCTCCGTAGCTGCTCAGGATATACACTTCGAGTACGGACCTCACGGCAAACCCGAATGCTTGCTCCAACACTTTAATATCAGTCATTCGGGCGATTGCCTCTGTCTTGCGTTTCACCACCGCCCCATCGGGGTAGATGTCGAACGAATTCGAGAACGCAACTTCAAGGCTCTGGCAGCACGTTTCATGGCACCGGAGCAGTTCGAGCAGTTTTGTGCCCGCGGCTGCACGCAGGAGGATTTCTTTCCCTGCTGGTGCGCGGCGGAAGCTCTGGTAAAACATGCTGGCGACACCATGTGGAATGCCCGCCATTATCCCTTCCTTTACCGCCACGGCCGCATCCAGTGCGTCTTTGACT
This sequence comes from Akkermansiaceae bacterium, assembly GCA_015062005.1. Classification (GTDB taxonomy): domain Bacteria; phylum Verrucomicrobiota; class Verrucomicrobiia; order Verrucomicrobiales; family Akkermansiaceae; genus Akkermansia. Next base: position 11,618 of record SUVL01000011.1, read on the forward strand.
CCGCTCCGCAAGTCTGCCTGTTCACGCCTATGCCCGGCTACTGCGGAGCCGTGGCCTGCTCGTTACCCTGATTCAATCATATGCCCCTCCACACCCAGATCAATCTCGCGCTACTGGCCGGCAGCTTTACTTTCTGCATGGCTTTGGGCATCACCGGCCACCTGCTCCGGAAAAAAGATGGCGGGCTACCACCTGTCCCTTTATTTCCCGGCAGCAAGTTTCCGGATTTCTTTGCAACGTTCTACACGGTCTTTTTCGTGCTGACTTTCGGAGCTGCTGCGGCGGCGCAGTGCATGGGCACACCCGAAGAAACAGAACCGGATACCCTCAGCCTCATCTCCAATGCTATCGTTCAGACAGCGTTGTACCTGCCCTTCCTCATCATCTATTTCACGCTGCCTGGTCGGAACTTGCCGCCCGTTCCTCTGCTTCGGAAGTTGTGCTGGTTGTTTTTCGGGCTGCTGGCACTATTTGTGCCGGCCATGTTGATTGAATGGACAGGATTCACCAACTATCTGATAGAGTGGACAGACTGCCCGGTGCAACAGGATGTCGTTACCGAGCTTGCCAAAGGCTCAGTACCGGCGCAGATTATCATGCTTGTCATGGCTGTTATCATTGCCCCTGTTACTGAGGAATGCTGTTTCCGCGGGTTCGTGTACAATATTCTGAAGCAGAAAAGCAGCCCTGTATGGGCCGGCGTAGGCTCTGCATTCCTTTTCAGTGCTGTTCACACCTCCCTGGCCCACTTCGTTCCGCTGGCCATCTTCGGACTTGTGCAGTGCTATATGTATGAGAAGTCCCGTACGCTGTGGGTGCCTGTCATCCTGCACATGCTGTTCAACGCTCTTAATTGTCTGTTTATTCTTCTCTATAGCGCATCATTATGACCGCAACTCTTTCGGAATTGGGCGAAAATGCCATTTTAGAGCGCATTCTGCAGAATATGCCTGGCAATAGCGGGCTCATCACCGGCCCAGGAGATGACTGTGCGGTGGTATCTCGCGATGAGAACTGGGATTCCCTGCTCAAGACTGATGTGGTGGTGGAAAATCTGCACTTCACCCCTGATACGAAGCCCGAACGCATAGGCAGGAAGGCGCTCGCCCGTGCGGTTTCTGATATAGCTGCCATGGGCGGTATACCTGAGCACGCCCTCATTACCATTCTCTGCCACCCTTCCAGACCAGTTGAACTTCTCGAAGGTATTTACCGGGGGCTGAACTCCCTGGCCCGGGAATTTGATATTTCCCTGGCCGGCGGCGAAACCTCCGGCCTGCCGTTTGACGGACTGGTCATCAATGTGGCCCTCACCGGCAAAGTCGAACATGGCCAGGCTGTCCTGCGTTCAGGTGGTGCCCCGGGTGACCTCCTGTTCGTTTCAGGCGTCCTGGGCGGCTCTTTCCCTTCGGAGTGGCATCTTGACTTCGAACCACGCGTAAAACTCGCCAGGGACCTCATTAAGGCCGGTATCCGCCCTTCTGCGATGATGGACTTATCCGATGGCCTCGGCACCGATTTGCCGCGTCTTGCGGCAGCATCCGGCTGCGGCTTTGAAATAGACGAAGCATCGCTTCCCTGCCGCCCCGGTTTTTCGATTTCCGACGCTGTTTCACACGGAGAGGACTATGAATTGCTTCTTGCGCTCTCTCCAGCAGCTGCGCAAAAGCTCACAAGGTCCACGTTTGCAACGAACTTGCGTAACATCGGAAAATTGACCTCCCATCCAGGCGGTCAACTGCGCTCCGGATGGCAACATTTTTGCTCGTAAGCGCCTTGTTCCTAGCCCCTAAAGCCCCCCTGTAAGAGCGTTATCCAAGCTTCTTGAAAAATATTTTAATTATTTGTAACCGATTGCATTTGCTTTATTTACAACATTTAGACACCTGCGTTCTACAGCCATCCTGAAAAGCAAATTCAAGTATCGCACAAATATCAAGAAAAGTTAATCAAACTGGCAGTGGTAGACAAAAAAAAATTTACCCCGTGGAACGCGCATGGAACACAGCATTCCACATGAAAAGGATGACCGCATGCGGAAAAAAATCTTTTTCTGAACGGGAGGTCGTGGCATATTTCACCCCGCCCTCCCCCGGCGGAGGGAAAAACTGAAACCTACGGAACGAGACGGAAACAAAAACGATGGAGAGAAAGCAACAGGAGACTGAGACCTTGTGGGCGCAAATCATGGAGGATATGCGCACCCTGGGTCAGGCGGGAGGATATGCTAGCGATTTTGTTTCCAAACTGCGCCTGATGGAGGATACCGGCACGAAGCTCATCATAGAGTATCCGTCGGATATGCCTTTCATCTGGCTGGAGATGAATTACAGCGACAGCATAGCCCTGTCTGCATCACGAGTACTGAAGGGAGCCCGCGAATTGGATTTTGTGGAAGCGGGCACGGTGACCGAATTGCAGACAGAGCCCGACACACCTGCCCCCAGTACAGAAGAAAAGAAAGTAACGGCTGCGGCAGCCACGGCGCGCCGTGCCTCTAAATCATCCCGGAGCAGCAAAATGCAGACACAGTTGAACGCGGATTACACGTTCGAGAACTATGTCGTAGGCTCCAACAACCAGCTGGCCTTTGCCGCAGCACAGGCGCTGGTGAACAGCCCGGAGCGACTTTTCAATCCGCTGTTCATCTATGGCAACTCGGGCATGGGCAAAACACACCTTCTGCACGCTATCGGTAATGCGCTGCGCACACGCCGGGAGGATGTGAACGTGCTGTATGTCACCAGCGAGCAGTTCACCAACTCCTACATTGAGGCCATCCGCAAGCGCGGCGATGCCCTGGAGGTCTTCCGTAAGAAGTTCCGCAAGGTGGATGTACTGCTCATCGACGATGTGCAGTTCATGGCCCGCGCGGAAAAGACCCAGGAGGAATTCTTCCACACCTTCAACGCCCTCTTCGAAAGTGGCAAGCAGATTGTGCTCTCCGCTGACTGCCCTGCAGCGCGCATTACGAAGATGGATGACCGTCTCAAGACCCGCTTCTCCCAGGGCATGACAGTGGAACTCACCGCTCCCTGTTATGAAATGCGCATGGCGATTCTCCGCCAGAAGATGCAGCGCTGGAAGACCAACCTGCTCAGTGATGACGTCATCGAGTTCCTGGCCCGTAATATCACGCAGTCGGTACGCGCCCTCGAAGGAGCTCTCGTGCGCGCCAGCACTATTGCTTCGTTCAGCAACGGCTGTCCCTCTATCGCCTTCCTGCGCAATAATCTGGCAGACCTCATGACCCAGCAGACCACGTCCGGGGTCAGCATCGCGGACATCAAACAGCGCGTTGCCAATGAATTCGGCCTTCGCGTGGAGGACCTGGACAGCCGCCGCCGTCTCGCTTCTCTGGCGCATCCCCGCCAGGTGGCCATGTTCCTGGCCCGCCGCCACACCTCAAGCTCTCTCCAGGATATCGGCGCAGCCTTCGGGCGCGATCACTCTACCGTACTCCATGCTCTGCGCACTGTGGAAGCCAAGCTCAATTCGGATGCCATTCTGCGCGATATGCTAAGCCGGTTTGAAGAGGCTTTTGCCTGATAACACACATTTTCCTACAGAAAGGGTATCTTTTCCCTTGACGCGAGACGTGCTGTTATTATAGAATAACAGCACGTCTTATGATGAGGATATCTACAAAGGGTCGTTACGCCCTTCGCATAATGCTGGATCTGGCTCAGAACGGAGAAGAGGGCCCCGTGGCTCTGCGCGAAATTTCCGAGCGTCAGAATATCACGCCCAAGTACATGGAAAGCATCATGGCCCTGCTTCTGCGCGACAATCTGGTACAGAGTCTTCGCGGTAAGGCCGGTGGCTACATGCTCACACGCAAGCCTGCGGACTATCCGTTGTATGAGATACTCAGCACCGCGGAAGGAGGTCTGGCTCCGGTGCACTGCCTTTCCATGGATGAAAACGAATGTCCCCTGCATGATAAGTGCCTCACCGTTCCGGTATGGGTGGGGCTGCACAATGCCATCAAAGACTACCTGTCAGGAATTTCACTTGAGGAATTGAAGAATCAAGGTGTTACCTGCATCTGACATGATGATTCCTGCCAAGCCTCTTTTTGTGACAAGCGCCATAGTCTCCACTGTGGCGCTTGCTCCCATCTGTGCCATGGAACTGAACGCATCGGACTACGGCGTACACCCCGGCGGCAAGGACTGCGGCGCGGCAGTGCGGCTGCTGATAAATGATGCACGAGCCAAGGGCGCGAGCCGCATCAACTTTGCACCCGGTGAATACCATTTCCACCGGAGCAGTGCCCAGCCCATGCAGATGTTCATCTCCAACCACGACCAGCAGGCGGTGCATCCGGTAGCCCTGCCGCTGGTGGGTCTGAAGAATGTGGAAATCTGCGGAAATGGCGCAAAGTTCATCTTCCACGGCATGATGCTGCCGGTCGTCCTCATGGATAGCGAGCATGTCACCGTGAATGACATCAGCATCGACTTTGCCGAGCCATTTTCTGCCGAAGGTCGCATCATCGAAATGAAGGATGGGCACACCACGCTGCAGATGAGCCAGGCCAGCCGCTACACTGTGGAAAACGGCAAGTTCCTCCTTACCAATAATGGCCGCAAGGATAACATTCACTGCATTCTCGCCTTCGAGCAGGATGGCCGCATGGTGCCCACTGGCCGCAGTGGCGACATGGCCTGGTATGCCAAGGCTGAGAAACTCACCGGCAACCGGGTGAGGTTCGCAGAGGATGCTGCGGCCAAGGGGCTTTCCGTCGGGCAGACTCTGGTGCTGCGCAGCTACTTCCGCCCGCATCCCGGCATGCTGCTTTACCGCGCCAAGGATACCACGCTGAACAACGTGGTCTTCCACGACAGCCAGGGTATGGCCCTCATTGCCCAGCGCAGCGAGAATATCACCATCCGCGGCGGCGGTTGCCTGCGCGCAGCTGGCCGCATGCACACCACAGCGGCCGATGCCACCCACTTCTCCAACTGCCGCGGCCACATCAGCGTGCAGGGGGCCACCTACGAGGCCATGATGGACGACGCCATCAACGTGCACGCCACCTGCCTGGGCATTACCAAGGTGCAGAATCCCCGCACCTTCATTGCCCGCTATATGCACGGCCAGGCCTACGGCTTCGAGGTGATGGCACCAGGTGAAAAGCTGAACTTCATCCACGGCCCGACCCTGGAAGTGGACGAAAAGCAGATTGAGGTTGATTCCGTGGAAATCATCGACCCGCGCCACGTGCGCGTGACGCTCGCGGAGGACCTGCCCGACGGCATCGGTGAGGGGGATGCCATTGAAAATGCCGACTGGCACCCCAGCGTGGATTTCAGCCATAACCTCATCCGCCACAACCGCGCCCGTGGTGCCCTGTTCACCACGCCGGAGCCTGTGCGGGTCATCGGCAACCACTTCGACCACACCCACGGCTCGGCCATTCTCCTGGCCGGTGATGCACAGGGCTGGTACGAAAGCGGCGCCTGCAAGGATGTTCTTATCAAGGGCAATACCTTCCGCCACGGGCTCACCGCACTCTACCAGTTCACCGATGCCCTCATCTCCATCTGCCCGGAGGTGCGCCAACCCGGCAATCAGAAGCAGCGCTATCATACCAACGTCCGCATCGTGGATAATGAGTTCATCACCCACCGTGTCCCCCTGCTCTCTGCCATCTCGGCAGATGATGTCACCTTCTCCGGAAACACCATCGAACGAAACGATATCTACCCCGCCATCAAGGGCGGTGTTCCCTACAACATCCGCCACTCCGGCAGCGATTTCGAGCTCCAGCCTGTGGAATAAGGCATGAAGTGGTTCAGTGGCATCACCGTGGCAATTCCGGCAATCACCGGGGCATGGCTCCTGGTGGCATCGCCTGAGGAGTCCTGTCACCCGGAGGGTATCGCTGAGCTGAAGCAACTGTACCCCTGGTGCGCTGTCCTGTTCGCCATTCTTCTGCTGGCGGCAGTCAGAAAGAAATCCTCCTTTCTGGTGCTGCTGGCGGGGCTTGCGCTCTGGTACCCCCTCAGCGTGGGGTGGCACGCAATCTGCGGGCACGAAAGCTATGCGCTCATCCTTCTGCCCATGAGTCTGCCGGCGCTGCTGCCGCTGGGCATCGGCTATGCCTATGCACGCAAGGAGGCGGATTTCATCCTGCTGATTCTCTATTTCCTCGCTTTGATTCCCGCTGTCCTCTATTCAGCCTGAGCTATGATACTTTTCCTGTTATCTGCAGTTACGATTCCGGTCTTCGCCATTGCCTTTTTCTGCCTGTTGCCGGCCTATATCTTCAACCGCCAGGGAGTGCGGGAAACACTGCTCCTGCTCGAAGATGGATGCCCTCGCTGGCTATGCCTCGCAGGCTATGCGCTGATATGCCTGGAGTTCACCCTCAACTCACTTATCCAGACCGCAATGGCTGTCGTCCAGTTGTTTCATGACGAGGAACGCAGTATCTTCGGCGGCATCTTCTGTTTTGCATCGGCGCTCATGTCGCTCTGGACTGCCGTGCTGAGCCGGCGTGCCTTCTGGCGGAAATGGAAGAACCGCCCCATTCACCACCGCATCCGCAGTCTGCTTTCCACCCTGCTCATCGGCACAGCCCTGCTGTTTTTCTATGGGAGCAGCTATTCCGTCAACCTTCTTTTCGTAACCATTCCCTGCCTGGTCATCTGGTGCATCCTGCGATTCCGGGCGCAATAAATTGATGTTTGAAAGTACAATGTACAAAGGACAAAGGACAATTTGAAAGTTCCCTGCGGCTTTGCCGCAGCCGTTTAAAATGGCGAGCCTAAGGCGAGCGGAACTCCTAAATTGTCCTTTGTAATTTGTCCTTTGTACATCCCGACAGATTCCAATTTGTTGGTTAGTTTTGAGTTTTTAGAGGTTCCCAATTCGTAATTCAAACTGCATATTGCCGTCATTGTGGTCGATTGGACTTGAAAATTCGGGTGATTCGGTGTATAAGGCGCGCATGTCAACGCACGTACGCACACGCTTTGCCCCTTCGCCCACCGGCTATCTGCACATCGGTGGTGCCCGTACCGCTCTGTTCAACTACCTTTTCACCCGCAAGATGGGTGGCACCTTCGTGCTCCGCATCGAAGACACCGACCAGGAACGCCACGTGGAAGACGCCATGAAGGCTATCTTCACCGGCATGAGCTGGCTGGGTCTCGACTGGGATGAAGGCGAAGGCAAGGGTGGCGACTACGCCCCTTATTTCCAGAGCCAGCGCAAGGATATCTACGACCGATATTTCCAGAAGCTTGTGGAGATGGGCCGCGTGTACGAATGCCCCGCCCCCAACAAGCGCGACAAGAACGGCGATGAAATCCCCGGCACCAGCGAAGGCACGGTGTGGCGCTTCCGCTTCAAGCGCGAGGGCGTGATGACCCTGCACGACATGGTCTGCGGCGATATTTCCGTGGACTATAACAACGTGGACAACACCCCGGACATGGTGGTGAAGCGCACGGATGGTTCCTACATCTTCCACCTGGTGAACGTGGTGGACGATATCGAGATGAAGATTACCCACGTCATCCGCGGCGAGGACCACATCATGAACACCTTCAAGCACCTGCAGCTCTTCGACGCCTTCGGCGTGGAGCCGCCTGTGTATGCCCACATCCCGCTCATCCAGAACCCGGACGGTTCCAAGATGAGCAAACGCGATGTAGGCGCCCAGCTCGGCAACTACCCGGAGGAAGGCTTCCTGCCGGATGCCGTGGTGAACTTCATTGCCCTGCTTGGCTGGAGCCCCAAGAGCGATGACGAGGTCTTCACCAAGGACGAGCTCATCAACCTTTTCTCCCTGGAGAATGTGAACCGAGCTGCCGCCAAGTTCGATATCACCAAGTGCAAGTGGATGAACCAGCAGCACATCATGCGCCTGGAACCCGGAAAGTTCGTGGAGCTCGCCATGCCCTTCTGCACCAAGGCTGGGCTGGAGGACACCGCCCAGCTGCGCGAGCTGCTGCCCGCCGTGCAGACCAAGGTGCAGCTGCTCAGCGAGACTCCCGCCTGGGTGAAGTGGGTGCAGACGCTCGAATACGAGGCTGAATCCATGGCCAAGCTGCAGGAGAACGCCCGCGAGATGCTGAACCTCTTTGTGGAGGCTGCCAAAGGCATCGAGGAATGGAGCGGTGAGGCTGCCTTCCAGATTGTGAAGCCGCTGGCCAAGGCCAATGGTGTGAAGGTGGGTGCCATGATGTTCCCCCTGCGCATGGCTCTGACCGGCTGCCACGCCGGCCCCGGTATCGATGTGGTCATGCAGACCCTCGGCCGCGATGAAGTGCTGCGCCGCATCGAAATCTTCCCCTGCTGATTCCTGCCAGGCCGCCCATGCGTACCATCGATTTCGATTACCACCTGCCTGAAGAGCTGATTGCCGATCGCCCGCTGCCGGACCGCGCCGCGAGCCGCATGCTGGTCGTGCACCGCGATACCGGGCTCATCGAGCACCGCCATTTCCACGATATTCTGGAATACGTGCAGCCCGGTGACCACTTTGTGCTGAACAACACCAAGGTGGTGCCCGCCCGCTACTTCAGCAACGATGGTGGCATCGAACTCGTGCGCGCCGGGCTGGCCCAGGAACTGGTCTGGAAGTGCCTGGTGCGTCCCGGCAAGAAGATGAAGGTGGGCCGCACCGTGCAGGTGGGCGATGCCACCGGCACTGTCGAAAGTATCGATGACGAGGGCTACCGCTACATCCGCTGGGATAAGTTTGTGGACCCGGAGATATACGGCCGTCTGGCGCTGCCGCACTACATGAACCGCGAAAGCGAACCTGCGGACAAGGAACGCTACCAGACCGTCTACGCCGAGCATGAGGGCGCCATTGCCGCCCCCACGGCAGGGCTGCACTTCACCCCGGAGATTCTCGGAAAGCTACCGCACAGCTTCGTGACCCTGCACGTGGGCGTGGGCACCTTCCGCCCGGTGAAGGTGGAGAATGTGGCCGACCACCACATGCACCGCGAGAGCTTCGTGATGCCACAGGAAACAGCAGATGCCATTGCCAAGGCCAAGCGTGTGGTGGCCGTGGGCACCACCAGCGTGCGCGTGCTGGAAACACTGGCCACGCGCCACGGTACCCCCCTGCCCGCCACCAGCGGCGATACGGATATCTTCATCTACCCAGGCTACGAGTTCAAGACCGTAGGGGCCCTGCTTACCAACTTCCACCTGCCGCAGAGCACCCTCATCATGCTGGTGTGTGCCTTTGCCGGCAAGGAACTCATCATGGAAGCCTACCGCCAGGCCGTGGAGCAGCGCTACCGCTTCTTCTCCTACGGCGACTGCATGCTCATCGTATAAATGAAAAATCCCCTCGCCAGACTCTACAATTTCCACGGCAGACTCAGCCGGCGCGATTTCCTCATATACTGGCTCTGGGTTTACCTGCTGCCGAAAATCTGGTTTGCGCTGGCTGGTGGCGGCATTGGTTATCTGGTTTTCGGAACCGAGGTCGGGAATGCCGGCATTGCCGGGAGCATTGCAGGTTCTGCACTGGTACACCTGCTGCTCATTTCATTCTTTCTGGGCGCAATCTGGCGGCGGCTGAATGATATCGGCTTTGCGCTGTACCCCAAGCTGCTCATCTTCGGACTCATGTTCCTGTTCCCGCCCTACGGATGGATTATGCAGCTCATCATGCTCCTGCTTCCCCGGCGGACGCGCTGACGGACCGGGCAACCACACGATCACCAGCCGGTAATGGCATCGGTTCAGCTAAACGCGAAAAATTGTAAGCGCTTGCGACGCAGAAGATGATTGACAACGGAAAATTCAGCGGGTAACATGGAAGGCACACGAATCAGCATTACGCATGAAAGCCCAGTTTCTCACCGCTCTTTGTATTGTGGCAGCGCCGATGGCGATGGCCGATATCTCGCTTGGCGCCAACTCTCCTGCTGCTGTCGCCGCTGCCCCCTCTGCAACTGAATATGTAAAGACGGCCCATGATGTGCTTTCTGTAGTAAAGGAACTGACCGTCATTCTGGAAGGAGTGAAGGACCAGGCCAGTGCCGATGCCGCCGCCGCCCAGGTGGGTAGCATTACGGCTCGAATGGTGGAATTGCAGAAGAAGGCCGAGGCTATGCCGCGTCCCTCAGCAGAAGTTGAAAGCATGGTTCGAAACGGCATCAACGTGGCAGAAGTGCAGCAGGTTGTCTCTTCTTTCATGAATTCCTTCATCCGCATCGGCATGAATGGAGCCTACGGCTCGCAGGCGCTGCTGAACGCCCTGGGACCGGTAGTGAACGCCATGCCCGGCAGCCAGGAATAAGTTCCGGCCATGAGATACCTCGCACTCCTCCTGCTGGGAATCTTGCTCGGGATGAGCCAGATGGACGCGCGTGTCGCGCACCATGCTGACGGTCAGAAATCATACGCAATGAGCATGGTGCAGGAGCTCAACAGCATGAGTGCCCTGCTCAATGCGGTTCACTGCAAATCAGCAGCCGATGCCGCAGCCCCCCAGCTGCTGAACCAGTATAAAGAGTTCCGCATCCTGCAGATGGCAGCAGAAGGACAGCCGCCTATGAGCGATACGGCCTTGCGCCGTCACTTGGGCGCCATGGATTGTGCCATGAATGATTTCCGCATATCTTGCGCGCGCCTGGTGCAGGAAAAGTTTTACGGCTCCACCGCACTGGGTAAAGCCGTAAAGAAGATTGCGCGCGATTTCTGATTCACTGCTTTCGAGACTCTCGCAGCCTGGCCTGAATTCCACGCAGGAAGACCGTTTCAAGCGAATTGCGGGCGGGTCGGCACCCCTGCCAGGAATCACCGGCCAGCTCACGGATCTGCTGCAGGAGCTCGGGGCTGGGATTGCTGAGCGTGATTTCACTGTGGCGGTCATCGCGGGTGAGTTCATCCATGGTGCCTTCGGCAATGAGGCATCCCTGGTAGAGCACCCCCACACGGTCGCAGATTTCCTGCACCTGCTCCAGGAGATGCGAGCAGAGAAACACAGTAACCCCCTGCTGTTTGATATTGAGAATAATGTCGCGAATAGTACGGGAGCCGATGGGATCCACGCCGGCAGTAGGTTCATCCAGCACCAGCAGGCGGGGATGCTGCACCAGAGCCTGCGCCAGGCCGATGCGCTGCAACATGCCCTTGGAATAGCCCCGCAGACGGCGATCGGCGGCTTCTTCCAGCCCAACCAGATGCAGCAGTTCGCGGGTACGCTCCTTCAACACCGCTCCACGAAGCCCGCAGAGACGCCCGTAGAAGCGCACAGTCTCCGCGCCAGTCAGGAACTTGTAGAAATAGGGATTTTCGGGGAGGAAGCCTATCTCACGACGATTGGTGGCAGCTGTGGCGGGCTGGCCGAACACGCGGCACTCGCCGGCATCCGGTGCCAGGAGTCCCACCAGCATCTTCATGACGGTACTCTTACCGCTGCCGTTGGGGCCGATGAGACCATACACCCCGCCAGTGGGGATGCTGAGGCTCACTCCCTTGACGGCATACACGCTTCCCCTGCCCCAGTGGCCGGGGAAGCTCTTGTGTACATCGGTTATGGAAACAGCGTCCATTTACTTTGCCTTAGCCATGAGACGGAGCATATTCTTGCCCATTTCGATGCCCTTTTCGAAGATTTCCACGCGCATATTCTCATTGGGCGAGTGGATGCGGGCATCCGGCAGGTCGAGGCCAAGGAAGAGGGCATCCTTCCCCAGCACCTTGGATACCTCTGCAATAATCGGGATGGAACCACCCTCGCGCACCAGCACGGGCTTGTTGCCGAAGGTCATTTCCTGAGCCTGCTGGGCAGCCATGCCGAAAGCGGAGTTCGGGTCGCTGAGGTAGGCCTCGCCGGTGTGCTGCGGGGTGAACTTCATGCGCACGCTGGGCGGGCAGACCTTCACGAAGTGGGCTTCCACCTTCTTCATGACCTCCTCGGGCACCTGGCCGGGCACCAGGCGGCAACTCATCTTGGCAATGGCATGGGTGGGGATGACCGTCTTGGAGCCTTCGCCCTCGTAGCCACCGGAGATGCCGTTCAACTCAAAGGTGGGGCGGGCATACACACACTCGGCTCCGGTGAAGCCTTTTTCGGTGCGCAGCTCAGGCACACCTGTGAGCTCGGCCAGTTCGGCATTGCTCATGCCGGGCACGCGCTTCCAGCTTTCCTTCTCCCAGTCCTGAATCTCCATCACGCCGTCGTAGAATCCCTCAATGCTCACATGGTTATCCGCATCGTGGGTGGAAGCAATCATCTCGCACAGGGTGGTGATGGGGTTGGCCACGGCACCGCCGAAGATACCGGAGTGCAGATCCATGGCAGGGGCGGAAACCTCCAGCTCGAAACAGCACAAGCCCTTGAGCCCATAGGAGAATGAGGGAATGTCCACCGCGGCCATGCCGGTATCGCTCACCACAATCACATCGCAGGCCAGCATTTCCCTGGCATCCGGGCGCTTCATGAACTCATACAGACTGGTGGAGCCTCGCTCCTCCTCGCCTTCCAGAAGGTAAATCACATTCAGCGGCAGGGCGCCATCCTCAGCAATCACTTCCTGCGCCGCCAGAATCATGGCCATAATCTCGCCTTTATCATCGGAAGCACCACGGGCATACACGCGGCCATCGCGGATTTCCGGTTTGAAGGGATCACTCTTCCACTCACTGATGGGGTCCACGGGCATCACATCATAGTGGCCGTAGATAAGCACCGTGGGGGCGCCTTCCACCCTGGGGCTGTGAGCCACCACAATGGGGTGAATATCGGTGAGGTACTTGGTGGCTGAGAAGCCGATGCTGGTCAGCTTATCCACCAGGTAATCAGCGCAGCGCTCCACATCCGCCGCATGCTCCGCCTGCGCAGAGACACTCGGGATGCTCAGAAAAGCAAAAAGGTCATCGATTCGGGACATGCCTGCATTCTACACCCGCGCGCATGCGCACGCAAGGCTAAACGCTGGCATGCTCTTGGGCTGGAGCCATAAAACACTCCGCTCCATGGGCATTGATGAATCCCACCGCCTGCAACCAGGAATAAACCGTGACTGTTCCCATGAATCGCATCCCCCGGCTTCGCAAATCCCTGGAAAGGGCATCGGACACAGGAGAGCTCGTCCTCGCAGTGTAGGGCTCCACCAGTACGTCCTTCCCGGTGAACGGCTGAACATAGTCAGCGAAGCTCCCGAATTCCTGCTGAATCTGCAAAAAGACCCGGCTGTTCACCACCGCAGCCTCAATCTTGCCACGGTGACGGATGATTCCGGGATTGTTCACAAGCTGCATCACCTCAGTCTCCCCATAATCAGCCACACGCGAAGGATAAAAACCAGCAAAGGCCGCGCGGAATGCCTCCCGTTTGTTCAGAACGCACTCCCAGGAAAGGCCGGCCACAAACATCTCCAGCAGCAGCAACTCATACAGATAGGCGTCATCCCGGCGCGGGATTCCCCATTCCTCGTTATGGTATTTCACATAAAGAGGATTACGCAGGTTTACCCACTGGCAGATACAGGTCGATGCCATCTTTCCGGAGCAAACAGCGGACACTGGATGCTCTTCCAATGTCCGCTGAGTGGAGTTCTTCTGTTGCAAATAGATTATGCGCCGCCGGCGTTGGCCATGTTCTGGAGCTCCTTGGGCAGGAAATTCTTGAAACGGGCCTTATCGATAGCCTTCATGTAGGCTTCCTCAGCTGAGACGAGCCCCTGCTGCAGCTTCTGCCAGATGGCATCGTCCATGAACTGCATGCCCATGCCCTTGCCGCCTGTGATAACATCAGCCAGCTTCTGGGTGGCACCTTCACGGATAATGGCGCTCACGGCAGGAGTAGCGAAGAGAATTTCGTTCACCGCCACGCGGCCGGGCTTATCGCAGCGCTTCATGAGCAGCTGAGCCACCACACCACGGAGCGAACCGGCCAGCATGGTGCGGGCCTGCGGCTGCTGCTCGGCGGGGAACACGTCGATGATACGGTCCACCGTCTTACGGGCGTTGTTGGTGTGCAGCGTACCGAACACGAGCAGACCAGTCTCAGCAGCCGTGAGGGCCAGGGAGATGGTTTCCAGGTCGCGCATCTCACCCACCAGCACGATGTCAGTATCCTCTCGCAGAGAAGCACGCAGACCATCGGCGAAGGTCGGGCAGTTGTTCGGCACCTCGCGCTGGGTGATGATGCTCTTCTTGCTGGGGTGCACGAACTCGATGGGTTCCTCCACGGTGATGATGTGGCGGGCGAAGTTCGTGTTGATGTAGTCGATAAGAGCTGCCAGCGTGGTAGACTTACCGGAACCGGTGGGGCCAGTCACCAGCACCAGACCGGAGCGCATCTCACCGAAGCGCTTGATCTGCTCCGGCACGTTGAGCTGCTCCAAGGTGAGAATCTTGGTCGGAATGAGACGGAACACACAGCAGTAGCCTCGCTGCTGCTTCATGTAGTTGCAGCGGAAACGGGAGGTTTCGTCCATTTCATATGCGAAGTCAGCATCACCGATTTCGCAGTACTCCTTCCACAGCTTGGGCGGGCAGATGGGCTCCATGAGCTCCACCATCTCTTCGTGGGTGAGGGGTTCCTCACGGATGGGGGTCACATCGCCATGCACGCGGATCTTCGGCGGCTCACCCTCCGACAGGTGAAGGTCAGAACCACCCTGGTCCACCAGGGCCTGGAAAAATACGTCAATCTTGTTCATTTCAGAAAAATCGGGCTAAAGGTTCAGTTAAACTCAGGCCTGAGCAGCGGGCTCGGGGTGTTCTTTCAGGAACTTCTCCATCATCACGCGGTCAGTAGCGCGGCCAAGGCATTCCTCGCCGGCGATGATGCCGTCCAGATACAGCTGCTGCAGGGAGTCGTCCATGAGGCGCATACCCTGGCTCTTACCGGTCTGGATGAAGCCGGGAATCATGAAGGTCTTGCCTTCACGGATGGCATTGGCCACGGCGGCGTTGTTCACCAGGAGCTCCAGAGCCATCACGCGGCCGGTGCCGTCCTTTCTGGGCACAAGCTGCTGGGAGAAGATGCCACGCAGGGATTCAGACACCATCACGCGGATGTGGTCCTGCTCCTCCACGGGGAAGGCATCCAGAATTCGGTCAATGGTACGGGCCGCGGAACCGGTGTGCAGCGTGCCGAGCACCAGGTGACCGGTCTCAGCAGCGGAGAGCGCCAGGGAGATGGTCTCCAGGTTGCGCATTTCACCCACCATGATGACATCCGGGTCCTCACGCAGGGCACCACGCAGGGCGCGGCCGAAGGATTCGGTGTGCGTGTGTACCTCGCGCTGGTTCACATGGCAGCCCTTGCACTCGAACACGGTTTCGATGGGGTCTTCCATCGTGATGATGTGGTCGTGGCGGTCGCTGTTGATGAAATCGATGATGGAAGCCAGCGTGGTGGACTTACCGGAACCCACGGAACCGGTCACCAGGATGATACCATTGGTGAAGCGGGTCAGCGGTTCCACATACTCGGTGGGGAGGTTGATTTCCTTCATCGTGTACACGCGGCTGTTGATGATGCGGTAGCAGATATCGTAACCCAGGCGCTGGGACACCACGGAGGTGCGGTAACGGCCCAGCTCGTTCTGGTAGGCGAAGTCCACGTCACCCACCTCCTTGAGGCGGTTCCATTCCTTTTCGCCAAGGAAGCTGTTGACCAGGGCGAGCGTGTCGTCCTTAGTCAGCACGGGCGCGCCCTCCCACATGGGCTGCAGGGTGCCGAACCGGCGCCACGAGGGCGGGTTGGCAGAGGGCATATGAAGGTCCGAGCACTTGGCATCGATACCCTGCTTCAGGAAATCATCTACATGCAGAGAAAGCAGAATCAGCAGCGGGCCCTCGGCCTGGGCGTAGATATAGGCGTGGTACTTGCCGCAGGGTCCATCGGCTATGAAATCCACCGTGCCCTTTTCCTCAAGCTCGGCGCGCTGCTCCGGGGTGGTGCAGCTCTCCACCAGCTTGGTTGTGTCCTCGGCGGTCAGCACCCCGGCCGTATCGGCTACGGGGGTGTAGGCCCCTGCCTGCATCCAGTACGGCTGAAGCCCCGGCCCCAGATACATCGTGGGGCTGTAGATGGTTTTACCCAGCTTCAGGTACTCACCAACATTGTCATAGATGTAAGTAGAATCACTCATGGCGGTTACCGCCTACTCTACCACTTTTCCCCCGCCGTGGCGAGCAAAAATGTTGCCACGGTCGGACATGGATGGTAAATTAGCCGCAATGAAGCGCATATTTCCCCTTTTCCTACTGCTGACAGGTTGTTGGACGCCACCGGATTCCCTGCATGCTGCGGTGAAACGCAATGATGCAGCTGCTGTGAAGCAACTGCTTCATGCCGGGGTAATCGTGGACAGTCGAGATGCAAACGGACTTACGCCGCTCATGCTGGCCTGCATGAACCTGCAGGAAGAGAATATACGCCTTCTCATCCGCGCCGGTGCTGACCCGCAGGCCACGAATTCTGCCGGCACTTCCGCCCTTCACATGCTCAACCGCGGCGATTCCATTCCCTCCCGCGCCCCTGCCTGCCGCCAGGCGATGCGGGAAGAACTCAACGCCTTGAAAGCTGAAAAAATATGAACCACGCGCTTATCGCCTTCGCACTGCTGCTGGCCGGAACGGCCTGTGCCGATTGGAAATACCAGAGGGAAGTTTCTCCCCTACCTCTTCCGGAGGGCTATCAGGCCCCCCGCACAGGGGAAAACATTTCGCGTTTTGACCGAGCTGCGCGGCCTCCCTACTGGGATGCAGCCTCCGGCTGCCTGGTCTTTGAATCCTGCATGCCGCCCAAACGCCGCAAAGGGACAAGCCACTTCTATACCTTTGTGTACAAATTATCGGCCGATGGAAAAACGCTGACCAGAACCAGCCGCATGTGGAACAGCTACAAAACCGATGAGCCCCCCACACCCCACACCTATACCAATAACTCAGATACCCCATACTGCTTCACTGAGGGCCGCAGCACACACACATTCAGCATCGATAGCAAGGGAACCATCACCCGCATTGTGACACATGGCTACAATCCCCTGACCGGCAAAAATCTGCCACCGGAAGGCCGCGTGATATACCCCACGCCGGAAGCTCCATCTATCGTTCACTACCTGCCATGATACCAGAAAACGAAAATTAACAAAAACTCCGGCTTGCATCGTGGGGTGGGTTGTGCTACTGTGAAGGGTTATGCAACATACGACCTCACTTGAAAAAGAATTCTTCGCAGCAATCTGCCACAATGAAAGCGAGCTGGTGCTGCGACTGCTGGCCATGGGCTGCGAGGTGAATGCGTTTTTTGAAAACGGACTCACACCGCTCATGGTAGCAGCGCGCGCCGGAGCTGACGATGTGCTGGACATTCTGCTGCAAGGCGGAGCCGATGCGCAGGTGGTGGATGCCAAGGGGCGGAATGCGCTCAACTGGCTGTGCCGCAGCGGGCAGGGCTGCCACTCCTACCAGGAGCGCCACACCGAACCAGCCCGCAAGTTGCTGGCAGCCGGAGCTGATCCCTACCGTTGCGACACCGAGGGCGATTCCGCTTTCTGGCATGCATGCCGCTACGGGCTGAGCAATGTGCTGCGGCTGATTCATGCGCACGCTCCCCTGCCCTTGGAAGCCCGCCACCGGAGCGGCGACACGCCTCTGCTCATGGCCTGCCGCCACATGTACCGCGGCAGCCGCCACATGACCTCCCATGTGGTCACCCTGCTTGTAAGCATAGGCTGCGACTGCTCGGCACGCGGGGCCGATGGCAAGACACCGCAGGAACTCTGCTACGCTGACTGGATGGAATGGACGCCGGCAGAGACACCCCAGCAACGTCAGCACCTGCTGGCAGTCCCGTCTTTCCGCACCGGGCGTAGATACCGCACCGGAGTCCGCTTCGCCCCGCTGCCCGGGGTGGACACCAGTGCCCCGCTGGCCACAGATGCGCGGGGCAACACTGCGCTGCACCACGCCGCCCGGCTGGGCGACACCGATGCCGCGGCATGCTTGATTGATGCCGGCGCGGTGGTGGATGCGCCCAACCACAGCGGCGCCACCCCGCTCATGCAGGCCGCCCGATGCGGCCGATGGAGGGTGGGTTCTCTGCTGCTGGCTCATGGGGCAGATATGCACAGGAAAGACTGCCAGGGTCGTACCCCGCTCCAACAAGCGGCACTAGCCGGCAACTGGCGTCTGCTCAGTGTAATGGGGTGCAATGGTATTATCGTTGACAAACGGCGCGAAAACCGCTAAACTCCGCGCATGCTGACGGGCGTACAGGAAAATCTGCTGCTGGGCGGGGTACTTTCCCTGCTGGCAGGTCTGAGCACGGGTATAGGCGCGGCGCTGGCGCTGTTCGTAAAGCGCACGGATACGCGCATGCTCACCTTTGCCCTGGGTGCCAGCGCAGGGGTCATGGTGTATATATCCTTTATGGAGCTCATGCCCGCCGCCAGTGAAATGCTGGCAGAGAACGCCAAATGGGTGACCACCCTGGCCTTTTTCGGCGGCATGGCCCTGGCCTGTGTCATCGACCGCCTGATTCCGGAGGACGAGAACCCGCACGAAATTCCCTCCCCGGGCAGGCTGGACGCCGTGAAAGCCACGGGCGAGTTTGCCGGCAATGCCAAGCTGCGGCGCTCCGCCCTGCTTTTCACCCTGGCCATTGCCATCCATAACTTCCCGGAAGGCATTGCCACTGTGGCCTCTGCGTTCGATAACACCGGCATCGCCACCTCCGTGGCCCTGGCCGTGGCTATCCACAACATACCGGAAGGCATCGCCGTGGCGCTGCCCCTGCTCTACGGCACCGGCAACCGCCGCAAAGCCTTCGGATGGGCCACGCTCTCCGGTCTGGCAGAGCCGCTGGGGGCCCTGGTCGGCATGCTGATTCTACTCCCCTTCCTGAGCCCCACCCTGCTGGCGGTGCTCTTCGCTGTGGTGGCCGGCATCATGGTCTACATCTCCTTTGACGAACTGCTGCCCATGGCCGAGCGCTGGGGTCACCACCACCTGAGTATCTACGGCGTGACCACCGGCATGCTCATCATGGCACTGGTGCTTTAAATATCAGGCATCAGCACCGAGCAGTCTGCAACATCATCCATATCTCGATACTCTCCTCGTTTGATGACCTTTGCAGGCAGCTCCCAACAAGTTTCAACGCAGCATTATTCGCACTTCATCACCGATTTCCAGTAAAGCATGAAATGCGATTACCGTTTATACCATCCAGACACCGCCACGCTGCAAGGCGGATTCCAGGGATTCCAGCACCTGGCTGGGGGTAAAGCCTGCCTCGCGCAGGGATGCAATGGAGCGGGCTCCATCGCGTTTGGCCAGCCGTTTGCCCGCGTTATCGCGTAAAAGGGCGTGGTGGCAATACTGCGGCACAGGGAGCCCGAGCACGCCCTGCAAGGCGCGGTGAATGTGGGTTGAATCAAACAAATCAGCACCGCGCGTAACATGGGTCACCCCCTGGGCGGCATCATCCACCACCACGGCCAGATGATAGCTGGCCGGAAAATCCTTGCGCGCCAGCACCACATCACCATATGCGGTCGGCACACAACGCTGGGTACCGCGCAACATATCATGCCAGGTAGGGCAGCCGATGAGCTCCTGCACTCGTTGCATGTTTAGCCGCCAGGTATGCGGTGCCCCGGCAGCCAGGCGCTCTGCCACCACATCCGGGGGCAGGTTCCGGCAGGTTCCCGGGTATAGATACCCCAGTGTGGCATGCGGAGCGCGTCCCATCTCAGCCACCTGGTTCTTAATCTCGGTCCTGGTGCAGAAGCAGGGATAGAGGAGCCCCATGCCGCGGAGCTGTTCCAGCACCTCGTGGTATACCCCGAAACGGCGGGTCTGCACCATTACCTCGCCATCAAACTCCAGCCCCAGCCAGCACAAGTCCTCGTACATAAGCTCCAGGTACTCCGGGTGCTGGGCTCGCGGGTCGATGTCTTCCACCCGCAACCAGCAATGCCCCCCGTGCGCATCTGCCAGACGGCGCGCCTGCAAGGCAGCCAGCAGGTGGCCCACATGCAGCGGGCCACTCGGGCTGGGGGCAAAGCGAGTCACCACAGTGCCGGAGAGAGGCATCAGAACTTGGCCTTGAGGATGATTTCTGTCACGCGTTTGGCGCCTTCGCCTGCCATGGTGGAGCGGGGATAGAGGCACTGAGCGCGGAAGTAATTCGACAGGGCTGAGCCATACTCGCGGCGTTCCTCACAGGCCCTGGCGTTATCCAGAGCCTTGGTAAACTCATATGCCCCGTGGGCAAAGCGGTTCAGAGCATCGCGGTATTTGGAGTCCTCCTTGTAGCGGGCATCTTCCTCGCCTCGCTGAAGCAGCATTTCGTATGCCATGCAAGGTCCCATGGTGGTGTCCTGCTTGGCCGCCACTTCAAGCTGCGCCAGCATTCCGTCTATCGTGCCGATAAGGGTGATGGCCTCCTTGTACTGGGCTTTCAGTTCCTTGTCGATGGCCACCACCTCGAACTTATCCTGTTCGTTGTAGATGGTGCGGTATTCCTTGCGCCCGATGAGCGTGCGGAATTCATCCCGCACCGGGTCCTGGTTGTCCAGCGCCTCAAGCTGCTGGCGGCCTTTCTCCAGATTCGGATTCTTGGGCCAGATAGTGCCGGCCTTGGTGATTTCCTCGTTAAAGGTAGCATCATCGCCAGCCTTGAGCGCCTTAGCGGCATTGCGGATGTGCAAATCACTCTGAGCCTTGCGGCCAGCGCAGTAGCTGGTGAGCATCGAGTCATCATAATCAGGGTCGAGGGCCTTCATTTTCGAGGCTATGTCCTCCAGTGCTCCATAATCACGCGCATTGAGGGTGGTAAGAGCCCGGCGACGCAGTGACCAGAACTCAGCAATGCGGCGGCGCCCCTCCACCGGGAAGGTGGATACGCTCTGCATGTACTCACCCACGGCAACTGCCTGAATCAGGCTCTGGGTGGCATCCGAAAGCTTGTTCTGGGCAAGCATATTGGAAACAGCCTCCATATTCTGATCTACCTCCCGCCGCATGTTGGCGGCAACGGATGCCATGGTATTCACCGTGGGCGGCAGCCCTACGCCGCCCTCAAAGAGCTTGGCAGCCTGCGATTCGCTATCGAGTTTGAGCGTGGTATCACCATCGCGGAACACGTGGCGGTACACGTATGAACCAATCAGGGCATGATCATAGCGGCGCTGCATGAGCAGCGAGACAATCGTGCTCTGGAAATTGATTTTTGCCAGCTCCATGGCAGCAATACTATCGGCATCATTCTTGATACCGGCTGCCTCAAGTGTAGCAATTTTCTTGGTATTATGGGCAATACCAAAGGTATTGGTCTGCGTCCTGGTTCCGCCGCCATCCTTCTTGCCTACCGTCACCTTGGAGCTGGTTCCCTGGCCGGTATTCCGGTTTGTCCAGGTGTTGGTCTTGTCCACCAGTTTGTCAATTTCCTTCTGCAACTCTGCGTTTTTCCGGCTGCGGTCGCGGTTGGCGAATTGCACAGCAATAGCGCTGGCGATAGCCGTTGCCAACGATGCGGAAACACCGCCATCACCCTCATAATCACTCATTTCATAGAGCCCGTTCCCTATCTGGAGCAAGGTCTCGCTGCCGACCTCGCGTTTGGAGCGCGATGATTTATGGGTGAGCTTAATCAACGCCCGCAGCTTCTTGCGGTAGCGCTTGGCTTCCGTGCTGTCGTCCGGGTTCTGCTGCAGATACTTCTCAAAACGAGCGCGGACGAGTGCGTTGTTCCCCACATCGAACTTGGCCCCGTTATAACTCATGGTGTCCGTGGAAGGATCCAGCAAGGGCAATTCCATGCCCAGCACCTGGGGATTGGGCGTCTCCCCGCTATCCGGGGCAACGTGAGACTGCCCAATTTTAGGAGCATTGCCGTCTTTACCAAACTGGGGGCCAATCTGGACGGAATGCTGCTGCACCTGTTTGGCAGCTTCCTCGGTTGCCTGGTTCTGCTGAGGTCTGCCAAGCCCCTGCGCCCATGAAGGTTGCAGACACACAACCCCACATACCAGTGGCAGAATACTTGTGTAAATAACTGTTTTCATCATCACTCCGTTTCTACCTTTTCAACTACCATGATACCTTTCACATCATGCCCCTGTTCATCCTTACCGTTGCGGCAGACCACATGGAAGATGAAATTGTCACCACGCGTCAGGTTAACGCGTCCCGTCACACCGCTTCGCACCAGCAGAGGCAGGCGCTCCTGAGCATTGCCCGGCAGGGAAATGGCCACCATGCGGTCGTTGCCCAGAGATTCAATATTCTCAACCCGGCCATTGAGGCGGTATGTATTGCCAGTCAAGCGGGATGCATCCTGCCGATAATCTGCCACATTGAACCGGGAGTCCTCTGAGTCTGTCGGAGTTTCAGATGGTTTCATGAGGACTGCCGCCACAACAGCCAGCAGCAACACACCACCACCGCCCCCCAGAACCAGGGGTAGTTGTGACTTCTTATTCTTGGAAGAGCGTCTTTTCCTTGCCATAGTGATTCAGTTGTATAAGTATTTCAATTCATTATTCCCAGCGAGTCCGGCGGATTCCAACATACGTAAGGCCGATACCAACCAGCACATGCAACAGCAGCACAGCGAGGCACGGAATGCGTTGTGCAAATGAAGTCTGAACAATGCTGTTGACTGCCTTGAGCACCTCTGAATCAAGGCCGCCATTCACACTACCACTCCACGCCCAGTATGCAGAAATAAACGGTTGCGTGAACATTTCCACAAACTCCGGCAAGGCCAGCACAGCGCCTGAAAGAGGCAGCTGGAAACCCACCAGGTAAATACTGAGCAGGGATGCCTGGTCCGGGGTTTTGCAATTGGCCGATATGCCCAGGCACATGGTGGTCATAGCGGCATTTGCCAGCAGAAGGAAGACAAAGTGGTTCACAATATCGCCCCGCAGCGGCCAGCAATACTGCACGAAGGCAAACATCCACAAACTCTGAATGAGGACCAGCACGCTCAGGAATACCAGCTTCGATGCCAGGTATGCACCAGCCCCGGTGCCGGCAAACTTTTCCTTCTCCATAATCAGGCGTTCACCGGCAATCTCGCGCGAGGAATTATTAGAGCCCATGAGCCCCAGCAGAATCACCTGGAACATGATGATGCCGGAAACAGCAGAACCCACGCGGGCACGCACCTCGGCCTGGGCTTGCTGGGCCTGCACTTCAGCCGCAAGGTCGGAGCCCATGGAATCCGTGAGCTGCAAGAGCTGCTCCTGCCCCTTGCTGGAGAAGAGCGCCACAAGAATCGGGAATACCACTATCATGGCCACCTGAAGCCAGAGCTGCGTGCGGTCCCGGAACAAAATAGTGAAGCGGCGTTTAAGCAAGGTGCTGAACTGCTTTATGAACGAAGGCTGGGGAACCTCGTCTGCTTCATCATTCCGAGGTGATGGCATGGGCGGTGGCAGACCGGCTTCTGTGAACTTCTGCAAGTGTTTCTTCTCCAGGCGCTGGTAGTAGTCCCGGCGGTGTTTCAGCCAGCTCTGGCGCCACTCGTCGGGTTCACGCATGGCCAGCTTGGGATAGACTTCCTCAAAATCAGTTTCTCCGAAATAGTGAACCATCAGATTCGGAGAACCGTGATAGGCCAGATTACCCCGCACCATCACCATGATGCTGTCGTACAATTCCATCTGCGCCAGGCTGTGTGTCACAGAGATGACAATTCTGCCGTCCTTCATGCTCAGCTGGTGCAGAAGTTCCACAATTTCTCTCTCCGAACGCGGATCAAGACCACTGGTCACCTCATCGCAAAGCAGGATGCGAGGGCGGCTCACCAGTTCCATCGCCAGAGCCAGGCGGCGTTTCTGCCCGCCGGAAAGAAGTTTGACCGGGCGGTCGGCAATCTCGCTCAACCCGGTTTCCTCCAGCACACTATCGATGATTTCGTCCAGTTCATCATCATCCGCATCCACTCGCAGCCGGGCGGAACTCTCCACATTCTCGTCCACAGTAAGTTCCTCATAGGCAATGCTGAATTGGGGAACATAACCAATTTCGTACGGTTCAAAATCGCCGTCTTCCGCAAGGTCACGCCCCTCCCAGAAAAACGTGCCGGATGTCGTTTCCTTGATACCGGCAATCGCCTTGAGCAAAGTGGTCTTACCACAGCCTGAAGGACCCACAATAGCTGTAAAATGCCCGCGGGGGATGCAGAAATTTACATCGCTGAGCAGAAAAAGGCTCTCCCCGTCATTATCGACTTCCAAACAGATATTGCGAGCTTCAAGCATAGATAGTTATAGTAGCTCTCCCACTCTACCATACCGGGCCACGGCTTGCAAGCTCACAAATCCGGACACAGCCTGTTTTTGTGTCTTTCTCTCTTGAAAAAAGTGTTATTTTTCACCAAATTGCAGGATAACGGTACCGGCTGAAGTATCAGGGCCAGTCCATTGCATCCTGGTCGGGGTCCCGGCAGATGAGAATTTCTGCACGTTGCGCTGGAATCGGGCCGGATTGCCATAAGTTGCCAGATATCCTTCAAAACTCGTTTCACCGCGACGGTAAGCAGCCATGGCCGCGCGCCAGAAAGAAGCGAAGTCGCTGAAGTAGGTTCCACTCTGGCGGTAAAACGCGGCAGTGTGTCCCTCGGCTGCTGGATAAGCAGCTCGGTTCCAGCGGTGAGTGCGGGCTATTTCTGCATCGGAAACGCAGAAATAGGCATGGGAAAGCAACTGCCGGGAGCCATCACTGACAACCGGGTCGTCCCAAGTTGCATCAATATGGCGCCAGGAACCATCAATCAGCGCAAGGTTCCAGGCATGGGGGCCCCCTGCACTTCCCGTAACCATGCGTGCCGGTATGCCGGCAATTTCAAGCATCACGCAGAGGGTTGCACTGTACGCCTCACAACTGCCGGAACCCGTGCGCAGGATATCTGCAATATCACAGGCTCCTTCAGCATCGTACCGGGAGCAGAGCACCAGCAAATCATGCAGGGCCTGTGCTTTCTGCATATCGCTCATACCTTCGCGCAGAACACTCTGCGCGCGCTGTTCCAGCTCCCGCAGCACGCGTTCTTCATCTGCGCTCAGGATGGCGCGGAAAGCCGCATCTCGCAGTGCGGCACGCAGCCTCACATAGTCACGGTATTCCAAGGTCAGGGATACCTGGCCGGTTTCCATGTATGCCGTGGTGCAGCGACGTGCGTATTCTCCCCAGGTGGTTTCGCTGACGAGCTGGCGCCACTTGCGCTTCAGCTCCCCTTCCAATCGGAAATTGATGGGGTTCTGAGCGCTTGCTGTCCAGAGGGCGAAAGCGGCATCCAGCTGAGACTGGGTCCGCACCACCGGTTCAGCGTTTTTCTGAATACGCGCCTTATCCTTCAGAGGGATGCTGGTTACTGCTCCCGCCGGGGCACACTGCGGGAGCAGAAGCGCACACGTCAGGAAAAGAATGCGCTGCAGCATGGGAACATTAAACCTCCTCGTCATCCCCCAGGAGCTCAGCCATGAGCCCGTTTGGCGATGCATGCACCGATTCACGGGTGCTCATATTCTTGAGCTCCAGTTCCGGATACTCGGAACCAATGATAACGGCATAACGGGCACCTATCTTCTCAGCGCGCTTGAGCTGGTTGCCCATCTTGGCCGGTGCCAGGGGCAGGTCCACACGCAAGCCTGCATCGCGCAGGGCGGAAGCCAGCGCCAGCATCTGCGGGCGTTTCTCCTGCGCGGCAAGCACCATGCAGACGTCAATATTGGAAGCCTTCAGGGCGGCATCGCGCAGTGCCTTGGCGGCGGGGCAAGCCTCGATGAGGTGGGCAATCACAGCATCACCCATGGCGAAGCCTGTTGCGGGCATATCCACAGCGCCATTGGAGAGAGTGGATACAAGGCCGTTGTATCGGCCACCGCCTGCCACTGCCCGCAAGGTATGCCCCTTGTCGAAAATCTCGAACACAAGCCCGGTATAGTATGCCAGACCGCGCACCACGGAGAGGTCGAGCTTCACATAGGAATCCAGGCCACGTGCCTGCAACTCAGCCAGCACCGCATCAAAGCGCGGAGAGCAGCCGGCGGGCGGGTTGGAAATGAAACTCACCAGATCCTCACGCTTCATACCAAAGGCATCCAGCTTCTCCTGGCAATATTCGGGCCGGTCGCGTTCAAACTTGTCAATGATGGCCAGGAAATCCGGCACTCGTTCCTCAGTCACGCCATTGTCAGCCGCGTACTTGAGCCACACCTCGCGATCCGAAATACGCACCACGAAGTCGTTTTCCGTGAAACCAAACTCGCGCATGCAGTCAATGGCCAGCGAAATCAGCTCAGCATCGGAACCTTCGCCTGCCTCGCCCAGGATATCGGCATTGAACTGCACAAACTCGCGCAGGCGTCCTTTCTGCGGCTTCTCATAGCGGAAGCAGGAGCCGATTTCAAACCACTTGAGCGGTTTGGTATACTCGCGCTGGTAGGCAGCGGCGATACGCCCCAGAGAAGCAGTAAGCTCCGGGCGCACGGTAATATCGCGTTCACCCTGGTCCTTGAAGCGGAAAAGCTGGGTCGGCAGCTCACCACCGGATTTCTTGAGATAAAGTTCGGTGGATTCAATGGTGGGGGCCTCCCATTCCACGAAGCCATAACGATGAGCCACACGCCGCCACGTGTTGAACAAGTAGTTACGGAATGCGCATTCCTGCGGTGCAAAATCGCGGAATCCGGGCAGCGGTTGGAATCGTGCGTCAGGCATAATTTGATGAATTAATGGGTTAAATCTGTTTCGTGGCCATTATACCGGTTTCCCTGCACAAGGCAAGCGCAGAGAAAGGCAGTATTGAGCGGCATCACCAGCGCAGTTTGGCTCGGAGACGGGCGGCGTAGTCGCTGCCGGGCAGGTTCAGCAGGCGGAGCGGGTTCGGGGCTTTGCGCACGCGCAGAGTCTCATTGAGCGCGATGGGGTAGATATTTCGCCCGTCTAGCGAGAAAATGAGCGATTCCTCGGCACGGCCGCGGCGCTCGCGCGGGCGCAGAGTGATTTCCACTGCATCGGGCAGCACTATCGGGCGGCTTGTGAGACTGTGCGGGCAGATGGGGGTCAGGCAGGTCACTCCGGCCGTGGGCCACATGAGCGGGCCACCTGCCGACATGGAATAAGCTGTGGAACCGGTGGGCGTGGCCACCAGAATACCATCTGCGTGGTATCGGTTGAGAAGCTTGCCGTCCA
This sequence comes from Akkermansiaceae bacterium, assembly GCA_015062005.1. Classification (GTDB taxonomy): domain Bacteria; phylum Verrucomicrobiota; class Verrucomicrobiia; order Verrucomicrobiales; family Akkermansiaceae; genus Akkermansia. The sequence goes on from SUVL01000011.1 coordinate 38,780, forward strand.
GCTCCACATCTACGTCAATCATCTTGCCGGTCTTGGCACGCGTGAGGGAAAGCTCATTAAGAGCGTAGAAACGGCGGTTTGTCTCCTCTCCGACCGCATCGAACTTGCGGACTTCGAGCATCGCGCGCTCGTCCACCTCGTAGGTTCCTTCGGCCAGAGCACTCACCAGCAGTTCCAGTTCATCGCGGCCGCAGGCACTCAGGAAGCCGAGGTGCCCCATATTGACACCGCCAATGATGGTGCCGGTGCTGCTGGCAGCCAGCGCCACGGAAAGCATGGTGCCATCGCCCCCCAGGCAGAGAATCAGCTCAGGGTGGCCCAGCACCGGGTCATTCACCGTATTCTTGCCCATTTCGTAGGCATTCAGCCCAGCTGCGGAGAAGGCCTCCATGAGCTGCTGCAGGGCGAGCAGGCAGGGAGCCGTGCGGGTGGGAGCCAGTATGCCGATGGAAGCGGGTGTTTTCACGGTGTGTGTGGGGTGGCTTTTAGCGTTGTTCGCGGACAATCTCGGTGCCGATACCCTCTGGCGTGAAGATTTCCAGAAGCAGGGTATGACGCAGGCGGCCATCAATGAAGTGAACCTTGCGCACACCGGCGTTCAGTGCGTCTACCGCGCTCTTCACCTTGGGAATCATGCCGCCGGAGATAATCCCCTGCTCGATGAGTTCGAAAGCTTCCTTGCGGTTGATACTCTGGATGATGGTGCTTGGGTCGCCCGGGTCGTTCATCAGGCCGGGTACGTCAGAAATGTACACCAGCTTCACCGGCTTGAGCTCGCGGGCCAGAGCAGCAGCGGCCAGGTCGGCGTTCACATTCAGGGAATGGTTGGTACCCAGCTCGCGGGCCAGCGGGGAAATCACCGGTGTGAGCTGCAGGGAAAGAGCCTCCTTCACGCGGGAGAGCTGGCACCCGATGACGTTGCCCACCATGCCGATATCCACCGGGTTGCCCTCGGCGTCCTTCTCCATGATTTTCTCACCCACAAACACGTTGGTGCCGGGAATGCCCACTGCCTTGCCGCCGTGGCCGCGCATCATTTCCACCAGCCCGGGGTTGATAGTGCCGCTGAGCGTGCGTTCCACGATGTCGATTGCCTCGGGCGTGGTCACGCGCAGGCCGTTCACGAAGCGGGCTTCCAGCCCGGCATCAGCCATGGCCTTGGAGATAGCCTTGCCGCCACCGTGTACCACCACCGGGTTCAGCCCCATGGTTTCCATCACCACGATATCGCGCATGAGCGACTTCACCAGATCCGGATTATCCATGGCAGAGCCGCCGAACTTGATAAGAATAGTCTGGTCGCGGTATGCCTGCAGATACGGCAGAGCTTCGATGAGGATGTCAGCCTTGTAAATCTCCTGGTCAGGGGTAACTACCTTGCGAATGGGAATCATGGTCAGATGTAGCGTTTGATTTTGAAGATGATGAGGGGCAGCGCGCCGGAAAGCACCATGAGCACCAGCGATACCCACACGCCCCAGTCCGTCTGCAGGAAGGGGATGAACTTGAAGTTCATGCCGAAAATACTTGCAATCAGCGTGGGAGGCAGGAACACCACACTCATGATGGTGAAGACCTTGAAGATATCGTTCTGCTCAATGTTGATGAGTCCGAGCACGGCATCAAGCATGAAGTTAATCTTATTGGAAAGGAAGGCCGCGTATTCGGAAAGGGAGTTTACGTCTCGGGAAACGGAGCGCAGCGGCATATAGAGGTTATCATCGCTCACGCAGCTTTCCTCGTTACCGGCGTAGGTGATGAGGCGCAGCAGGTTCACCAGGGCATCGCGCTGGCGGGTGATGAGGTCACCCACCCGCCCCAGTTCTTCCAGGGCGTCGCGCAAGTCATCGGTATCCGGGTCTTCCTTCTTCTGCTTGCGGCGGGTGTGGTGCGTGCCAAAGACTTTCTTGGAAAGAGTATCAAGGTCGGCGCCGAAGCGTTCCAGCACGTCGGCCTGGCGGTCCACCAGCGTTTCCAGAAGCCCGATGAACACCAGGTCGCGGTTCGTCTGGTTCATGCGCAGCAGCTGCTGCGAGAACATGCGGAACGAGTACGAATCCGTGTGGCGGATGGTGATGAGCAGCTTGCTCTTCAGGATGAAGGTGATTTCCGAGATGATGGGCTCATCCGTCTCCACGCGGGAAAGCACCGTGGTGGTCATGAAACGGCCGCCGTCTTCGCAATACAGACGCGAAGTAGCCTCAATTTCGCGCATCTCATCCTTCGTGGGCATCTCGATACTGCAAAGCGATTCCGCATACCTTAGTTCATCTGCATTCGGCGTCAGGAGGTCAATCCAGAACACATCCCCGCGGCGGTTCTCCTGCTCTTCCAGGCCCACCGTGCGGGAAATCCCATTCTCCGTCTGCGTGTATATGCGAATCATGGCTCCTCTGAGGGGTTGCGATTTCGTCTCTTCCTTACCGGCACCCACGCGCGCCGTGTGCTGATAATGCCATAATTGGCCCGGAAATACAAGCCTAAAGGGATTTTGCACCAATTTTGACAGCAACATTTCTCCAGGAATCTGGTGTTCAGACCGGTGGAAGCATGCGCTGTGTGTCGTTGAAAAGACGAACCATCTAATCAAAGTGTGATAGATGTCACACATACAACAATTACCAAGTTAGGTTGCAGCGCTGGCCAGAAAGGGATATACAGGCTATGGTAACAGCACCGTACCCACCATGAAAACAACTCACACACTTACTCTGGCACTGGCAGCCTCTCTTCTGGTTTCTCCCTCTTCCCTGGCTGATGACTACACCGGCTGGCAGGACAAGAACCCGGACTGGGGACTCGTATTCAGTGACGATTTCGACGGCAACGTTCTCGACACTGATAAATGGAACAAGATAGACTACGTCACCTGGGGCGTTTCTGACTGGCGCAAGTACCAATCCCGGGATGACGAACTTGTCACCATGAATGGCGATGGCACCGTTTCCCTCTGGGGCAAATACGGAGATTACACCAGCCAGAGCGACCCGACGGGTCAGAATGACACCTACGCCTGCGGCGGCATTTTCACGAATAAGACCTTCACTTTCCAATATGGATATGTGGAAGTTCGGGCCAGGCTCGACTGCGCCAAAGGAGCATGGCCAGCCATCTGGATGATGCCTACGGCAGGGCCGTGGCCGCAGACGGGCGAAATCGACATCATGGAGCATCTCAATTACGAAGGCATCGTCCACCAGACACTGCATTACAACAACGCCAATGGAGGCAAGACAACGGCCGGCACCGTTAATGCCAGCGGCGGCAGCAGCGCATACTTCACCTCTGTCGAGGATAAGGCAGATTTCCACACCTATGGTGTGGAGTGGACACCGGATGCCGTCACTTTCTTTATGGATGGCAACGCCACGATGACCAGGCTTACTGAAGCCAATAACCCGAACTGGCCATTCAACATGGAGGATAATCCCTATTATCTCCTGCTGGACATGCAGCTTGGCGGCAGCTGGGTGGGAGATATTGGTGATATCGGCGATGGCGTGGCCATGACAGTTGACTACGTCCATGTCTATTCCTACATTCCGGAACCAGCCACCGCAACCCTGGGTCTTGGGGCGCTTGTGCTGCTGGCCGCACGCCGCAAACGGCACTAAACCGAGGGTATGTCCCTCATGTTAGAGGAGTTGGCGGACTTATCGCCAACTCCTCTTTTTCAATTTAACGCTTCTCTCACCTGTCAGGCCAATAATACAATTCCCCAACCGAGCAAAATACCCATCACCGAGTAAAAGATGAGCGAAAGCAGGCCCACCAGCCAGGTGCGAGGCCAGCTGAGCATCTGCATGACGCGCGACACCGCCATCGAGCAGAGCAGTATTCCGGCCAGCTGAAAGGAAATATTCATCGCCATACCTGTCAGTAACTGCTCTGCGGCAAAGCTGGTGAGCATGGAAAGCACAGAGGCAAGCACCAGGGTAAGCAGGCCGCCCAGCATGGCTTCTTTCGGCCGCCGTAGATTATCTGCCAGATAAAGAGCGCCAGAAAACGCCACCCAGCTCAGGATGCAGTACAGCATCACCACCCATATTTCTTGTATACCGGAAGGAATCATAGCAAGGGGATGATGCTCCGGTGCCCTCCCTCGTTCGGAGATTGTTATCAGCGCTTCAGCCGGCGCACACTCAGTCCGTGCGCTGTATCCCGGAAGATTTCGAGCGTGGTTCCCTGGCGGACCGTGGTGATTATAACGGCGAATGAAGCATCCAGGCTCACGCTGATGCGCTTCGAACGCGGCATGAGAAACTCCTTGATTGCCGCTTCGGGCGTGTCCGGTTCGCTGGGTGAGGTGAGCACCTGTACCAGGGATTCCACCGTAGGCTCCATTCCCGCCTGTAGCAGCAACCGCTGCAACGATTCCGCAACACATTCCAATACAGCTTCGTTGCGGCCTCTCTGTCCCAGCAGCTCTGTTTCCAACGCCCACATCTGCTCATTCGGCAGGGTATCACGCTGTAGCACCGGTAGGGAATCCGCAGCGTTGCCCCGAAGCACCGTCACCAGAATGAGCAGGAAAGTGAGTAGATAGCATTTCATCTGACGAGATAATGGGAACGAGTCTAGTTATGAATCAAATCCGTGGTCACATCAGCCAGCTGAAAACGCACCATGCGGGCAAGGTCAGCCAACGCCACCTGGACCTGAAGGCCGATGCGGCCTCCGGAGAAGATGAGGGAATCGAACCGGGAGGCGCTCGCATCAATTGTGGTGCGGAACGGCTTTTTCATACCGATGGGGGAGCATCCTCCGTGTACATAGCCTGTAAGCGGCAGCAAGTCTTTCTGCTTAAGCATTTCGAGTGATTTCTCGCCCACGGCTTTGGCGGCCTTCTTGAGTTCCAGTCCCGCACCCACCGGAATCACAAACACATAATGTGCTCCGCTGCGGCCGGTTGTCACCAGAGTCTTGAATACTTGTGCAGGGTTCTGCCCCAGCAGCTCTGCTACCTCCAGACCCGAGATAGCTCCTTCCGATTCGTAGGTGAAATGCTGATACGGAACCTTCTTCTGCTCCAGCAGCCGCATCACATTTGTCTTGACTGATGTAGGCGCGGGCATCTTATTGAACCTTGGCTATGGCCCAGCTCCAGGGACGGTGAAAATCCGGCTCACCGCTCTGGTCATCAGAAGTGGTGCAGAAGTGGTAATCCGGGCTGTTGAGAATACAGGTGGCGGCCAGTCGGCAATGGCGGATATTGATTCCCAGGGATTCCAGCCAGCTCAGGGGCAGACGGGCAGAACACCCCCAGCCTGCGGGCGTTACGCTGCCGGTGGTTTCCACTCCTTCCGGCACGCCTGCCCCAGCCAGAGGCTGGCGCGGGCCGCAGAATGCACATGCCCACCAGGCGCCATTCGGGCAGAGGTTGAACTCGATGTAGTTCTTGCCCTCTGCATCCGCCACAAAGAACTCTGCCGTGTCGTACATCCAGAGTTCTTCCTTGAATTTACCGGGAACGGCCTCCGGATGAATTGATACCGCTGCCGCCTGCGCTGCCCGGAATACCAGGCTCTCCCCCTCCAGGGTAAAGCTGTATTCCACCGGGGAGTTCACGGGCTGTCCGTTCCACTCGTGAGTAAGCTGCTGTATAACTGGGGCCTCCGTGCTGATGATGTTCTGCATGCACTGCATCTTACCAGATTTCGCCCCCGTTTACAAGCAAGCAAAGAACCCGCTCGTTAAATATTTATAACCCATTCTATGGCAACGCTCGGTAAATACTTGTAAAAATAATTCTACTTTTTCCCACCATTTTACTTGACTTTTCAAGATAAGGCGGTAAACTGGCGACACGCATACAAGATGTAGTGGAGCCATGAAGATACGGAAAAGAAACGGAGCAGCCGAGGAATACCGTCGGGAAAAGATAGCGCGAGTCATACAACTGGCGTTTGAAAGTGTGGGAATGGAAGGAAGCAATGCCGAGGTCACAAGGCTGTCGGCCGACGTTGAAGAGAAGCTTCTGGCCCGCAACGAGGAACTGATACCGGTGGAAAGCATCCAGGACCAGGTGGAGGCCGGGCTGATGGTGGCAGGCCACTACGAAGCAGCGAAAAGCTTCATTCTCTACCGCAACGAACGCAGCCGAGCCCGCTCGGCCCGTGAGCAGCTGCTGGCACTGTTTGAACAGCGCAGCGAACTGGAACTTACCCTGCGCGATATCCAGCGCGAGTATCCGGAAGAAGAATACGCCCTGCCCCAGCTGACCGCCCGATTCCGCAGCTTCAGCAAAGCCGGGCAGAGCCAGGAAACCGCGCTCTCCAGTCTTATCAAGGCGGCGGCAGAGCTTACCACGCGGGACGCCCCGAACTGGGAAATGATAGCCGCGCGTTTCTGGCTGCTGCGCTTCCGAGCACGACTGGCGCAGCACGAGGCGGAGGCGGGCATCACCAGTCTGCATGATAAGCTCACGCACCTGACCAAGGAAGGGGTGTATGGCACCTACATCCTGGCGCACTACAGCAAGGCTGAAATAGAGGAATGCGAAAGCTACCTGCGCCCTGAGCGGGACAATCTCTTCAACTACTCCGGGCTGGAGCTGCTGCATGGTCGTTACCTCATCCGCACGCACGCCGGGGCTGTGCTGGAGAGTCCGCAGGAAATGTTCCTGGGCATTGCCCTGCACCTGGCTATGCAGGAGCAACGCGAACGCCTGCAGTGGGTGAAGCGCTTCTACGACATGCTCAGCACGCTGAAGGTGACCATGGCCACGCCCACCCTGGCGAATGCCCGCAAACCCTTCCACCAGCTTTCCTCCTGCTTCATCGATACCGTGCCGGACAGTCTGGAAGGCATCTACCGCAGCATTGATAACTTTGCCCAGGTGAGCAAGTACGGCGGCGGCATGGGTCTCTATTTCGGCAAGGTACGCGCCAGCGGCAGCGCCATCCGCGGCTTTCCCGGAGCGGCGGGCGGGGTCATCCGCTGGATTCGCCTGGCCAACGACACCGCCGTGGCGGTGGACCAGCTGGGCGTGCGCCAGGGTGCCGTGGCGGTGTATCTGGATGCCTGGCACCGCGACCTGCCGGAGTTCCTGGCCCTGCGCACCAACAATGGCGATGACCGGCTGAAAGCGCACGATGTATTCCCCGCAGTGTGCTACCCGGACTATTTCTGGCAGCAGGCGCGCGACAACATCGGCGGCGACTGGTACCTCATGTGCCCGCACGAAATCCGCACTGTGAAAGGCTACGCCCTGGAGGACAGCTACGGCGAGGAATGGGAGGAGCGCTACCACAGCTGCGTGGCCGATTCCCGCATCCACAAGCGCGTGGTGCCTATTAAGGATATCATCCGTCTCATTCTGAAGAGCGCCGTGGAAACCGGCACCCCCTTCGCCTTCAACCGCGACCTCGTGAACCGCGCCAACCCAAACAAGCACCGCGGCATCATCTACTGCAGCAACCTCTGCACCGAAATCGCGCAGAATATGAGCGCCATCGAATCCATCAGCCAGGAGGTGAAGGATGTGAATGGCGAAACGGTGGTGGTCACCACCACGAAACCCGGCGATTTCGTGGTCTGCAACCTGGCAAGTCTCTCACTGGGCCACATCGATGTGAACAACCCGCAGGAGGTGGCAGAAATCACCCGCAGCGCCGTGCGTGCGCTGGACAACGTGATTGACCTGAACTTCTACCCCCTGCCCTATGCGGAAATCACGAACCGGGAGAACCGCCCCATCGGCCTGGGGGTGAGCGGCTACCACCACATGCTGGCCAAACAGGGGCTGCACTGGGAAACGCAGGAGCACCTGGACTTTGCCGACAAGCTCTTTGAGCAGATTAACCACGCCGCCATCTCAGCCAGCTGCGAGACCGCCCGCGAAAAGGGAGCCTACGCCGCCTTCGCGGGCAGCGAGTGGCAGAGCGGCGCCTATTTCGACCGCCGCGGCTACACCGCCCCGCACTGGCAGGAACTGCGCCATCGTGTGGCCACCCACGGCCTGCGCAATGCCTGGCTGCTTGCCGTGGCTCCCACCAGCAGCACCAGCATCATCGCCGGCACCACCGCCGGGGTGGACCCGGTCATGAAACTCTTCTTCCTGGAGGAAAAGAAGAGCGGGCTCATGCCCCGCGTGGCGCCGGACCTCACCCTCCGGACCCTCTGGCTCTACAAGAGCGCCCACCACATCGACCAGACGTGGTCCGTGCGTGCGGCCGGGGTGCGCCAGCGCCACATCGACCAGGCGCAGAGCATGAACCTCTACATTACCCATGAATACACCCTCCGCCAGATACTCAACCTCTATATCCTCGCCTGGGAGTGCGGGGTGAAAACCATCTATTACATCCGATCCAAAAGCTTAGAAGTAGAAGAATGTGAATTATGTGCCAGCTGAACCGCAGACCACTCTTTAACCCGCAGGGCGACTCCGACACCGCCGCCCGCCGCATCATCAACGGCAACACCACCAACCTCAACGATTTCAACAATATGAAATACGCCTGGGTGAGCGGGTGGTACCGCCAGGCGATGAATAATTTCTGGATTCCCGAGGAAATCAACCTCGCGGCCGATGTGAAGGACTATCCGCGCCTGAGCCCCGCTGAGCGCCGTGCCTTCGATAAAATCCTCTCCTTCCTCGTCTTCCTGGACAGCATCCAGACCGCCAACCTCCCCTCCGTGGGCGAATTCATCACCGCCAATGAGGTGAACCTCTGCCTCTGCATCCAGGCCTTCCAGGAAGCCGTGCACAGCCAGAGCTACAGCTACATGCTCGATACCATCTGCGAGCCCCAGCAGCGGCAGGAGGTGCTCTACCAGTGGAGGAACGATGAGCACCTGCTGCGCCGCAATACCTTTATCGGCAATCTCTACAACGAGTTCCAGCAGAACCGCACGCCGGAAAACTTTGCCCGCACCCTGGTGGCCAACTTCATTCTGGAAGGCGTGTACTTCTACAGCGGCTTCATGTTCTTCTACAACCTGGGCCGCAACCATAAAATGCCCGGCAGTGCGCAGGAAATCCGCTACATCAACCGCGATGAAAGCACCCACCTCTGGCTCTTCCGCAACATCATCCGCGAGCTCCAGCGCGAGGAACCCCAGCTCTTCACCCCGGAAAAGGTGGATGAGTACCGCAGCATGATTCGTGAAGGCGCCGAGCAGGAAATTGCCTGGGGCTGCTACGTCATCGGCGATGACATCCCCGGGCTCACCACCGGCATGGTGCGCGACTACATCCGCTACCTGGCCAACCGCCGCTGCATGGACCTTGGCTTCGCCCCGGTTTACGAAGGCTACGAGACTGAGCCCCCTGCCTGCGCCTGGGTCAGCCAGTTCAGCAACGCCAACCTCATCAAGACCGACTTCTTCGAGGCTCGCTCCACCGCCTATGCCAAGAGCACTTCGCTGGTGGATGATCTCTGAGGCCAGAGATTATCCACCCATTCCCAATTTGGATACCTCTAAAAATTCAAATTAATCAACAAATTGGAATTTATAAGTACAATGTACAAAGGACAAAGTACAATTTGAAAGTTCCCTGCGGCTTTGCCGCAGCCGTTTAAAATGGCGAGCCTAAGGCGAGCGGAACTCCTAAATTGTCCTTTGTAATTTGTCCTTTGTACATCCCGACAGATTCTCATTTGGTGAGTTTTCAGAGCTTCCCGATTTACCGGTATCTTTCCTCCGGGAAGTTGCGGTAGCCTATTTTCAACGGGCTCATGTCGTCCAGCAGGCGGCGGTCATAGCGCCGGCGGGGCGGTTCCAGCTTGCCGAGGGTCTTGCCCTTGTCCGGCTCAAAGAAGAACTGAAGATAGTAGTTACCCTTGTACCCCAGGGCATGGGTATCACGAATCATGCGGAGGATATCCGCTTCATCCAGGAGATCGGGGTGTACCGTGGTGCGGACTTCGTGTTCCACCCCGAAAAGAATCAGGGTCTTGAGCGTTTCCTGGTATCGCTCAAAGAGCAGCCTTCCGCCGGGGAGGCGCCAGCTGCGGTTGGAGGGCATCTTGTTATCCAGCGCCACGTAGTTGATGAGGTCTTCCTCCAGCAGGGCGCGGATAACGTGGGGATTACTGCCGTTCGTATCTACCTTGATGAGGTAGCCGAGTTTCTTGATCTCACGGCAGACTTCAGCAATATCGGGGTTGAGGGTGGACTCTCCTCCGGAAAGCACTACGGCATCTAAGAAGCCGGCGCGCTCCCGGAGGAAAGCCATCTCATCCTGCCCGCCGCCATGACTCAGAACAAGTTCCGGATTATAGCAGTAGGGGCATCGCAGATTACACCCGGTGTACCAGAAGATACAGGCCGCTTTTTTCGGGTAATCCAGAAAGGTAAGCGGGGTGATATCTGCGGGGTGACGCATAACCTGAGGGTTCGCAAAAGCGAGTTACTTGAGGATGGCGTCGCAGCCACAGCCGCAGGGCTCTTCGAAGTGAGCGCGCTCCTCGAACTCACCCTGCTTACCGGCGTTGAAGGTCTCCACCGGGCGGTGGTAACCCATCACGCGGGTGTACACGGTGCACTTGGTGCGCTCCTCGGCGTGCTCAGCCAGCAGCTGCTCGTCGGTCTTGTATACGGGTTTTACTTCCTGATCGCTCATGGTCGTTGTTTCTATTGGTTGGTTCGGGTTAAATCCTATCTGCATCAGAACAGCGGCAGTTCAGGCTGCTCCTCGGTGCGCGCACGGTCGATGATTTCCTGGTCGCAAAGCGGGCAGAAATCGTGTCGGCCGCGGAGGTAGCCGTGCTTCTCGCACACGGAGAAGAGCGGCGTCACCGTGATGTAGGGCATCTTGAAGTTGGTGAGCACCTTGCGCACGATGTCGCGGCAGGCCTCCGGGGAGGAGATAGCCTCGTTCATGTACATGTGGAACACCGTACCACCCGTGTAGCAGCACTGCAACTTGTCCTGCATCTGCAGGGCCTTGAACAGGTCGTGCGTGTAGCCGGCCGGCAGCTGCGAGCTGTTCGTGTAGTAGCGGTGGCCGGGAGTACCGCTCTGGATGATATCCGGGAAACGCTTCTGGTCTTCGCGGGCAAAGCGGTGGGTGGTACCTTCGGCGGGGGTAGCCTCCAGATTGTACAGGTTACCGGTGGTCTCCTGGTAGCCGCGGATGCGTTCGCGCATGAAGTGCAGCACTTCCTCAGCAAAGGCGATACCCTGCGGCTCGGCCGTGTTCATCGTGTCGTTGGAGAAGTTGCGCAGCATTTCGTTCATGCCGTTCAGGCCGATGGTGGAGAAATGGTTGCGCAGATGCGGCAGGTAGCGTTTGGTGTAGGGATACAGGCCGCGGTCGTAGAGCGTGTTGATGAACACGCGCTTCTTCTCCAGAGTGTCCTTGGCCAGGTCCATCAGTTCGCCAAGCTTGCTGTACAGCAGGTTCTTGTTGCCCTTGTACAGGTAACCCAGACGGGCCATGTTGATGGTCACCACGCCGATGGAACCAGTCATTTCCGCAGAACCGAACAGGCCACCGCCGCGCTTGAGCAGCTCGCGAAGATCCAGCTGCAGACGGCAGCACATGGAACGCACGGCATCCGGCTTGTAGGCTTCCTCGTCGATAATCTTGTTGCCGTTCTCGTCGTACTTGTACTGGGAGCCGATGAAGTTCTGGAAGTAGGAGGAACCAATCTTGGCTGCGTTCTCAAAGAGCAGCGGCACGTTCTCATCGTCCCAGTCAAAGTCCTCGGTGATATTCACCGTCGGAATAGGGAAGGTGAAGGGCTGGCCCGTGCTGTCGCCCTCGGTAAGCACCTCGTAGAACGCACGCTGAATAATCTTCATTTCCGGCTGGAAATGCTTATAGGTCAGGTCGGTCAGGGTCTCTGCACCACGCTCGCGAGCCAGGGCGGTAAGCTGCTCATCTTCCACGCCTTCAAAGATGTGCTGATTACCGGACATGGGAGTCTGCTCGCGCAGGTCGCGGGGCACCGTCCAGTCGATGGTCACGTTCGTGAACGGACTCTGACCCCAGCGGCTGGGTACGTTCAGGTTGTAGACGAAGTTGCGCAGGGCTTTCTTGACGGCGTCATACTCCAGCTGGTCCTTGAAGAGATACGGGGAAAGGTACGTATCAAAGGAGCTGAAGGCCTGGGCGCCTGCCCATTCACTCTGCAGAATGCCCAGGAAGTTGGCCATCTGCCCCAGAGCCTCGCGGAAATGACGCGGGGGGCGGCTGTTCACTCGGCTGCGCACACCGTTGAAGCCTTCATTCAGCAGGGCGCGCAGGCTCCAGCCGGCGCAGTAGCCAGTGAGGCAGTCGAGGTCGTGGATGTGGTAGTCGCCATTGCGGTGGGCGGCACCTTCTTCCGGGGTGTACACCTGGTCGAGCCAGTAGTTGGCAATCACTTTACCGGCGGTGTTGTTCACCAGGCCGGCGTTGGAGTAGGTGGTGTTGGAGTTTGCCTTGATGCGCCAGTCCGTGTTACCCACGTATTCTTCGATAGTCTGCTTGCAATCCACCCAGGTATTTCCCTGGTACAGACCGGCAATCTGCTCACGCTGCAACTTGTGCAGGAAACGGTATTTGATGAAATTGCGGGCTGTGTCGTAGGCGCCGGCGCGCATCAGTTCCTTCTCGATGCGGTCCTGCACCATTTCCACAGGCAGGTATTCTTCGTGCTTCAGTTTATCCAGCACATTTGCGTATACAAGAGGATTGTACTCCTCCTGTGAGGCGTGGAACGCCTTCTCGATGGCCTGCTGTACCTTGTAGGCCTCGAAGCGTTCGCGCTTACCGTTTCGTTTGATAATTTCAGGCATGGTTGCGTGAGAGATTTAGATTTTCAGAACCCGTAGACCGGGGCGTTCCGGCCAGCGGGTTGCTGCTCGGTGCACGGGGTTGAATGTACCATGCTGAATACCCCATTGCAAGCAAAAAAAATGATGGGGGCACACTTTTCTTTATACAAAATATGGAATACTTAAACACTTTGCCATACCACATATTGTATATATTAGCAGTTTGCATCATTATAGAACATTTCCAGTTTTTCTGACTGGAAATATCGCCGGAAGCTGTTGATTCAAGCGGGGTCTACGCCTAAAAAAAGCATTCTCAAGTAGGGCTCTATATGGTGTGGCACAAAAAAAGCACCCACAAAATATTGCGGGTGCAGAAAGGGTTTCATGGTTTAGTCAATTTTGCGCCCAGATACACTTTAAGTAGTCTTCGCCATCAAAATCAAAGGGCATAGGCACCGAAATGAGGGAGGCGGAGGGAATTCCCGCCGACACCATGCGACGGAACGCCGGCATGGTCAATTTACGGCAATTGGTGGAGCAGAGGATGCGGCCACCGGGAGCCAGACAAGCTGCGGCAAGATTCACCAGGTGATCATAATCTTTTTCCACGCGCCACACATGCCCTTTCTCATCGCGGGAGAAGGTGGGCGGGTCAAGCACAATGATGTCGAAGCGGCGCCCCTGGCGGGCAAAGCGGTCCAGCCAGTGCAGCGCATCCCCCTTGCAGAAATAGTGGTCATCCGGGTCAATATCATTCAGCGCCATGTTCTCCCGGCACCAGCTCAGGCAGGGCTGGGCCAGATCCAGCGTGGTGGTCTGCGCACCGGCCAGAGCCGCGCACACGGAAAAGGCACCAGTGTAGGCAAAGGTGTTGAGCACCTTCATCCCGGGGCGGCAGATGCGGCGCAGCTCAGCGCGGTTGTCGCGCTGGTCCAGAAAAATGCCCTGCGAATACCCTGCCCCCATATCCATGAGATAGCGCACGCCATTCTCCTGAATCACGAAGCGCAGCGGCACCTCCGGGCCACAGAGGAAAACCGGAGGTTCCTTCACATCCTTGTCCAGCCGCTTCACGTATACCGGGCGGCCGCTCGCTTTCAGGCAATCCTTCAGCACAGGGGGCAACGCCGTATCCCGCAGCGACACCAGCAGACGATCTGCCAGAGCATCAATAAACACCCCCGGCCAGGGTGCGCCGTCGGACACACGGAAGGCATCCGTCTCCGGCGGCAGCTTGGCCTGGCGTTGCTCCAGGAGCCTCTGCAGGGGATTTTTCACAGCAGGAAGGTCTTGGCGGCGGTATCGGCAGCCTTGCGTATGGTGGCTGCCATGGAAGTGAGCGCATTGGCACGGGTGGAAGCCAGGTGCTCCTTCAACCCGCAGTCATCCAGTCTGCCGAGGTCGGCAGCAAGGATTTCTGCCGGCGTGAGCCCGGAAAGCAGGCGGATGAAGAGCGCAATAAGCCCCTTCGTGATGAGCGAGTCACTATCGGCATGGATGATGAGCTTGCCGTCATCCATCTCCGTGCCCACCCACACGCGGCTCTGGCAGCCTTTGATGAGGTTACTGTTCTTGCGGAACTGCTCGGGCATGGCAGGCAGCCGGCGCCCCAGCGAGATGATGAACTCGTATTTCTCCGTCCAGTCCTCGAAGACGGACATATCATCCAGCAGTTCCTCTATTCGTGCGTTGTAATCCATCACTTCGTGCGGCTGGTTGCCAGCGTGTAGAGCACGGCCTTCTGGGCGTGCAGGCGGTTCTCGGCTTCGCGGAAAATGACCGGAGCATTGGACTCCAGCACCTCATCCGTGATTTCATAGCCCCGGTAGGCAGGCAGGCAGTGCAGCACGATGTGGCCGGGGGCGGCCAGCTTCAGCAGCTCCGCATTCACCTGATAGGGGAAGAAAGCCTTCTCCTTGGTGCCCTTCTCTGCCTCCTGGCCCATGGAAATCCAGGTATCGGTGTTAATCACCATGCAATCGCGCACGGCTTCGGCGGCATCGGTGGTGCAGATGATGTTCGGGCAGTCGAGCGCTGCGAGCGTCTCGGCCTTGGGCAGAGCCTGCTCAGGCCCGGCCAGCACCAGCGTGAAGCCCAGGTGCTTGGCAGCCCACATCCAGGAGCGCCCCATGTTGTTATCCACATCGCCGAGGAAAGCAATCTTCATATTCTTCCAGGAGCCCACGCCGTACTGCTCCTCAATGGTGAGCAGGTCGGCCAGAATCTGGCAGGGGTGCTCCTGGTCAGTCAGGGCGTTGATGGTCGGCAGCTTGGAGTATTCGGCAAAATCCACCACATCCTGCTGGTCATAGGTGCGGATGATGGCGCCGTGAATCATGCGACCCAGCACACGCGCTGTGTCCTTGATAGGCTCACCGCGGCCCAGCTGGATATCGCGGGTGGAAAGGAACATCGGGCGACCGCCCAGTTCGGAAACCCCCACCTCAAAGGAGACACGCGTGCGGGTGGAGGATTTGGAGAAAATCAATGCCCAGGTCTGCCCGGCCAAGGGCTGCTCGGTGTGGCAACCGCGCTCTGCCTTGAGCTTGTGGCCCAGGGCAAGCAGCTCGCAAATCTGGTCGCCGCTCAGTTCTTCAATGGAAAGAAGGTTTTTCATGGCTCAATATAAAATTCCGGGAAAACCGAAAGGTAGCATGTTTCCCCTGCTCTGTAAAGTTCAGAATGAGTCAGCGCAACCCAATATGTCGTTGTCAGCTGAAATTCTGCCCCGCAACATCAATTTGCGCATCTCAATCCGGGCTGCTGTTCTTCAGCAGCAAGCCCCGCACCGAGAGCATATCCGTGTTTCCCGTACTTGTTCGGTTACTTGTTCGGCAGACAGTCCTTCATGGATGCTCAAGTATCTATTTTTGAGCTCATTCCGCTCACCCATCATCAAATTTCGCAGAAACTTTTCCAAGTAGGTGATGTTTACAGTCCTTCTACGGATTACAGTCCGACAGCCGCCTGCCACACAAGCCACAACAGAGATATGCCGTTATTTCTGTGCCACGCACAGAGATTTGGCTTGCCTGAAAGGCAGGGCAAGAGTATAGTTTCGCACTGAAATGAAAGCCCTCGTCAAAACAAAGGCCGATAAAGGCCTGGAGCTGATAGACGTGCCGATGCCTGAAGTCGGCGTGAATGATGTTCTCATCAAGATTTACAAGACCGCCATCTGCGGCACTGACCTGCACATCTGGAACTGGGATCCCTGGGCCCAGCAGACCATTCCGGTGGGCATGCATGTGGGGCATGAGTTCTGCGGCGTCATCGAGCGCGTGGGCTCTGCCGTCACCGAGTACAAGCCCGGCGATGTCGTGTCCGGCGAGGGTCACATCGTCTGCGGCCACTGCCGCAACTGCCGCAAGGGGCTTTTCCACCTCTGCCCGAACACCAAGGGCGTGGGCGTGAACCGCGAGGGTTGCTTTGCGGAGTACCTCTGCATCCCGCAGAACAACGTCATCCGCATCCACAAGGATATGCCCATGGAGATTGCCTCCATCCTCGACCCCCTGGGCAATGCTACGCACACTGCCCTTTCCTGGGATCTCGTGGGTGAGGACGTGCTCATCACCGGTGCCGGCCTCATCGGTTCCATGGCAGCCGCTGTCTGCAAGAAAGCCGGTGCCAAGAGCGTAACCATCACCGATGTGAGCGACTACAAGCTCAACCTGGCCCGCATCATGGGCGCAGACCGCACCGTGAACGTCATCTCCGGCGACAGTATCGCCGCCGCCCGCGAGGACCTCGAAATCGCAGAGGGCTACGGCGTGTGCCTTGAAATGAGTGGTGCCCCCGCCTGCCTGAAGGACATCATCACCCACTCCGCCTACGGGGCCAATATCTCCCTGCTCGGCATCCAGCCCGGCGGCTCCGGCATCGATTGGAACACCTTCGTGTGGAAGGGGCTCAAGATGAAGGGAATCTACGGCCGCGAAATGTTCGGCACCTGGCAGAAGATGGACGCCATGCTGCGCTCCGGTCTGGATGTTTCCCCCATCATCACCCACCGCCTGCACTACACCGACTTCAAGGAAGGCTTCGAGGTGATGAACTCCGGCAAGTCCGGCAAGGTGGTACTCACCTGGGCTGAATAAGGTTCACCAAGCTTTCATTATCCCCACCCGCGTGCAATGGGAAATAAAACCCGCTGCACGCGGTTTTCTTTGACACCGCAGCAATATATTGCTAAACTCAGCGCTAACACGATATTTTCCATGAAAGACGAACAACAGACACAGCTTCCGCTCCGGGGCCACAGCCGAGGTCTCTGGATTCTCAGCCCCCTGGTAGTATTCTTCGTGCTCTACCTGAGTGCCTCCATCCTGCTGGGGGATTTCTACAAGATGCCCGTCACCGTTGCGTTCATGGCTGCCTGCACCTGGGCCTTCATCGTGTGCCGCCCTCGCCGCTTCAGCGAACGCATCGAGCGTTTTTCCCGTGGTGCCGCCCACAGCAACATCATGATGATGGTGTGGATTTTCGTGCTCGCAGGGGCCTTTGCCGCCTCCGCCAAATACATCGGCTCAGTGGATGCCACGGTGAACCTCACCCTTTCCCTGCTGCCGGCCAACATGGTGCTGGCGGGCGTGTTCCTGGCTTCGTGCATCATTTCCCTTTCCATCGGCACCTCGGTGGGTACCATCGTTGCCCTCATGCCTGTGGCCGTGGGCCTGGCAGATAAGGCAGGGGCGGACCTGTCCATCATGGCCGGCAGTGTCATCGGCGGCGCCTTCTTCGGGGACAACCTCTCCTTCATTTCCGATACCACCATCGCCTCCACCCGCACCCAGGGCTGCGCCATGCAGGATAAGTTCAAAGCCAACTTCGCCATTGTCTGCCCGGCCGCCGTGCTCGTGTTGGTGCTCTATGTGGCCCTGGGCTGGAACCTCGCCCCGGTGGAAATCACCCAGGAAACCCAGTGGCTCAAAGTGCTGCCCTACCTGCTCGTGCTCATCACCGCCCTCTGCGGCGTGAACGTCATGAAAGTGCTCATCCTCGGCATCGTTGCCACCGGTATCGTTGCCGGTATTGAAGGCGGTTACTCCATCATCGACTGGGTGGGCTCCATGGGTCAGGGCATGACCGGCATGGGCGAGCTCATCATCGTCACCCTGCTGGCAGCAGGCATGCTCGAACTCATCCGCTACAACGGTGGTCTGGCCTACATCGTCGAGCACCTCACCGCCTGCATCCGCGGCCGCCGTGGGGCAGAATGCAGCATTACCCTCATGACCGCCCTTGCCAACTTCTGTACCGCCAACAACACCGTAGCCATCGTAGCCGTCGGCAATATCGCCCGCAGTGTCGCGCAGAAATATGGCATCTCCGCCCCCCGCTCCGCCAGCCTCATGGACACCGCCTCCTGCGTCATCCAGGGAATCCTGCCCTACGGCGCCCAGCTCCTCATGGGCTCCGCCCTGGCCGGTATCACCGCCTTCTCCATCATTCCCTACCTTTTCTACCCCTTCGTCATGGGAATCTCGGCCGCCATCTTCATCATCTTCGCGCTGGCGGAAAAGAAATCAGCATAGTCAATCGCGCATCCGGGAAAGGACGGGGAAGGACCATCCTTCCGATGGCAAAGAACTCGTTTCCGCATGAAATTCTCATTATTTTCCATTCTCTGCGCCCTGGTGCTTTTCGCCATACCCTGTTCAGCCGCAGGCGGCGAGCCCGTTGCGGTGCCAGCACCGGCGGTTCATATCAACTGGTACGAAATTCCCCCGGACATCCGCCGATACCTCATCCTGATGACCGCTGTTTCCATGGAGCTCAATGCAGAGCTGCCCGATGGCGGCATCAACCCTGCACCGCAGCAGCAGTTTGATATGATGCAGAAAATCGTTGAGCGCACACCCGTGGATTTTCTGACCGGCGAGGCGAGAGCCTACATCACCGAGGCCAACAGACTCAACCTCACAATAGTGGATACCCTGCGCCGTGAGGCTCCGGAAGACCGGGCGAGCATCCTGGCAGTCCGGGAGCGTTTCGCCCCCCAGATTGACGAGCTTGCCGCCAGATACCCCTCGGTGAGCCGGTATTTCACCCCGGAAGCGCAGGTGTTCATCTCGATGATGATTATCCGGGAAACCGACCTGCAACGCGTCATGATGCAGGCAAGCATGGCCGGAAAATCCCGGCAGGAGACCATGCGCACCGCCGTTGAGCACCTGCGCTATGAAGCAGAGCAGCAATTCTGAATTCAGGAACTCTAAAAACTCACTAAATTGGAATTTGTGGGGGAACTCTGTCGGAGCACGGGACTTCAGTCCCGATTGGAAGCACCGTTATTTCGGGACTGAAGTCCCGTGCCCCGACAACGACAAATATCAATTTATTGCGCAGAGGGGGGGCTTCTTCCAAAATGTTGCTGATATTACTATTCTCTACAAAATCATTGGGGCACGTGTGACATCCAACACCACTTTTATAAAGGACTCTTAATGAATAAATAGCGTCACACTCTTCACCAACCAGTAGCCACCGAAAATCAGCCAGCAGAACAGCAGCAAAGCCAACAGGAAAGGCTTTGGCCCAGCCTTGCAGAACTTGTCAAAACTCGTTTCGACACCCAGCGCCGTCATAGCCATCGTAAGCATGAAGGTGGAAAGAGTGCGAATGGAGTCAGCCGCCCACATCGGAATAATCCCCAGCGAGTTCACGCCAATAGCTGCCAAAAAGAGGAAAGGAAAAACGGGCATGCTGATTTTACAGCTTTGACCCGAGGACGTATTTTGGCGAGACAGCATGAAAGCGAGCACCACTAGCACAGGAGCCAGCAGAATCACACGCACCATCTTCACGATAACAGCCGGTCGCTTAATGGAATCCGAAGAAAGTCCAGCAGCATCCATAGCCTCACCGGCACCGTACACATGAGCCACTTCATGAAGAGTACCCCCGGTATAGAGGCCCATCTGTCCGGCATCCAGATCAAACACGCCTACCCTGTACAGCGTAGGATAAAGGAACATTGCAACAGTACCGAAAATCACGACGGTGGAGACGGCCACAGCTGTCTTGTACGGCTCCCCCTTCACCACGGGTTCGGCCCCAAGCACGGCCGCAGCACCGCATATCGAGCTTCCCACGGATGTAAGCAGGGCTGTTTGCGAATCCATCTTCAGCAAACGTCCCAGTACCACTCCCAGAATAAGTGTAAAACTCACCACCACTACATCCACCACGATAGCGGGCAAGCCCACAGCCAGCACGTCACTCACTGTAATTTGAAAGCCATACAACACGATACCTGTGCGTAACACCTGCCGAGTACAAAATGCTATGCCAGGGTTCCACTCAGTCGGCACTTGCTTCCTGAGGGTATTCGCATACACCATACCCAGAATGATACCGACAATCAGAGGGCTCAGTCTCAGTATCTTCACCCACTCAAATCCTGCCACAAGCGTGGCCGTGCATGCAAACAGCACGATGAGCAGAATCCCTGAAAAAAAGGCGGCTTTCTTTGTTTTATCCATAAAATTGCGGCGCCTTATATCACAAACAATTAACAAATTCAACCCTTATTTGGACTCGCAACATAGCAAACAAACTCGGCTGCTAAAGAGCGGGCGCACCCGGTTCAAGCTCATGATAGAACTCACTTCGAGCTTTTCATCAAGCCGACTATATGATAAAAGGAAGTCATGATTCTTCGCAATAGAGTGATGCTCGTCGCAGGTGCCGCGCTGGCAACTGGTCAGATTGTCCAGGCTCAGGCCCCGGCAGACAGACACCCGGCCTATGATGCCGCAGTGACCGATATCCCCGGCATCTATCCTGAAGCCACAGAACTGAAAATAACCGCTTCTCCGGATAACCGCATCTTTTTGGGCAGTGCGCGCCCCTTTCACGAAGAAATCACCCCCGAGGCCGTGGAGCTGAAAGCCTGGCGCGGAGAGCGCAGCAACTGCCAGCTGGTGGTTTCCACAGGATACGCTCAGGCAAATCTCCGTGTGACCAGTTCCCCGCTGCGCCTGGGCAAGCACGAAATTGCCACCTCGGCAAGCATGATTCGCTATACCCGGGCAGGGCAGCGCATTACGGCAGATGTCATCGGCCACGAGAATGAGTGCAAGCACGCTGCCGGAGCTCACCGCGCCATCTGGTTTGAAGCAAATGTACCGCAGAATGCCGAGCCCGGCGTCTACCGCGGCACAGTCACCGTGACCGCCCCGGGCTGTGAACCGGCTGTGCAGGAAATCACGCTGGAAGTGCAGCCCGCCACCCTCCCCGCCCCGGAGGCATGGAAAATGCACCTCGACCTCTGGCAGCACCCGCAATCTGTGGCACGCTGGCACGATGTGGAAGCCTGGTCACCCGCACATTTCGAACTTCTGCGTCCGCTCATGCAGCGACTGGCGGCAGCTGGTCAGAAGTGCATCACCTGCACCTTGCTGGATGAAGCCTGGAACGCCCAGACCTACGACTGGTTCCCCAGCATGATTCACTGGGTGAAAGGCCGCGATGGCGTGATGCGCTATGACTACAGCATCCTGGATAAGTGGATACACTTCATGCACGATGAAATCGGAATCCGCGAGCAGATCAGCTGCTATTCCATGCTCCCGTGGCACCTGAGCATCAAATACTACGATGAAGCCACCGGAGAAATGGCCATAGCGAAAGCCGAACCCGGCACACCCGCGTTTGAAGCACTCTGGGCGCCTTTCCTGCGCGATTTCCACAAGCACATGCAGGATAAAGGCTGGGCGGAGAAGACCTGCATCGCCATCGATGAGCGCCCCGACCGCATGGTGCGTGAGGCTATGCGGCTGGTGAAGGAAAATGCTCCGTCATTCCGTATTGCTTCGGCAGTAGACAAGCCCTCAGAACTCACACGCGAAGTCTACAACATTTCCCCGGTCATCACACATGCCGGAACCGTCCTGGGAGATCTGCTGCGCGAGCGCAAGGCCGCAGGCAAGGTTACCACGTTCTATGTATGCATGCATCCGCTGGTGCCGAACACCTACACGACATCTGCCCCGGCCGAGGCTGAATGGCTCGGGTTCTTTGCCGCTGCCAACCACCTGGATGGGTTCCTGCGCTGGGCCTATAATTCATGGAACCGCAACCCGCTCCAGACCACCGATTTCGGTAATTGGACCACGGGCGACTGCTTCCTGGTATACCCCGGCAACAGAAGTTCCATCCGCTTTGAGCGTCTGCGCGATGGTATCGAAGAGTACGAGAAAATCCGGCTTCTGCGCGAACGCGCCAAGGAATCCCCCGAGGCAGCGGCCATCGTCGATAGCATGAACTCCCGCCTTGCCGCCATCTTCACCGTTGAGCGCAGCAGCCAATACTACATTCACGCCCAGGATGTGAAGAATGCCCGCGCCATCGTGGATGAAACCCTGACTGCGCTGAATGCACTGCAGGAAGCCCCGGCCGAGCCCATGCCATAAGGCAGGGTTTTCTTATTGCTCCGGCAATTAAAGAATATTGCTTGGACTCAACGACAAATTGGAATTTGTCGTTCCGACAAAAGTACGAAGTACGAGGTGGGAGGTACGAAGTGAAAGTTCCGCGAGCCATGCGGCTCGCCATTTGTTATCAATAGAAAACACCTGCAGGCGCCAGCCTGCCTGACTTTATACTTCGCACTTCCCACTTCGTACCTCGTACTTCTGCATATTCCAATTTGTCCGTCACCACCAATACGGATAACGCAACAATCTTTAACTGCCTCATCAATAAAAAGCAGGCCTGCCCGCGGTGCTCCCTTAATCCTTTGCGGATTTGGGGTCGAGAGCATCGCGGAGTCCGTCGCCGAGGAAATTGAGGGCCAGGAGCGTGAGGCAGAAGAAGAGCGCCGGGAAGAAAAGGAGCTCTGGCGAGGCTTCCATGCGGTCGGCTCCTTCCTTGATGAGGGTGCCCCAAGAAGAGTTGGGAGCGCGCACCCCCAGGCCGATGAAGGAAAGCGTGCTTTCGGTGAGCATGATGCCGGGCACGGCAAGGGTGGTATAGACCACCACGGTGCCAAGCAGATTGGGGGCAATGTGGCAGAAGAGGATGCGGAGGTGCCCGAGCCCCAGGGAGCGGGCTGCGAGCACATATTCCTGTGCCTTAATCTCCAGAGTCTGGGTGCGGACAATACGCGCAAGGGTGAGCCAGCCGAGCGCACCAATGGCGATGAACAGCGGTACCAGCCCGAGGATAGGGGCCACGCTTTCGCGGCTCCAGCCGGTGTGCTCCACCACCCAGTTGGTGAGCTCGCGGCTGGGTTCCTCGATGCTCAGGGAAAACACGATGACCAGCACGATGAAAGGCAGTGCGAAAAGCACATCGACCGTGCGCATCATGAGTGCATCTGTGCGCCCTCCCACATAGCCGGAGATAAGCCCGTAGCTGAGGCCGATGACGAAGGATACCGCCGTGGCCACCAGCCCCACCAGCAGAGAGATGCGGCCACCATAGAGCACACGGGCAAGCAGGTCACGCCCCAGCTGGTCGGTGCCGAAGGGATGCGCCCAGCTGCAATCGGCGGCAATGCTGGACAGGTTGGTGGCGTTCGGGTTGGCGATGCAGGGGAAAAGAGGCAGCACGAAACAGGCCAGCGCCATGAGCAGAAGGAAGACAAGCGAGGCCATGGCGGCGCGATTGCGACACAGACGGCGGCGGGCGTCTTTCCAGAGGGAGTTTCCTTGTTCGTAGTTCTTCTTCATGGCGGAATATCAGGCGGCTCCCTGCGAGCGGAGCCGGGGGTTGAGGGCGACCAGCACGAGGTCCACCACGAGGTTGGCAATCACGATGAGCACGCCATAGCAGAACACCAGGCCCTGGATGAGGAAGTAGTCGCGGTCGGTGGTGGCATTCACGAAGTGCAGCCCCATGCCCGGCACCTGGAAACAGGTTTCCACCACAAAGGAACCGGTGATGAGCGCCGCAAAAGCCGGCCCCAGATACGAAACCGCCGGCAGCAGCCCGCTGCGCAGCGCATGCACAAACAAGAGCCGCCCTGCCCTCACGCCTTTGGCGCGAGCCGTGCGGATGAAATCAGCCGCGAGCACCTCGACCATGCCGCCTCGCGTCAGGCGGGCAATATATGCGGCATTGATGAGCCCCAGGGTGAGCGCCGGCAGCACGGCGCAGAGAGGGTCATCCCACCCGGCCACGCTGAGCCCCGGCACATGCATGCCCAGGCTGAGCCCGAAGAGCGGCGCAATCACAAAAGCGGGGATGCAGATACCCGCCATGGCCAGCAGCATGAAGAGCGAATCCGGCCAGCGGTTGCGCCAGTAGGCTGCCAGCATGCCCGCCGGGATTCCCAGCACAATGGCGATGCCCATGCCCAGCACACCCAGCCAGAGAGACACCGGGAAGGCCTGCGCAATGATATCTGCCACCTGCACCCCCTCACGCACCAGCGAGGGTCCGAAATCGCCGTTGCAGAGGATGCCTTTCCAATAGTTCAGGTACTGCAACAGCGGGCTCTGGTCTAATCCGTAGAGCGAATTGAGCTGAGCCATGATGTGCTCCGGCAGTTTGCGCTCTCCCAGGAAAGGATTGCCCGGCAGCAGGCGCACCAGGAAAAAGGTGATGGTCTGCAACACGAAAATCACGAGGACACCCTGCCCGAGACGCTTGAGAAGTAACTTTGTCATGGTTTCACTTGCACGGCATCCAGCGGGTGGTTATCGAGCAGCAGCGGGTGCCAGCCGCTCACGGCGGGGGATTTGAGATAGGTGCGCTCGCTCCAATACAGCGGGATGACAGGCTGAGCCTCAAGCATGAGCTGCTCTGCTCGGCGCAGATGGGTCCGGCGTTCATCCGCAGCACCGGTGGCGCGGGCGGCAGCCAGGGCGGCATCGCAGTCCGGGCTTCCCCAGCCGGTGCAATTATTGCCACCACCACTGCGCCAGAGTTCCACAAAGGTGGCAGCATCCAGAAAATCGCCGCTCCAGGAGGAAGAGGATATATCGTAATCTCCATTCTGCTGGGCGGCCTTGTAGGCGGTCCATTCACAGGCGCGGATTTCCACGTGAATGCCCAGTTCCTTCTGCCACATAGCCTGGATGGTCTCAGCCATCACGCGTTGCACATCGCGGCTGGTGGTCATGATTTCCAGCGTAGGGAAGCCTTTCCCTTCCGGATAGCCTGCCTCGGCCAGCAAACGGCGTGCCTGCCCGGCAGCCAGCCGGCGGTTGTATGCCGATGCAGCTTCTACAGAGTAGCCGGCACCGGGCGGCGTGAAAGTGGTGGCCGGTCGCCCCGCGCCACGCACCACATCATTCACCAGCGTCTCGCGGTCGATGGCCAGCGAGAGCGCACGGCGCACGCGCACATCATCCAGCGGCGGGCGGGTGGTGTTCAGACGGTAGAAAATGGTGCAATAGTAGGGGTCCTGGCAGTAGGCATCCGGGCGGCGGGCTTTAGCCACACTCAGCAGCTCCGGCGGCACGTTGTTGGAAATGTGCAGCTTACCATCCATGAACATGCGGGTCTCCGTGTAGCCGTTCACAATGGGCAGGAAGCGTATGCCGCGGTTACGCACTTCATCCGCACGCCAGTAGCGCGGATTCGCTGCCACGGACAAGTAATCGTTAAAGTGATGGGAATCCAGCACATACGCACCATTCCCCACCCAGTTGCCGTCGCGGCTCCACAGGCTGCGGCGGTCGAGCATGCCACCGTGCGCCTCCACCGCATGCGCCGGCACCGGGCACCAGGTAAAATGCAGCAACAGGTGCAGCAGATGCGGCGTGGGGCCGGAAAGACGCAGCTTCAGCGTGCGGGAGTCCTGCGCTTTCACGCCCACGGCTGACCAGTCGCAACGGCCCCGGTTGAACGCCTCTGCATTCTCCAGCGGATAGAGCATCTCGGCATATTTGCCACCGAACTGCGGGTGCAACAGGCGCTTGTAGGCGTACTCAAAATCATGCGCTGAAACGGGCTTGCCGTCGCTCCACTGCGCCTCGCGCAGGTGGAAAGTCCACTCCGTTGCATCGGCGTTGTGTTCCCAGCGTTCGGCCATGCCGGGGTGAATGCGCGTTTCATCCTGAGCATCCGGGCGGACCAGGCCTTCCAGCAGAGACGCAATGATTTTGCCATCAGCCACAGCGGTGGCCTTGTGCGGGTCCAGGCTCAGCGGCTCCTGATTGTTGCCCACGATGAGAATCCCCTGCTCCGCCGCTTTTTCTGCCGAGCTGCGCGAATCCCCGCAGCCCGCCAGCAGCAGGACCGCAAGAGATACACAGATGAACGGCAACAACTTCACGCGCCCCATTCTACCACAGCAGCAGAGACTTTCAAGTGCTCAATGCGTCAATTAAAATCAGGAATTAGGAATTACGAAGTAATAGTTCCGCGGGAGTTCGCCCGCCAGTATGGAATTATTTGATGAACAGTGACAAGGCGAAGGCGCCTGTCACGGCGTAGGCAATTGCCGGAGGCGGAAACGGAGCTTATTCGTATTTTGTCGGAACAACTAAGTATTTTTGTCAGCGGTGTAGAAAACTGGCATTTTCTGACGTACTTCTAACTGGTAAAGCACCGTTCGTGCGCCTATACTAATGGAGTAACCTGATACCAAAACACAGACTATGAAGAAATTCGCCCTTATTCTCGCACTGGCTGCCATCGGCAGCGCTTCCGCCGCCATCACTATTCCCACCAGCAAGGCTGAGTGGAAGTCTGCCGCTGACGCCAAGAAGGCCGCTGCCAAGGCCGACAGCGATGCCAGGAAGGCCGCTGCCAAGAAAGCAGTGACTGACAAGATTGCCGCCGCCAAGGCAGAAGCCGCCGCCAAGGACGCCGCTGCCAAGAAGGCCGTGACCGATGCCATCACCGAAAAAGCCACCGCCGCCCAGGCCAAGGTGAACGAAGCCAGCGCCAAGGTTGCCGAGGCTCAGGCCCAGGTAGATTCCGCCAAGAAAGCAGTATCTGATGCCAAGGCCAAGGCTGAGGACCTGAAGAACAGTTGCAGCTCCTGCGGTTCCTGCAGCAAGCCCAAGGTAGAGGTGGAGAAACCCGCCATCGAGCTGAATGAAACCGGCATCCAGATTAAGAAGCCGAGCATCAAGCTTAAGTAAAACTCTGACGAAATCAGATTCACCAACGCCCGGGATTCTTTTCCCGGGCGTTTTTGCATGATTTGACTTCACAATCGAATAGAAAGCTGCTAAAATAGCGCCATGGCAAATAAACCTGTAGTACTTATCATCCGCGACGGCTGGGGCCGCAACCCGCAGGGCCCGGAAGCCGCCAATCAGACCGGCGATGCTACCGTTCTCGCCAAGACTCCTTTCACCGACAAACTGCTGGCCACCTGCCCGCACATGATGCTGGGTGCCTCTGGCCAGGATGTGGGTCTGCCCGATGGGCAGATGGGCAACTCTGAGGTGGGTCACCTGAATCTGGGTGCCGGCCGCGTGGTGTTCCAGGACCTCTGCCGCATCACCAACGCCATCAATGATGGCTCCCTGGCTAAGAACCCCGTGATTGTGGATGCCTATGCCAAGGCAGCCGGCAGCCGCCTGCACCTCATGGGCCTCGTGTCCGACGGCGGCGTACACTCCCACATCGACCACCTCATCGGCCTGGTGAAGATTGCCGCCGAAGCCGGCGTGAAGGATATCTTCATCCACGCCATCATGGACGGCCGCGATACCGACCCGAAGAGCGGTGCAGGTTTCCTTCAGCAGCTCCAGGATGCTGTGGCTCCCTACGGCGCGAAGATTGCCACCGTGGTGGGCCGATTCTTCGCCATGGACCGCGACAAGCGCTGGGACCGTGTGCAGATTGGCTGGGATGCCATCGTACTGGGCAAGGGTGAAGCCTGCACCTGCTCCCCCGCAGACTACGCCCGCAAGAGCTATGAGGACGGCGTGACGGACGAGTTCATGAAGCCCGCCGTGTTTGTGGAGGCAGACCAGCAGCGCGTGCGCGATGGCGATGTGGTGTACTTCTTCAACTTCCGCGCCGACCGTGCCCGCGAGCTTTCCCGCGCCTTCATCTACGAGGACTTCGACGGCTTCGACCGCACGGTGCAGCCCAAGGTTCACTATGTGACCATGTCCGAATACGAGGCCTGCTACCCGACTCCGATTGTATTCGAGCAGGAGCAGCTTTCCAACATTCTGGGTGAGGTAATCGCCAAGGCCGGGCTCAAGCAGCTCCGCATCGCCGAGACCGAGAAATACGCCCACGTGACCTTCTTCTTCAACGGTGGTGTGGAAACCCAGTTCGAGGGCGAAGACCGCATCCTGGTGCCCTCCCCCCGCGAAGTGGCCACCTACGACCTCAAGCCCCAGATGAGCGTGGGCGAAGTGGCCGATAAGTTCGTGGAAGCCATCGGCAACTACGATATTGCCATCATGAACTTCGCCAACCCCGACATGGTGGGTCACACCGGTTACCTTGAGGCTGGCATCGCTGCCTGTGAGGCGGTGGACGCAGCCCTGGAGAAGAGCGTGAACAAGATTCTGGAACTGGGCGGCTGCTGCCTTATCTGCGCCGACCACGGCAACTGCGAGAACATGCTCAACCCGGACGGCTCCCCCAACACCGCCCACACCACCAACCTGGTGGACCTCATCTACTGCGGCCCGGATCAGGACAGCATCACTCTGAGCGATGGTATCCTGGCCGATATCTCCCCCACGCTGCTGCACCTGCTCGGCATTGAGCAGCCCGCCGAAATGACTGGCCACAGCCTGGTGAAGTAAGCCCGCAGCTTAGCTCAAGCTCATTTCACAAGCCGCTTTCCCTCACAGGAAAGCGGCTTTTACATGCGGATTGCTGCCCAGGCAATGATAGCTAGCCCCCATGCGTATGGACCCATCCGCCGCTAATGCCGGGGCAATAAATCGTGAATCCGGGTGGCCTGGCTCTCTGGGTCTCACGGGATCAGCGGTCACTCCGGGGCATAGCTTCCGGTAGTGTGGCGCAGGCTGATGGGTGCAAACAAACGCAGCTTACCGGCAGCTCCAAGGCGGATTCCCTGCCCGGCAGGCTCACCGGCCGGCAGGCCCTGGCCAATCAGCATGTCTCCCCGCCAGAGGTAATAGCCCTGCGGTTTGTTCTGCGCGGCGTCACCGGGGTGCCAGGCCAGACGCAGCGGCGGCACCTCCGCCATTGACGGAGCACAGTACAATTTGCGCTCTCCCCAGCAGATGCTGGTGGGGGTCAGGCGCACGGTGCCGCTGCCCAGGGAATCGCTCACGCAGAGTTCCACCACGTCGCTTTCCTGACTGCTGTGCTTGCGCGCACCCTTGATGGCAAAGCGAAGTTCCACGCTGTATCCCTTCTCCCGGTCAAAGAGGGGCTCGTGCGAGATGCAATGCGGCGTCTTGACCGCACGGGCCAGCTTCACCAGGTTCGGCCACCCGGCGGAGGACGCCCTGGGGAGCCCGGCGGTGCGCCCCGGCAGGCCCATGGCGCGGGCCAGGTTGCCGGCAATGATGAGAGAGCCCTGCTCATTCGGGTGCAGACCGTCCCGCCCCGGGCGGTTCGACATGGAATCCGGCCAGCTGAAAGGCACAGCGTGGTCAGAGTCGACCATGCCGCGGTTCACCTCGACATACACCAGTTTCCTGCCGTGGGCTTCACCGTATTTCCGCACCCATTCCCGCAGCAAGGCATTGTATTGCTGCACCGCGAGGTGGCGCTCCGGCTGGTTATTGTTGTGGTGACTCCCCCAGCAGGGGACGGCCATCACGTAGAGTACATCGGAATCCTCCTTCAGCACATCGGCCGCGATGCGTCCCATATTGCCCCAGTCCTTACCGGCGCGCCAGCTGTAGCGGCCGCCGTTGTGGCTCACCTTGCCACCCAGCATGTTCTGCATCTTGCGGACAAACTGTTCGGGGGCATATCCGCCATCCGATAACAGGTCGTTCGTGCCCATCAGGCAGCACCAGGTGTCGCAATTGAAGGCAGCGGCGGCAGATTTGGTGGAATGCCCGCCGTAGTTCACCCCGGTCATGCCGGAGTTGGAACCGGAAATGATATTGTGCGTGCGCCCGGAAGACTGCGCCAGGTGCACATTCGGAAAGGGCACACCGGCATATGAATCACCCGCATCACTCGTGCTCAGTTTGGTATAACCGGGAGTGTAGCCGCTGCGGGGGCCCACAATCTGCGCTTCAATACCATTATCCACCAGTGTCTTGAACAACTGCCAGCGCCAGGTCTGGTCATTCACACCGTGGGTGATGGAATCGCCGCAGAACATGATGCGACCCAGCGAGTTCTCCCTGGTTCTGGTGAATGGTTTTGTGTAATCCTCCGGTGCCTTGTAACCGGCGGTATCCAGCGTAGAGGCGACCTTGATGCCGACCGCTGCCACGTAATTCGTGTTCACGGAATACGCATGCGTTGTATCAAAGGGCAGCTGGGTCTTCAGGTTCGGAGCCGTGAGCAGCGTTTTACCGCTGCAGCTCACAGTGATTCCCTGCGCGGGATTGATGGAGAGCAACAGCTTGACCCTGCCGCCCGCAGCTTGGGATTTGAGCTGCTCGTAACTCAGGGTCCCGTCTTTCTCCCAGGGCTGGCCATCCCAGTAGCAGGTAATGTGCTTCGCGGTATCAGCCAGGCCGTATACCAGCTTGCGGCCATTGGGCATACTCATTTCCCAAGTCACCAGGGGTCCCTGCTTGTAATCATTGGAGCCCAGGTAACTTTCCAATGCGGCAAGGTCCAGCGTGAGCTCAAGCTCACTCACGGCGGGAGATTTCACCGCAAAGCGGCCGGCTCCATCATATATGACGCGGTTATGCTCATCGCAGAAGCTGTCTTTCAGGTTAGCATAATCCGCCGCCCCGGCATGCAATGCCAGCGCGAGCACCAGGCTGGTGGTCAATTTAGTCTTAATCATCGGTCTGTGTTCGTGGGGTCGGGGGTAAAATAATATCCGGAGCCGCGTTCCGTCACAATGCAGGCGGCATGCTCGCCCAGCTTCTGGCGCAAGCGCTTCACATGCGTATCCAAAGCGCGGCTCTGTGTTGTATCCGCATAACCGAAAAGCACCTTCTGCAGCTCGTAGCGGTCCTGCACCTTGCCGGGACGCTCCATCAGGTAGGCCAGCAGCTTGAACTCCGCCGTGGTCAGCTCCAATGGTACACCTCCCAGCGTGGCGGCCAGTGTGTTCTTATCCAGCACCAATGCGCCGCTGCGCACCACCAGCTGCGCCGCCCCGGCATTCGCACGGGTCAGCACGTTGCGCACGCGCAACACGAGTTCCTTGGGGCTGAAGGGCTTGGTCACATAATCATCTGCCCCCAGAGAGAGTCCCTCCAGGCGGTCATCCAACGCTCCTCGCGCGGTCAGGAAGATAACCGGTATGCGGCGGGTCATCTCATTCTCCTTCATGGCGCGGAAAATCTGCATACCATCCATTCCCGGTAGCATCACATCCAGGATAACCAGATCCGGGAGCAAGCGTTGAATCTGCTCCCAGCCTTCATTGCCGTGGTGTACCAGTGCGCACTTCCAGCCCTGGCGCTCCAGATTAAATGCCACCAGTTCTGCGATATCCACATCGTCCTCTACCACGAGAATCTGCATATGCTCACCATTCTAGCATATTCTCCGTCTCTGAAAAGTCTATTTTTCCCATCTCTTGCACCATCTGGCAAAAAATGACAGCTTATTAACGAAATTACCGGAATGGAGCAGCTGTTCCATTCCGGTAATGCACAAACGATGGGGGGGTATCAGGGCTGCTCCGGACGCACCGTGGCAAAACCATCCTTGACAGAGGTGATAACCACGGAGTCACCAGCGGAAAGCATTTGCCGGCATTCATCCGCCACGGGCAGGAACTGGTCGCCGTATTTGACGCTGAGATTCTCCCCCTGCCCGACGATGCGGCCGCGGGTGCCAGCCAGGTTCTCCTGAGCCTCCTTCGGAGCACGGCGAAGAATGACATCCATCACCAGGCGACGGACGCAATGAGTCCAGAGCGTGTAGTAGAAGGCCGCGCAGAGAATGAGGATGACGATGTAGACAAGCACCAGCCACTGCAACGGCAGCTCAAACTGCATGGTTCCCCAGAAGGCAAAAACCAGCATGGAAATCCAGGAGAGGAACTCCGTGTTGCAGAATACATCCAGCACGAGCAGCGTAAGGCTGATGGCGAGCATCCAGTGCAGGAAGGTGCCATTTGACACGCCGAAGAAATCGGCCAGGAAAAACATGGCAGGCATGGGAGGAATCAGGGTTTAAGGTCAACCACGGCGGGCACGCTGTTGGGCAGGTACACGGTGGAGGCAGGATTGGTGGAGATAGTGGCATACCCCTCCAGGGCCTGGCGGTTCATAAGCACCTTGGCTGCGGCTTCGGCACCGATGATGCCGGCCAGTTTCTCCACATAGGCAGCCTCGGCTTCAGCTGCCAGCCTCAGCGCCTCTGCCGCACCCTGAGCCCGGAGAATGGCAGCCTGCCGCTCGGCCTCGGCCAGGCGGATTTTGGCGGTGCTTTCGCCCTCTGCCTGCAAGGCAGTGGAGCGGCTGATACGCTCGGCCTCCATCTGGCGGAGCATAGCCTCGCGGGTTTCGGAATCGGTGGTGAGTTCCTTGATTTCAATGGAGGTGATGGCAATACCCCAGCGTGCCACGGTTGAAGAAACAGCCAGCGTAACCATCTCCGACATTTCGGAACGGGAGGAGAGGATTTCATCCAGGTTACGGCTGCCGATCAAGGAACGCATTTCATTGAGCACCAGTTCAATGAGCGACTGATGCAGGCGTTCCACCTCATACACTGCCTTGATGGGGTCCGTAATGCGCCAGCGCACCACGCAGTTCATCTGCATCGTGGCGTTATCCTTGGTGATGCAGGAGCGGGGCTGAGTATCGAGCAACTGTTCTGTCAGTTCAATAAAATAGCCATCCTTGTTGGAAAGGCTCCCCCAGGCGGGAGACACATCGCGCAGTTTCTGCAGGAACGGGATACGGAACTGCAAACCGCTCTTCTTCACAGAAACAGGTTTGCCGAACATTTCGACAATGGCGCAGTGGCCTTGTTTTACGGTGAAAATAAACATGCACTCATCATACTACACCCTGACATATATGCAACGTAATGCTTTGTCATAGCGCACCAGGGGTCCAGAAAAGGCGGGCGTGCGCCGCCGTAAGCCCCTGCATGCTCAAGTAGCGCGTGCGGAGCAATTCGGCAGACCGGTGCCCCATATCTACCTGCAAACGGGCAAAATCATGAAATTGCTTAGCATGGTAACTGGCAAACGTGTGGCGCAGCACGTCCTGCCGCCAGGGAGTGAGCCCTGCGGCATCGCGCAGGCGCCGCCAGCGCCGCGCCCAGTTCGGGGGGCAGATGCGCCCCTGCTCCACCCCATGCTCCCGCAGCCAGGCACGAAGCACCAGGTACAGCTGGATATGGCGGCACCCGCCGGTCTTGCTGTGTTGCGGCCGCAGGGTGATGACGGATTCCTCCCAATCAATATCACCCCAGCCCAGTCGCAGTAGTTCAGCCGGGCGCACCCCAGCCCAGAGCATAAGGCCCAACGCAGGCATGCAGCTGCGGTGGGAAGATTGCCGGGCCAGGCGCAGCAGGCGCACCAGCTCTGACCAGCTCAAAGGGCTGATTTCCCGCTCCTGCAGACGCGGCGGCAGTATCAGGCCTACCGGATTCGTCAGGCACCACTCTTGCCGGCGGCAGTGCTCAAATACCCCATGCAGAATGGTGCGTATCTTACTCTGCTGCCGGGCAGTTGCCCCCAGCTGCACCAGGCTGGCGCATTCGCTGCGCCCCAGCCGCTGCACCGGCTGTCCGGCAAGCCCCGGCACCGCCCGCATGAGCCGCCCGCACACGCTGCGAATCTCCGCCAGGGTGCGGGGACGGCGCCCAGCCCGCGCAAGCAAAGTTTCCTGCACGGCTCGCGAAAAGCTCACCGGCTCGCCTTCCTCCAGCAGCGCCAGCGCCGCGCGCAGCACCTCCCTCAAGCGTTCGTTCATCGTCTTTGCTCCCATTTTATTCCCTTGGTGCCATGGATTGCTAATCCTTAGTCAAGCAAAAAAGAACACCGGGTCACCAATTCCGTTTTTTAAGCTGTTTATGAATCAGCACGGCTGCCGTGGTGTCACACCCATATGCAGGGAATCCAATTCCTGCATATTCATAAGAAGCTATAGCTTACAGGATAGCGAAAGAAAGCAAAGCATAGCGGATTAGCAATCCGCTATGCTTTTCTACACTTATGAGACGCGCCTACACTTTCCGCAGTACCCTGGTAATGGAGCAATGCATGGATGAACTCATGCAGGATTGGGAAATCGACCGGACTTCCGTCATCAAGCTATCGCTCTACCTGCTCTCCATCCATATGAAACAATGCCGGATTTCCCACAGCGACCTGTATGGTCTGATCCACGAACTGGAACTACTGGCACCACCGGGATTCCCCGACTACGCCAGTTTTGCGGACTAGCGGTCTCTCTCCTCACGGGCTTTTTTCTTCTTAGCCTCTCGTTTCTCTTTCAGAAGCTGCTTCTTGTGTTCCTTGAGGATATCCTT
Source organism: Akkermansiaceae bacterium (assembly GCA_015062005.1). Classification (GTDB taxonomy): domain Bacteria; phylum Verrucomicrobiota; class Verrucomicrobiia; order Verrucomicrobiales; family Akkermansiaceae; genus Akkermansia. The sequence goes on from SUVL01000011.1 coordinate 72,983, forward strand.
CCACTGGAGCATGTAGATGCCACCCTTGGCGGCAATGAAATTCCCATCTGCATCCACGATACACAGCGAGGGAAAGCCCAGGCCTTCATAATTCAGGCCGGGAATCGAGCCCAACTCTGCCGGCATCACGCCAGGGATATCGTAATCGTGCTCCTCCATGTATTTCTTCACCACATCCTCATCCTCCTGCCCCAGCAGAACGAGCTCCATCTTGGCGCCCTTCATCTTCCTGTAGTCCTTCAGAAGCTTCGGCACAAACATCTGACACGGAACACACCAGCTTGCGGAGCGCAGGAAACCATAATACTGCGCCTTCAGATTCGCCTTCTTCCGGGTCAGATAGCGCGCCTTCGACAGCAATTCCGGAATGGGTGCCATACTCCTGGCTTCCGTGGTCGCCCCGGCTCCTGCGGGTTCAGCCTCTTCGCCATATGCCGGGCTCAACACCATCGGGAAAACGGCAACAAGACACAGACTGCAAATTCGAATTATTCGCCTCATACGCGCCTACTATAGCACAACCATCCGCATAAGCAACAAAAAAATCGGCTACGCCCACAAGCATAACCATCTCTTTAATTCTTAACATACTACAGACGGGACTCGAACCCGTACGATGTCATCCATCGGGAGATTTTAAGTCTCCTGCGTCTACCATTCCGCCACTGTAGCACTGTTGCGGGTTGAATTGAACCACATTCCGCCCGCCATTGCAAGAAAAAATCAGGGCATTCTCCGCAAACACACGCACGTTCCATAGTTTGAGTACAAAGCACGACAATTGGAATTTAACAGAATTGACAATTGACGAGTGACTATTGACAATTGAAGAAGTTCCGCGGGCCTCCGGCCCGCCATTTTAAACGGCTGCGGCAACGCCGCAGGGAACTTTCAAATTGTACTTTGTCCTTTGTACATTGTACTTACAATTGAGATTCAAACTTTGTTTCACGGCAAACGGTTAATAAACACAGCACCGGCGCGACCATCAGGCCGCGCCGGCTTACATTCACTTAATCAATAATCACTAATACTTAATCATTCCTTAGAACGCCATCTGCAGGCCTACGTTGGCGTTCACCTCGTAGGAATTGCCACGCAGCACGGCATCTCCGCTGGCATAGATGGCGGCCTTGGTGCTCACCGGCAGATGGAGGGAGGCTCCCAGGTTGTAGCCGAAGGTATCGCGCTCGGCTCCGCTCTGGCGGAAGCTGTGCCCGCGGGCTCCTTCGAAGTTCATCTCCACCTCGCTTTCCGTATCACCGAAGTCAACCTCCAGGCCACCCTGAACGGAAAGTGTGGCAGCCGGGGCGGAGTTCACGGCATCAAAGCTGTAGAGATAGCGGGCACCCACGCTCAGCGTGGTCACCCAGGCATCCTGGCTCTCTACCTGCAGAGAGGCGGTATCGGCACCCTTCTCATGGAAGGCTCCCAGCTTGTTGAAGCTGCTTTCCACCGCGCCGAACACCTGCACGCTGTGCGATTCCGCCAGCGACACCGCCCAGGCGCTTTCGTGCATGAAGTTCACAGAGCTGCCATCGGTATCGGCTTCCACGGGGTTTCCGGCCACGCGGCGCTCCAGGTCGTACTTGTGTACCCCCACACCCAGCGAGAACTTGCCGGTGTAGCTGCCATCGCGGTGCAGCACGAAGGCATCCACATAGGTATTATCGCTCTTCTGGGTCAGCCCGCCATCCGGCTGCAGCTTCGAGCGACCTGCCGCCACGGCAAAACCACCGCTGGTGTGACCTTCGCCAATGAATTCAAGGGCAAACTGACCACCGCTCTCGCTGAGCTCATAGCCGCGGCCGCTGGCATCTCCATCCAGCTCGCTGCGGTGGTTGTAAGCCTCGATATAGGCGCGGGTCTTCGTGCCGGCCAGCTGGTGACCGCTGCCCATCTCGCCACGCAGGCGGCGCATGTGACCGCTGGCGGCAGCCTGCTGGCCACTCATCAGCGTAGCGTATTCAGCACCACCCATTTCATCCAGCATCTGTTTAATCTGAGCTTCATCGCGGCTGGCCATCATTTCCTTCGCCAGTTCACCGAGCAGACCTGTCGGGGTTCCGTAGTTCAGGATGGTGTTGTAGACCGCGGTCTGGTTGCGGTTCAGGTTCAGGAGGGAAGCATCCCTCACTGCGGCCAGTGTGAGCGTACCGCTCAGCGGGTCGAATTCCAGATTCCAGAAGCCGTCAATGCCGCTGATTTTCAGGCAATCCTCCGTGTAGCCGCTGCAGCTGCCGCCAAATTCGGCCAGCACCTCACCATCATCAGCTCCCGTCCAGCCGGAAAGATCCAGCGTGGTCTGCTTACCGGATTCGAAAGTCACATCGCCCTCTACGGTCAGCTTGCCATCCAAGTCAAGTATACCACCGCCCAAGGTGAGGGCGCCGGTGTACACGGCACCGGAAGCTGCAACCTCCAGGGTCTCGCCACTACCCAGGGTATAGCCGCCGCGGATGTTCACGCGGGCACCCTTACCCAACACCAGGTTGGAAGCACCCGATGCGTGCTCCAGAGTGGATTTACCATTCAGCAGCACCTTGTTGGCTATTGTGAAGTTGTTCAAATCGAGCGTAGCGTCATTCACCGTCACCTCGCCGGCACCGAATGCTGCGCGGTGACCAGCCTGCAAGGTGCCGCCGTTAACGGTCGTACCTCCGGTGTAGCTGTTTGCACCGCTGACGGTAATATGGCCTCCATTCACCACCAAGGTAGTATCGCCCGCCAGACTGGCAGTGATATCCCCTGTGTAGTCACCGGCCGCAGTGGTCACCGCCGTCTGGCTGATGCTTCCGCTCAATACGGCATCATCGGTGATATGGATATTACCGCCACCAGACATCACGGCCATGCTCTGATCCACGGTCAGCGTGCCATTGTCCATGCTTACGCCATCCAGCGTGGCCTGATTCTGCGAGGAAACGGCGGCAATATCGCTCACCCTCACCTCATCGGCCCCGGTCAGGAAATATTGGCTGTAATCCACACCGCCGCCAGCGCGGGCCACACCGTCATTCCCCAGTTCAAGCCGTGCGCGGGTCAGGTACTCATCGTGGAGAACAACCACTCCGTCATTCACAATGGAGCCGCCCTTCACCAAGGCTACATGGTACGCCGCAGCGCGTGCAAAACCACTTTCCGAGAGGGATACTTCCCTACCTTCCAGAGAAAGGCGGCCTTCGCCCAGGCGTTCAAGCTCCAGATTACTTGCATCGATACAGCCGCTCAGGGAAAGCGAACCTTCGTTGGCAATGGCGCTGCCCAATTTCAGAGCAACGTTCTCAATAATCAGGCTGCAGGTGCCGCTGGTGGTGATGCTGCCCGTGCCCAGGGCTGCGGCATCCGTGATAGTCAGCTGGGCATTGCTGAGGCTGGTGCCGCCGCTGTAGCTGTTGGATCCGGTGATAGTGGCTGTGCCGCTCACCGCCACAGCCGCAGAGCCACCCAGGCTGCCGCCCAGGGTGCCGGCACTCAGATTCACCTGGCCAGCCGTGGCCACCAGCGCATCAGTGTCGGCATCCATATTCAGCGTACCGCCCTGCATGTCAATCTTCTGCAAAGCATTTCCCGCCTTGGCCTGAATCTTGCTCACCGTTGCGGTATCATTGCCGGTCAGCAGGTAGGTGCCGAGCTGCACCTCACCCAGGCCACTGCCCGTGCCACCATTCATGCTGAGCGTCTGGCCACCATAGCTTACCGTGGCACCGGTGCTATCCACCGTGCCGCCGGCCACCGTCACCGTGAAGTCGCCCGTGCGCAGGAAGCCGCTCTGACCACCGGCGCTGCCGTTTTCATCCACGCGCACATCCACGCCGGTAAGCTGCTTCTGAAGCGCGCTGGCATCCAATGTGCCGGTGAGGGTCAAGTTGCCGGTGTTGGCAATGCTTTGCTGCATAGTCCAATCACTGGCAGTCAGTGTGTTGCTACCGCTAAGCTGCGCCGACAGCGCACCGCCGGATACGTTCAGGGCTGTTCCGCTGATGGAGCCGCTGAGCGTGCCTGCACTCAGGTTGATTTCGCCACCCGTGGCCTCCACCTTCACGCTGGCATCGGCATTCAGTACACCTCCACCCTGGGTAATCTGCTGCAGGGCATCCTTCGAGGCAGCTTTCACCGCGCTCGCGCTCACCTCATGACCATCCAGAATACGGTAGATCCGGAAATCCGTCAGCGAGGTACCCCTGCCTACGCCGCCTTCCATGGACAACTCGGTGCCCATGTACATCACCCTGGCAGCGGTGCTGTCCACCGTTCCCTCCGCGATGGTTACGGTGAAATCACCCATATGGGTGAAGCCGCTTCCATCTGCTGTCACATTCCCCTGAACGTCCAGATAGGTATCAGCACCCGACACCCTGTCGAGGGCGCTGGCATCATAGCTGCCGCTCAGGCTCAGGTTGCCACTGTTGGCAATGACGCTGCCCAGTTCCAGGGTTACCCCCTCGACCACCAGGCTGCTGGTGCCGCTGGTGGTAATGCTGCCCGTGCCCAGGGCTGCGGCATCCGTGATAGTCAGCTGGGCATTGGCAAGGCTGGTGCCGCCGCTGTAGCTGTTGGTGCCGGTGATGGTGGCTGTGCCGCTCACCGCCACAGCCGCAGAGCCACCCAGGCTGCCGCCCAGGGTGCCGGCACTCAGATTCACCTGGCCAGCCGTGGTCACCAGCGCATCAGTGGAGGCATCCACATTCAGCGTACCGCCCTGCATGTCAATCTTCTGCAAAGCGCTTCCCGCCTTGGCCTGAATCTTGCTCACCGTTGCGGCATCATTGCCGGTCAGCAGGTAGGTGCCGAGCTGCACCTCACCCAGGCCACTGCCCGTGCCGCCATTCATACTGAGCGTCTGGCCACCATAGCTTACCGTGGCACCGGCGCTATCCACCGTGCCGCCAGCCACTGTCACCGTGAAGTCGCCCGTGCGCAGGAAGCCGCTCTGACCACCGGCGTTGCCGTTTTCATCCACGCGCACGTCCACTCCGGTGAGCTGCTTCTGAAGCGCGCTGGCATCCAATGTACCGGTGAGGGTCAGGTTGCCGGTGTTGGCAATGCTTTGCTGCATAGCCCAATCACTGGCAGTCAGTGTGTTGCTACCGCTGAGCTGCGCCGTCAGCGCACCGCCGGATACGTTCAGGGCTGTTCCGCTGATGGAGCCGCTGAGCGTGCCTTCACTCAGGTTGATTTCGCCACCCGTGGCCTCCACCTGCACGCTGGCATCGGCATTCAGTACACCTCCACCCTGGGTAATCTGCTGCAGGGCATCCTTCGAGGCAGCTTTCACCGCGATCACGCTCACCTCATGACCATCCAGAATACGGTAGGTCGAGAAATCAGTCGTCCCGGCACCAGAACCCACGCCGCCGTCCATGGAAAGCACAGCCCCCTGGTACGTGACCTTGGCGGCGCTGCTGTTCACTGTTCCTTCTGCAATGGTCACGGTGAAATCACCTTCATGAGTGAAGCCACTGCCTGCTGCCGTCTCCATACCTGTAGCATCCACATAGGTAACCGCGCCGACTACCTTGGCGAGGGCGCTGGCATCATAGCTGCCGCTCAGGCTCAGGTTGCCGCTGTTGGCAATGACGCTGCCCAGTTCCAGGGTTACCCCCTCTACCACCAGGCTGCTGGTGCCGCTGGTGGTGATGCTGCCCGTGCCCAGGGCTGCGGCATCCGTGATAGTCAGCTGGGCATTGCTGAGGCTGGTGCCGCCGCTGTAGCTGTTGGTGCCGGTGATGGTGGCTGTGCCGCTCACCGCCACAGCCGCAGAGCCACCCAGGCTGCCGCCCAGGGTGCCGGCACTCAGATTCACCTGGCCAGCCGTGGCCACCAGCGCATCAGTGGAGGCATCCACATTCAGCGTACCGCCCTGCATGTCAATCTTCTGCAAAGCGCTTCCCGCCTTGGCCTGAATCTTGCTCACCGTTGCGGTATCATTGCCGGTCAGCAGGTAGGTGCCGAGCTGCACCTCACCCAGGCCACTGCCCGTGCCGCCATTCATGCTGAGCGTCTGGCCACCATAGCTTACCGTGGCACCGGTGCTATCCACCGTGCCGCCGGCCACCGTCACCGTGAAGTCGCCCGTGCGCAGGAAGCCGCTCTGACCACCGGCGTTGCCGTTTTCATCCACGCGCACCTCCACTCCGGTGAGATGCTTCTGAAGCGCGCTGGCATCCAATGTGCCGGTGAGGGTCAGCTTGCCGGTGTTGGCAATGCTTTGCTGCATAGCCCAATCACTGGCAGTCAGTGTGTTGCTACCACTGAGCTGCGCCGTCAGCGCACCGCCGGATACGTTCAGGGCTGTTCCGCTGATGGAGCCGCTGAGCGTGCCTGCACTCAGGTTGATTTCGCCACCCGTGGCCTCCACCTTCACACTGGCATCGGCATTCAGCACACCGTCGTTCAGCGTAATCTGACGCAGCGCCCCCTTCGAGGCCGCATGCACCGCACTGGCGCTCACCTCATGGCTGCCTGTCACCAGGTATTCCGCATAGTTCGTACCGCCGCCATTGCTGGCAATACCATCTGCCCCCAGTGTCAGCACCATGCCGTGCGCCAGGATTTCCACGCCGTCATCCACAATAGAGCCGCCATCCACCACAGCCACGCTGATTTCCGTGCTGCTCGCGAAACCATTATCGCCCACGTTGCCATTGATATCGAGACGACCACCTTCCGAAGCTTCTATCTCTCCCACTAAGGCGGAGACATCCAGCGTACCCTTGAGGGTAAGAGTGCCGTCATTCTGGATAGAATGGGTAAGAACGAGAGTATGCCCATTCTCGACTGTCAGCTTCGAGTCGCCTTCCGATGAGATATAATTATCTATTCCATCGGCAGCAATATCAAGTTCACTTCCGCTGATTAACACACCGCTCGTCCCCAACGCACCAGCATGAGCCGCCACAAGACGCCCCCCATAGATGGAAGTGCCACCGCTGTATGTATTATCAGTATTGATTGTCAGTTCACCACTGCCTTCCTTGATTAATTCTGATTCACCCCCAATGCTGCCGCTTCCCTCAAATTGCAAATCTTCTGGAGTAGAGACAATTAGTTTTTCCGGAGCATGCTCACCAATAATTTCCACGGTACCACCATCATAGTAAGCTGCTGCCCTCCCTTTGACACGAACAAGCTATTTCTTCTTGTTTTTTGTCCGGATGAGCGCAAATGTTTTATAGCATAATGCAGTGCGGGCGGTCAATCCATTTTTTGCGTGATTTTGTAG
>SUVL01000041.1 GCA_015062005.1 Akkermansiaceae bacterium
CCCCTCGAACTTCCTTTCCCACGGTTTGTTACCTCCCCGCAGTTGTTCTTCAGGTCTGGGATTCCGCATCATCGCGGCTCCGAGCGGACTTTCACCGCAGTGCGCATATCGCGTCGGTCGTACAGAACCACCCCCGCCAGCATGGCGGGGGTTTTCGTATTTTCAATGCCTGTCGCCACGGACAGGCTCCACCCCCAGGAAGGGATACATGCGGCGGTTCACGCCATTCTGGATGAGGTAACGCGTATCATCCATCGGAATACTTAATCCTTTGCTCTGCAGCGCGGCCGCGCAGTCGCGATGGGGTGAAGGGGTGTGTTTTTCCAGATAAGGCAAATAGGAATCCCCCACGTTGCAAACCGTAAATAAGGGGTTGCGGTGAGACTCCGCCACCGAAGCAGACTTTGCCCCGGGGAGCAGTTCTTCCACCCACGAGAGGGAGCCCAGCTCGGCCGCCCTGTGCAGTGGGTAAAGCATCTCCTCCTCAGACAGGGGGGAACCGGAACTCCAGAGAATCCCAGCACAATCGAACATGGGATTCTCAGCATGCAAAGCCAGACTCTTGGCCTTGCGTCCCCGGTCAAAAAAAACATCAGCCCCGGCCTGCAACAGCAGGCGAACGCAATCGGCATGACTGCAGCCGGAATCGTAGTTCCAGGCAACGGAACCCGGTGCTTCAGTCCCGCGGATACAGGCAGCCTGCACCGGTGTGAGTTTCGTGAACGGGTCTTCAGCATTTACATCCCAACCCAGTTGCAGCAACAGGCGAACGCATTCAGCATGTCCGTTCTGGGCAGCCTGATGAAGCAGGAGCGGGTCCTGTTCACCGGAGGAATCCAGATTAAGTAGAGTCTTGAGGATGCGAGGCAGCCCGCGTCTAGCCGCGGCACGGGCGGGAGTAAGCAAGTGGCGTTTTTCTCCCGTAGAGAACGTGATATCAGCCTCCCATTCGATGAGGAAATTGACCAACTGCTCATTTCCGCTGGCAATGGCCGCTATGAGAGGGGAGGACTCTTCCACCTCGATGACACCGGAAGCACCCACGAGATCCTCGTAGGGATATGAGTGCTGCACGGAGACGGGAATGCAACAGTCCAACTCTGGTCTGTAAGTATTGAGGATTGTCTCCACCAACTCGAAATGGCCATGGCGGGCAGCATAGCAAAGGGCGCGCTGCGGCAACTTCCTCACCTTGCCGTCCAGCAGCGACATGGCATACCGGAGCGCCGCGGGGCTCCCGCTGGCCGCGGCCTGCTCCACCACATTACCACCCGCCTTGCTGACCGCCTCTACCTCAGCACCCACAGAAACCAGGTATCTGAGCACACGGTCGCTACCGGAGCGGGCAGCAAGCAGCAACGCTGTGTCCCCCAGGCGACTCCTTGCATTCACATCCACCTTGTGTTCCTCCACCAGGTAGCGCACCAGCTCAAGCTCACCACTGAGGGCAGCAGTCATCACCGGAGTGAAATCAGCAGCTCCCTGGTAGTGCGGGTTTGCTCCTTCACGCACAATCAGGTGACGCACCAGCTCAAGCTTTCCGGAACGGGCAGCCCGCAGCAAAACATCATCCGCCCTGTTCTGCCACCCCCTTTGCTTCAGATACCGGTAGGTCTTATCATGACCGCACATGCCGGCATTATCGATGACAGCCAGATGATTGCGGCCATACGGGACAAGCCAGCCCACCCGCGCATACAGATACTTGAGGCTTTTCTCATCGCCACTCTGGGCAGCTCGTTTCAAAATCCCGCAGGCACCTTTCCAGGCGGAGCGCGCCCGAGGGTCGTTGGGAGCCATACCGCACTCAAGCTCCAGCAGCTTGATGGAATCCAGGTTCCCGCTCAGAGCCGCGCGGCATATGAGAGTTTCGTCATGGCGCATTGCACTTACATCCGCCCCTTTCGTCAGCAGAAAAGCCATGGCATTGGTCAGGCCGGCGCCTGTCGCGTGCCACAAAAGAGACCCTCCATTGATGCGAATTGCCTCCGGATGAAGATTCTTCAGAAAGGTCTCCATCATCAAGGCATTGAACTGCATATCATATGGCGACAAGTTTCCATCATCCTTGATAATAAATTTATAATCCTCCAGCATCTGGCGTACCTGGTCGTGCTTCTTGTCCTTGATCTGGCGCTTCACCTCGTTGAATAACGAGTCATAATGAGCATCCAATGCCACTGCCGGGGCGGCCAGGAGAAGCGAAACCATACCAGTAAACAAAAGCCAGAGCACGACATTCCACACTGTTGAGATACGGTTCATCATCTGAAATTTTAACGGAACAAGCCTTTGGGGTTTTTAATCAGCATATCTTCAAGACTTTTCCTGACATCCCTCTCCACGGAAGTGGGAGTCACGGGCAGTCCCTCGGGGTCCCAGATATGGTCTTTCCTGATTTCGTCATCGCACATCAGGATATAGAAGTCATTTTTCCGCAGGCAGCACGGCAGAATATGCTGCCCGGCGCAATACGGGAAATAATCATTGTGAAACCAGTCCTTTTGGTTGACACGGGAAATACACCACGATTCCTCGCGGCACTTCACCCGGCCATGCACAATCTCAGTGGGTACCCCGGCAATGTTCAAAATGACATAGGCAACCTGAGCCCGCCCCAGCGAGTTAAAATACCGCACACCTTCCAACGCCTGCTTGAAGGGCTCAGTGATAATCTGGGGCGTCACCCCCTTGTAACAGTATGAGTGCACCAGTACCGCCTTTTCTTCTGCGGAACGGAGCTTTCTCAACTTGGACGCCCTACCCAGACACAGCTTCTGCAGTGCACCTTCGGGTATCGTCAGTTTCCTGGCAGCTTCCGTATTCCAGGTAGCCAGCAGGATTCGCATGTAATCCCAGTACTTGATGTCGATGGAAATCGTTTTCCTCTGGTTATCGTAAACCGCATTGAAACACTCAGCGTACTTATTGATATCGGAAAGCCCGACCATTTCGCGCATGCGCCAATCCTCCACCTCCTCCGCACATTGGAACACCAGGCGCGGAGACGTCAGCACCGAAACCTGTTCCCGAAGTACCTTGTTGAACGTACCGGCATCCCTGATGGCCTTCTTCTTCTCCTGTTCGGAAATCCGGGCAGGCCGCACCGGAAGCCGGTGCAAGTTCTGAACTTGCAAAGCCTTCTTATCCGGAGGTTCCCGGAGTATGTCCATATCCTTCTCCTTACCCTCCTTCCTGGGGTCCACGAGGAAAAGCGCCTCGGCATCGGCATCACGGTTGAGCTCTACCCCCAGCATATTGGCCACCATATCACTGCGGCCACCCAGGGACTTTACATAGGTATTGTACAATGCAGGCAGGATATGTTCCTTCTCGCGGGGCAACGTGTAACCGGAAGCGGCGGCCAGGCAGCCATGCCGGGTATGGTGGCGCATGTGGAAATGCCTGGAGTTCATCTGGGGCGTTTCAGGATACAATTCAGGATTCACCCAATCGTGGTCACAATCCATCTCCACATCAGTAAGCAGGTAATAATGGTAGGTGCGCAAGGGCGCTGCTGCAACGGGGTCATCCCAGCATACATCCAGGTGATACCAGGAGCCATCGACTTCCACGAGATTCCACACATGATTCATTTCCGGCGTGCCATACACGATGCGGCAATCCAGCTTGAGCATATGCAGCAGCAACTGGGTAGTGCGTGCGTAGGCCACGCTGGAACCACGGCCTTGCTGCAGCATGGTAACTGTATCATGCTGCCCGGAGGCATAAGCGGAAGTATCCACAAGGACGTCATGCACCTTTTGTAATTTCTGGCAATTCGGCATGCCGATGCTGATATTTTCGCCAATCCACCAGGCGCAAACCTCCAGCACAGCGCGTTCATTTCCTTTCAGCTTCCGAATCATCCTGTCATTCCGGAATGCAGCCAGAATGCGGGCTTCCGGCGTGTAGGAAATGTGCAGATCGCATCCGCCTTTTTTATCCTCTTCCACAGAAACAAGGCCATAGGCGCTGGTATTAATCTTACGCACCCACTTATGCACAGCATCCAGCGTCACGCCGGGGGCTAGTTTCAGCTTATCTTCTTCCTCCAGGGACAAAGCCATATCGTACACCCAGCGCTCCAGGTCTTCCTGCGTCACAATCATCTTCGGGCGCCCAGGCCTGGCGCGGAACCATTTACCCGGTTCGCAGCGCATGGGCCCGGCATATCTGGTATTCCTGACATCCAGTGAATCCCAGCGAGGCGTATGGTCATTGTCGGGCTTGAGGGGCATATACCCCGTAATCCTCCGGGCTTTATCCAGCACCGGGTCAGCTGCCTGGCACATTGCCACGCCCAGAAGAAGCAGAAGCACGGCAAACCGGATGCCAGCCACCGCGCATTTGAGAAACCTACTCATATCACGATGGAATCAAGGCGCCCGGTCCCTCCAGCGGTAAATTCTTCCTGATGTCGGGAAAGTCAGACCCCTTCCTTATCAATCCTTGCTCAGAAGCCTTCTTGCGGTCTTTAATCGGAGTCGGCGGAACTTCCTGCAAATCCCAGACGTGGCTGTCAAACATCTCATCGTCACAGCGCAGCATGTATTTGAACTTGCTCTTGTGCCTGTTTCCCTCTTCTGCATCCAGAGCCACATCCACATGGTACCACTTCTTATTCATGCGGCGCACCACCAACCAGGTGTGCACATTCTTATCCGTGCGGCCGTGCACCAGCTGACTGGGCAGATTCATCATAGTGAGCACCACATGCAGCGCTTCAGAAAAGCCGAGGCTGCCGCTTTCCCCATCCTGCACGGCATCCAGGATTCCGGAACGTCCGAACTTCCACTTGACCTCCTTGAGAAGTTTTTCATACACGTCCGCCAGTTTCTGCCGGTCGGTCTTCCAGGCGGTACCGTAAGTCGCAGCAATCTTACTGCATTCCTTGAGACAGCGGCGCTCCTCCGGGGTCAATTTTTCAGCAGCCAGCTTCTCATCAGCGTGGCCACGGAGAATCCTGTTGTGCGGCCAGTGCTCTATGTCCAGAATCAGCTTCTTCTTTTTCTCATCGAACCTGAAGTTCCAATGCTTTACATAGTTCTGAAAATCCGCCATTGATAAGCTACTGATGGAACAGCAGCTGCTATTGTCCAGGTCAAACTCCACAGTGGGACCGTCAAGGGTATCGCGGCATATCTCGAGGTTTTGATACAGCGTCTCGAGCGTCCGCACCGCCTTGTATTCTTTCTTCTCTGCACCCTGCTTCTTTTGGAAAGGCTGCACAGGAACAATCCTCCGTAAGGACTCTCCGGAGTCCTTGGCAACCGGGCTCACCATTTCACCGACCGGCTTCACCAAGGGTTCCATTTTGTCCCCCTGTTGTTCGATTTCCTGCCGGTGCATTTCCATAATGGAGTTGAAAATGGATTCACGCTCGCGCGGGTACTGCGGCTCCTCCTTCGGTTCACCGCGAGCCATCAGTTCGCGCTTATCATGGCGCTTGAAGATTCCGAGGCGGCTGATAGCCGGTGTGGCGGGATAAAGTTCCGGGTTATCCCATTCATGGTCGCACGCCATTTCTGCCTGAGAAAGGAGGAAATAGCGAACCTGGCGGCAATTTTTGCCGTCTTTTGCGACGGGATCATCCCAGGTCACATCCGTGTGGTACCATTCGCCATTCACATCGATGATGTTCCAGATATGGTTCATCTTCTCCGTACCCCGCACAGAGCGGCAGTCTATTTTCATCATGTGGAGCAACAGCTGCGTGCTGCTGGTATAGGCTGCGCACACCCCCCTGCCTTTCACAACGAGGTTGTAGGTATCATAATACCCGCTTGTGTACTTACTGTTATCGACAATCGCATCATGAAGCTTCTTGATTTTCAGCAGATTCGGCATATCCTCCTGAATATTGTCCGTAATCCACTGGCAGCAGACTTCCAGCAATTCCCTTTCCTTGGGGCAGAGCTCAACCTTCAGTTCCGGATTCCGGAAGGCAGCAAGGACGCGGGCGTCCGAATAGTACCACACCCGAAGGTAAGGGCCGGAACAATCCTCGTGCTGCTCCACGTGAAGATAATGAAGCATGTTGACTTTCTCAACCCATTCCTGGAGCTCATCTTCCCTCACGCCCGCCCCCAGTTGAATCCCGCGCCTGCACTCCAGGTTGAAATGCATATCCATCACAATATCCTCCAGATCCTCCAGCGAGGTAATCTGCCTGGGCATATCGCAACACTCTTTGACCACAAAAATACGGCTGGGATGCGACTGCATGTGGCTCATATATTTGCGAGCTTCTTCCGACATCGGGTCCCATTTCTTCACCGGGATATTGGCTATCCGGCTTCCGGAATCATAATAGCCCGTGATACGCCGCGCCCTATCTATATCCGAATATTCCGATGCTTCCACCGGGCTCCAATTCACGAAGAGAAAAACAGCGACAAAGGCTTGTTGGAGGTATTTTATCATAACCGGTATAACAATAGAATGAACAATCAATGAGAAGAAGGTTGATACACCCGGAGGAGCACACTGCTGCGGTCTTCAGCTGTAGTGGCGGCAGCTTCCAGCCGATGCACGTATTGGGAAATATTCAGCATAGTCTCTGCCGCTTCCGCAAGCTCGGCATCCTTATCTTTGTCGGCCTCCAGGGCCATCGCCCGGGCAAGAGCAGGCACCTGCACAGCCACGATGGAGCCCGCCGCGGCCACAGCATTGCCGCCAGGCGCATCCAAGGGTGAAGCAGGCCCGGCAGCATTCAGCAACAACGAAGCATCATTCACCACCAGCTGTGACGGCCCGGATTCTGCCCCTCTCAGCGCTGCGCACCCCGTTTGCAGCATGCTGCCAATCTCCCGGGCATGGTCTGCATTTCCCACATCGGCCCGTGCGTAAATACCGGCAGATCCCGGCGTCTGGCCATCATTCTGCCGCACCAGCAGCACGGCGCTTCCCGTGAGTGAAGCCCCCAACTTCTGCACGCCGGCAGCAAGTTTTTCCCAGGCGGGGCGCATCGCCTGCAGCATCTGCAAATCCTCCTGAGTATCCGTTGCATGTTCCGGCCGTATGGTTGCCAGGTAGCCTTTCTGCACGCTCTCCACATGGTTCAGAACAGCCGGGACATCTACGGACACTCCGCAGGTCATGGGGGTTGTTTCTACGTACACGGCAGTCTCCGGAAGATGCGAGAGAGCGTAAAAGCGCAACGCTCCGGAAGCAAATCGGGGGGCATCCGATTCGCTTACAAGATGCATGCAGAGGGCATCCTCCTTCCACACCGTTACGCGTTCGGCGCCATGCCGGGAAGGAAGCACCTCAGTCACCATATCCACCAGCGACTTCACGGCTACGGCCGCTGCGGCACAGCTCTCATTCTCCTTTCCCAATGAGGCAAACACGCGCCGCATGAAATCCGCGACATTCAGGTAGGCAAACAGATCGGCTTCCTCCCTGAGTTTTACCACCTCCGGACTGCTGTAACCCGCAGCCCGCGCATCACGCTTAAGGCAGGCATCAAAATCTGCCATGAGGGGGGATGCCAGTAGAGAGTCCGCCAGGCGGGCCGGGGTCCGGATTTCATCAGGATTACTGCAAATGACCAGCGTAAGCGTGTTGCCGGACACCCGGGCCAGCACATACAGTCTGGCTCTCTTCAGGTTGTCCAGAATCTGCTGCTCATGCTCCGGGGCAAGCTCTGCGGTGCTCAAATCAATTTTATCTCCCCTGACGCAGAAACCACGCCACCCCTTGCGCACCGTCATCTCCACAGGGGCATCCAGGCCCATTGGCAGCATGAGAGGCAGCACAGCGAGTTGCTTCAACAGCTTTTGCCCACCGGGGGCAGCTGTCAGGGTCACATAGATAGGCGCCAGATGAAAATCCTCCGTTGCCTGTACCAGACTGTCACCATCCGCAGCATGCTGTTCCCGAACCGCCGCCACGATGGCACGAGCCGCAGCCGCATCGGCCTGCTCACCCCAACTTTTCGCCACTTCTTTGTATGTTGCAGAAAAAACCTGGAACAATGGTTGCAGGCGTCGCAAATCCTTCACCGTCTGCCCAGAGAGACCCACGGCAAAACAATCCAGCTCATTCGCCAATTCAATGCCGGGCACCTCCCCGGAATCCAGCTGCAACAGGTCAATTAGTTCCCCCAGCTTATTCACCGCCATGAATGAATCCGTATCCGCCGGCAACCCACCAAGGGCAGAAAATGCTTTCTCCCGCACCTTCAGTGAAAGGGGCTCCGGTGTTTCTGCATTCAGCGACAACAGACAGCTGAGCGGATCTGCCACCTCCTGCGACTGAACGGGAAATGCTAAAAATGCAAGGGCAAATGAAAACAGAGCGAGCTTGTTCATTGTCCGCCCATTCTACCCTTTCTCCCGCCCCATGTAAAGCAAATCTGAATCTGTCGGGATGTACAAAGGACAAATTACAAAGGACAATTTAGGAGTTCCGCTCGCCTTAGGCTCGCCATTTTAAACGGCTGCGGCAACTAGTCTCGGCGTAGCCCGCAGGGCGAAGACGGAAGCCGCAGGAAACTTTCAAATTGTCCTTTGTCCTTTGTACATTGTACTTTCAAACATCAATTTATCGTGTGTTTTACTGTATCTTCGGGATTCCAGAGGGCATGATGAAAAAGCACAGGCCGGTTCCCAGTCAGGGGGAACCGGCCTGGAAAAGCAGGATTGCGTAAAAATTACTTCTCGCAGTAGGTGCGAACGGCGGCGGCGATGCGGGCAGAAACAGCCTCGGGTTCACCTTCTTCCGTCACGTCAATCTGCACCACCTTACCCTGGGCACGGTAGTGCTCCACCACGGGCACAGTAAGGGTCTCGTAGTCCTTGCGGCGCTTGGCGAATGCCTCGGGGTTGTCATCGGAGCGCACAATCATGGCACCGCCGCACTTCGGGCAGATTTCCTCACCGTTGCGGGTGGTCTCGCCGCAGGCGGGGCAAGCCTTGCGCTTGAGCATGCGGGCTTCGATGAGCTCGGCAGACACGTTGAGGTACACCACGATATCCACACCCAGGCCCATGGCGCTGAGGTTGGCATCCAGAGTCTCGGCCTGGGAAACGGTGCGGGGATAGCCATCGAGCAGGCAGCCGCAGTCCTTGTTCTCACCCAGCCACTTGGCCACGATGCCGTTGACCACTTCATCGGGCACGAACATGGCGGCGTCCATGTACTTCTTAGCCTCCAGGCCCAGCTCGGAACCGGCGGCAATCTCAGCACGCAGCAGAGCGCCGGTGCTCAGGGGCTTGAGATCATAGGTCTCAGACAGGAAGGAGGACTGAGTACCCTTGCCGGAAGCAGGGGCGCCTACAAGTACGAATCGCTTGAGCGTTTTCATAAGTCTTAATTTAGAGAATATTTCGGCGGCATATGCAGCCAATCCGTGGTTATTATGCCCGTTTCAACAGGAAAAGCAAGCTTAAATACTGGACTGGCATTCTGTTTTTAGAAAACCGGCAAGGAAAAGCCCCCTTCTCCATTTGGGAAAAGAGGGCTTTAACACTCAGATAATGAAGCACATCAAGGCATGATACCCAGGGCTTCCTCAGCCAGCAGCTTGCAGCCGCGCAGGTCGAGCTTGCCAGTG
The DNA here is from genome assembly GCA_015062005.1 of Akkermansiaceae bacterium. Lineage (GTDB taxonomy): Bacteria > Verrucomicrobiota > Verrucomicrobiia > Verrucomicrobiales > Akkermansiaceae > Akkermansia. Next base: position 9,563 of record SUVL01000041.1, read on the forward strand.
GGCAGCACAGGGATGGCTTCCACGGGCACCAGGTACTTGGGCGCCCAGAGGGTGGGCATACCCCGGTCTGCCAGCATGGTGCGGATGGACTGGAGGATTTCGTTGGACTCCGAGCTCTTCTGGTGCTGCGGCATGGAGGAAAGCAGCACCAGGGCCTCTCCCTTCTGCGGGTCACTCACACCGGCAATGGCAATCTGCACGCCGTCCTCGGCAGTCAGTTCAAACCCTTCGGTGAGGGCCAGTTCCACGCCTTCGTGCGGCACCATCTCACCACCTATCTTGGAGAAGCGGGAAAGGCGGCCGCCAAGGGTGATGAAGCCGTTGAGGTCCATCTGGCCGATATCGCCCGTCTTGAACCAGCCATCGCGGAAGATTTCCTTGTTCAATTCCGGGCGTCCGATATAGCCGCTGAACACATTGGCCCCCTTGAACCAGATCATGCCGCGCTCGGTAAGCGGCAGTTCCCTGGAGTCATCGTCCACATCGGTGATGCGGATGGCAATACCGGGCAGCATGGCTCCCACACTGGGACGCACCGTGCCGGGCACAAAGAACTTGGAGCCCTTCACGCGCTCCGGTTCCGGCATGTTGGCACCGATAACCGGGGAGGTTTCCGTCAGGCCGTAGCCCTCCATGGGATACACGCCACACTTCTCGATAAACTCCTTCTCCAGGTCAGGCTGGAGCTTCTCGGCCCCCATCACGAAGTAGCGCACGCTCTTGAAGGTGTCGGCATCGGCTCGGCGCAGCATGGCGCGGGCGAAGGTGGGCGTGGCGCACACGAGGGTGAGCTGGTACTTCTTGATGAGTTCGTTGAGGGTGCGGGCATCCGTCGGGTTCGGGTAAGAGCAAACCATACAGCCGGTCATCATGGAAAGCATCATGTTCACGGTCATACCGAAGCTGTGGAAGATGGGCAGACTGGCCAGGAAACGGCAATCCGTCATATCCAGGCGGCAGGCGCACTGGCACACATTGGCCATGAGCATGCGGTGGGTGAGCACCACCCCCTTGGGCTCGCCACTGGAACCGGAGGTAAAGAGAATCACCGCTTCATCCTCTCCCTTGCGGGAATCGGTATCGTACATCTTACAAAGGAGCGAAGCCGGAAGCATCTTGGCCTTCAGCACATTGGTGATGAGGGTCGATTTCGGCGTCTTGGTCAGCAGGTCTTCCACCAGAATCAGCTGGTCCTCAGGCGGCCAGGGGAACTGCGGCAGCTTCTGCATGAACTTGCGCGCGGTGATAAAGGTCTTAATCCCGGCCTGGCGCACCGTACTGGCAAAGGCCGCCGCGGAGGACGCGTAATTAATCATCACCGGAGTCACCCCGGCCAGCATGCAGCTCAGCGTGGCAATCACACCACCGGCACCGGGCGGCAGAATCACGCCGATGCGTTTGTCATAGCGCTTGCTGAGCATCTTTGCTACGGCCATACTCACGCCCAGGGCCTTGAAATGCGGCAGGGCTGCGTGGGTCATGCCATCCACAATCTCCGTCTGGGGGTATTGCTTCAAGGCATGCACCAGATTGGTGGTGACGGAGGTATCCAGCAGCGGCTGGGCAGCAAAGAGCTCGGCACCCTTCTCAAGCCAGGCGGCCATCAGGCGCTCGCCGGTCTGCGGGCCTGCGGCCAGCTTCGGGAGAATGCAGAACTCCTCATGCGTATCGAAATCGGCACAATCGCGGTACAAGGTCTGCACGGTGTTGCCATAGTGCCCCAGGAAGGTGGGCACGGGGGAAATATGAAGGCTTCCCACATGGCGCAGGAAGGGAGAAGGCACATCGCTGTAGGTGCCGCGCCACTTGGCGACCTGCCCCGGCATGAACACCACGCTCAGGCCATCATTCATTCGGGCGCGAATCTGCTCGCGCACAGAAAGTGATGTCGTGTGTCGGAAGTCAAAGTACTCAATTTCAGCATCAAGCACCTTCAGACTGGCCATGACCTCATCCGATGGAGGGAATGTAGGGTCTACCAGGTAGCAGACTTTACCCTCCAGCAACTGGTGCAGCGCCTTGACCGCCTCAGCGGTCATCCGGTTAGGCATGTAGAACGCGGGTGATACGATATTCTCTTTTCCGTGTATGATAAGTTTGGACATAAAACAAAATGGTGTAATACAATGATAGTTCAATGAGCCGCAGGGGGGGGGAAGCCGGCCTCCCTGGCCAGTTTCAGCAGGCGGTCGGCTTCTGCTTCGTTCTGCTCCACTCCCAGGCCCTTGCGGTAGCACATCCCCAGGGTAAACTGAGCCTCGGGCAGCCCCTGTTCAGCCGAAACGCGGCACCAGCGGATAAACTCCTCGCGGTTGATGGCCATACCCTCCCCCAGGGCATACAGACGCGCCAGATTAAACTGAGCCACGGGGTCTCCGGCCTCAGCCTTGGGCAGCAGGGCCTCTGCCTCGGCATTCAGCGCGGGGAGCGGGGCAGGTTCAGGCTCTGGTGCGGGCTCCGGTTCAGGCTCTGGTGCGGGTGCAGGAGCCGGGGCTGGTTCCGGTTCCTGTTCGGCGAGCGGCTCGGGAGCAGGTCCGGGGTCAGCCGGGGCTGGATTTTCCACAGCAGGAAGCTCCTGCGGAGCACTGGCGTAATTCGCCCAGCCCAACACCACCTTGCGTGCGGGAGCATACCAGTACACAGCCGCTGCCGCCGCTGCAAGCAGAACGAGAATCAGAGCAATAACAATTTTCTTCATACGAAAGCCCTTCTAGTTTAACGCCTGCGTCCATCCTTGTCAATGAACATTCGTGTGCGCTCACCATAAAGGATGAAGATTTTGCACACAATTGAAGTATCAATCCCATTTTGACCCGTCCACATCCTTTCAAATTTGAAATTATCGGAATGTCTTTTCAGGCTGAAGGGGATATAATGGCGCCTAATTTTAAGACAACCGTTTAAGCCCCCTTTTTCTTGTGCAAAGCATCGTGTGCGTGTATAATCCAACCAACACACAGACATGCAAAACGAAAAAATACACAAGAGAGGTCGC
>SUVL01000012.1 GCA_015062005.1 Akkermansiaceae bacterium
TCGCTTGTGAATTTTGGTCATGTTGATGAGTGTGTTGTGTTTTTTGAGGTTATTCTACACTCATCCAGACTTTTGCGCAAGCTAAGCTGAATTAGCTCTGTGTCCTAAATTCGGGTGGCAGCATATATCTTCTGCTACCTAATTAGAGAAATGGAAGAAGTCGTTGCCTGTGCATTCTTGCTAATAGTTGAAAAGCCTGCAAATCCGATGTTCATAACAGGCAGAACCGGAACTGTGCTTAACGTATACACGAAACCGATATGCCGACATAAGGGGTATGCAAAAGCGATAATGAAAACGCTGCTACAGGATGCAGTTGAACTGAATTTGAGTTTTGTGGAACTTGAATCTACAGAGGCTGGATACGATTTGTATAAATCCATTGGTTTTACTGATGATGTGTCAAAGTACCATTGTATGAAATGGTACAACGTATAGTGAAAAGCCAATTTGTCAGTCTGGTTATTCACCAGGGGGTATGCCAGTTATTTCCCGAACGCTATACTAGAGACTGTTACATCGCTTGCAACCTGTCTCGGCGAAGCCTTGGCGAAGACGGAGTGTCTTTTTATCCCCTTGCAAGCGATGTTTCATTTTAGGTTGCCACTCGGTGAGAAAGAGTGCTTAAACTGCTGATTCTGTGTACGATTTGTACGATGGCTCCACCCACCATACAGCCCTTTTTCATCGCAGCATAAGCCACACTCCCGGGCTTGGATAGCGATGCATTGATGTGGCTTTCCGGGAGAATCACTTCCGAAATGGAGCCGTATTCAGCCTCCGCTCCTTTCTGAAATGACTCCTGCATGTCTCGCTTGAATGCCGGGAGGGCGGGCTTGCTCCGGTAAAATCTGTAATTGGATGCTCATATATTCAACCTTGCCAGTTTTTCTCACTGAGTTTTCCGTCTTCCATCATCCAGATGCGGTCAAATACATCGATAGCGCGGTGGTCATGAGTGACGACTAAAACTGCAGTATGGTGTGTATGCGCTACATTTTTGAGCAGTTCCATCACCTTACGCCCCATGTGGCTATCGAGAGCGGCAGTAGGTTCATCTGCCAGTAGCAGGCTTGGTTTATTGGCAAGAGCTCTTGCAATAGCCACGCGCTGTTGCTGACCACCGGAAAGCTGCTTGGGCAGGAATGCCCTGCGAGCAGACAATTCAAAGTGCTCCAACAACTCTGCGGCGTATTGTTTTGATTCTCGGGAAGAGGCGTCATTTACCTCCATCGCTATGCGGATATTTTCTTCGGCTGTCAGGAAAGGCAGCAGGTTTGCTTTCTGAAAAACAAACCCGATGTTATTGCGGCGAAAATCTCGTATATTGACTTGATAGCCGTTATCGAAAACCCTCGTACCGGCAATGGATATTGTTCCCGAACTTGGCGGCTGAATCAGCCCCAGCGTGGTCAGCAATGTTGATTTACCTGCACCGGAAGGACCGAGCAAGGCCACAATCTCCCCCACATTCATGGAAAAAGAAACATCATTGAGGGCATGAACCGCCGTATCCCCCTCGCCGTAGGTTTTGAAAAGATGCTCAGCAGATAAAGCAACAGTATTCATGATAATATTTCTCCTGCATTGGTGCGCATGGCTTTAATGATTCCGGCACAACTAGCCAATACCGAGATGCCGATGACGATGCCGAACAGTACCCACAGGTCAAAACTGACCAGAACCACTCGCCGGGGGAAGAAGGGGTATACCCATTCACCGCAAAATCTGGCAATACCGAATGCCAGTACGCCGATGAGAAGCGACTGCTGCATAATCATGCTTACAATAACACCATTGCGTGCACCAATGAGTTTCAACATGGCGATGTCGTGCAATTTATCGAGTGTGAGGGTGTAGAGAATAAGCGTCATCACGACCGTAGATACAATAATCAGAATGGTTCGGAACAACAAAAGTTGCTTGCGGGAACGAGCAACGAAGCCGCTAAGCATGATTTCTCTCTGCTCATCAGCGGTGTAGGCGGTTACGTCCGGCATGGTGCGGAGTTTGGCTAACACGGCTTCCATACTGTGCCCGGGTAAAACCTTGACCAGTACCGCGCTGATTTGCCGACCGGGTAACGCTGCCGGGCGCGAGGTTTCGCTCATCAGCATGTCCGCGTGGTCTACAGACGTGCTGCCGTATGGAAGGGCATCAAAGCGTTGCAGGCGGGCATGGCGCTCCAGTCGAATAGCCTCTGCCGGGGTATCCGCCTGGATGGCCATGGCATCATTCAGAGATAGAAATACCATGGCATCACCGGAGGGGGAGTTCATGCGCCCTGTAATACCCACTACAGTGTAAGTATCCTTGCCCAGTTTGAGCGTACTGCCCAGTGGAAGCTTGGCAGATTTATCGGCCATCATTTCAAAATGCCCGGCCTGCAAGGCTCTACCTTGGATAATGGGTAGCCAGGAGCCATCATCCGGCACTCCTTGGATGGTGAGCCGCAAAACCCGCTCATCCTTGTTGCGTTGTACGGTGTGAGAGACAAAGGGTTCAGCCGAGGCAACGCCGGAGATAGCTTCAATGCGATTCTCCAAATTACGAGGCAGCTTAGATACCTCAGCAAAGGGACCTTTGGTATCTCTTTGCACCACCCAGATGTCAGCTCCGGCTCGGTCAATGATGAGCGTTGCTTCCTGAATCAGCCCCCGATAGATACCCCCCATTCCCATCACCACAATGAGCAGCAAGCTGATGCCTGCCGTGGTGAGCAGGAAACGCCCCAGATTGTGGCGTATATCTTTGAAGGCAAGATTTATCATTGCGCAATACGGCGGTTGATATGCTCCCTGTGTTGCAGGGGGTGAAGAATGAGGCGGTCTGATTCATCCAACCCGGAGAGAATCTGGGTTTGCTGGCGGGTCTGTATTCCGATTTTTACATCTCGCTCCACAATACACCCATCTTCCTCCACCAGCACAAAGGTGCGTTGCTTGTCACGGCAAATCATATTATTGGGCACAGCCAAGCAATTATCCGTCTTGCCGATATGGATGTAAACCTCCAAACGCTGTCCCAGTACCCAGTTGGCGGGCAAGGTATCCGGTGTTATATCGACCCGGTATTCGCGTGTTTCGCGGTCTGTCTCGCGTGATGTGCGGGTTACTTTGCCGGAAAACTTCTTATCGGGCATAGCGCGGAAGACTATGTCAACCGGCAATCCCGGGGTAATGGTGGACATGGCGGTTTCATCCACCCACACGCTTGCCCAAATTTGCCCCGTATCTACCACATCCATGATGGATACACCGGGATTGACAATGCTGCCTTGCTCTCTATTGCGTCGGATAACCAAAGCATCGAAGGGCGCTTTTAACTGAGTTTCTGCCAGTTTGGAGCGAAAGTACTTAATTTGTGCTTCATGGCGCACAATTTCGGCTTCAATTTCGAGCTTTTGTTTTTCTGCCTGTTCCAAGTGAGCCACAGCAACTTGGTATGCCTGTCTGCTTTTGTCAACATCTGTCTGAGATACAGAATTTGATTGCCGCAAATTATCCATTCGCTCAAACGTGACCTTTGCGTAGTCAAGTGTCGCCCTGGCAGCTGCTATTTCCGCCTCATTGCGTTGGATTGAAGCCTTGGCGATGGCTAAATCAGCTTCCGCTACTGCCAGTTGCTGGGTAATATCCTCAGCATTCATTTCCACCAGCAGCTCCCCGCTTTTAACCGTATCACCCTGGTCAGCATGCAGGGTTTGCACCAGCCCGGTGGCATACGGGCTGATAGCCACGCGCGTTTTTGCCTCCAGCGTGCCGGTGCCGAAAACTGTTTGTTGCAGAGTCATACGCGTGACCTGCTTAGTTTGAGCATCAACCGGGGAGAATTTCCACCAATAAATACCACCTCCCACAAGCAAGAAACACAATGCAGTCTTGATGATTTTGTACCCTAGCTTTTTCATAATACCAATGCTGACCGTGAAGAGTATACCAAATAGTATAGAATAAAATAAAGCACAAACAACAAAAATACCCATCTAGCATTATGTTTTGTGCCATGTCGGGTCGCTCTACGCCTCCCATTTTATATACCTTGATTATTTCAATCGAACAACGCTGCGTCTTATTCTTAACAGTTTACGACACAAATCGCCCACCACTGCATCCCCCAAAACGTCTACACCAACCGGGCAAAAACGGGTATTAGAAAAACCGGTTCAGCAACACTCTAAGAATGAGCCTTTTGAGGTTCGTTTGAATAAAGCAAGGTAGATGTATACTACCGCGTTTAGCGGAGGCGTGCAGAGGCGTTTGGGGTGTTTAAGCCTCCGGAATTGCATTTAACGGCCTGTTTTAGCCCCAACGGGGATGCAACAGGGCAGCGAGTAACACGCTAAGCCATAGGCGAAAATGAAACAGGCGGCAGATTCACGAAAAATCTGCCGCCTGTCTGTAGAAGTGGAGCATAGGGAACTCGAATCCCTGACCTGACGGCCCCACTCGACCCCGGCCAGCCGGGGTACCGGCTCGGAGGAGTCCTCGCCTCTCGGGGCGCGGAAGCCCACTGGGCTTCCGCGTGTGCTCAACAACCGCTCTCGCCCTGCGGGCGCCCGGTGAACCGGGGAGCTCATGCACCGCCCGCAACAGGTCAGGGGGTATGTCGCTCTTGTGCCATAACAAAAAAAGGCACCATGAAGGTGCCTTTTTTGTTATGGAGCATAGGGAACTCGAATCCCTGACCTGTTGCGTGCGATGCAACCGCTCTACCAACTGAGCTAATGCCCCGGTTTGATGTGGTGCGGGGGTATTTTACATGGGGCCAGGGGTTGGTGCAAGCTTTATGTGAAGATTTTTTTGTCAGCTTTTGGCGTGGTGCCTGTGTTGCTTGGTCTGCTCGTTATTTGCTTGCGGCACGCTGCCGGGCGTGCTAGACTGGCGGGTATGAAAGCGCTTCTCATCAATGGTAGCCCGAATGCAAATGGTAACACATTCCAGGCTCTGAGCATGGTGGCTGCGGTCATGAACGCAGCCGGGGTGGAAACGGAGATTGTGCAGATTGGTGCCGCTGCGGTGCAGGGCTGCATAGGCTGCCGCCAGTGCCTCAAGACAGGCCGCTGCGGCATGAAGGATAAGCTTTATAACTACATCTACGACCAGCTGGATTCCATCGATGGCATTGTGATTGGCAGCCCCACCTATTTTGCGGGGCCGAACGGTTCCCTCTGCGCCCTGCTGGACCGCCTTTATTACTCTGCCGGCGCCAAATTGGCCTATAAGCCCGGCGCCACGGTGGCCGTGGCCCGCCGCGGTGGCGCCAGCACCACGCTGGACCGCCTGAACAAGTACATCACCTACAACAAGCAGCCGCTGGTCAGCTCCTTCTATTGGAACATGATTTACGGCATGCGCCCCGGCGAAGTGCAGCTTGATGCCGAGGGCGCCCAGACCCTCCGCCACCTGGGGCAGAACATGGCCTGGATGATGAAGTGCATTGCCGCCGGCCCCGCCCACCCCGAGCTGGGTGAAGAACGCGCCTGGACCCACTTCATCCGCTGAGGCTGCCGTATGTCTCATGTTTCTTCAGTTCACTGCGTGATGGGGATTCTGCTGGCGTTCCCGGCGGTGGCAGGGTATATAATGGCGGTGTTTGTGATGGCACCGCTGCTTATCTCCGTGACCAATGCCCCCATTTTCGAAATCACGCCGGATAAGTATCGTGGTGCTACCGATTCCTGCCTGGTGGAACTGGAGGTGAACAAGCTGCACGCAGAAGGCAGGATTGAGCTGCCGGGTATCGGGCCGGTGGAGGAACAGGCCCTTTTTGTGTGCCATGAGGGGAAATATCACGCTGCTCCGCATCTGTATGCCGGGCTCTGGGAATTGAAACTGAGCGAAGCGCAGACAGCGCAGCTTGCCGGAATCTTTGGCTCCTTCGAGGGGCAGGGCGCACCCTTCAGGTACACGCCTTCTCCCGGGGGACCCTATGACGGTATTCCGGTCAGGATGTTGGGGCGGCAGAATGGGCGGCTCATAGAAGTCGCGGATATAGCAGACTGCAGCGGTTATTTCAATAGCCACCTGGTCACGAGCTTCCTGGATGATGTGTTCATGCTCGGGCTGTGCGGCGTGGTGGCCTGCGCCCTGGCTGGGGGATGGTGCTTGTTCAGTCCTGCTTCGCGGCGGGTATTTCTGCTTCGCCTGCTGATGGTCTTTTGCCTGATTATTGTACCCGCCGGGGTGCTGGTGAGCATGGGTATCGTGGTGCATGCAGACGAGGCGCCGTCCTGGGTCGGGCCACTGGCCGTTGCGGGGGCTGTCCTGGGCATTGCTTATTCCCTATTCCGTTTGAGCAAGAGTGCTGAGCCCCGTCCATGTGCATGAAGAACCGCTTTGTCCATCCGTATTGCTTATTCCTGGTCAGCGTGCTGCTGTGGGCATGCAGCCTGTCATCCTGCTGCTTTGTGCGTTGCAATCTCAACACGCAGGTGGGAAATCTGCCCCATTGGGACGACGAAGCCTGGAAGGTGGTGGAGTTTGAGTATTGCGATGATTTCCTGACGGAGTATACCTCTGCATCGGGGCAGAAACATTACGTGGTGCGGGGAAAGTATACCATGGAACGCACTCCCGGGCGGGCTCTCCATGTGCACGATATCGATTTGTACCACGGCCGGAGCTGGCAGACAGAGCATGAGCCCCGCCGCACGGAACCGGTTGAGGCAGAGGTGCGGGTTCCCTGTGAATCGCTGGGTGCATATGGAATCCAGGTCAGCGGGCGGACCACTGACCCGCGGGACTGCGGAGCCCGCTGCTGGCGCTGGTATCTGCGCCACTGCCCCACGGAAGAAAGCACCATGGTGGCGCAGCGGCAAATCCCACTCCGGCACAAGCCCGGACTGGAAGAAAATCCGGCGGTCATGAACGATAATCTGTGGAACGCCCTGCTGTATGAAGAGGTGGCTGCAGAAAACGTGAGCCGATACGTGGTAAGACCAGTGGTAAACCTGCTTATCGACTGGCCCGTGACGCTGGTTGGCTCTGCCGCGGCATCTGTTCTTTATACCCCCTTTATGTTTTTCTGAAGCAGATTTTATGGAAAAGTACTCCCACCTTACCCGGAAAGCATGCGGCATCTGGTTGCTGGTGTTCTGCATGCTCTCCTTTCCCTGGGGACTGGTGTATGCTGCCCCGGTGCTGCTGGCGTATGCGGTGACGTGGCGCAAGGACTGGTGCAGCCAGGTGGGAGTGGCTGCCGGTTGTGTGTCGCTGCTGTTCACCGGGTATTTCCTGATACGCTTTGCCTGTTGGAAAACAGCCGGAAATTACGATGACCAGGAATCCATAGGCCTTGTGTTCCTGCTTTTCTACCAGACCGCCATCAGTCTGATAGCCATGGTGCTCACCTGGTGCTTCTGTGCGGGGTACCGCAATTTATCAGCTCCGTATGAAAAACGGCGTTGAAATATAGAGCCGCAGCAATAGCGACGCTACGACTTGGAATACTTAATCTTTCAACTGGATATCCTCCAGCACCGGCTGATAAATCAGAATTTGTGGGGGAACTCTGTCGGAGCACGGGACTTCAGTCCCGATTGGAAGCACCGTTATTTCGGGACTGAAGTCCCGTGCCCCGACAACGACAAATATCAATTTGTTGGTTAGTTTTGAGTTTTTAGAGGTTCCTGATATATTAACCGTTTTTCAGAGAAATCCGATTAGAATTCAATGCTGCCGTTAATTATTCCGACGCGTAACTACGGTAACAGATGATCAGCCCTTGAACTTTTCTATAGCTTCATTCAGGAAGCCTTCTGCGATGAGCTGGTGTGCCTGGTATTCCGGGATACCGCGGGTGAGCAGGTAGAAGAGCTGTTCCTCATCCATGGGGCCGGAGGCGCTGCCGTGGGAGCAGCGCACTTTATCCGCCAGGATTTCGAGACCGGGCAGGGAGTTGACGGTGGCATTCTCGCTGAGCATGAGGTTGCGGTTGCTCTGGTAGGCATCCGTGTTGTGCGCACCGGGTGCCACGTAGATATTGCCGGCAAAGGTGGCTGTGGCGTTGTCATCCAGCACGTTCTTGTAGAGCAGGTCGCTGGTGGCGCCGCCTGCGTGGTGAATCTGCTTTGTGTGCTGGTCGAGCACGGCATCACCGGCCAGTTTATTGGAAGAGAAAAGCTTGGTCTCCGCACCGGGGGTGTAGGCCTCGGCCACGGTTTCCTCGCGCACCCAGCGCAGGCCCTGGTAACTGGTGAGGTGCGCGACCTTGCCCCCCATGTTCTGGATGTTGGTGATAAGCATGCAGCGGCTATCTGCTCCATCTCCTTGTGCGTTCACGCGCACTTTGAGCTCGGCGCCTTCGGCCACCTGAATGTTGCAGGTAGCAAAGATGTAGCCTGTTTCCAGGCAGGCATAGGTGATAGCCACCTCGGCTTTGACTCCGGGTGCCACCATGATGAAGGTGGAGGGAGAGGCTGCCCAGCGGGTGCCATAGCCCAGGCAGATGGGCTCTTTCGTGTCTTCCTCGATGTAGAGGACATGCCCATCGCCAAAACGCTTGAGGTGCAGGGCGAGCAGGGCATCGGACCCGATGGTGGGCATGAGTATCTCGGTCTGGCGCAGGTCTTCGTCATCTGCGGACAGGCGGACGATGTGCTCGTCGCTGTTGTCGAATCCCACGTATTCAAAGCAGTTTTCGCCATCTTTGAAACGGGCGGCCCATTCCTTGGCGTACACATGCGGGCGGCCGAAGCGCCAGTCTTCGTTCAGGCGGTCAGGCATGGCGGCCTTGTCGAAACGCTCCTTGCTTTCCTGGAGGGCGGCGTTCAGCCTGGCCTCGGCTTCAGCCAGGGCGAAGGCTTCTTCCATACTCATGTTCTGGGGAAAATCCATGGTGGTGCGGTCGTTGGGGGGTTAGCCGATGGAATCCTCCATCTCCAGGTCGATGAGGCGGCGGAGCTCCACGGAGTATTCCATGGGGAATTCCTTTACCAGGTCGTTGATAAAGCCATTCACAGCCAGGCTCATGGCCTGGGCGCGGGTGAGGCCGCGCTGCTGCAGGTAGAAGAGCATCTCCTCGTCCACCTGGGAGACGGAAGCCTCGTGCTGCACGGCGCTGGCGTTGCCGTTCACGGTGATGGCGGGGTAGGTATCGGTGCGGCTGGCGGGGTTGATGAGCAGGGCATCGCACTCGGTGTTGTTCTTGCAGCCCTTCATGCCTTTGAGCACCTTCACCTCGCCGCGGTAGCTGGCGCGCCCTTCGCCGATGGAGATGGACTTGGCCACGATGTTGGAGGTGGTTTCCGGGGCGGCGTGAATCATGCGCGCGCCGGTGTCCTGCAGCTGGCCGGAGTGCGCCAGGGAGATGCTGACCACCTCGCCACGGGCGCGGCGACCCTGCAGCACCACGGCGGGGTATTTCATGGTGAGCCCGGAGCCCAGGTTGCAGTCAATCCAGCGGATTTCGGCATCCTCCATGGCAAGGCCGCGCTGAATCACCAGGTTGTACACATTGGTGGACCAGTTCTGCACGGTCACATACTGGATTCTGGCGCCTTTGAGGGCCACGAGCTCCACCACGCCGGAGTGCAGGGTGGCGCTGTCGTACTGCGGGGCGGTGCAGCCCTCCATGTACATGAGCTCGGCGCCTTCATCGGCGATGATGAGGGTGCGCTCGAACTGCCCCATGCTTTCGGAGTTGATGCGGAAGTAGGCCTGCAGCGGCTGGGAGAGTTTCACGCCCTTGGGCACGTAGATGAAGGAACCGCCGGAGAAAGCCGCATGGTTCAGGGCGGAGAACTTGTTATCGCCCACGGGGATGACCTTGCCGAACCAGGGACGGAAGATATGCTCGTATTCCTTGAGCCCCTCGGTGGAGTTCACGAAGATGACTCCCTGCTTCTGCAGCTCCTCGCGCATGTTGGTGTACGCGGTTTCGGAGTCGTACTGCGCATCCACACCGGCCAGGAAGGCGCGCTCCTGCTCCGGCACGCCGAGACGTTCGAAGGTGCGTTTCATGTCCTCCGGCACTTCATCCCAGCTGCGGCTGGGGGTGGCACCGTGCGAGAGATAGTAGCGGAAGTTTTCGAAGTCCACGTTCCGGATACCCTCCGGCGCCCAGTGGTAGGGCATGGGCATCTCGTTGAACTTCTTGAGCGCGTCCTTGCGGAACTGGCGCAGCCAGTCCGGTTCGCCCTTGGCATCGCAGATGTAGTCGATGGTCTCCTCGGTGAGGCCATATCCGGCATCAAACTTGTGGTTCTCCGGCATGGAGAACGCACCGCGCGTATCCATCTGGAACGGTGTCTCGTCCATCACTCCTCGCTGGTTTTCAGGAAATCGAAGCCGTGCTGCTCAATGTGGTCCACCAGCTCGAAGCCGGCGGTGCGCACAATCTGCCCCTGGTAGAGCACGTGCACCACGTCCGGGCGGATGTAATCCAGCAGACGCTTGTAGTGGGTGATGACCAGGAAGCTGCGGAAGGGTGCCCGCATGGCGTTCACTCCCACGGAGACAATGCGCAGGGCATCCACATCCAGCCCGCTGTCCGTTTCGTCCAGAATGGCGTAGCTGGGGTTGAGCATCATCATCTGCAGAATGTCGTTGCGCTTCTTTTCGCCGCCGGAGAAACCTTCGTTCACCGCGCGGGCCGTGAACTTCGGGTCCATGCCCAGCTGCTTCATCTTGCCGCGCAGCTCTTTGTAGAAGGAGACGGCGTCCACTTCCTCGCCCTCGGGCAGGCGGGCTTTGAGCGCGGCGCGCATGAAGTTCGCATTGGTCACGCCCGGTACCTCCACCGGGTACTGGAAGGCCAGGAAGAGGCCGGCGCGGCTGCGTTCATCCACGCTCATGGCGAAGAGATCCTGCCCGTCCATTTCGGCGCTGCCGGCAGTGACTTCGTAGTCGGGGTGGCCACAGAGCACCTTGGAAAGCGTGGATTTACCGGAGCCGTTCGGCCCCATGATGGCATGCACCTCGCCTTTCGGAATTTCCAGGTTGATGCCGTTGAGAATCGGCGCGCCGTCCTTCACTCGCGCATGCAGATTTTTAATGACCAGACTCATTGCTGGGGGCATTATACAGGAATATTACCGTGTAGGCAAGCGTCCATGCGTGTCACGCAGGTGCCTTCCGGCAAATCAAACACGTCCTCGGGGCGCAGTCCGGCTTTGAGCTGCACGTCCAGCACGCGGTTGTTCGTGTCGTCCAGAAGGTGTACGTGCGGCTCCAGATTCGGGCAGAAACGCGATGGCCCGTTGTCGAAATTCAGGTGGTTGATGAGCCCTGCCTCGGCCATGGTTTCCAGGCAGTTGTACACCGTGGCCAGGGAAATGCCCGGCATGTGCGCTTTGGTGCGCTCATATATCATGGCGGCAGTCGGGTGGTCGTGCGAGGCCAGAATCGTCTCCAGCACAGCGCGGCGCTGGCGGGTCATGCGAACCCCGGCGCGGCGTACCATGCTCGTGGCCATGGTGCGGTTGCTTGATGTTTTAGAAGTAACCATAACTTAGAACGGTTCCATTATAAAGAATCATCCTGTTCATGGCAAGAGAAAATGCAGGTACAGACAAAAAATCCACGTGAGGTGAGAGGGTAATCCGATTTTCCGGGCAGATGGGGGCTCACATGTTGCTGATATTTCTGTCCCTTACAAAAACATGAGGAAGGCGTCAGGATTATGGATGGGGCTCTTCCGTGAAGAAAGGGTAGATGGCATCTGCGAGCCAGCCGATGGGGGTGGCAAGCAGGGAGAGGGGAATATCGACCACTTCTGCGCACCAGCTCAGGGGCTGCAGGCAGCGGTTGTACCAGCTGCGGCGGGAGGGAAGCCGCTGCACGTGGAATTTGTAGAGCTGAAGATGCCCCGACATCCCTTTTCGCCCACTCAGTTCCGGGAGATTCAGCTTATTATCAATCTGACTATCGTACAGGAGGGTGGCGTTCCCCGGATTGTACTGCTCAGCCGGTATGAGCGGAACGTGCTTCAATGCTTGTGAGGCAAATTTGACTCGTTTGACGAGTATTTCCAGTTGCGGTAAGGTGAGCTCGGCGTAGTAGAGTTCTTCCGGATACCGGGAGGGATCCACCTTATCCCGGCAGTAGAGGCGGCAGTTCAATGATGGGAGCTTCTCCGTCCAGGGCGTTTGGTGAATGAAAATGGGGTAGCGGGCCGGAACGTAGGCGATGGGGATTTCCACCACATAGTTCTCGCCTTTCTTCCAGAGTCGGGTGTGATAGTTACTGTGCTTCTGCTCGTAACGTATGGTCGGCACCATCTGCCCCGGTTCAGCCAGGGCTCCGCCCAGGTCGATGATGGTGAATCTCCCGGTGCCGATGGCAATGTACACTTCTATCAGCAGGAGAAGCAGAACAAGGCCGATTCCGCCGGCGATGCGCGAGATTTTGAACAGGTAGATGATACCCGTGAACAACAACGCAACAATGATGAGACGCGCATAGTACCACAACCCGAGGAAAATGAAGGGCATGGTCATGGGCCCGTTCAGGTGGCCATAGTTCAGGATATCCAGGGCGCAGAAATATGCCGGCACACCCGCAGCCAGCCCACAGAGCAGTGCCAGGGTGGAGAAAAATCTGCCGTTCCCGGTTTCAGGCCTGTATCGGAAGCGCTGTACGATACCCATCACCACTGAGGTGATGAAAAAGCTGGCAAGGAGGAGCAAGGCCCAGGGGCGCTCTTCCACATGGTGGTCACAGCCGGCGCGGTAGATGATTTCCAGGAGCCTGAGCCCGAGTGTGCCCGATACCAGCAGAATCAGGCCGGTCAGGCATAGTTCTCTGGCATCTTTAGGCATTTAGCGGGCCTTCAGGAAGTTCACGATACCGTGGCCGATGGCTTCGGCATAGCGGATGGCGTTTTTCTCCTTGCCCAGGAATCTGGCGTGCTGGGGATTGGAGAGGAAGGTGGCCTCGGTGATGGCGGCGGGTACGTAGGATTCGTTGCAGGCGTTCAGCCAGTCGCCGCCACCCTTGCGGCCATCGTTGCGGATGATGACGCCGCAGCGTACGCCGTTGTTGGGCATGCCGCCGTGGTCGTAGATGGTGGCATCGATGACATCTGCCAGGGCGATGCCGAGGCCGGTGCCTTCCTCATTGCAGTAGATGGCGCCCTTGTTGTACACCATCCAGTGATTGGTCATGCTGTTGTGGTGCAGGTAGACCACGGCTGCCGGGTTCTGGTCCAGCGCGTAGTTGGTGCTGAGCATACCCACGGCCATGCGGTGCGGGTGGTGCCTGGAGCGGTAGATGGCGTTCGGCTCCGGGGTGTTCACATGGTGAACCTTCTCGCGGCGGGCTATTTCCTCCAGCTTTTTATCGGTGGGCATGGAGCCGCGGCAGCAGATGCGGCAGTCGTAGCCCGCCTCGCGGATGATGCGGGCGGTGTGGCCAGCGTAGCGGTACCAGAACTCACATTCCTCAATCTTGCCGTAGCGGTTGTCCGGGGTGCGGGCGCCCTGGCCGCCGCGTACCGGGTGGTAGTAGTGGCCGATATCCAGCACCACCACCCTGGATTCACGCACCTGGGCGCGCATCATCTGCTGCGTGCAGCTGGTGAGCAGGAGCAGGGGAAGAAGCAGGAGAAAAAGGAACAGTTTCTTCATAATCCGAGTTCAGTCTGACCGCCGGGCAGCATGGCGCCCAGCTTGTGATAGGCTGCGGGCATGGCTTCGCGCCCGCGCGGGGTGCGCTTGATGTAGCCCTGCATGATAAGGAAGGGTTCGTGCACGTCCTCGATGGTGGATTCATCCTCGCCCACGGCCACGGCCAGCGAGGAAAGCCCCACGGGACCGCCGCCGAACTTGTAGATGATGGTCTCCAGCAGGCGCTTGTCCATCTCATCGAGCCCGTCGTCATCAATATCAATCATTCCCAGGGCGGCCTGGGCCACCTCGGCGGTGATGCGCCCATCTGCCTTCACCTGGGCATAGTCGCGCACCCAGCGGAGCAGGGCATTCGCCACGCGGGGAGTGCCGCGGGAGCGCCGTGCAATGGCCAGTGCACCGGCCGGTGCGAGGTCCACATCCAGCAGACCGGCAGAGCGGTGCAGAATCTGGCAGAGCTCATCGGCCGAGTAGTAATCCAGGCGGTTCACCAGGCCGAAGCGCGAGCGGAGCGGTCCGGTGAGCATGCCGGCGCGAGTGGTGGCGCCCACCAGGGTGAATTTCGGCAGGTTCAGCTGGATGGAGCGTGCATTCGGCCCCTGGTCGATGATGATATCGAGCCGGAAATCCTCCATGGCCGGGTACAGGTACTCCTCGATAGCGGGGTGAAGGCGGTGAATCTCATCGATGAAGAGCACATCCCCCTTCTCCACATTGGTGAGGATGCCGGCCAGGTCGCCTGCCTTTTCAATCTGCGGGCCGCTGGTGGTGTGCAGCCGGTGCCCCACGGCCCCGGCAATGATATTGGCCAGGGTGGTCTTGCCCAGTCCGGGCGGGCCGCTGAGCAGCACGTGGTCGAGCACATCGCCGCGTATGCGGGCCGCCTCCACCATGAGCATGAGACGCTCCTTCACCTTCTCCTGCCCGCAGAACTCACTGAATGCCGGCGGGCGCAGGGAGAGGTCATAGCTGGTGACGGGGCTGTCCGCCATGCGCGTGTAGAGGGAATCGGCCATTGCGCGGTCAATGTACCACATTTGCCGGGTGCGGTCAAGATACGCGCGTGACCGCAACTGAATTTCCTTGCTTCAGGAGCTGAGGTGTAGTAGTATACAGATTGATTCTATGTCCGTAGTCCTCACCATATTCGGATTCTGCATCTGCAGCTTCACTTCTGCCTGCCTGGGGCGGCAGAGGGAGGGGCTGTGGCTGTATCTGGTGGCGGTGCTGCTGGGGCTGCCCGTGGCTGTGGGCTGTGCCGTGGCCGGCTGGCAGGTATACGGCTGGAGCGGTGGTTTGTGGATGGGGCTTGCGGCTCTGTTGGTGGTGCTGTTTCTGCGGGCGTTCTGCGTGTTCTGGATGCGCATGTGCCGGCGGCTGAATATCTGGATTCACCGCAGTTGAACCTTGCGGTTCTGCAGGTAGAAGATGAGGGCGGCGAGCGCGCCGCCGAGGGTGTCGAGCAGCATGTCCTTGTGGGCGTCCCATACATCGCCCTGGGAACCGAGGAAGGCCTGCCCGGCGCTGCCTCCATCGATTTCTGCGTATATCCACTCCACCAGCTCCCACAGCCCGGCCAGAGCCAGGACGAATACCAGGCTGAACGATGCAGCGGTGGATACTCCATTCACCAGGCGCCGCTTCCAGAGCAGCTCGGCTATGGCAATGCCACCCATACCCACGGCGAAGTGGGCAACGCGGTCGTAGTGGTTGCGCTCAAACCCGAACAAATCGGTGATGGCGCCGAAGGGGACGAGCTCAAAGGTATAGTGCGCACCCACTATCTGCAGGCCGCACCAGAGGCCCATGCACACATAGGCGGTGTTTGAGAAGCGGAACTGCCGGAAAGTGCTCACGAGTGCCCCCACCAGCAGGAAGACAGAGCTCATCTCAGCCCACCACACCTGCACATCATGCGGGGCTGTGCCTGACCAGATGGTCAGCGCCGCCAGCACAACGAGCAGGATATGGGGAAGATGGTAACTCATTCGTCGTCTTTTTCCTCTTCTTTTTCAGAATCCTTACCCTCCTCCTCGGCGTCCGCTTCCTCTGGGGATTCATACTCGGGCGGAACTGGCGTGTGCAGACGGATGAAATCTTTGATTTCCTTGAATTTTCCCGGCGTGACGATATAATCGGTTATACCCAGGTCCATATCGGTGATAAGGGTGCCTTTTTCATCGCGCTCGACGTGGTAGTAGTACTCTTTATCGCCGCTGCGGCACACGCCCATGATGGGCTGGGTGTCCTGTACTGAGCTGATGACATCCTGGGAGTCGAAGAAGCTGGTACCTTCAGGCGTGTTCTTGTATTCGTTGTCCGGGGTGGCGACATCGGACATCAGCTGTTCGAATTGGAGGATGGCCTCCTCATCCTCAATCATGAGGCTTTCGCCTTCGTCGAAGGGGTCGAGGATGAGCTGGTTCTGGGTGCAGCTGAGCAGAGCCAGGGAGAGGAGCAGGGAGAGAATGCGTTTCATGGCAGGGAGAAAAGGTCAGATAGTGAGAGCAAGCAGGAAGAGCCCCATGTGCAGGGAGGAGAGCCCCAGCAGCATGTTCATCTTCTTATTGGCTGGCATGGTGTGCAGCTTCAGCAGGATGAACCCGCCCACCACAATGGCGGCCAGCCACACCAGATTCCACTGGAATCCGGGCAGGAAGAAAGCGGTCTGTTTCAGGGTGACGTAGGGAGCAATGAGGAAAGCGGAAGCCAGGCCACGGGCGCGTTTATCCCCGAGACGCACGGCGAGGGTACGTTTGCCGGTGGTGGCGTCCTCCTTGCGGTCGCGGATGTTGTTCACCTCAATGAGCAGGCAGGAGAGCAGGCCGCATTGGATACCCAGCACAAAGGCACCAGCGTAGATTTCCTCATAGCCAGGCTGCCAGCCAATCTGCACAAAAACCGTGCCAGCCACCGCTACCAGGCCGAAGAAAAGCAGCACGAAAAGCTCTCCCAGCCCGTGGTAGGCCAGCGGCCAGGGCCCGCCGGTGTAGCCATAGGTAAAGAACAGGCTCGGGATACCGATGAGCAGCACCGGCCACCCCTGCGCCAGAATGAGCGGCAGGCCGAATGCCGAGGCTGCCACCAGGAAGAAACAGCCCCACAGTTTAACAGTCAGGGGCTTCATATCTCCGCTGGCAGTGATGCGGCGCGGCCCCTGTCGTTTGTCTGTATCGGCGTTCTTGGTGGCATCAATCGCGTCGTTGAAGAAATTGCAGGCAATCTGGATGCAGGCGCAGCTTAGCGCGGTGAAGGCGGCGAGCCACCAGTCGAGCCGTATGCCGGTTTCCGGGAAATGCTGCTGGAATTTCCAGACAATAAGGCAGCCGGCCCACACGGCCACGAAGCCAGCGGGGAGGGTTTTCGGCCTGGCTGCCAGGATGATGGAACGGAGTTTGTTCATGAGAAAGGTATTATTTGCGTGGGAAGTGGCGGCGTCCTCCGGCTGCGGTGCGGAAGGGGGTGAAGAGATTATCCAGCCCGCTGTTCTTGATGAGGAGCGTCTGCTCCATCAGGCGGCCCAGCTTGCCTTTGGGCCAGCCGCGCTGCCAGAACCAGTCCAGATACTCCGTGGGCAGGTCCATGAGCGGGCATCCTTCCGGCGGGTAATTCTTCGGGCCGTACATGCCGTAGGGCATGTGCGTGGAGGCAATGTCTGCAAGCAACTGCCGCAGGTCATCGGCCGTGGGTATGGGGGCTGCTTCCATCAGCGGACTACACTCCAGCCTATGCTCTCACCCGCGTACATCGGCACTACTTCCTGGCCATAGCTGCGGTATGCCGCCGGTACGCTCATAGGCGTGTCGTGCAGCGTCACCTGCTTCTGTTCCGGGGTGAGCCCGTACCACTTGCAGGCGTTGTCGCTCACAAAGCCCTGCAGCTTATCCAGGGCGCCATGCGTGGCAAAAATTTCTGCCAGCCTGGGCAGGGCTACGGGGCTGGTGAATACGCCGGCGGCGCAGCCACAGGCCTCCTTCTTGCAGCGCGGGTGCGGGGCGGAGTCGGAGCCGAAGAACAGGCGCGGATGACCCTCCAGCGCGGCCTGGAGCAGGGCATCGCGGTCCTCGGGTCGCTTCGCAATCGGTTTGCAGAACAGGTGCGGGCGCAGGGCACCACCTGCTACATCGTCCAGCGTGATGATGAGGTGCTGCAGCGTGACCGTGGCGCAGATGTTCGGGAACTCATCCAACAGCTGCAGGGCAGCTGCGGTGGTGATATGCTCCATGCTGAGCTTGAGCCCCGGGTACCTGGTAGCCAGATGTCGGTACACCGCCAGGAATTCCTGCTCGCGGTCCATCACAAAACCGTGGCTTTCGCCATGCACCAGCAGGGGAATGCCCAGTTCTTCCATGAGGCGTAGTGTGGTATCAGCCTGTGCCATGTCGGAAACGCCGCCCTCGCTGTTGGTGGTGATGCCGGCAGGGTAGAGTTTGAACCCGAAGAAGCCGGGCGTCTCCTTTGCTGCCAGCAGCTCCTTTTCCCCGAGAGCGGTGAAGAACAGGGTCATGTACGGCGTGAACGCCGCCCCATCCAGCGCTGCCTCAATACGTGCAGCGTAGCCCTGCATCAGTTCCGGCGTGGTCACCGGCGGAACCAGGTTCGGCATAATCACGGCTCCGGCAAAGTCGGCAGAGAGCGGCGCGGTCAGCTTCAGCATGTCGCCATCGCGCAGGTGCAGGTGCATATCCAGCGGGGAATTGAGCGTTATCTCCATGCCCCGCATTCTACCATAGCTCCCCACGCTTTTCAAGCTTGGCGTAAAAAGAAAAAAGCGCCGGCGGACGGTTTAATTCCGGGCCTTGGCCTCGTCGGCGTACTCGACGGTGGTGTTGATGCGGGGAATGACGTTGATGGTGCGGGGACGGCGCTGCACTGCACGGCAGTGCTCCAGAATCATGGCGAGTCGCTCCACCTGGCCTTTGATATCATAAACCTGCAGCATGACTTCTGCACCACCTTCCATGATGGCAATAATCTTCCAATCCTTGGGACGGAAAATTTCCCGGATGGGGGGGATGGTAACCGGGTCGTAGTGGTTGACAGCCTCTGCCAGGTTGATGATGGGGCGGCACTTGTTTTCGTCCACGACGGTGCCGGCCTTGAACTCCGCCACGTCACCGGGTTGGAGATACCAGACTGGTACGCCCATGAAATCGCGGTGGTATTCCGGCATGACGGGAAAGAGGTGCCCGTTCTGGTCCATGAAGAAGCGGAGCCGGTTGCCGGTGTCGGCGCCACTTTCCTGCTCAACATAGACGATGGGGATACGCTCGCTGATTTCGATGTGGAGAGTGTCGGGAAGCTCAGCGCGGATGTGGGCAGATTCGATACAGAGGTTGCTTTCCAGCTTTTCCTTCATGGCGCTGGTGTTCAGGGTGGCCATGTTGATGGAGCCCTCAATGCCGAGAATCCGCAAGGCTTGTTCCTTGCTGATGAACTTTCGCTGGGAATCGAAGGTGATTTTATCGATGCTGAGGCTGTAGGCTTTTTCCACGGCGGTCATGGCACCCCAGATGATACCGGCAATGATGGGGATGATGATGAGCAGGAGGATAACCCAGCGCCGCAGGCGCCGCAGACCGCGGCGCAGAGCCACCATGCTGAAGAAGCGGTGTTTGAGCGAGAGTGCGGCTTCCAGAAGACGCACATTGGCGGAGGCCTCGTGACCTTCGCCATAGTGCGTGCGGTACTGGTTGCGTTTCGCCATGAAGAATCCGCGTGGATCAGCCGCGCGGCTGGTTCAGGGAAACCTCTGCGATGCGGGTGCAGAGCTCACCGTAGGAAATGCCGGCTGCTTTCGCAGCCTTGGGGAAGAGGGAGGCTCCCGTCATGCCCGGAATGGTGTTGATTTCCAGTACGTAGGGCTTGCCGTCATCCGTGAGCAGTACGTCCACCCGGCCGTAAACTTCCACGCCAAGCGCCTTGTAGGCGGCTACGGCAGCGGCCTGCACAGCCTTGGTCTCTTCTTCGCTGATATCGGCCGGGCAGATGTAGTCCGAACCGACGCCGCCATACAGGGAGGGATACTTGTTGTTCATATCATAGAAGCCGCTGCGGGGGCAGATATGGACAACCGGCAGGGCTTCGCCGTTGAAAATAGCCACGGTGAGCTCCTTGCCCTTGATGTATTCCTCCACCAGGATTTCCTTGCCGTACCGGGAGGCATCCGCCACGGCGGCGGGGAGTTCTGCGGCATCATTCACGATATGCACACCCACTGAGGAACCTTCGCACGGGGGCTTGATGACGCAGGGAACAGGCAGGGTGGGCATCTGGCCTGCGGCGATGGTCTCGCTGAGCGGGGTGGGCACCTGCCCGGAGATGAAGAATTTCTTGGTGAGTACTTTGTCGAAGCAGTTGCGGCTGGTTTCAGAACCGGCGCCAGTGTAGGGCAGACCAAGCTCCTCCAGGTAGGACTGCAGGCCGCCGTCTTCGCCGTAAGTGCCGTGAATCATGTTGTAGCAGAGCTCCGTACCCTCGGGGATCTCGGGGCGTTCATTGTCCACCAGCACGGGGGTCACGTTGGTGAAACCTTCGCTGCGCAGTGCTTCGAGCACCCCGTTGCCGGAGGCGATGGAAACGTCTCGTTCAGAACCGGGGCCGCCCATCAGCAGGGCAATCTTCGTGTCTTTCTTCAGTTCTTTCATGGGGAAATGTGATTAGAATTGCGGTTCGCGGTCACCGATGACCTGCACCTCTTCGTGCAGGATGATGCCGCGTTCCTTCTGGGCGGTGCGCACGATGTGGTTGATGAGTTCGGTCACATCTGTGGCCTTGGCGTCGCCCGTGTTGATGATGAAGTTACCGTGCTTGGTGGAAATCTGGGCGCCGCCGATGCTGTAGCCCTTCAGACCGAGCTCTTCGATGAGCTTGCCGGCAGGTATTTCTTCCGGGTTGCGGAAGGTGCAGCCGGCGCTGGGCTGGAGGGGCTGGCTGTTCTTGCGGCGGGCGCGGTAGTCCTCCATGGCGGCTTCGATGGCGGCTTTGTCGCCGGGGGTGCCGCGGAAGGCGGCTTCCACCACCATGTTGTGCTCAAAGTCGGGGATGCTGCGGTAGCGGGCGGGTTCCATCTCATCCTTGTGGAAGCGAACCACTTCGCCATCTTCATCCAGCGCGGTGGCGGAGCTGAATACCTGCCACATATCACCGCCCATGCAGCCGGCGTTCATGCGCAGACTGCCGCCCACGCAGCCGGGAATGCCGTCCATCCACTCAAAGCCGGAGAGTCCGTTCTTCGCAGCAAAGGCGGCCAGTTTCTTGAGCTTCACGCTGGCACCGGCCACGATGGTGGTGGAGTTTACGAGCTCCAGACGGTCAAATTCGCCACCGGAGGGGTGGATGACCGCACCGCGGATGCCGCCTTCGCGCACCACGAGGTTGGAGCCTCGGCCCACGACATGCACGGGGATGTTGCGGTCCTTGAAGTAGTTCACCACGTCCTGCATGGCCTGGACGGTGTCCGGCTCAATCCAGTACTGGGCCACGCCGCCCACTCCCAGGGTCGTGTGCTGGCGCATCGGCTCATACAGGCGGGCAGGGAAGTCCTTGCCGCATTCGGCCTGCATTTCGGTGAGGATGCGCAAATCTCGTGCAATCTTGGCACCGGCTTCATGCACATTGCCTGCTCCCAGGGTCAGGAAGAGGTCACCAGGCTTGAGCTGGTTGCCCACCACGTGGTGCGCCACCGGCATGTCGGGCAGGAAGGTGGCATCCACCGGGCCGTGCTCCTGCACGGCGTCCACGATGGTCTGGCCGGAGATGCCGGGGATGGGCAGTTCGCTGGCCGGGTACACATCTGCCACGAAGAGCTTGTCCACATTCTGCAGCACGCGGCCGAAATCATCGCGCAGCAACTTGGTGCGGGTGTAGCGGTGCGGCTGGAAGAAGATGACCAGACGGTCCGGCTTCAGGCTCAGCGCGGTCTGTACCGTGGCTTCAATCTCCGTGGGGTGGTGGCCGTAGTCATCCACTATGCGGTAGTCCTTGGAAAGGTACTTGGTTTCGAAACGCCGGCGGGCACCGGCAAAGGACGCCAGCCCGCGGGCAACGCTGGCGAAGTCGGCCCCCATCTCCAGCGCGGCGGCGGTGGCCGCCAGGGAGTTGAGCACGTTGTGGCGCCCGGGGATACCCAGCTCCACCCGGCCGAGTTTCTTGCCCTTGTGGTTGATGGTGTAGAGGGTACGGCCACGCTTCACGGTGACATTCGTTGCGGTGTAGTCGGCATCCTGCCAGCCGTAGGAAACGCTGTTCGGGTACTGGCTGCACACATCGGCAGCGCCGGCATCGCTCTTGCAGTAGAAGATGGTACCGCGGGTCTGGCGGCAGAGCGTGTGGAACACCTCTTTGATGTGATCCAGGTCGCGGTAGAAATCCAGGTGTTCGGCTTCCACATTCAGCACGATGCTGTGCTCGGGAATGTAGTTGACCAGGGTGCCGTCGGATTCATCACCTTCGGCGATGAGATAGTCGCTGTCTGCATTCCAGTGGGCATTGGCTCCCAGAACGGGGATTTCGGCACCTACGTAGTGGCAGGGGCGCAGGCGCGCCTCGCGCAGCAGGTGGGCTGTGAGGGCGGAGGTGGTGGTCTTGCCGTGCGTGCCAGCCACGACCACACCCTTCTTGTTGTTCAGGATGGCAGCCAGGCATTCCGCGCGGCGCAGGCAGAGGCTGCCCAGCTTGCGGGCCGCGGCCAGGGCCACGTTGTCCTCACGGATGGCGCTGGAGTAAATGACAATTTCCGCATCGGCCACAGCATCAGCGTTGTGCGGACAGGCAAACTTCAGGCCGCTCTGCTGCAGCCTTTCTGTTTCTTCACTGGTGACGCGGTCGCAGCCACTCACCCGGTGCCCCATTTCCAGGAGCATGCGCGCAATGCCACTCATGCCGGCACCTGCAACGCCAATAAGATGAATGCGCACCGGATTATCCCGGTCCAGAAGTCTCATGCGTAATTGCTCAATCATAGCTACTCCGGTCATTATATACTATTCCTTGTCACAAGCAAGGCAAATATATGTTGGAACACCAGAAAAAGGTACGTCTGGAAAACAGAAGCGGCACCTCAGGGGGGCCGCTCGGTTGCATAATCACTTCCGGGATTTTTTCTTCTTTTTGCCGGACTTTTTCTTGCTCTTCTTTTTCTTTTTGCCCTTTTTGGAGGCGGCCTCGTCATCATCATCATCATCGCTACTATCGGCCTTCGCTTTTGCTCCTGCAGCGCAGATGCCTTCCAGTACGATGACTTCCTGCGGTTTGAGCGTGATGTCGATAGGGGCATCCACATCGATGGCTCCGCCCACCAGACCGGGAACATTGCGCTGGTCCTTGAAGGAGTTGCGGAATGTTACTTTGTCTTTTTTGACCATGGGTGGTACATCCAGAATTTCACGCAGGGTGCTGGAGAGGGTCTTTTCACTGTCGCTGGAATTGCGGAGGGTCAGGGTGCATTTGCCGGGGCTCCAGGCTGCCCAGCCGTATATATCACCATCGCCTGCGGAGCGGTCCCAAGGATTACCCCCTACCCAGTGAATATCTGGCAGCACATCCTCATTGCGGCGAGCCCACTTGATACAGGCGGCGAGCTCGTTCCACAACTTGCCGTTTTCCTGGCTCATCAGGTCTGCATCCACATACAGCTCCATGAGGGATGAGCCGCAACCGAAGGCTGCACGCATTTCCTTGATGCAGTTATCCGGCTCCTTGCTCATGACGTGGGGTGGGCCGTTCTTGGTGATGATGAGCCCGTGCGTCATGACGGAATTGATGGGGAAGAGCGGGGCTCCGGTCACAAAGACCTCATGCACCAGACGGTCTCGGTAGGTAATCCACTTATCGCGGGCATCTCCGGCGCTGCCTTCCTGGCCGAAGTCATTTTCCTGTCGCCATACACAGTCAGAGTAATGGAACCAGAACGGGCTGGCCCAGGTGCCCACCGTTGTATTGAGGAAAATATCGTTTCTTGCCTTACGCAGTTCGGTGAGCACGCGGATAATGCCTTCTGCATCTTCCAGGTTGCCTGGCCCCTTGGAGTGGAAGTGGGTGGAGATTCCGTCGAACTTGAAGTAGCGCATCTCATAGTCTCGCACCATCTGGGAGCAGCGGCCCACAAATGCATCGAAATATTCCTTGTTGGAAAGCTGGAAATTGCCAATCTGGTTCTTGGGATGCTTCTTGTTCCAGTGTCCAAGGCGCATGTTCTTGGCGGCACCGTAACCGCCGACCGGCCCCAGCCAGGTGCCGATGCCGCTTTTCATGCCGCGAATGACCTTATCCATGCGGGAGAACCCATTGGGGAAACCTGCGTGGAAATCCCAGAGACTGTTGAAGTCGTCCCAGCCGTCGTCAATCACGAAACAATCAATGGGTGTCTTGCGTTTCTGGAACATTTCGCGTTTCCAGGTATCAATCGTGTTGAGTTGCCATTTTTCCGAATTGCGCTTGAGGGGGTCCTGGTTATTGTTGATGGTGATACCGATTTCGTACCAGTCGTTGTAATGGATGAACAGCCGGTAGGCGGCGGCGCGTTCGCGTTCACTGTAGGCCAGGAAGGAGCGGCGTTGCTGTTTGGGGGCGAAGAATCCCAGCACCGAGGAAACTTTCCAGGACTGGCCTTTCTGCAGGGTGGTGTTGCGCACCCATTCACCCTGCACCAGGGAGGCATCGCCCCCGGCGGTGCTTTCGCTTCCTCCGCTTTCCGTGGGCAGGGAATAGGAAATTTTCCCTTCTCCTTTAATGCCGGCCTTCCGCGTATCAACCCAGATCTTGAGGGTATAGGTGCCGGAATCGGGGACGGTTACCTTGTAGGTGGGGTCAGATGAAGCTTTGTGTACGTCTTCTCCAGCCGGGGTCTCACTTCCTTCCGGGAAGAGTTGCACGGCTAC
This sequence comes from Akkermansiaceae bacterium, assembly GCA_015062005.1. GTDB lineage: Bacteria > Verrucomicrobiota > Verrucomicrobiia > Verrucomicrobiales > Akkermansiaceae > Akkermansia. The sequence goes on from SUVL01000012.1 coordinate 24,448, forward strand.
CACATTCAGCCCGCCGGAGATTTTAATGTTGCAGCTGCCTTTTTCGGCGAAGGAGACAGGCCCTTCTGCTGTCATGAGGCCTACTACTACGGGGCCATCCATTTTGGCATAGGCTTTGCCGTATTTCTCACTCATGCTTGCCGGTACGTTGAAGGCGGGAGTGAACGTGTCAGTATTCCATTCTTCCGGATTCCAGCCGCTTGCCGTATCTGCGCTGCCGCCGGGCGCCGTCATCAGGCTCATGGGTGTTTCCAGACCACAGAACAGTAAGTTGTTGATGACGACCTTGCCGTGTGTCGTGTTGCCTGATACCACCGGTGTGCCTCCGGCCTGGATATTGTATTGTACCGGAGTCAGTTTGCTGAATTTGGTATCGCGGGCTGCTGTTATTTCCATTTCCTGGCGCAGGTAGTGGGAACCATTGCGCAGAACGGCCTGCCATTTGATATCCAGCGTTTTGTCCGGGGTGGTAAAGGTGCAGCTCACGGCCACGCCCGGAATGCGCTGCGCCAACTGCGGGTGTTCGTCATCTGCCTTGAGCCGGACTTCCGTCAGGGTGGAACTCTGCAAATCTTTAGAGGTGTAGGTGGTGCCGTCCTCCAAGGTAAGGGTGAAGAGGTTGGTCCCGCTTTGGGCCACAGATTTCCCATTGGGCATTTTCATGCCATCGAACACAACCCCTTTGCCCGCCTTGCGGAACGAGGCTGAAAACATGCGGTTGCTCAGGGTGGCTCTTGTTGAGTCGCATTCAACTTTGGCTTTGCCCGGGTCTATCCAGGGGAATTTGACCTCTGCTGTTGTAGTCTGGTTTGCGCATACGCTGAATGCGATAATTGCTACGAGAGATTTTTTCATACTTTCCCCGTAATCTATCAAAATTGACAGGTGGTGTGAAGCCTAAAATGGGAGTTACTGTTTATTTGAGTTACAATTCTTCCCACGAGTGGCCGGCGGCTGTGGCGTATGCAGGGTGAGCCCAGAGACGGCGTGCCATGAGCCCCGGGCTGAGCAAGCCCAGCAGAAAACGCCGGCGCTGGGCGGGGCGGTCAAATTCCGGCAGCGGTTTTTCAGGAGTGCAGAAGCCAGCCGGATCATAGGGTGGGAGCTCCGGCGCCGGGGGCAGGGGGGCGGTGAGTCCCAGGCAGGCTGTGCAGTGGCCGCAGGCGGGGCGGGCTGATTCTACAAAGTACTGCTCCAGTGCGTCATTCAGGCAGGTGGGGGCCTGCAGCATGTCAACAATGGCCTGTTGGCGTGTGAGGTCGGCTTTACGGCGGCGCTCAAAGGCTTCACTCAGTCTGGCTGCTACGGTGCGGGCATCCGGTGCGGGAGCTCCGGGCACAAGGCGCAGGCAAAGTGCTTGTTGGCGCATGGTGAGTTTCCATTCCCCTGCGGATTCGCATTCGTACAGGTATTCCACAGCTTCGGCAAAGGTGCAGTTCCAGGCCAGCGCTGCATCTTCTACCTCGCCTTCGCGGTGGGTGTCCAGCCAGCGGAGCCTGGCAGTTTCTCCAGCATCACGCCCGTCGGTGATAGTGCTGAGGGGGTAGAGTGGCTTCACTTTGTAGTATTTGCTGCCTTTACTTTCGATGCGCACGCTTTTCTCCATGGCCATGAGTGCCCGGGTCGGCACGTCATCCGGCACATCGCAGCCGGTGCCCAGTTCCCAGAGGGAAACAACACGCTGCCCGTTGGGAATGAGCCAGCGTACACAGCGCAGCACGCCTTCGGTATCCGGTTCTGCGGCCAGAATCCGGTTGCGGGCTTCCACCAGATCCGGCGCATGCAGCAGGATGAGGCTGGTGCTGGGGGCGCCGTCGCGCCCGGCGCGGCCGGATTCCTGAAGGTAGGCCTCCGGTGAGGACGGGGTGCTCCAGTGAACTACGGCGCGTACGTCAGGCTTGTCAATTCCCATGCCAAAGGCGATGGTAGCCACCAGCACGGTGATTTCATTGCGCAGGAAGGCATCCTGCAGCTGCTCCCGCTGCTCAGCGGGGAGCCCGGCGTGGTAGTGGGCGGCGGGGAGCCCCTGGCGGCTCAGTTCACCGGCCAGCCATTCTGTTTCCTTGCGGGTGCGGCAGTAGACAATGGCGGGTAGATGGGAGGCGCGCCCCAGAAAATCGAGCAGGGCGGGCATGCGCTCCTGCACCGGTTGGCAGATGCGGGTGATATTTGGCCGGTAGGGAGGCAGGACGATGCGGTTCTGCTCAGGAATATTGAAGGCATGCCCCAGATCATGCTGCACACGCGGCGTGGCGGTTGCGGTGAGCGCCAGGGTGGCGCGCGGGCGGAGTTGTTCCAGCAGCGCGGGAAGTTTGAGGTAGTCCGGGCGGAAACTGTGTCCCCATTCAGAGACACAGTGCGCTTCATCCACCACCAGCAGGGAAAGTTTTTCCGGAGCCAGCGCCTGGCGCAGTTCCCGGTTCTCCACTGATTCCGGTGCGACAAAGAGGATTCGGAGCTGCCCGCTGCGCACATCTGCGAGCACCTGCTCACGTTCTTCCGGTTCCAGGGTGGAGTCGAATCTTGCGGCGCGGATGCCCAGTACACGCAAGGCCGCGCACTGGTCGCGCATGAGGGCAATGAGCGGTGAAATCACCAGCGTGGTGCCTCCCAGCAGTTCTGCTGCAGCCTGGTAACACAGGCTTTTGCCGTGGCCCGTGGGCAGCACTCCCAGCGCATTCTGCCCTGCCAGCACCAGCTCAATAAGCTGCCGTTGCCCGGTGCGCAGGCTTTGTTTACCAAACTGGGCCAGCACGCGTGCTTCTGCCTCTGCTGTGAAATTCATACCGATGCTATTTTCCTGAAAGCCCGCCAAGCTGTAAATTCCGCTTTCTTACTGGTAGATGTCCACCCCCAGCCGCTGCATGTCTGTGAGCGAAACGGCGCAGGGATCCGGTGCTACCCAGTGGCCGGGTTCCAGTTCACGCGGGGTCAGATCCATCCCCACCGTGGCTTCCTGGTATGGGTGGTTGATGCGGAGACCGAAGGCGCTGCCCGGTGGCGGGTCAATGGGGGAGGGCATTTCTCCGGGCAGAATAGGGGTGCGCTGCCTGATTGTGGGGTCCGGAATCGGAATGGCGGAGAGCAGGGCTCGTGTGTAGGCGTGGCAGGGCCGGTCATACAGTCTGTCCGCATCTGCCATTTCTACAATTTTTCCCATGTACATGACAGCCACGCGGTCTGATATATGCCGCACTACTGAGAGGTCATGCGAAATGAAAAGGTAGGAAAGATTCAGTTCCTGCTGCAGATTCAGCAGCAGGTTGAGTACCTGGCTCTGCACGGAGACGTCCAGCGCACTCACTGGTTCATCCAGTACCAGCAGTTTCGGCCCCATGGCCAGCGCCCGGGCTATGCCGATGCGTTGCCGCTGGCCACCGGAGAATTCGTGCGGAAACTTCTCCAGAGCAGTGGAGGGCAAACCCACCAGATCCAGCAGCGCCGCTACTCGCCGGCGGCGGCTGGAGCCCGTGCCCTGCCCGTGAATTTCCAGAGGCTCGGAGATGATGTGGCGCACGGTCATGCGCGGATTCAGTGAGCCTGCCGGGTCCTGGAATACCATCTGCACCTTGCGGCGCAGGCTCCGCAGCCGCCACTGTGAGCGGTGCGTTACATTGTGGCGCATGAAACGAATCGTTCCGGAGGTCGGCTCCAGCAGGCGCACGATGCAGCGGCCCAGGGTGCTCTTTCCGCAGCCGCTCTCGCCCACCAGTCCCAGGGTCTCGCCCGGGGCTATGCTCAGCGAGACATCATCCACCGCCTTGAGTGTGCCAATCCGCCGACCAAATACTCCGCCACGCACGGGAAAGTGCATGCAAAGTTTCGATATCTCCAGAATGTTTTCCATAATCTGCGCGGATTCCCCATCACTTTAGCACCATCCGGCTGCTTTGGCAAGCTTATACAAACGCTTTCACCTGTATGCTGCGGATAAAATACGACATTGATACCCACTTGCGCAAGGTAATGAAAAAAACGGGATAGGCTTCCGCCTATCCCGTTTGAGAAAAGTGGGGGTATGTTTTACACCAGCTGGGCGATGAGCGCCTCGCGGTCGCCGGGGCAGAAGTCCATGGGCGGGATTTCCGGCAGGGTATAGCAACCGGGGGCCAAGCGCTTGCTGGCGCGGGCTGCTGCTACCATCACCTGGGCTGTCAGGGCCGGGTTGTTGATACGCATCTCAAATTTGAAAATCTGGTTCTGCGTTGTGCCGGATACGCCCTTGCGCTCCATGTATACACCGTGGCCCATGTCGCGGAGAGAATCTATGTCCGGAACCTGCGTCACATGCGTTTCGTCGTGGCAGAAGTAGTCATCTGCCTTGATGGCTGCTTCCACCGCAGCAAAGTCTGCACCTTCCTCCAGCTGGACATACACCATGCGGCGATGCACGCCGGAGCCTGTGGGGATGGTGAGCGAGAGGGCGTCCTTCACGCCTGCCTTGGAGCGGGCCACCACGCTGTGCCCCATGCTCATGCCCGGGCCGAAGTTCGTGTAGGTGATACCCTTGGGGGCCATGGCCAGCATCATGGTGCGCATGACGGAGTCGGAACCGGGATCCCAGCCGGCGGAAATGACGGAAACGGCGTTGCCAGCCTGGGCCTGCTTGCCCAGTGTGCGTCGCAACGCAACGATGCCGCCGTGAATATCAAAGCTGTCTACGGTGTTGATTCCCTTGGCCAGCAGTGGCAGGGCGGTTTCTTCCACGCTGCGTGTCGGGGTGCAGAGCAGGGCTACATCCACCTCTCCGAGTTCGGCGATGTCCGTCACCGTTTTAATTCCGTGTACGGGGGCACTGCCTGCACGGCGTACTATGCCTACCAATTCCATATCCGGCGCAGCGCGCAGTGCGTCCACTGAGTACTTGCCGATATTCCCGTATCCTACGATTGCTACCTTAATCATCGTTGTGATTCTGTGTGGCTTGCGTTATTGTTTATCTTGCAGCGGGATGCCTATATCCTGCCGCAGAGGTATTGTATACGATTCTTATCAGCTGCGCAAGTGCAGACTTGTGCATGATGACGCTTTTAGAATGCTTCTTATGAAAAATCCCCGCCGCACTTGACGCAGTGGGCGGGGATGTGTACGAAGTGTGTGGGGGGGGATTAGTTGGCAGGAGTGCCTTCCATCACGATGATTTCCATGGGTTCCAGCGAGATGCTGATGGGAGTATCCACATCCACGGCCTTGTCCATGAGGCCGCTGAGCACGCGCTGGTCGGCAAAGGAGCTGCGCAGGATGATGGCACCTGTTACCTCGGGCGGCACGTCGAGCATCTGGCGCAGGGTTGTGTTCAGCGTCTTGGGCTTGGCTGAGGAGTTGCGCAGGGTCAGGGTGCACTTGGTGGGAGACCAGGCAGCCCAGCCGTAGATGTCGCCATCCTTCTTAGCCTTGTTCCAGGGATTGCCGCCGACCCAGTGGGTATCGGCCAGCACATCGGCGTTGCGGCGAACCCAGGCAATGCACTTGGCAAGTTCATCCCAGAGGATGCCTCCATCCTTGTTCAGGATGTCGGAATCGGCGTAGATTTCCTGGAGGCTGGAGCCGCTGGCAAAGGCAGTGCGCATTTCCTTGATGCAATTGGCGGGGTCCTGGCTCATGACTCGGGGCGGGCCATTCTTGGTGATGATGGTGCCGTGAATCATGACGGAGTTGATGGGGAAGAGCGGGGCGCCTTCCACGAATACCTCGTGCACGAGGCGGTCGCGGTAGGTAATCCAGCGGTCACGGGCATCACCCATGTTGCCCATCTGGTCGAAGTCGTTCTCCTGGCGCCAGACGCAATCCGAGTGGAAGAACCAGAACGGGCTGGCCCAGGTGCCCACCGTGGTGTTCAGGTAGATATCCGGGCGAGCTTTGCGCAGGGCTGCGAGCACGTTGAGAATACCCTCACTGTCCTCCAATGCACCGGGGCCCTTGGCGTGGAACTTGGTGGAGATGCCATCGAACTTGAAGTAGCGCATGTCATAGTTCTTCACCATGTCCGAGCAGCGGCCCACGAAGGCGTTGAAGTATTCCGGGTTGGAAAGCTCGAAGTTTGCGATGCGGTTGTTCGGGTGTGTCTTGTTCCAGTAGCCGATGCGCATGCTCTTGGCGGCGCCGTAACCACCCACCGGGCCGAGCCAGGTGCCTATGCCGCAGTCCATGCTGGTGGCTACCTCGTTCAGTTTGGTGAAGCCGTTCGGGAAGCCGACGTGGAAGTCCCACAGGCTGTTGAAATCATCCCAGCCATCGTCGAGGATGTAGGCATCAAGCTTGGTTTTGCGCTTCTCGAAGAGTTCTTTCTTCCAGGTGTTGAGGATGTTCAGGGAAAGCTCTTCATTGCTGCGCTTTTTCGGGTCTGCTTCGAAATTGCGGGTAATGCCTACTTCGTACCAGTCGTTGTAGTGCACGAAGGGACGATAGGGGACCGCCCTCTCGCGTTCAATGTAGCGCAGGAAGGAACGGCGCTGCTGCCCGGGGCGGAAGAGACCGATGACGGAGTTCACCTGCCAGGGGAATTCCTTGGTCAGATTGGTCTTGCGTACCCAGGTGCCACGCACCATATCCTCCGGAACCGGGGCGGTGGTTTCCTCCGGGTTGCCCATGGCGAGGGAGAGAGAGATACGGCCGCTGCTGGTGATGGGTTCGGTCTTCTTTTCGACCCAGTAACGCAGGTGGTAGGTGCCGGCCACGGGTACAACCATGCGGTACTCCGCATTCTGCGAGCTGTGGCCTGTGTAGCCGGGGTGGATATCTTCAGCAATGACCTGCCCTGCGGTGGTGACAAGTTGCACGCCCACCATGTTCAGACGGTGGTTGCCACGTTCGTACTCAAAATCAATGACGAGCTCGCCGGGTTCCAGGAAGTTGACCGGGCCTTCTGCCACGGCCAGGTCGCGGAGCACGGGGCCATTCTGGGCACTGAACTTGGTGCCGTAGACCGGAATGAAGCTTTCCGGCACGTTGAAGGCACTGCCGAACATGCCCGGGGTCCAGGTTTCAGGGGACCAGGTGTCTTCCTGAGCGGCGCCATGCTGGCCGACCGTCATCACGGACATGGGGGTTTCCAGACCCATGAAGAGTTTTTCGGTGACAGCCACCGTGCCGTGCGTGGTATTGCCGGAAATGGAGGGAATGCCGCCAGCATCTGTGGGCACAACCTGCAGTGCGGTGATGCTGGAGAAGGGTACCGGTTTTTCGCTGGCTTTCAGCGTGAACTCCTGGCGCAGGTAGTGGGAGTTCTCACGCAGAACCGCTTTCCACTCAATGCTGAATGAATCATCCGGTGCGGTGAAGGTGGAGCTGATGGCCTGGCCCGGCAGCTGGGCTGAAACGCGAAGCGAGGTCTTATCCGGGCTGAGTTCCACCAGTTCGGGCTTGGAGGCCTTCATATCGGTGGAGCTCATCTGCCGGCCATCCGCCAGGGTCAGGGTGAATACAGGGCCTCCGCTCTGCAGCAGTTCCGTGCCATCCGGGCCTTTCAGACCGCCGAACTGTACACCGCCGTCTTTCCACAGAAATGTGGCACTGAGGAGCTTATTGTTGAGCGTGCAGGAATCGTCATTCAGCGAGGCCTGGGCTTTTCCTGCCGGGTGTTTTGAAGATTGATTATCGCAACTCACCAGCGTTACGCCGACGCTGACTGTGGCGAGTGCTGCCAGTATGGAGTGGAGAAATATGTTTTTACGCATAATATTTCGGTAACACATAGTACTGTTCTGGAGACTACCATAATATAAGTACTTATGCAAGCATGAAAAAGCCGCATAATCTGCGGCTTTTTGCAGATGAAGATAGTACCAAGGAAGAAAAGAGCGTCAGGGGGTGATTTTTGAGCGGAGGGCAGCGGAGTAGTTATCCACGGGCAGGTCGTAGCCTACGTAGCAGCGCTTGCGGATTTCCTCCTCGGTCTCACCGGGGCGGCATTGCACGGCGCCGTAGTGGATGAGGAGCCCGGCGATGCTGCCGTTGTGCAGGGGGAGGAAGTCGTACTTGCGGGGCATGGTGGGTACGAGTACGCGGAATCCGCTCACGAGGCCGGTGGAGCAGTTGTCTGAGATAGTGTTGTACGGCGTGTGGGTGGATTCTGCGTACCTGGCGAGGTCGATGTAGTGTTGCAGCAGCTTGCGGGCTCCTGCCTGCTTGATTTTCAGGGGGTAGACGCTCAGGTCCTCGTGGCGGATGTTGGTGCGCAGCCCGAAAAGGTCTTCCTCTGTGCCGAACAGGTAGAGAATGCCGTATTGTTTATAGAGCCCGGGAATGGCTCCTTGTTCCACCCCTTCCGGCAGACGCGTTTCGGCGGAAACGGCAAAGCGGCGTCCGTCCGCAAAATGGAAGCTGAGCATGGTGTGGCACACGGCCTGCATGCCATCCCAGTGGCATTCGGCAAAGTCTACACCGCAGAGGGTACTCAGGTCGTAGGTTTCGGTGCGGTAGCGGGCTTCGCTGTCCGCCTCGGTGCGGTATCGGAAATCGCGCAGGTTGCGGATGGTGAGCCTGTCTCCCTGCTGTTCGAACTCCGGCGCCACAGCCCAGGGCTTTTGCCACCGTTCGGGCGTAGGGCCAGGGATGCAGAGGTAGGTGATGATGTTTACCAGAACCAGCAGCCAGAGTACCAGATGGGCGGAGGGACGGCGGCGCTTCCTCCACCAGAGCCCGGCTCCTGCCAGCAGGAGCGCTGCCGGGATGAGGCTGATGGGCTGGTAGTACCACAGTCCGATGCTCCAGAGCAGGGGTAGCACCAGCAGGATGGCTGAGGTGATTCCCGCAGTAATAAGCAGGGCCTTTTTCATCAGAAACGGAGGATGATGGGAAGAGCCGGGGCCTCGCCACCAGGCATGAGGGGCTCGGCATCTGCCGCGGTAATCCACCCTCGCACGCCGGTGAAGGTTTCGACATAACTCTGGCTGCCGCGGGTGGCAAGCAGTTGCAGCGGGGTGGAGGGGGGGAGTTTCATAATGCCGGCCCCCTTTTCATCGGCAGAGGTGCGCAGCTCCGTGGCTTTGAGCACATAGGCCACATTATCCGGGGGAAGGGAGGATAAATCCGGTGTCTGGCGGGTGGTATAGTACCCCCAGTCGGCGGCGCAGAGCAGGGATACCAGCAGGGAAAGGGCGGTGCAGGTCTGCAGCCATGGCTTCTGCTGCCCCCTGCGCGCTATGAGCAGCGCCACGCAGAGTGCGAGGGCGGCCGTGCTTACCGTGGTGAGCACCCAGAGCTGGGATGGGGTAATCAGTGTGAAAATTTCATCTGTAACCGAGCCGGAGGGGAGAAGGGCGCCCTCCTTGCGCTGGATGAACTCCAGGTTGGCGCGGGCTTCCTTGAGCCCGGGGTCACTTTGCAGGGCTCGTGCGTAGCGGAGAGCTGCCTGACCGGGCTGGCCCAGGCGGTAGTAGCAGTTGCCCATGTTGTACTGGCGCAGGGCATCCGGATAAGCGGTCGCCTCTTCCAGTTGGGATATGGCTTTGCTGTACTGGCCCCCCCTGTAGTTTTCCTGGGCGGTGTTGGCCTGACTGAATGGTGCCAGGCAAAGCAGGAGGAGTGCTGCCTTGGTGCTGATGCTGCGCAGAGCTTTCATGATAATGTTGCGCTCCTGAGGGGAAAGGGAAGTCTGCGCGTCCGGACGGAAGGCTTCTTCATCACGCCGGTCTAGAATGCGCTGAAGTTCAGGTGTCATGCTACCGGGTTCTACATGCGTTTCGATGTAGGCTCCCACGCCTTTCAGGAAGCTGAGGCCATCCTTGCGGGCAGCGAGTTCGTTGAGCTCCTTGTCGCGAGCCCGGCTGGCTGCGCCCGCAGCCATCTTGTGACGCAAGGCATTGAGCCCCACAGTAAGCAGAATGATGCCCGCGGGAAGGTAGAGCAGGTACCACAGCCAGCGCGGGAGGCTCCACACCGCGCCGTACATGGCGCGGGGCATGTAGCCATAGATATCGGTCATTTCTGCCACGGGCACCGTGCCTGCGGGCGGTGGTTCAGCCGCTGCCACATGCTGGATTCCACTGCCGTGGGTTTCCGTATCTTTCCATTGCAGGGGGATGGGGGCAGTAGCAGCCTGGCGGTATTCCATACGCTTCGGGTCAAAGTAGGAGAAGGAGAATGAGGGGATACCTCCCACTTCTGCCGTGGGGCGGAGCAGCTGGCTGAACACCATGCCGAGCGTTTCTCCATTCGGACCGACGATGGGTTTGCGTGTGGCCGGCACCAGTTTCCAATCGGCTGCATCATCTGGCTTCGGGCATTCGAGTTGCTCCAGATTGCCCGTGCCTTTCACGGTGATTTCCACTTCCACCGCTTCATGCATGGCCAGTGTCCTGGCGTTCGTGCTGGCGGATATGGTATATTCTCCCACCATGTCGGCAAAGTTGGCAGGAGCGCCGGGCGGCAGGGGCAGGGCTCCAATCGTCAGCATGGGAAGTTCTGCTTCTGCCCGCATGAGGGTGAAGAAGCCCTGGCGCTGCTCCAGGATTACTTTGCCGGCCACGTCGGAGTTCCCTTCGCGGAACGGGGTGAGCGTGCCGCTGAAATCCACGGTGCGCCAGATCTGCCCCTTGGCATAGGCGGTGGTGGAACCCATGGCCTGGTTGTGCACCATGGCCAGCACGCCCTGCATAGTCGGCTGGAAGGTGCCTACCTTCACGTTTACCGAGCTGAGCTGCGGTGCTCCTGCAGAGTCTATCCCGCCCGGGAGCAGAAGCTTGATAGCGGTCTTGACGGGTTGATGCACATAACCATCCTTGGTGCTGGTGTACCAGAGCACACCAAAGTTAACTGGGTTCTTCTTCCATTGAATCTGGCTCTGCGAGAGTACCGGCAACGGCGGAACTGTAATGTTTTCCTTCCGTCCGGAGTTGTACTGCACTTCCAGCTCCGTCACTTTGACTTCGCCTGGTGCATCCGGAATAATCTGCAGGGGATACACCTCCATGGCTGCGCGATTTGGATCCATTGGGTTGGCTCCGGCATAGTGCTGCATCACTTCCAGTGCGGCATTTTCTACGCTCGGGCGCTTCTGGATGCTGAACAAGTCTTCTCCTACCTCGGTATCCACTAGGTAGAGCGCCACCTTTTCACCTGGCACTGCCACATCTACGGACCATACTGGTACTACTTCGGCCAGTGCTGCACCAGCTGCACTGAATACCAAGGTGTATAAAAGCTTTATTGCGTTCTTCATGAAGGATTTAGGGGTGGGTGTTTAGTAGTCTTTGTCGGGCGGTCGTACCTGTGCTTCGTTGTGAGGGATGGGGGAACCTTGTTCTTCATCCATATGGCTGCGGAGCACAGAGGCAGCATACCTGCGAGCTTTTTCCTCATCGCTGGGTTGCTCCTGCTGCTTGTCTTCCTCTGCTGTGGAGGGGTGCTGCTGGTTCTGTGGCTGTGGTTGATTCTGCTGCTGTTCTTGCTGTTCTTGCTGGTTATCCTGCTGTCCGTTCTGATCATCCTGCTGGTCTGACTCCTGCTGGCCGCTCTGCTTGTCCTGCTCCTGCTGTTGATTCTGCTTGTCTTGCTGCTGGTCAGATTTCTGCTGCTCGTCGTCCTTGTCCTGTTTATCAGCGTCCTGGTTCTGCTTGTCGTCCTTGGGCTGGTCCTGCTGCTGGTCTTTGTCCTGCTGCTGGTCCTGTTGTTGCTGATTCTGTTGCTGTTGTTGCTGCTGCTTCAATTTTTCGATTTCTTCTTCCAGGCGCTTAATGAGCAGCCCAATGCCGTCAATGTTCTTTTGGGCGCGCGTGAGAGAGGGCGAGAGTTTCAGTGCATCCTGGTATGGTATGAGATCCTGTTTCAGGGAATCTACGATTTTCTGAAGCGCTTCCGGGGTAACGCTGGAGGGGGCCTTCTCTGCATCATTCATGCCTTCCTCTGTATTTTCTCCATATATGGTACGGAGCTCGTCAAAGGTGGAGGCTGCATTAATCTGCCCCAGCTGATACAGGGCTGCGGCCTGGAGGGCAGTGTCTTCATCCAGAAGGGCGGCAGAAAAGAATTCCTTGGCTTTGTCCTTTTCCATATTCTGCATGCAGGCCAGGCCTTGGCTGTAGGCCGCAGCTGATTCAGCCTTGGGCGCAGCCTGGAGCTCAGGTGTCATGCCACTGAGTGCGAATAGGATGATGAAGTGTCTGGCCCGCTTCCATTCGGTGCTGCTCAGCATGGTGAGCAGCAGCAGAATGAGAGCCGCGCCTGCAAAGGGTGAGAAAAGGTCGTTCGGAACCTTGTTCACAGAGAAATCTTCCTCGTGTTTGTCGAGTTTGCGCACCGCCGCCTGAGTGAAGGCTGTCAGATTGGCGTTGGAGTCCATCACAAAGTAATCTCCGCCGGTTTCCTTGGCAAAATTGATGAGTGAGTCCGTGTTCAGTTTGCTGATGACGTGCTTGCCCTGAGCGTCTTGCCAGAGGCCGTTTTCACCCCGTGCATCGGGGATGGGGCCGCCTGCAGCCGTGCCAATGCCTACGGTGATGACCAGCAGATTGCTTGCTTTCGCTTCTTCTGCTATTTCGAGTGAGGAATTCACGGTGTCCTCACCATCGCTCAGGATGACCAGCGCATTGGTACTACCCTCAGGGGTGCTGCGCTTGAAATCCTGCATAGCCTTGCGGAGCACGAGCCCGAAGTTCGTGCCGCCCACGCCTGCCCAGCTGCGGTTTACCTGCTCCAGTGCATCGCGCAGCGCGGTGTGGTCGTAGGTGAGCGGCACAACGAGGTCGGCCTCGCCGGAAAAGACGATAAGCCCGATTTTGTCGCCGGGCAGGGCATTAATCAATTCGTAGGCAGCGGCGCGTGCCTCTGCCAGACGCGAGGGCTTCACGTCCTCCGTCTCCATGGAGCGTGAAATATCCAGCGCGATGAGCAGGTTGCGGCCGGTGGCGGTGGCGCCGCCTTCTCGGTAGCCGTTGATGGGGCGGGCCAGGGCAATGATGATGCAGGTAAGCGCCAGCAGACCAAAGGTGGCAGGCAGGGCAGTGCGCCAGAGGGAGCGTCGCTGCACCAGTTCCTGGTGCTGGGCGGAGATGAGCTTGCGCCAGCCCTGGCCTGTGCTGCGCCAGGCCAGCACCACCAGCACTGCCAGTGCGGGGACAAGCAGAAGAAGCCAGAGAACGTTCGGATATAGGAAACTCATGGTGGTGATTTATGGTGCGGGCTTGGGGCGCGCCAGGTTGATGGCGATGCCGAGTGCCAGGAAAATGAAGGCTGCGGCAAGTGGCCAGATGAAGAGTTCATCGTAGCTGATGAGGGTTCGCTTCTTAGCCTCTGTTTTTTCCAGTTTGTCAATGCTCTCAAAGGCTTTTTGCAGGCGGGCACCGCTGCTGGCGCGGTAGAACTGACCACCGGTGATGCGGGCAATCTCCTTGAGGGTCTTCTCATCGAACGTATCGACATTGGCGGTGTAGCGGGAAAGTCGCTCGTCTTTGCCGATGGCGATGGTGAAAATCTTGATTCCGAGCTCGGCTGCCTGCCTGGCGGCATCCACGGGGGAGATGCTGCCGCGGTTGCTCATGCCGTCCGTCACCAGGATGATGACCTTGCTCTTGGTCTCTTTGCGCTCATTGAGTCGCAGAGCGGCTGAAGCAATGGCGGTGCCGATGGCTGTGCCATCTTCTGCAATGTAACCGGGGCGGCGGTCATCCGCCAGGTAAAATTCCTGGATGATATAGCGCACAATGCCGTGATCGAGCGTGAGCGGGCTGCAGAGCTTGGCTTTGCCGGCAAAGGCAACGAGGCCGATACGGTCGTTCGGGCGGCCGGTGATGAACTCACTGATGACGTGTTTGGCCGCAGTGAGGCGGTCGATGGCCACGCGTTGCTTGCGGCCCAAACGGTCCTTGGCGGTGAAAAGCATATCCTGGCTGGCCATGGAACCGGAGAGGTCGCAGGCAATCATGATATCAATACCGCTCACCGTTTCCTCCGTGTGCTGGTTTTTCCACTGCGGGCGGGCCAGGGCAATGATGAGGGCAGCCATGGCCAGCACCATGAGAATGGGGCCGATGCGCCCGGCCAGCGTAGCGGGGCGGCGCAGATGAGTTGAGGCAAATCGGATGGTAGGGTGTACCAGACTTGCTGTAGTTCCGGGGCGGCGGCGTAAAAAGATGAAAAGGAGCAGGGCCGGCAGGAGCCAGAGCCAGTGCGGCTGGGCAAAGGTGAATTCCCGCGTGGCTTCCACGGTGGCGGCTGTTGTGGCAAGCATCATGCTGCTACCTCCTTCAATTCTGCTTCTTTTTTCTGTTCTCTATCAATGCGGCCTACCAAATCGCGAGCCTGTGAAATGAGCCCATGAGCCAGCGGAATGTCATGCGCAGTGGCGCCGGCATACTTGAACTCTGCCAGATGATCCAGCAGGTCGCGTGTTTCCAGCTGGCAACTCTGCGGTACCCTGGAGAGTGAATCCATGCGCTGCGAGAATTCCTCATGCGTTTCAAACAAGGCTGAATCCTGAGTCTGCCCGGCCAGAAAGGTACGCAGAATCAGGGAAAGCCGCAGGGAGCACTCGCGCATGGGCGGCAGCTGTGCGTCCAGCTCATCCATGGCTGCCAGTGCTTCCTGCAGCGGAGTGATGCCGGGTGCGGCTTTCTTCCTGTTCCGGCGGTAAAGCCACCAGGCTGCCAGAACTGCCAGCGGAATAAGTATGGCGCATGCCCAGGCCAGTGGTACCCAGAACTCCTGCACCATGAACTGGTCTGCGGGAATATCCTTTTCCAGCGTGGGAATAGCCTGTAAAATGTCGTTGCCCATATATACTCAATGTGCGAATACGCGACTGCGCCGGTTAAACATCTTGCGCAGGGCGGGGATGAAATCCTGGGTGGTGAGTAAATCCAGCGAGTCTATGCCCAGCTGGTTGAAAACGCGCTGCCACTCCACGCGGTGAGCCTGCATGGCTCTGGCGTGGGCAAGGCGCAGTTGGGTGTCGCTCAAATCGCCCACCAGGAGTTCGCCGCTTTCCGGGTCCCGGAAGCTGATTCTCCCCGCAGCGGGTAGCTCGAGTTCCGCCGGGTCATTCACTCGCACGGGAATCAGCTCGTGGCGGAAGTTCAGCTTGCCGATGGCCTGTTTATCCACCTCTGCCAGAAAATCGCTGATGAGGAAGACCATGGCGCTTTTGCGCTGGGTGCGCAGAATCTCAGCGGCCACTTCGTCCACTGTGTCGTCTACGCCAGCAGTGGGGGAACTCAGGATTTCGCGCACTACGCGCTGGCATTGTTTCATGCCCTTGGCGGGCGGCAGGTAAAAGTGCGGCTTGTGCCCGAAGAGCAGCAGCCCGACCTTGTCGCCGTTCAGCGCAGCACTATAGGCCAGCACTGCGGCAATCCGGGCTGCGTATTCGCGCTTGGTATCGGCTATGCCCGCACTGGCGTAATCCATGCTGCCACTCACATCCACCGCCAGCAGCAGCACTTGTTCGCGTTCCTCATGAAAGGTGCGCACGTAGGGCGTGCCGGTGCGGGCGGTCACCTTCCAGTCGATGAAGCGGGGCTCATCCCCGGCGCGGTATTCCCGGAAATCATCGAAATCCAGCCCCTGACCCCGGAAGCCGGAGCGGTACTGCCCGGCAAAGGTGGCCGTGGACATGCGGCGCGCCTGCAGCTCGATGCGGCGCACTTTTTCCATGATTTCCTGGGTCTTATCCATAGCGGTTTACGGCACGGGTACCTTGGAGAGGATGCTGTCGATGACGTTGTCGCTGGTCTTGTTGGCGGCTTCGGCCTCGTATGAGAGCAGGATGCGGTGGCGCAGGATATCATGTGCCAGGTCCTTCACATCCTGCGGGGTCACATAGCCACGCTGGCGGGTGAAGGCCAGAGCCTTGGCTGCAAGTGCAATGTTGATGGTGGCACGGGGGGATGCACCGGCGCGTACCAGACCTTCCAGCCGGGGGTCTACTTTTTCCGGGCTGCGCGTGGCGCGCACCAGGTCCACAATGTAGCGCTGCACGGCTGGGTCGATGAAAATCTGGTCCATCAGCCTGCGGGAGGCATCAATGTCCTCCACTGTGACGACGGGGCTGGTGTGGGGGGTGGCTGTGGTGCTGCTCATCATTTCCAGCACCTTGAGCTCTTCGTCTCGGCTGGGATAGTCCACGATGACCTTGAAGAGGAATCGGTCGAGCTGGGCTTCGGGCAGCTGGTAGGTACCTTCCTGCTCAATGGGGTTCTGCGTGGCCAGCACCAGGAAGGGATTGGGCAGGGGGTAGCTACTTTCTCCCAGGGTCACCTGGCGTTCCTGCATGGCTTCCAGCAGGGCGCTCTGCACCTTGGCCGGGGCGCGGTTAATTTCGTCCGCCAGAATCAGGTTGGCAAAAACCGGCCCCTTCTTGGCGGTGAACTGGCGTTCCTCCGGGTTGTAAATCATGGTGCCCAGCAGGTCGGCCGGCAGCAGGTCTGGAGTGAACTGTATGCGTGAAAATGCAGCTTGCATGGTTCCGGCCAGGGCTTTCACGGAAAGGGTTTTGGCAAGACCCGGCACACCTTCCAGCAGCACGTGCCCCTTACAGAGCAGACTCAGAATCAGGCGGTTCACCAGCTTCTGCTGGCCTACTACTACCTTGGCCATTTCCTGTTTCACTGCGCTCACCCATGCGGATTTCTGCGCAATCTCTTCGTTGAATTCCTGTGTGTTCATGGTCGTGGGTTGCGCACAAGTCTACCACCTGCGCGTGTTTTATCAAGTAAGTTCAATGTCAGTTGACGAAGATTACTGAATCTCCGTTCAATCTCATGTCAAAACAGCTACTGCAGGTCTGAAACGAAAAATCCCCGCATCCGGGAGATGCGGGGATTGCCAGTATTGCGTAAATCTTATTACATGAGGTTAATGGGTAAGGCTGTACCGGTTTCGCCCAGGGTGAAGGAAATGCCGAAACCCTGTTCTTTTTTACCGCCGTTGTCGCGGAGGAAGACGGTGGCACCAATATACCAGGCCCCGGCGTGCCGGAATATGGAATACTGCTGGATGGGGAAGCGCCCTTCGTCTTCTTCGTAGTACAATTGAACAGAGAAGGTGTATTTTTCGTTCAGGCGGACGTTTGTGCGCAAATGGAACTGACCGGAGTCTTCCTGAATGGGATGGTCAGAAATGGCTCGATACGAGATATAGGTTTCAAGCCAGTCCGCCGGGATGACGCGGGCTCCTATGCTATACTGCCAGAACCCTTCGCCGTTATTGACCGTGGGCGTCTGCGTTGTGACGTTGAACTCAAAACGCTTGGAAGGCTGGAAGCGAACGATGTTATACAGACTGGAGAAATCGTATTCTGAGTTGGGGTTGTCAGCGTTATAATCGCAGAACGTATCCCAGGTAAGCAGCTTGATGGTTTCGCCGTCTACGCGGGATGTCAACGTGTTCTTCATGCCCAGTCGCCAGATGTTCCAGTTGCCCCAGCCATCCAAACCGGCAAATCCGCAAAGATCAAGCGGGATGGGGCTGGTGGTGCTGCCGCTCTTGGTGCTGGACCACACGTCAATCTGGGGAACGAGGTCATTTGAGGAGGAAATGCTGCCTCGGGAGTAATTGGCGTACGGCTGAATGATATGGGTAAGCCCTTGCAGCCCGAAATTCTTGTACTTGAAATTCGGGTATGTGCTGTGGAACTTCATGTTGAAGTCGCAGCCGAAATAGCCAAGGAAGCGGTTGTCGGACCCAACTCCACCTACGTCATAATATCCGGTGTAGGCACCACCTACCTTCGGGGCGATGTTCAGGAATTTGCAGGCGGTCAGGTTAGTGGTGAACTCATGAGTGGAATTGACTCGGAAGAAACTATCCGTGTTCAGCAATCGGGTATAGTATTCCTTCATAGCGCCATCCTTGAGGCGATCCAGCCTGGCTTTGTATTGCGCCTTGACATCATGGGGCAGGTACTGCTGCATGATACAGGCGCTGTTGTTCGTCTCGTAGTTGATGCCAGTGTTGCCAATAGCCGTACGAACCCGGTAGAAGGAGGCCTCGATGCGCTCGTCGGTCATGTAATAATCATTTGGCGCAAAACGGGTATAGACCATGCTCTGGGTGGAGTCAGTGCGGCGCACAATACGGACGGTGTTGTCCGGTTTATCATTGGTGCGGCTGATATCGGGCAGGAAGTCGCGCAGCATGTAGCGGTCACTTGCCACATTGATGTTGGAACTCAATTGCCAGTCTGCGTGTACGTCTGCCGAAGGGGTGATGTCCCAGAGAGCCTTAAGGCTGTAGTAGTAACGGTTGTCATTAACAGGGAGTCGCTCTTTCTCAACCGGGTTGATAGTGGAATTGCGGTCTTTCGCAAAATAGGAGGCAAACCCCGTCATGTCCTTATGCTTTTTGGTCATGCCTATGTCTTCCAGATCAAGACCGGTGGCTACACCACGGCGGGTTCTGACATCGAGGTGCAGGGTGGCCAGGTAGTCGGCCGTGGGCATGATGCCGTCTACGCGGCGGTTGCCGAAGAGGATACCGTAACTGTTTTCCAGGTATGCGCCCCAGTGTGAGCGGGTTCCGGCGCCAGGAAGATAGCCCTCGCGGGGGTTCAGGGAGTGGGAGAACGTGAACCAGCCCAGAATGGGGATGGTCATTTCATGGTCGCCGGTGGCTATGCTGAGTCGGGAAACTTCGCCATAGTCGCCGGGATATATGGTGAGGTTACCGGTGCCAATCCATGTAGTCGGCTTCTGAACATCTTCCGTGGTAACGTAGGCGTCTGAAACCTTGATGTATTCCTTCCCTTCGCTGTCTGTCGCGTATTCGATGCGGGAGCCCCTTACCATCAGCCCGTTGACCTTGATGCGTACTTTGTTTACAGCTGTCTTTTTCTCTTTCCAGTTGTAGAATCCACCGTCCTCGCCTCGCACCAGCACGTCATCCTGGTACAGGGTGACCGGCCCGGAGAGAATGGCATCTCCGGAATCGAGTCTGGCTTCCAGTGCTGGGGTGTGAATGTCTGAGCCCTCATCGGTTCTCAGGCGGAGAGCTGTGCCTTCTCCTGCCTCGTAACGGAAAATGTTCTTATCCTGGTCGTAGGAGATAGTGCCGCCTTCGTTGGTGACCTGGAGCGTATCAGGAACTTCCGGTGCCTGTTTACCCAGCCCGCTTACTGTGCGGTTGGTGATATCCATAATGGGGTTAACGTCATCTTTGCCGTTGAAGAGATCTTCAGGCAAAGGAACCAGGTCTGCGCCGTGTGCGGAAACCTGTGTCAGCCCCCCGAGAACAAGGGCGAGTGTGAGCTTTGCGTGCCGTTTACTGCGTTTCATATGCTGCTTCCCCATCGATGCTGATTATTCTGCCCGAATATTTCAGTTTTGTCAAGCTTCGCCCGCGCTCTCAGCGTGCGATTTTAAGGTCTTCCCACAGTAACGCGTGATGAGCCTGTCCGGCGCTTCGTGCAAATCTACCAACACCAGGCAGTCCAGGGTGTCACCAAATTCGGAATCAACGTTGAAGGATACCATCCGGCCATTCAGTCTGAGATATTGGCGGAGCAGAACCGGTATACTGCGGCCGTCCGGTTCCAGATCACTCACGAGCGAGGAAAGAAGGCGCAAATCTGCCAACCCTTTGGGCAGCAACCTGGCATCTTCGCTCAGCAGGTCCATGCCGGTGGGCGGAGTTTTGGCTTGTACGTGCCTGGCCAGTTCTTTGTCCATGCAGTGGCATTTAAGGTATTCATACATGAGGGCGCGGGAGCGTACCGAGTAGTCCGAGGATACACTGACAGTTCCGTACAGATAGCGGTACTGCGGGTATTTGAGTACAAATCGGCCGATTCCCATCCAGAGGGTATCAAGGGAGGCCGGGTGTTTCTGGTACGGGGCGGTTATGAAGGCTCTGCCCATCTCCAGTCCGTTTTTCACGTAGTTGATAAACTCGTTACCGATAGTGAAGAACTCGGTGTTATAAATACCCGTCACCCCGCGGGCTTTCACAATCTGGTCTGTTCGACCCATGCGGTATGCACCGGCAATCCGGTGGGCTGCCGGATCCCACATGATGAGGTGGTCGTAGAAGAGGTCATACTCATCCATGTCACAGGACGTGCCGGAACCCTCGCCAACAGAGCGGAATACGATTTCCCGCTGTATTCCTATTTCCTTCAGGAGTTTGGGGATGCGGTTCCCTTGGGCGGTGTAAATCTGCAACCCTGTGCTCTTATGGGTATAAAGCAGGTGTTCGTCTTCGGGCAAGGAGTCAATTTCCTGTTGGAGTTCTTCCGGGGGAAGGGGAGAATCAATTGGCGCCAGGCTGCGCGGAATTTCATTGCAATGGGAGGCAGCGGTGGCGGGGTAGCGCAGCATCATGCTGTTGAGTCGCAGGAAATCTGAAAGCGCAGCATCTGTTTCCAGGAGCTCCAGCCTGCTGGCAGGAATGGGCTTGCCTATGCGAACCTGGTGCAGGGTGCGACGGTCTCGTTTGATTTCGCGGGCAAGCAGGGCGGCGCGCTTCTCCTTGCATAGCCGGGTGACCAGCTGGAAAAGGGCTCCATTCTGCCCGGAGAAGTGCATGGGCACCACGGTCGCACCCGTCTTGCGGATGATGGCGGCCATGTTTTCCTGCCATGGGTCATCTATGACCCTGCCATCTTCTTTTGACCACGAAGCAGCTGAGCCGCTGGGGAAAATAATCAGGCAATGCCCGCCGCGCAGCCACTTGAGAATCTCGCGCATGCCCGCCATGTTGGCCCTCTTGGCTTCTTCTCCCCCGTACACATCGACCGTAATCTGGTAAGGTCGCATGCCGCGCACGCAGTGGAGGAACTCATTGACGACAATGCGGATATCGCTGCGCACCTTCATGGCAATATCGCCAATCATCAGACCGTCGGACATACCGTGCGGGTGGTTGCTGACGATGACGCAGGGGCCTTCCGCCGGGATGTTCTCCAGCCCCTCCAGTGCATAGTTGAGGGGGAGATGCTTGCAGGCGAGTTTGAAGAAATTATCCTGGCTTCCGTTCTTGAAATCGTCTTCAATTTTGGAGTGTGCCACGTTGAAAATATGGAATCCGAGCAGTTTTTCTCCCAGCTTCAGTAACCATCCCGGCCATTTTTTTCCACCTGGGATATGCTCTCCCAAATCCATGATTTTCGCATTCATAACTCATTGCTGAGTGCTATTGCACACTCTCAGGTTCATCATATCACATGCTACCTGATGGGGTCAATGTCAAAACAACAAGGATTTGTTATTTTACGGGTGCAATACGTAGGAGATGCTGGTGTGAACCTGGGAGTCAACCGGGGTGGAGCCCTTGCGTGCGGGGCGGAAATGCCAGTGTTGCATAATCCAGCTGCGGGTATGGCGATCCAGTTGCCGGTTTCCGCTGCTGTGGGTGATTTCCACCGCTTTGGGCCGACCACCTGCCGAAATGCTGATGAGAACCCCTACCTGGCCTTGCAAGCGCTTGTAACGCAGCTGCCTCGGATAAGGCGGGGTGGGGCAATCCTGGTAATCAGGCGGGGTGTAGAGCTCACTTTCGTTCGTGTTTGCCATTTGTTGATTCCGGGGTGCCTGAGGTGGTTCGAGTCGCGGCAGGAGCCCGGTGTCTGTTTCGAGAAATGGTTCTTCATCCTCCGCCAGTTCGTCCAGGAGCTCAAGTTCTTCACAAACTGGCTGGGCTTGCAGGTGGACGGTGGGTAGGGCCGGCATATCGGGTGGAGTGATGGTGGTCGAAGGAAGCGGTACACGTGGCGCTTCCGGGGGTACCTCTGTTTCGACCGGAATAAAGGGTACACCTGTAAAATTGCAACCTGAGGAATAGGGGGAGAGAATGGAGACTTGCGATGCCGCCAGCGCCACCCCTATGCCAAGCAGCGCGATGCAAAGCGAGCATTGGCTCACCAGCCGCATGCGGCGGTGTGCCAGAGTGGCTGCAGAGGTGTGGCGTATGTGAATCATGGCGCCGGCTTGACCCAGAAGAGGTGCTCATCCAGTGCATCAAAACACCAGGGGCTTGGCGGTATTTGCAGGTGTGGATGGTACGCCAGGAAGACCCGGTTCTCTTTCCATCCTGGCAGCCAGATGGCGAGTTCGTAGATGCGGTGGTCGATTTGCTCCAGTGTGTGTGCCGGTTTGCATTGCATCTGCTCCAGCAGGGTGGACATGCGTTCGTCTGACAGGTTGAAAGGTGAATTTTCCGGTGCAGCGTCTGCACCGAAAAAGAATTCCGGCTGCGGTTGAGGAGGTGCGGGTACTGCCCAGAAGACAAGCTGGTGGCTGCGTTCCTGCAACTGGCGCAAGCAATTTTGCCAGGGCACCGGCTCCGGTACAATTTCTGCTCCGCAGGTTGCGGCGCTTTGTACCAGGAAGTTGACCATGTTGGTGATTTTTTCGTGGGGCGAGAAGAGGAGCTTCACGCTGAGGCGCGAGCCATCTGCCCGCCGCAGGATGCCATCGCTGCCGCTGGTGGTGAACCCGGCCTGGGCGAAGCAATCGCGGGCCGCTTTTGCATCGTACTTGTATCGCGGGGTGTGTCTGGGGGTGAGCTCGCCATACCCGCTGCTGAAGGTGGTGAGGCGCTGACCCTCTCCCCGCATCATGACGGCCAGCGCGCCGTCCATATCCATAGCGTGCATCAGCCCCCGCCGCAGGTGAATATCCGTCAGGGTCTGAGTGTTGGCCGCAATCCCATAGGGCGGTAGCGGGTATTCCGCATCATACACCAGAGTGGGGAGTTCCGGGTGGGGGGCAAGGCGTTCCTGCCAGGCTGTTAAGTTGCGGGTTTGCAGCGCATCAAGCTTGCCGCGAAGGAAAAGTTCCCACACCTGGTTTTCATCGGTCAGGAAGTGGAATTCCAGGGTGTCTGCATTGAAGCGGTGCCGGCAGAGCGGCAGGGACTCCCCCCACCAGTTCCTGACCCGGTGTAGTACGATGAGCCGGCCGCGCTGGATGTCTGCTATGCGGTAGGGACCCGTTGCCGGAGCTATGAGCTGGGCGTAACTTTCACGGAAATTGCTGCTGAAGCGGGAGTAGAAACCGGGTTCTGCTGCGTGCAGCATCCGGCATACATCGAGGACATCTGCTCCAGCCCGCAGGGTAACCGAGAGCAGGTCGCTGCCGTGGCTGCAAGCGGCTGATATGAGGTCTTTTATAGATTCATATCCGTAACAATGATGCTCTGCCTGCAGCAGGAGGGAAAGCAGGTAGTCATCTGCACGTACGGGACGTCCGTTGTTGTAGTGCGCAGCCGGATTCAGTTTGAAAAAAATGGTGGAACCCACTCTGGCCCAGGCCATGGCCACTCCGGCAGTTGTTTCCTGTGTCTGCGGGTGGCGGGCAAGCAGCGGAATTTCGGTGGCCTGTTTCAGATTCTGGTGAAAGAATTGCACCGAGCCTCCGAAACGCAGGAAGTGTGCAGGGAAGGGACCTGCATTACTCAGTCGCACCGTGCCACCTTTCCGGGCTTCCGGAGAGCCGACGGGGGGCTGTCCTTCTGCTGTTTTCCATGGGAGATTGTCTGGAGCCGGAACATTGCGTTGCAGCTTGATTCCGGTTACCCTCTTGAGGCGGGCTCCGAAATCCGGCGGGTACTCGGCAGGTGCCTGGTTCTGCGCTGGTGGTTGCGGGGCTTGCCGGATGGTGCTGGTGGCCCACCAGGCCACCAGCACCATCAGCAACAGGACAATGGTAAGGAGATACCGCATCAGAACGTAACGGTGCAGCCGCCGTAGATGGCGGTTCCGGCATTGATGTATGACTGGCTGTAGTCCATCCAGTCTGTTTCAGAGACGTATTTCTGGTTGGTGAGGTTTTCCACACGCAGGTGCAGGGTCAGGTGCTCGTTCACTTCGTAGCGGGCGTACCAGCGCAGGGTGTAGTAGGCATCCAGCATGCCGGGATGGCCGCCCTGGTAGTTGGCGCGCCCGCTGGCAGCCGCGAGCCCTATGCCGGTGGTGAATCCTTCCAGGGGGGAGGTGTGAACATCTGCCGACCAGGTCTGGCGGGCGGTGTAGCTGAGTTGCTCACCATCGGAGCTCCTGGGGTCGCAGAGTGTGACGCTGAGGGTGTAGCCGGTTTCCCAGTGCTCCTCCCAGGTGCCTCTCAGGCTCAGCTCTATGCCCTGGCTTGTATCGTGCCCCTTGGAGTTATAGTAGTTAACCAGATTTCCCTGCTCATTGGTTTTGATGGTATCTTCTGTTCGAATCCAGAACAGGGTGATGCTGGTGAAGTGGCCGGGTGCCCATTCATGCTCCAGCCCGAGGTCGGCGCTCCAGCTGGTCTGGCAGTCCAGCCCCGGGTTGCCCCTGTAGGTCTTGTTGTATGCATCATAACTGCCAGTGGAGCGTTGGAATGCTGTGGGTGCCTTGTATCCCCGCGCGATGGAACCGCTCAGCCGCGTGCGGTCTTCATTGAAACTGAAGTTGCTGGCTCCTCGCACTGTGTACAGGGAGCCGAATACGTCACTCTCATCCCAGCGAAGCGCCAGGGAGTTGTCCCACCCGGTGGTGGGGGTGACGCGGTGCTCCACAAACATGCTGAACATGTTTTCCTCATGGTCGGAGCCTATATCTTTCTGCCCTGCATTGACATAATCATGCTGGCTGTGCATGTAGCCCACGCCGGCTGTGCTGGCCTGGTGGCGGCACCAGCGGTATTCATTGCGCCAGTTCAGCTGCACATTGCGCAAGTCGTGGTTACTACCTTTGCCGAAGGCATAATCTGCGCCGTAATACCCCCCGCTCAGTTCTGTCGCGAAGGAGCGCGTAAACCGTTTTTCCAGAGCGGCGGATACCAGGTTTGTCCGGTAGTTGTAGTGCGGATCCCCCCAGGTGGCGGGTGCCTGGTAGCGGGCATCACTGCGGCGGTAGGTGATGCGCCCGTGGGTATCGGCATCCGGGCGGTAGTCCAGGCGCAAGGCTTCCTGCTTGTTTTCAAAGCTTCCGGCCTTCGGATCTGCGGGGCGTGTTCCATCCACCTTCTTTAAGTCATTGTCTGTGGTTTCGCAGGTGGCTGAGAGAAAGTATGAGAGTTTTTCCTGCTGTCCCTGGGCCGTGAGGTTGCCGGTGTAGCTGGAGAAACTGCCGGCTTCGTTGAACAGGGTGCAGCCTGGGGGACCCTGTCCCTCCGGTGTTTCCATGTAGATGACACCACCCACCGCGCCACTGCCGTAGATGGCTCCTTGTGAGCCTTTCAATACCTCCAGCGTGCCCAGGTCAAACATGTTGGTGCGTGCCATGACGTTGGGCGTGAGGTTGCAGCCCTGTGTGTTATCGTAAAGTCGCATGCCGTCCAGCATGGGCAGGGTATGCTGCCCGCTGCTCATGCCGCGGATGACAAGGTTACTGACGTTTCCCCTCTGGTTGGAGCCACCGCCGGATTCAACATAGACTCCGGGCACCCGGGTAAGCGCTTCGCCCAGGTTGAGTACCCCCTCGCTCCGTAGTTGCTCCGTATCGAGCACGGTGACGGAGACTCCGGTGCTGTCGTAGGGAATGGCCGTGCCTCCATGCGCTGAGACGGTGATGGGGGCCAGTTCGGTGACTAGTGCTTCCGCAGCCATGGCAGCGGTACTCAAGCCTGCCAGCAAGAAGGCAGGCACAACGCGCGTATGGCTCCCGCCGGGAGCCGGTGTGGTGTGTTTCATTTCTCTGTTTGGCCGTTGAACAAGCGGTGCATCGCCGCTCTGTGTCGTTGGCGAACCCCCATGGCTGGTATTCCGACTGAGTGCGCGCAGCATCCTGCGGCTCATCACGGTTGCGGCACAGCGACGGATTCTCACCGTCTTCCCCATCTATTTCCTGCGGCATCCCGCCGCCTCCGGGGGGCTCTCCGCGCGCTGTGGTTGCGCGCGGTGCTGGAAGTACCTCTATCATAATTTTTTAGTGCTGACAAGTCAAAACGCTCACCTTCCGGTGTTCCGTACGGCGGAAAGCGTGTCACCCCTATACATTTTCCTTGCCAAAGCCCGGGGTAGGGCGTAGAATGTCCCCCGGTGTGCGCTGCGTACCGAAGCGCATGCACTGTGTACCAATTTCAACCACTTCTTACAACAATGATGGATTTCATTTCAGATTGCGCTGAGTCTCTGTCTCCTTCCCTTACTCTGGCTGTGACCAATAAGGCCAAGGAGATGAAAGCCCGCGGCGAGCAGGTTTATGGCCTGGCTGGCGGTGAGCCTGATAAGGACACCCCCGAGAACATCAAGAAGGCTGCTATCGAAGCCCTCAACAACGGTGCTACCAAGTACACGCCTTCCGTGGGCCTTCCCCAGCTTCGTCAGGCTATTTCCGAGAAGCTCAAGCGCGATAACGGTCTGGACTACGGTATCGACCAGATTTGCGTGTGCAGCGGCGCCAAGCCTGCTGTGTACACGGCTCTGCGTGCTACCATCTCCGCCGGTGATGAGGTGATTATCCCCTCTCCCTACTGGGTGAGCTATCCCTCCATGGTGGAGCTTTGCGGTGGTACCCCGGTGTTTGTGGAAACCAAGGCTGAGAACGGCTGGAAGATTACGCCCGAGGAGTTTGAGAATGCCATGACTCCCCGCACCAAGATGATTATCCTCACTACTCCGCATAACCCGACCGGCACTGTCTATACGGAGGATGAGCTGCGCGCCCTGGGCCAGATTGCTGTGGACGAGGATATTCTCATCATTGCCGACGAAATATACGAGCACCTGGTTTACGATGATACCAAGCACGTTTCCATGGCTTCTCTGAGCGAGGAAATCTACAACCTCACCATCACCATCAACGGCTTCTCCAAGGGCTACGCCATGACCGGCTGGCGTCTCGGTTACTCCGCCGCCCCGGCTCACATTGCCAAGTACATCAAGCTTATCCAGGATCACACCGCCTCCAACGCCACGACCTTCTGCCAGTACGGCGCCATCGAGGCCCTGAGCGGTGACCAGAGCTTCATCTCAGACCTTCGCGAGGAATATGACTTCCGCCGCCAGTATGTGTACAGCCGCCTGACGGCCATGCCCAAGATCAAAGTTGTGGAGCCCAAGGGTGCTTTCTACTTCTTCATCGATACCACAGAGCTTGGCCTGGGCTCCCTCGACCTCTGCGAGAAGCTGCTTGACCGCTATAAGGTGGCCGCCGTGCCCGGCATTGCCTTCGGTAATGACAACGCAATCCGCATCTCCTACTGCACCTCTCTGGATGTGCTCAAAGAGGGCCTGGACCGCCTTGAGGACTTCTGCAAGAAGCACTAAGAAATATTTGTAAAACGGATTTATTCCAGCCGGCGCAGTGTTGATACTGCGCCGGCTTTTTAATCTCTCCGGAGGACCGGACACACAAAACCGCCTGCAATCGGCGAAGCGATTGCAGGCGGTATAATCAGGTTAAATCCTGTTCAGCTTCAGCGCGTGTGGAAGGTACGGCTGATTACTTCGCGCTGCTGCTCGGGGGTGAGCTTGATGAAGTTCACAGCGTAGCCGGACACGCGGATGGTGAGCTGGGGATACTTCTCCGGGTGCTCCATGGCATCCATGAGGGTTTCGCGCTCCAGCACGTTCACGTTGATGTGGTGGCCGGTGGCGGCGAAGTAGGCATCCAGCAGGGAGACCAGCTTGGTTTCGCGCTCGGCCTCGTCCTTACCCAGTGCACCGGGCACGATGGAGAAGGTGTAGGAGATGCCGTCCTGGCTGTCGTCGTAGTTGAGCTTGGCCACGGAGAGCATGGAAGCCACAGCGCCGTTCTTGTCGCGGCCGTGCATGGGGTTGGCACCCGGGGCAAAGGGCTCGCCGGCGCGGCGGCCGTCGGGCGTGTTGCCGGTCTTCTTGCCGTACACCACGTTGGAGGTGATGGTGAGCACAGACTGGGTGGGCATGGAGTCGCGGTAGGTGTGCAGCTTGCGCAGCTTGTTCATGAAGTTCGTGACCAGAGCCTCGGCGATTTCGTCCACGCGCGGGTCGTTGTTGCCGTAGCAGGGGAACTCACCTTCGGTCTCGAAGTCGGTGATGAGGCCTTCCTCGTTGCGGATGCACTTGACCTTGGCGTACTTGATGGCAGACAGGGAGTCAGCCGCCACGGAGAGGCCGGCGATACCGGCAGCCATGGTGCGGAGAATCTCCGGGTCGTGCAGAGCCATCTCGATGCGCTCGTAGCAGTACTTGTCGTGCATGTAGTGGATGATGTTGAGCGCGTCGATGTAGGTCTTGGCGAGCCAGTCCTGCATGTTGTCGAAAAGCTCCATCACCTTGTCGTACTCAAGGTACTCGCCCTCGTAACGCGGGGCGGGCGGGGTCACCTGCTTGCCCTTCACTTCGTCCATACCGCCGTTGAGCGAGTAGAGAAGGCACTTGGCCAGGTTGGCGCGGGCGCCGAAGAACTGCATCTGCTTGCCGATGCGCATGGCGGACACGCAGCAGGCAATGCCGTAGTCATCGCCCCAGTACGGGCGCATCAGGTCGTCGTTCTCATACTGCACGGAGGAGGTCTCGATGGAAACCTTGGCACAGTACTTCTTGAAGCCTTCCGGCAGGGCGGTGGACCACAGCACGGTCAGGTTCGGCTCCGGGGCCGGCCCCAGGTTGTACAGGGTCTGCAGCATGCGGAAGGAGCTGCGGGTCACCAGCGTGCGGCCGTCTTCGCCCATACCGCCGATGGATTCGGTCACCCAGGTGGGGTCGCCGGAGAACAGGCTGTTGTACTCGGGCGTGCGGATGAAGCGCACCATGCGCAGCTTCATCACGAACTGGTCCATCAGTTCCTGAATCTCGGATTCGGTGATGGTGCCGTTGGCCAGGTCGCGCTCGAAGTAGATATCCAGGAAGGTGGAGACTCGGCCCAGGGACATGGCGGCGCCGTTCTGTTCCTTCACGGCGGCCAGGTAGCCCAGGTAGGTCCACTGCACGGCCTCGCGGGAGTTGGTGGCCGGGCGGCTCAGGTCGCAGCCGTAGCTCTGGCCCATCTCTGCCAGTTCGGCCAGGGCGCGAATCTGTTCGTTCATTTCCTCGCGCAGGCGGATGGTGGCATCCGTCATCACACCGGCTTCACGATCCTTCAAATCTTTGCGGCGGGCGGCAATGAGCTTGTCTGTGCCGTACAGGGCCACGCGGCGGTAGTCGCCGATGATGCGGCCGCGGCCGTAGGCATCCGGCAGACCGGTGATGATACCGGCGGAACGGGCGGCGCGGATGTCACTGGTGTAGGCATCGAACACGCCTTCGTTGTGCGTCTTGCGGATGCGGCCGAAGAATTCGGCGGTGTGCGGGCACATTTTCAGCCCGTAGGATTCCAGAGCCTTCTGGGCCATGCGCAGACCACCAAAGGGCATGAGCGCGCGCTTCAGCGGCGCATCCGTCTGCAGACCTACAATCTTCTCACGAGCCTGGTCGATGTAACCGGGAGCATGGGAAACGATGGTGGAAACCACCTCGGTGTCGGCGTCAAGCAGGCCGCCGGCGTCAATCTCCTTCTTCATGAGGTCTTTTACCTCATCCCACAGTGCTGTTGTGTCTTCTGTAGGCCCTGCAAGGAAATCGCCCTCGCCGGTGTAGGGGGTATAGTTCAGCTGAATGAAATCACGGACGTTGATGGACTCGGTCCATACGCCTGTTTTGAAGCCCTGCCAGGGAGCTACCTGGCAGCCGCAATCCTGAGGTGTTGCTGTGTCTGTCATAAAAATAGCTTGGTTTGGAGTTGTTCTTTCGCCGGGAGGGTCTCCCCGCCTCTCCACCAACGTGGGTATTCTAACTCCCACAGGTGGATTAGTCAAGATGCTTTCCTCGGAATTTTCAATGATTCTATGCAAATCCGTCTTTCTATCTGAATGCTTATCTGGAATTATTCTAATGGAATGACAGATTTTGTCAAGTAGAATCATTCTAAAAAATGAATTAGGTATAAAAAGTGGCGCTGCCGTGTGGGCAGCGCCTTGATAATGGAGTCTGGTTTTATTTGCAGAGCCCCTGCACCTGGAGGAGGGCATCAGGGTTGGGGTCGCGTCCCATGAAGTTGCGGTAGATTTCCGCTGCGGACTGGCTGTCGCCCTTGGAAAGGATTTCGTTGCGGAAATCCGAACCGGTTTTGCGGTTCATCACGCCTTCATTGCGGAAACGGGTGTAGGCGTCGGCCGCGAGGACTTCGGCCCACTTGTAGGAGTAGTAGCCGGCGCAGTAACCACCGGTGATGCAGTGGCGCAGGGTTCGCATGATGGAGTTGCCGGGCACAGTGTAGGCAATCTGCCAGTTGCTGAGCAGTTCGCGGGTGGCGGAATCCAGGTTTTTGCCCTTGAACTTCTCATCGTAGAACATGTGCATTTCGAGGTCGAGCTTGGCGATGCAGAGCTGGCCCATGTTGCTGGTGGCGGGCATGAAGAAGCGGCTGGCTTTGAGCTTGGCAGCCAGCTCCTCGGGCATGAGCTTGCCTTCCTTGTAGTGGTATCCGAAAGAGGCGATGCCTTCGGGTTCCCATGCCCAGTTTTCGCAAATCTGGCTGGGGAGCTCCACGAAGTCCCAGGCCACGCCGGTACCGGCGTGGGCCTCCAGCTCAGTGTTGCTGAGCATGCAGTGCATCATGTGCCCGAATTCGTGGAAGAGCACCACGGCATCGCGGTGGCTGAACAGGGCGGGAGCATCGCCACTGGCAGGGGTCATGTTGCCCACCAGTGCAGCCAGGTGCGGAGCCCGGGGCGCCCCGTTCTCACCGGATTTACCATAGCCCAGGGGCATGACCCAGGCACCCTCGCGCTTCATGCTGCGGGGGAAAAGGTCCATGTAGAACGAGCCCAGGTGCTGGCCGGTGCGGTCATCGGTCACGGCATAGACCTTGACCTCCGGGTGCCAGGTTTCGATGCCGCCCGGCGAAATCTTTTCGCCGGGCTTCACGCACTGGGTAGGCAGCTCAGTGAAGGAGATACCGTACAGGTTTGAGAAAATATCGAAAATGCCGTTTACCAGGCGCTGGCTCTCCAGATAGGGGCGGACACTGTCGGCATCAAAATCGAACATTTCTTCTGCCATTTCCCGCAGGTAGAAGCTGCGGTCCCAGGGATTCAGCGCGGTGGTCACACGGCCGGTGCGGTTGGTGACAAAGTTCAGCACTTGGGCGCACTCTGCATCGAAGGCTGGTTTTACCTTCTGCATCATGTCGTCAACAAACTTCAGGGCGTTATCCCCGCTGCCCACCATGCGCCGATGGGTGGTCAGATCTGCAAAGGTCTTGAAGCCCAGCAGACCGGCCAGTTCACGGCGCAGCTCCATGATGCGGGCCACGATGGGGGCGTTGTCATACTGCCCCGTGCCGATGGTGCGGGTGCCCTCCCAGCACGCCTTGCGGGTGGCCTCCACCGAGCAGTGGCGCAGTACTTCGTATGCGCTGGAAGCCTGCAAGCTGATGCGCCAGGTTGGTGCGGTATCATCACCATGCACACGCTTGCGGGCATCTTCGCGGGCTTTGTCCATCCAGGCCGCGCTCATGCCGGCAAGCTGGGCGGGGTCTGTGATAATGAGTTCCCAAGCTTCGGTGGAATCCTGCACGTTTTTGCCGAACTCCAGTTCCAGCATGGACATCTCGTCCTCAATCTCCTTTTTGCGGGCTTTCTGTTCGGGGCTCAGGTCGGCGCCCTGGTCGTGGAAGTTCTGGATGACCTGTTGCACATAGCGCTGCTTTGCAGAAGAAAGCTCCTTCACCCAGGGCTGGGATGCCGCATGGCGCAGAACTGCCCAGAGCTTGTCATTCGCCAGCACCTCGGCCGCCAGGTTGTTCCACTGGGGTATCAGCTCTTCCTGCACCTGGCGCAGCCCCTCACTGTCGGCCACGGTTCTGAGGTGGTAGATGCGGTTCTGTACTTTTTCAAGTTCGTCCTCGGCGTGGGAAAGAGCCAGAAACGTGTTTTCAAAGGTGGCTTCCTCCGGTTTAATGTCGCTGATGGCTTGTAGGCGGTGGCGAGCCATCACCATGGCGGCGGCGGAGTCAGTGCGGGCTTGTTCCGGGGTCAGCTTTGACCAGTCCGGGTACATGCTCTTATCGAAAAATGGGTGCTCACCAGCTTGAATGGCCTGCTGCACAGCCCGCACCTCGGCCGGTGCGTCCTGTGCGAAGCTCTGGGGCGCGCCAAGCAGGGCGCAAAGTGCAGTTGTGATGATGGCCAGGGTTCTCATGTCTGCCCATTGGTACGCATGTGCGCGCGAAAATCTTTCAGGAAAACTTAAGTGTTTCGGAAAGACTTGTTAAAGGGCGGGTGCCAGCAGGCGGAAGCAGTTGGATAGCAAACGGATAGGATAAGGAGCTTTATACCAGTGGGCCGGGGTGAGCTGGACAGCTTGTGCCATATCCTGCTCCAGCATGGTGGCCACAGCCGCCGTGGCGGCGGTATCCTCCATGAGAAGGGTGAGTTCAAAATTAAGCCGCAAGGAGCGGGCATCCAAATTGGCGGTGCCGATGCAGCATTTACCGGAATCTGCCACACAAACCTTCTCATGCAGAAAGCCAGGCGTGTAGGCCAGAAGCTGCACTCCTGCTGCCAGCATGGGAGGGATAAAGGTGCGCATGGCAAGCCCGGCCGCCAGGTTATCGCTGTGCTGGGGCAGCAGGAGGCGCACATCCACTCCGCGCAGTGCGGCTGCGCACAAGGCTGCCTGCACTGCTTCTGTCGGCACAAAGTAGGGTGAGGCCAGCCAGAAGCGTTCGCGGGCGCTTGCGGCCATTTCCAGCAGGGTGAGCTGCCATGCATTCATGGGGCCGTCTTCCGGGCCGCTGGGTACCAGTTGGCAGGTGTGAGCACCGGCTCTGGGACATGTGGTGGATAAGTGGTTGATGTTCTGCCCCGTGGCTCGTTTCCAGTCATCGGCAAAACTCAGTGCACACTGGCTGACGATGGGCCCTCGCAGTCTCAGAAACGTATCTCGCCAATACGGCGCCAGGGGGCGCTGTGTGTATTCCATTCCTATGTTGAGGCTGCCCAGATAGGCTGATTCACCATCGATGACAACCAGCTTGCGGTGATTACGGTAGTTGAGCCGCAGGATGGAGCTCAGCCAGAATCGGCGACCATTCACAGAGCTGACATGCACTCCGGAGCGGCGCAGGTGCCGCAGGTACCCGGCCGGAAGTTTGTGAGAGCCCACTTCATCGTAGATGACGTAGACCTGGACCCCGGCGCGTGCTCGTTCTTCCAGCACCTGTCTCAGGGCGGTTCCCACCAGGTCATTGCGTATGATGAAGAATTCAACCAGAATGGAACGCCGTGCTTCGCGGATGGCGGTCAGCATGTTCCGGTAGGTGTCGTTCCCATCGCGTAGGATATCAATTTCATTGCCGGTGCAGGGGGGGAATCCAGTGGAGCGGGTCAGCGCCCTGGCCAGTTCAGAATTGCCGCTTGTGCTGGCTCCCTGTGATTTCAGAAAGGCCTGGATGCTCTCCCTGCTGTGGCGGCTGGTGGTGTGGCGGTGAATACGGGCTGCCCCCAGGATGAGATAGAGGGGGATGGCAATAATCGGGAGTAGCAGAAGTCCCAGCAGCCAGGCTATCGTGCCTTGCGGGGAATGCGGGCGGTTCAGGGCGTGCAGCGCAAAGACCGCACCGGCCAGGTGCAGCGCGCTTAGTAATATGCTGGATAACTGCGACAGAGCCTCCATGATTATTCCGTCTTGAGCTCCTTTTCTTTCTGCGGTTCCGGGCTCAGGCTGTTATCTGTCGCTTTTAACTTCTTGCTCAGCCCGAATTCCCATTGGGGAGAGATGAGGTCGCCGTATAGGTTGATGTCAATGAGGAAGTCAGAAAGAATGGTAACGGGGGAAATCAGCACGGTCGGCACGCTGGAAATCTTTGGCCACAGGTCACCCGTGAGGGTGAGCTTGTCCAGGTCTATATCCAGCTGGACGCCTACGTTCAGGTTGTAGCCTTTTGCTTTCATATCGCGGCTGATGAGGTGGCCGTTGCTGATATCAAACCGTGCAAAGGCTTCATCGATGCCGTAGCGCAGGAAATGGTTGGCAAAGGGAACTTTGTAGGCTGAATCCTGCATGGTGTCGATAGCGCTGCTGCCGGTATCGAACAGGGCGCGGATTACCTTATCTGCCCAGGAGGGCGGGGCATCCTCTTGTTTCAGGTTCACGCTCTGCTGCAATTTGGCAAGGTTGCCCGGCATGTCGGAGAGCAGGGCCCCGATGGGGCGGAAGAGGCCAATCTGCATCAGGTCCCCATCCTTCAGATGAACCTGTCCGTAGCCCCGCACGTCCTCCAATTCAGGTTTCGCTGCCTGGAAGCGGATGTACCCATTGCAGATTGCCGGTGTAAAATCTGTCCCGTATGAGGCAACAATGTCTTTGAGATCCATATTGCTGGCGTTGAAATAGCCATCCAGCGTGGTGTGCTTGCCGGAGAATCCGATGCGCAAGGCACCCGCTATCGAACCTCCCCAGCATTGGGCGTTCATGCGGTCGAGATAGACATCCACATCGCTGATATTGATGAATCCGCTGAAATTGGTAAAGGGAATCGTGGTGCCCAGGAATTGGAAGCCGGCGCCGGTGGCCGCTTCTGCATGAATGAGCCCCTGCATGGGGACATCACAGTTCCTCGAGAGCGGGAAAATGCAGTAGTCCGTCCGGATATCCACTGGATCTTTCAGGATGATATCCTCCAGGAAATGCTGAATGGGGGCATAATACATGCCGATGGAGTAGGCCGGGTAGCAATTGCCCTTCAGCTTGTGCAGGGAGATGGTGTTATTTTCGATGTTGAAGCGTACAGCTTCGCCCGTAATCCTGCTGGTGGCAGCTCCCTTTTTGAACCCCATGCGCTTGAGCCAGGGCTTGTTGTCGTACAGCAGGTCCGGGTTGTTCAGGTTGATTCGCAGACGCTCGGGCAGGGGATTCCCCTTTTCGTCCACGCAGTCCATCTGCACCAGGACTTCTACGCCGCATTTTCCTTCCTTGATTTTGCTGTAGGGATTGGGACTCAAGTCAGTGCGCAGGTATTCCTCCCCGGTGGGGTTGCCCCGGGTATCTTCCTTATCGCGAATGGCCCCCAGCAGGAATTCCATGTTATACAACTCGGCATCGCAGAGGGCATGCACATAGATGCCCTTGTCATAGCGAATGGTCGTGTTGATGTTTTTGATAACATTGCGGGTCACTCCCGGGGTGCAGCGGAAATCGCGCATAATCCAATGCGCATCTGCATTATCAATGAGCGCGTTGATGATATTGACCGGAATGGTGTTTGTGCCCGTGATGTTGCATTCTTTCAGGGGATTGCCGGTTACATGCACCATTGCCTCTCCGTGCTCATGGGTGATTAGGGCATCGGCTCTGTATTGCATGCAGCCGTCTGGATCCGTCTTGAAATCACCGCGGACCTCAAGCGCAATCGGTATCTCCATCCCCTTGTGGACGTGGACGTTGTGGCACACGCGCTCCAGCCTGGGAACCAGGATGGCGTAATGGCACTCTTCCAGTGCTCCGGTTGTGGTGTTGACAGTTGCGTCGCCTTCTGCCTCTATCAACCCCGGCAACTTGAGCTCAGCCAGTGGCTCACCGCCCCAGATGGGCGCGAATGCCGCCGCCGGGATTCTCAGGCTCACTTCATCTAGTTTGAGACGGTCATTGTTCAGGAGCGTTGCCGCCCCCTGTATGTTGAGCTGTTCTGCCCCGATGGTGCTTGCTATTTCTGCCGTCAGAGTATCTGGCCCAGTATTGTTGACCCGGACCTTGGTGTCGGAAGCGACGAAGTCGGCTCCATGACGGATCTCCTTCACATCAGCAATGATGTTGGTGCCCTTCTGCATGTTTTTCCACGCATCGGCCAGGTTAAGACCCTCGGGAATATTGGCATCCAGATAAATCTCTTTCACCCTGGTATCGGCGTGAGCAAAGCTGTCCGCGTTGAGCTTGAGGGCGATGCTGCCTGAACGCAGGCTTTCGGTGATATTGTCGAATCTCATGCCCAGGTTACCCAGTGCCGCAGTGGAATGCAGTTTTTCCAGCCTGGTAGTCTGGTACTGTGCCGTGGTGGCACTGGCGCGAAGCTCTGCTTGCTGAATATTCAACTGACTTAAATCTGCCGGTGTGTAGAGCCCTTGTAATTTCACGTTGAGCAGCAGATCTTCCGCATCCATGTCCTGCCCGGGGGCGTTGGCCGTGCCCAGCAGGGCATCCAGTTGGATGGATTCAGCTGTGATGGCCTCGTTGTTGTATCCTATGCCGTGAACCTTGAGCGTGATGGCCGGGTTCTGCAGGTCCGTGCCCATGACGTGGGTTTTGCCCGTGTTGAGCTGGAGGCTGCACGCCTGGAGGGAAGGAATCAGATCTTCAAACCGGGTTTTGCCGGAAACAAAGGGCTCCAGGCTCATTTCCCCCCTTGCATGAATACTGATATTATCTTCAAAATCAATACCCTGCGGGAGAATTAACTTGTCGTTGCCGCTTAAATCCCGTACCAGGGCGAGCATTATTTCATCCGGCAGGGAAAGGTTGATTTCCGCATGTCCGGATTCGCCTTCTGCCCTGGCAGTGGCGCTTATTTGTCCCTGTTCATGCTGTAGTTTGAAAGAGTCCAGATTGAACCTTCCATCCTGCAGGAAGAAGGAGAGGTACAGCTGCTCCACCGGGGTGCTGCCGATATTCAGGTGCCGGTGTTCTATTTTGCCGCGAAGGCTGATGCTGTTGAGGGCAAAGTTCTCAGCCAGCCTGGCTTTGCCGTCCAGCTCGATGGTGGGCGTGTTCTCCGGAGCTGAGTGAAGCTTGCTCAGAAACTCGCGCGATGGTGCGTCCAGATAACTGTAGGCAATCCGTATGAGGGGGGCTGTGCTTTTGGCGTTGAACTCCAATTCCCGGTTCAGCCAGTCGTATCCACCTTGGAGGGCAACGGTAGTATCCGGATCAATCGTACGAAAACTCAGGTGGTCGATGGTGATGGTTTCTTCCTCCAGATGAGCAGTGAGCTGGGCATCCCGGAAATGGAATTGCTTGAATTCATAACTGGGAACTGTGCCATTGAACTCGACCCGCCATTTTTCCTCTTGGACGGCTGCGACTTTGAGGTGGGGATGCTGCTGGTCATTCCAGTTTTGGGCTTCCAGCTGCTGTTTCGCATCTTTCAGGTAGGGGCGCAGCTCCGATAGCTGAAATGTTGAGCCGGATTCGGTTTCTGTGCTGGAAAAATCTGAAAGTATCCGCTCCGGGTCTGTGAGCAGGATGCGTGTTTCAAGGGTGATATGGTTGAGAACCGCGCTGATATTGGTGTTGATGCCTTTGCCGCCGCGTAAAAAGACGGTGTAGATATCAATGTCATGGAGTGTGAGCGCATCGTTCTCTTCCTGGCTCAGAGGGAAATTCAGCCTTCCGTCCGTAAGGCGTATGTTGACCGGGCGGAACTCGCCGGCCATCATGCGGGAAAGGCTGAAAGCAACCTGGACTTTCCGGGTTTTGAGGGTGATGGGCGCAGCGCCCGGCTGGGCCTGTTCCACCACCACATCCTCTGCCTTGATGGCCATGCCGGAACTGGGAGAAAGCCGGATTTTGCCAATTTTGAGGGAGATGCCATTTTTGGCTGCTTCTTCCTCAATATAGCGCAATGCACAGCCGGGCAGCCCGGCTGTGCAAAGCCATGAAATGATTGCGATGACCAGCAGAACTCCTGCCAGACACATGCTCGGGAGGTAATTGCCAACGCGTCTGATAGAAAGTTTGCCTGCCATGCGGTGAGGTGCGGGAATCAGATTTCCGGGTCGAACTCGCCCTCCGGCAGGGGAGGTGCCTTGGGCAGGTTCTGCTCTATGTCATCCAGAAGATTCACCAGGTCCACACCGCGCTGGGCGGAGTTATCGTGCTTGAAGGTAAGTTTCGGGGTGTTGCGCAGCACCACCCGCTTGCTCACCGCCCGCTGAATCTCGCCGCGCTTGCGGCTGAGCTTATCGATAACCTGGGCGGGAGCCATGCGGCCCACCACACCAACCCATACGCGGCCTTCCTTGAGGTCTTCCGTAATCTCGACATCCAGGATTGAGACGATGGTTCCGGGCCATTCGAACTCCTTCTGAATGAAGGTGCCGATTTCCCGCTTCATCAACTCGTTCACTTTGTCAAGACGTCGTGTAGCCATGTTTCGTTACAATGTCTGTTTGATTTTCTCCAGGGAGTAGCACTCGATGACGTCGCCCACCTCGTAGTCGTTGTAGTCTGCCAGGCGGATACCGCATTCCAGACCAGCCTTGACTTCCTCCACTTCGTCCTGGAAGCGGCGCAGGGTGGACATCTTGCCGTCGAACACCACCTGACCATCGCGCAGCACGCGGGCCTCTGCCGTGCGGAGCATCTTGCCATCGGATACATAGGAACCGGCGGCCTTGCCCTTGTTGAGCTTGAACACCTGCTTGATTTCGGCGTGACCCAGCACAGTTTCGCGGGTCTCGGGTTCCAGCAGACCGAGCATGGCATCCTTCACCTGGTCGATGAGCTCGTACACGATGGAGAAAATCTTCACCTGCACGCCTTCGCGCTTCACGGCCTTCACGGCGTTGCTTTCCACCTTCACGTTGAAGCCCAGGATAACGGCATCGGAAGAGGAGGCAAGCAGAACATCGCTCTCGGAAATCGGACCGGCGGCAGCTCCGATGAACTGGCATTCCACCTTCTCGCTCTCGATATCCATGATGGCTTTCTTGATGGCCTCCACAGAGCCCTGCACGTCGCCCTTCAGATAGAGCTTCAGCACTGCCTTCTGGGCGCCATCACCCATCATGGCCAGAATATCCTCCATGCGCGAGCGGCGCGGAGCCGTCAGGCGCTGCTGGCGCAGTTCCTCCAGGCGCTCATCGGACAGGCGGCGGGCGGCGCGGTCGTTCTCCATTTCCACCAGCTCATCGCCCACATTCGGCGTCTCCAGGAAACCGGAAACCTCAGCAGGCATGCCGGGTGTAGCCTTCTTGATGCGCTGGCCTTTGTCGTCGAGCATGGTTTTCACCTTGCCGGAGTAGGGGCCGCAGATGAAGGGCATGCCGACCTTCAGGGTGCCGCTCTGCACAATGACGGTAGCGGAGCTGCCTTTGCCCTGTTCCATGCGGGCCTCGATGATGGAGGCGCGGCAGTTGGCCTTGGGGTTGGCTTTCAGTTCCAGCACTTCGGCCTGCAGGCAGAGCAGGTCGAGCAGGTCATCAATGCCGGAGCCGGTGTGTGCGGAGACGTCCACGCACTCAATCTCGCCACCGAAGTCAGTGGGCATGAGGTCGTTCTCCATGAGCTGAGTGCGCACACGCAGCGGGTCGGCGGCGGGCAGGTCGCACTTGTTCACCGCTACGATGATGGTCTTGCCGGCAGCCTTGGCATGCATGATGGCTTCCTTCGTCTGCGGCATGATACCGTCGTTCGCCGCTACCACGAGCACCACAATGTCGGTCACGTCGGCGCCTCGGGCGCGCATCTCGGTGAAAATGGCGTGGCCGGGGGTATCAATGAAGGTGAGGGTGTTGCCAGCGTGGTTCACGGTGTAGGCACCGATGTGCTGGGTGATACCACCGGCTTCACCGGCGGTTACCTTGGTGCGGCGGATGTAGT
Organism: Akkermansiaceae bacterium; assembly: GCA_015062005.1. Lineage (GTDB taxonomy): Bacteria > Verrucomicrobiota > Verrucomicrobiia > Verrucomicrobiales > Akkermansiaceae > Akkermansia. The sequence continues at coordinate 63,847 of SUVL01000012.1, forward strand.
CGAGCAGGGAGGTCTTGCCGTGGTCCACGTGGCCCATCACGGTGATGATGGGGGTACGCACCTTCAGGGCGTCCTCGGGCTCTTCCTCTACGGCCACAGCCTCAGGCTCCTTGATTTCCTCTACCGGGGCCTTCACGCCGGCTCCTTTTTCGCGGCGTACGCGCTCGTAGGTGAAGCCGTGTTTCTCGCACAGGGCTGCCACCTGGTCGCTGTCCAGCGTAGTGCTCGGATTGGCGAACACACCCATGGGAAGGAGTTCGGCAATCAGTTTAAAGGGTTTCATGCCCATGAGCGTGGCCAGGTCTGCCACGGAGATGGGGGCTTTGATGTTCATCACCTTGCCAGCGGCATCATCGGCTGCAGTGGGGGCAGGGGCCGGCTCCGGAGCGGGTGCAGGCTTGGGTGCAGGTGCGGGTGCAGGCTTGGGTGCCGGCTTCGTCTCTGCCGGTTTTTCAGCAGCCGGTGCCTTGCGGGCCGGCTTGCGCGGGGAAAGCAGGTCCAGAGCTTCTTTCTTCGGAGCGCTTTCCTTGGGGGCGGGGGCAGCGGCTTTGGCCGGTGCCTCTTTCGGGGCTCCCCCTTTCTTCTTCTTGCTTCCCCCGATTAAATCCAGTACGGGGGCTTTCTTTTCTTCGTTATTCGCCATGTGTTATAAAAAATGTTCGGGTTGGTGTGAATCAGCAGCTGGCCTGGGCCTTGTTCAGGATGTCCTGGGCTTCGTCTTCGGAGATACCCAGGGCCTCGACCAGGCTTTCCACATCGGCATATTCGGCAATGCCTTCCACCGTGGTGAAACCGCAGGCTACCATGGTGGCTGCCATGGAGTTGGAAATACCCAGGGTCATGGCCAGTTCGCTGGCACCCTCGTTGGCCAGGCTCTTGGCCTGTGCCTTTTCGTCATATGCTTCCACGCGGACGTCCCAGCGTTCCTCGGGGGTGGAGATGAGGCGGGCGGTCAGACGCACATTCTGGCCCTTGCGGCCCTTGGCTTTGGCGGCGGCCTTGTCGTCATCCACCAGCACGGTTACCACGCGGGCTGCTTTGTCCACGTTCACCTTGAGCGGCTCGATGGGAGCCAGGGATTCGGTCACCATGGCGGCCTTGTCGTCGGTGTATTCGAGGATGTCCACCTTCTCGTGGTTGAGTTCGTTCACCACGTTCTTCACGCGGGCGCCGCGCATACCCACGCAGGCGCCGATGGGGTCCACGTTCGGGTCGTTGCTGCGCACCACCATCTTGGTGCGGTAGCCGGCTTCGCGCACAATGGTGAGAATCTCCACGGTGCGGTCTGCGATTTCCTGCACCTCGTTTTCAAAGAGGCGGCGCACCAGGTTGGGGTGGCTGCGGGAGAGGATGAGCTCGCTGCCGCGCACACCATCGCGCACTTCCACCACGTAGAAGCGCATCTTGTCGCCGCTGTTGTATTCCTCGCCGGGAATACGCTGGCGCAGGGGCACCAGGCCTTCGTACTTCTCCACCTCCACAATCACATCTCCCTTGTCGTAGCGCTTCACGGTGCCGGTTACCACTTCACCAGCCCGGTCGCGGAAGGCCTCGGCCAGCATTTCCTGCTCAGCCTTGCGGATGCGCTGCTGCATGGTCTGGCGGGCGGTCTGCACCGCGATGCGGCCGAAATCCTTGGGGGTGATGTTCACGCTGATGGTGTCGCCGGGCAGGTATTCCTTACCCTTCTTGGCACCGGCGGCCTGAGCCACGGAGAGCTTCACTTCGTTGAACGCATCGGTCAGCAGTTCGTCCTCCACCACGACCATTTCAGCCTTGATTTTGACCGTGCCCTTCTGCGGGTTCACCACGGCGTGGATGTTGTTGATTTTGTCGGCTCCCGGCACCATCTTGGAGTAGGCGGTGATGAATGAGGCTTCGAGAGCCTGGATGACTCGCTCGCGGGTCAGATCTTTTTCGCGAACGTAGAAATCAATCAGGGCGGAGATATCGGTGGTGGCCATTTTCTTGTGTCTGTGTGGGGGATGATGATGTGATTTATTCCCGTGTACAAAAAAAGAGCGGGTCTCAGACCCGCCCCAATCTCATAACGGACCGGAACTTGTACGCGCGCATTATACGGAAGGGCACCCACCCTGTCAAGCATTTTGTGCCGGCCTGGTCCTATTTTGTAGTTTGTAACAAGCGGGAATGCAGCGCAGAAGCCACCGTTTCGGGGTCAGTGCCTGTCTCGTGCAGTCGGGTGAAGTGCGTGTCATCTTCATAGTGTATCACATGCAGGGTGAGGCTGCCATCGGGATTGATTTCGGCATAGCCGCCCACCGGCACGGAGCAGTCGGCCTGCAGGAGGTTCAGGAAGGCGCGTTCACAGGAAATGCAGCGGTACGTGGGCTCGTGGTTCACTTTGCTGATAATTTCCAGAGCCGCGGTGTCATGCCTGCGGCATTCCAGTGCAATGGCACCCTGACCCAGGGCAGGCGGGAAATCCTGCACAGGCAGCCCCACTACCCGCACTGCGGTGCCGCTCACCTCAAAAGCATCGTTCGGGTAGCCCAGGCGGTTGAGCCCTGCGCGTGCCAGCAGCGTGGCCGATACCTCCGGGCTTTCCACCATCTTGCGCAGGCGGGTGGCCACATTGCCGCGCACCGGCACCGTGCGGGCGCTGCCGTTCCAGTAGGTCTGCACCAGGTGGCTGCGGCGCACGCTACCCGTGGCGATGACCAGCCGGCTCTCATCTGCATCCGTCTTCATGACCAGCACATCCTGAATCTCTTCGCGCGGGAGCACGGCCGCCAGCGCAAAGCGTTCGTCAAGAATACCTGGCATATCCTTCAGACTATGCACGGCGCAGTCAACCTCGCCGGCGGCCAGGGCTTCCTCAATAGCGGCGATGAACACGCCCTTGTCGCCTGTGTTCGTGGCGGCATTCACCATGTGCAGCGGAATATCCGTGCGCTGGTCACCGGCTGTGGTGATAATCTTGATTTCGCACTCCAGCCCGGGATTGGCGGCTTTCAACGCGGCAATGGCCAGGTGCGTCTGCGCCAGTGCCAGCTCACTACCACGGGTCCCTATGCGGAGAAGATTGCTGCTCATGCCCTGCATTCTATCTCGCCCTTCTGACCATTGCAACCGCTAAGCCTGACAGCGTGAGTATTCTGCCAGATAAATTGGAATTTGAATTACGAATTACGAAGTAAAAAGTTCTGCGGGCATTCGCCCGCCAGTATGGAATTATTTGATGTACAATGGCGAGCCGTAAGGCTCGCGGAGCTGACAATTCGTAATTCGTAACTCGTAATTCGTAATTTTGTCGGCTCTGTACTCAAGCTTGGGAGTACGTGTGGAGAATTCCACCCTGCTGCGCATTGGTGCGCCAGATGCATGCTACGTGCTATGACGCCTGGGCAGGGCTTAATTGCAGGATGATATCCCGCATGGCTTGCCAATGGGTAGGCTGGGGTTCCGGGGACTCCAGAAGGGTGCTGACCTTCATGAAATTGAAATCAGTGGCATCCAGCAGGAGGGTGCCATCCGGCATGCGGGAGATATGCTTCTGCGAGGGATGCACAATCAGCCAGCCTTCTTTCTCATAGCCGTTGTCAAAGGTTTTGAGCAGAACGGCGGTATCTTTCTTCAACCCGGAGTTGAAGGCGGCTCGTATCACGCCGCGGTGGGTGACACTGGTGAACTCGCCGTTGTCCTCGCGGCTCTGAATCCCCCGCAACTCCACCAGCACCGTGGGTTGCATCAGATTGACGGGGTTCGGGAGGAGGTTAATTGTTTCCGGCTTTTCTGCGGGGCTGCTGCAGGAGGTGAGCAGGGTTGCAGCGCACACCAGGGTAACTAAATGGTTCATGGCATATGATGGTGTTGATGCGTGGCGTGAATGACTTTCTGTGCTTCGAATATCCAGCTGTGGTAGGGTGGTGTGTTGAATTGTTTGGCTGGAAGCAAGGGATTATTCCAGCTGGCGCGTGGGGAGCTGGTGCCGAAAACTTCGCGTCGGGTGAATAACTCTCCGTCTGCCAGACCGTGCAGGAACCAGAAAGCATTGATGGCTACCAGCCCGCCGTAGATGGCATGCAGGGCGGTGCCGTTGCCGATGACGGTTCGTCCTGCATGAGTCAGCCACAGGGTGAAGGCGAACAGGGAGCTCCCGAACAGCGCCAATGTGGTGTAGGGGCAGCTCGTAACCCAGAGCCCGGTTATGCTCCACAAAAGCTCGCAACCGGCCAGTGTGCACAGCAGAATGACCAGCGGCCAGATGATGCATCCTCTGATTCCCCGCTTTTCAAGTTTATCTCCCAGCCGGCATAAAACCCAATAGCATGCCAGTGCCGGCACCGTGGTGAAGACCATGACGGAGATGACAAGAAGCAAATGCGGAACTGACCACACGAGGTAGTCATGCCAGGTGGGCTCGTGCCTCGGTACCAGCGCAGCTGCGATGCTCAGACCGAGTGCCCCCAGCGTCGGGGTGAGCACCAGCAGCCAGCCCATGACGCGCTGGCCGGTGCTCTGAGATTCAGGCCTGTGGCTCGATGGCGGCATGAGCCTATCTCTTCATGATTTCGATTTCCAGCGTATAAAGCTTCTGCCGCAGCCTGAGCGATTTGGGGGTACTCTTTCCGGCCACGACCTCTTCCAGCCGTATTTGCTCCTTGTAGTTTCGGGCAAGTAGTTGAGACAGCTCGGTACAGTGGGTATCAGAAGCTGATGCAAGTTCTGCGGTCAGGTACTTTTCCTCCGCCCGGAGTATGTCTGCGAGGGGGCAGAGCCCCTGGTTATATTGCTGCACCGCAGCCTGTACCACCGGGCTGGAATGTTGTTTCAGGCTGTTCCAGTATGCCTGGGTGTCCGTATCACCGGCCATGACAGCGCCGGTCAGGATAAAACTGAGGAGAAATTGTTGAATGGTACGCATGGTTCGTATGCTGAGGTGATGGTGCTCTCACTGATTATGACGTATGAGTGGAGCCTCTTTGTTTATGTTATAGTAAAAAATCTGACTTTTCAATTGTTTCCCTGATAATGCTCCAGAATATCTGCGGGGATGTGGGCGAAGAGCAGCGTGAGGCCGGATTCGTGATGGCTTTCTTCTTTCATCAGCAGGCTGACCAGATTCCGGCTGTGCTTTTTGATGATGCATTCACTTATCTGCTCCGCCGGGATGCTGTGGAGCACACACCCCGATGCGCTGATGGCAACAGCTCGGCGGTCGGTGAAGATATAGGTCTGGCTGGTAAGAATCTTCCGTTTGAGGGTGGGCGCTGCCGCGAAAAGAATGATGCCAAGCAGGAGGATGCCACCCGCCAGATTCCCGGAGCAGAATTCGTGGAGCATCGAGAGTGGTTCCACCGGGTACAGCAGATGCACACTGTTGGCATAAATCAGCACCAGGATGAGCATCGGGATATACTCATGCGCTCTCTGGCCGGGTAATTGCGCTTTCCCCTGCCAGGTGATTTCTTCCCCCTCTTGCAGGGGAATATCGGTAGTGCTTTTCATGCGGATATTGTAACATAAAAAAAATCAGTGTCTAGCGAAATAGGGAATAACAATGGCCCCATCATTGTTGACTCCGTCCGTACTGTGTGGTATGTTGGGGTGCGTAGGATATGAAACGGATTCTTTTACAATGGCAATGGTTTGCTATAGGGTTGTTGTGTCTTTCGGCCTGCTGTGAAATTCCGACTGACGGGGTGGTCTCACTTCCATCGGCTCCGGGCGAGGTGCTGAGTGCTATGGAGCAGGAACACTCTGCGTGCATCAAGCGCACGCAGACCGATTTTCCCAAAGCGTTGCGTGGTGGCCCCGGATTCACCCGTGAAACGGCATGGAAGATTCTCATTAAGGATCGCGCTGCCGTCTCGTTTGAATATCTGGTGCTGGGACGCCTGAATCTGGGCGAGCCTTATATGCAATCGCTTGTTGAACATGATGGGCGGTATTACGATATGCACCTCATTGAGACAGAGCATGGTGGGGAACGCTACCAGGTGGAGCAGTGGTTCGATATCACGCCTTATTTCAAGGCGCTTTAAGATGTTTTGGATGCGGCGGCGGCGACAATATGCTCCGGACGCAGGTAAAATAGGTAAAGAAAATGATGAAGAGATTGCACTTATATCTGATTCTGGCAGTGTTGACCACCTGCGCTGCGTTTGCCGAGGCTCAGCCCCGCATGGAAGAATCGCCACTGGGGTGCGCCCGGCGCGTGTTTCCGATGGGGCAGGATTGGAAAATTTTTGCCCTGCCGGAGCAGGTGACGGTGCTGCGATGCTCGCGGAAGGAACCTGAATACAGGAGTTTGCACCAGTATTGTGTGGTGAAGGATGATGGCTCGCAGACGCGTCTGGTGCATACCTATGCCGTGAAGAAAGCAGACGACCAGTTTGCCCGCTTTGAATTGAAGGGAAATGAGGTTCTGGCCTACCATGCCAATGGTGCTCTGCTGGCGCGGATGCACCTGTGGGAGAAACCGCCCGTCCGGCATTCCCCCGCGCCGGAGTATGTGCGGCTGCGTTTTACCGGTACCGGAGAGGGCCTCATTTTGTGCGAGGCGGAGAACCTGACGGATTATCCGGTTCTGCTGCGCCCCGGTTCAGTGAAGATTGTATTGCCTGAGGGTGTGCGCACTGCGTTTAGCAACCTGTGCGTGTTGTTGAAAGAAGAACGCTTGCTGGCACCGCGGCAGAAAATGTCCTTGCAACTCCGAATTCATGCCAAGCTTACCATCAATCCACGCGGACTGATGCGACGGAAGCAGGTTGAGCTTGTATACCGTGCGCGTGACGACAAGCCCATTTCCCACCCGGAAGCCATAGCGCCCGCGGCCATCTTTCAGTCCGGTTTGCCCGACTTGGGGGATAAGGACAGACTCCGCCTGTGCCGCCTGAGCGATGAGCTTGCTGTGGTCGAGGGCGACTGGGTTAGCGGACATCTTGGTTACCAGCTCGATTTTTACCGCCTGAAACAAGGTGCGTGGCAGCTGGTTACTCGCGTGGAAAAAACGGCAAATCCCAGATTCGGTGTCTCGGCCTACGAGTGCAACGGCAGCCGGGTGCGTCTGCTGGGTTTCGATGAAAGCAGGATTATGGATGTGACTGTTCCGTGAGGAAAGGGTAAATTGGGAACCCTAAAAAACGCACTAAATCGATGTTTGAAAGTACAATGTACAAGGGACAAAGTACAATTTGAAAGTTCCCTGCGGCTTCCGTCTTCGCCTGCGGGCTACGCCGAGACTAGTTGCCGCAGCCGTTTAAAATGGCGAGCCGCAAGGCTCGCGGAACTTCTTCAATTGTCAATGGTCACTCGTCAATTGGGAACTTCTAAAAAGTCGGACATCAGAACAATCAAGAATTTCCAAGAGGAAGGGAGTATAGTATAATGAGGGCATGGCTCCTAAGTTAGAACTTCCGTCCCTGAATTTACGAGAACTGGTC
>SUVL01000042.1 GCA_015062005.1 Akkermansiaceae bacterium
TGCTATCGGTGGTGCTCTCTTCATTGCGGGCATCCCTCTGCTTTTCTGGAATGAAGGACGCGCGGTAAAGACCGCCAAGGCATTGGAAGAGGGCGCATCTGTATGCGTGCAGCTCCCCAACGCCGACTCGATAGACGCCACCATGGACGGCAAACTGGTGCATGTCACCGGTACAGCCGTTACTGATGATGTGCTTACCGATGACCTTTTCCCTGCTCTGGCCCCCAAGGCCATGCGTCTGACCCGCAAGGTAGAGTTCTACCAGTGGGTTGAGAATGAGCGGAAAGAAAAGAAAAAGAACGTGGGAGGTTCTGAGACCACTGTCACCACCTACACCTACGCCAGAAAGTGGGTGAGCAAGCCCGTGGATTCTTCTTCCTTCCGCGAGGCCGGCCACGACAATCAGGTATTCATGCCTGAAGCCACGGACAGAACCCTTGTTGCCGAGAACGCCCGTTATGGTGCATTCGAGCTCACCAAGAACCAGATTAACCGCATTGTTGGTGACAAGGCGGTGGAGCTGAAGCCCGAGTATATTCCTGATGGTCTCAAGGGGCGCGTGACCATCTCCGGCAACTATGCCTATGTGGGCTTCCCTGTAGGTGGTATGATGCAGCCCGGTATGATGCAGCCCGGTATGATGAACAATATGACGCCAGCTCCCGGTATGCAGCCCGGGGTGGTGCCGCCCGGCATGGTTCAGACTGTAGCCACGCAGCCGGTTCCTGCTGAGAACATCGGTGCTGTGCCGCAGACCACCATGGGTGGTTTCGTGACGGTGCCCTCCATTCAGCCCAACCGCATGTCTGTGACGAATGTGGACGGTGTGCCTTTTGTTATTACGCCCGATGGTACGCCCACCCCGGTGATGCCCAACGGCATTTATTACGCCGGCAACCTGCATGCCATTACCGCCACTGTCCCCGGTAATGGTTTTGTGTGGCCCGCCCCTCCCGTGGTGCAGTATGCTGATATCCCCGGTTATGGCTCTCTGCCTCTGTTCACCATTGAGAACAAGAGCTATGTGCGTCTGGCTACCGGTGCTCTGGCTCCCTACATCCGCCAGACCGCTACCGGCGGCCAGATTATCGTGAATGGCACCCCCATCGCCGTGACCGTAAGCACCACTGCAACCTCGCCCGCTCCGGCCTACAACACGGCTCCCGCCGTGCAACCCGCCGTGGCTCAGCCCGGTATGGTGCAGCCCGGTATGGTGCAGCCCGGCATGATGCAGCCCGCCACCACTGTGGCAAGCGGCACGATGCAGGGAACGGCCAACCCCGCCAACCCGCAGGTGGGTGATGTGCGTATCTCCTGGACCATGGTTCCCGCCGAAATGCCCGTGAGCATCGTGGCTGTGCAGACCGGCACCACCTTCGCCCCCTATGTGGCCAAGGATTCTGCCGCCGGCGGCTACACCGTAGACCTGCTCGAAACCGGCACCAAGACCAAGGAAGAAATGTTCCAGAATGCCGAGAACGCCAATACCATGATGACCTGGCTTCTCCGCGTCGTGGGCTGGCTGATGATGTACATGGGTCTCAAGATGGTGTTCAAGCCGCTTGAGGTTCTGGGAGATGTGCTGCCCATTCTGGGTGACATCATCGGCATCGGTACCGGCATCATTGCCTTCCTTATCGCCACCCCCGTTGCCCTCATCACCATCGGCATCGCCTGGCTGTTCTACCGTCCGCTTCTCGGCATTGTGCTGCTGGCAGCTGCCGGTGGGCTTATCGGCCTGCTCATCAAGAAGCGTGCCGCAGCCAAGGCAGCCAAGGCTGAGGCAGAGAAGGAAGCACCGGCTGCGCCTGCCCCCGCAGAAGAACCCGCACCCGCGGAGGAACCCGCCCCCGCTGAGGAAGAGCCCAAATCTGCTGAGTAAGATACAGGAATAAATCCGTTCGGCGGGGTGCACCAGCACCCCGCACTTTTGAAACCTGAAACAAGGATATACTACCATGGCTGCTTTCCCCGCATTCCTCCTTCCGGGCATTGTCTGCGCGGGCCTTTTCTGCACCGCATGTTCCCATGTGGCAGCAGAAAAGCAGTCATTGGTGGTGCCTGCTGCGCTGGATTACTGCACCATCAGCCTGACAGGCACCAAAGCCGGGCAGACCAGCCCGGTGACGTACACAATGGGCGAACATGCCCCTATGCCTAAACTTAAGATATTCGCCTACAAAACTATGGGTAGCCAGGCTGAGATTTCATTCGATGGCGTGGGCGATGGCAAGGCGGTTCACTTCAATGGCCGCATGGAGCTTGTTTCCTGCTCCGCTGACAGTTACTTTTTTCAATTAGACGGTGAAATGCTCGGCTTCGAGGGCGATGCAAAGTTCGAAGCCACACCCCACACTGCAACCATCAAAATCGTACCCGCACCATGATTGTCTACGTCAACAATACCACCGTCCGCATTTTCACCGGGGCCACCGCGCTTGATGCCGTGCGCCGCTACTGCACTGATGCGGGGCTCCCGCTCTGTGAGGGGCCGTTCTATGATGCTTGGGGCAACCAGATTGCGACTGATAGCCCCATGTGCGATGGTCGCCACATTTTTACCACCTCGCCTCGCTGATTTCATTCATTCTCATCCTCCTCCACCAAACTTATGAAGAAAACGTGTTTCTTTTCTCTCCTCGCACTCCTTGGTACTGCTCTAGCCGAGCAGGTGACCATTCTGGGTATCAATGATATGCATGCCAATATCGATGGCATGCCGCAGCTGGCCACCTGCGTGAAGCAGGAGCGCCTGGCCGACCCCGGCCTGCTGCTGCTGGCTGCCGGCGATAACCGCACCGGCAACCCATACGTCGATAACGGTAACCGCCCGGGCATTCCGATGGTCACGCTCATGAACCACATCGGTTTTGACCTCTCCACCTTCGGTAATCACGAGTTCGACTCCGGTCCCGCCGCTCTCCGCGACTATGTGAATGCCGCTGAGTTCGAGTTCGTCTGCGCCAACATCTTCACGACCGATACACAGGGAATCAACGTGAAACCCTACAAGATTTTCGAGCGCAACGGCGTGCGCATCGGCGTGCTGGGCCTGGTCCAGACAGGCGATAACGGCCTGCCGGATGCCCACCCGGACAAGTGCCAGGGCCTGCAGTTTGCCTCTCCCTTTGACACTGCCGCCTGCTACAAGCACCTGCGCGCCCATTGCGATGTGCTCATCATCCTCACCCACCTGGGCTTTGAGGACGATATCAAGCTGGCCCGCATGTTCCCCGAGGCCGATGCCATCGTGGGCGGCCACAGCCATACCCGCGTGGAAAAGGGCCACATCGAGAACGGCGTGCTCATCACCCAGTCCGAAAACAAGCTCAAGTACCTGACCCGCCTCACCTTCGATGTGGAGGATGGCAAGGTGGTCAGCAAGAAATCGGAGTTGCTCCCTCTCACTGGCCTGGAGTCCGACGAAGCCACGGCTGAGCTTGTGGAGAAGACCAAGAGCCTGCCTTTCTTCAAGCGCCAGCTCACCACGGTCAAGCGCAATATCACCCGCCGCGAAAGCCTGGGCTGCATGATGGCCGATGCGCTCTGCGTCCGTGCCGTTACGGATATTGCCATCGTGAACTACGGCGGCGTGCGTCTGGATGACTTCCCTGCCGGGCCGCTCACCGTGGCGGATGTGTATCGCATGGATCCCTTCGGCAATGCCATCATCCGCACCACCATGACCGGCAAGGAACTCATTGCTCTGCTGGAGAGCATTCCCGGCAGCGACCACCACGGGGCGCCCTGCGTGTCCGGCATGACCTACAAGGCCATCAAACCTGCCGCAGAGCTCAAGCCCATGCGTATTACCGAGGCCAAACTGGCCGATGGTACACCTATTGACCCCGCTGCCCGCTACACCGTGGCGTATAATTCCTACATTGCCTCCACCACATCTGCTCCGCCCGCCAATCCGGGCATTGCCATCGATAGCGACGGTGCAGAATGCCTTATCCGCTTCCTCGAAAAGCAAAAAGAAGTGGATTATGAAGGCGTTTCCCGCATAGAAGTTCAAATCCAAGACTAACACATACTACCTACACGCATGAAGAAATCTCTTTTATTCACTCTCCTCGGCCTGCTCGGCACAGCTTTTGCCGAGCAGATTACCATTCTCGGTATCAACGACATGCACGCCAATATCGATGGTGTGGCGCGTCTGACCACCTGCGTGAAGCAGGAGCGCGAAAAAGCCCCGCAGCTGCTCCTGCTTTCTGCCGGCGATAACCGCACCGGCAGCCCCTATGTGGACTGCGGTGACCACCCCGGAGCCGCCATGATTCAGCTCATGAACCACATCGGCTTCGACCTGTCGGCTCTGGGAAATCATGAGTTTGACAGCGGCCCTGCCGCCCTGGCCTACTGCATCAATGCCGCCGATTTCGACTTTGTGAGCGCCAATGTCTTCCCCACAGACAAGCATGGCATTGACCTGAAACCCTACAAGATTTTCGAGCGCAATGGCGTGCGCATCGGTGTGCTGGGCCTGCTGCAGGTGGATGCCACTGGTCGCCCGGATGCCCACCCGGATATGTGCAAGGGTATCGGCTTCCTGGATCCGTTGAAAGTAGCCGGGCACTATAAGTACCTCCGCAGCCAGTGCGATGTGCTTATCCTGCTCACCCACCTGGGCTTCGAGACTGATATCGAGCTTGCCCGCCAGTTCCCGGAGGCGGATGCCATCATCGGCGGCCACAGCCACACTAAGGTGGAAAACGGCCACCTGGAGAATGGCGTGCTCATCACCCAGACCCAGAACAAGTTCAAATACCTGACCCGCCTTACCCTGGAGGTGGAGAATGGCAAAGTGGTGAGCAAGAAAGCCGAGCTGCTGCCGCTGAGCGGCTACGAGGCCGATGCCGAGACTGCCGCCATGGTGGAGCAGACGAAGTCCCAGCCCTTCTTTAAGCGTGTGCTCACCACCGTGAAGCGCGATATTCCCCGCCGCGAGAGCCTGGGCTGCATGATGGCCGATGCCATCCGCAGCTGCGCTGACACGGATATTGCCATTGTGAACATGGGCGGCGTGCGCCTCGACACCTTTGCTGCGGGCCCGCTCAGTGTGGCAGATGTCTACAGCCTTGACCCCTTCGGTAACGATATTGTCCGCATGTCGGCAACCGGTCAGGAGATTCTGCGCATTCTGGAGAACATCACCGAGCATGATGACCACGGCGCCCCCTGCGTGTCCGGCATGAATTACAAGGCCGTGTGGCCCAAGGATTCTGCACGTCTGCGCATTACCTCCGCCAGCCTGGCAGATGGCACGCCGATTAATCCCGAAGCCCGCTACACGCTGGCCATCAACTCCTACCTCTGCGCCACAACGGCTGATATGCCCGCTGATGCCGGCGTTTCGCTCAAGACGGACGGCGCGGCCTGCATGATTAATTTCCTTGAAACTATGCCGGAAATCGACTATGCTGGAGTTTCCCGCGTTGAACTCATCAAAGAATAGCCCTTGTGATGAACAGGTTCCATTCCGTTCTGCTTCTATTATCCCTATCCGGGGGTTCCCCGCTATGGGCGCAAGCGCCGGCAGATATTGCCAACAAGACCATCCGCCTCGACATGTCAAGGTCGCAGGTCTCTCGTTCCGATTTCCAACAGAAGCCGCAGCTGCCATGGTATCAGTTGGATGATATTACGGATTTTGTCATTGATTTCCCCGATACCAGTGAGTTTACGGATACCGTGAAGTATGGCAATGCGCTCTCCAGCGTGGTACAGGTGAGCTACTCTGCACCGGCAGGTAATCAAGCCATCGTTACGCTGGGTGGCAAAGACTTCTCCGTGCAAGTGGAACTTAGCTATGCAAGTGCCACCGCCGGAACTGCGACCATCGCCTGGCACGAAGCGGGGGATACTCGTCACTTCCGCAATGTGACTTTTCGCGTGCAGGATGATTTGGATGTAGAATCCCGTATAGAATTCCCGGAGGAAATCATCTCCACCTCCCCCGACATGTGGGATGACGGTTTGCAGGCTATCCTCAGCGAGATTGAAAACGCGAACTACCGCAGCGCCACAGATAAACTTTATCAAAAACGCCTGGTATCCCTGCTGCCCATGGTGATGATGACGCACAATGGCTCTTTCACCAACCCGGACTACAAAGGCAACACCGCTCTGCACTACGCTTGCGGGCTCAGCCACGTGGAGCTGGTGCAATGGTTGGTGGAGCATGGGGCTGATCTGGAGGCTCGCACCGATAATGGCGCAAGTATAGATGCCTGCATCGGCGGCAGAAATGCCGAGCAAATAAGAGCCATTCTCCGGGCCGCCCGCGAGTGGAGAGACCGCCCCTACACCGGGCCGGAGGTGGATGTACAAGCCGCGAGAGAGGCTGCCGGCTGGCTGGAGGTTGAGTTCAGCGGCTACAACCAGGAATCCCCCGATTATGCCATACCCACAGATGACCAGAAGGCAAGGGAGAGTGCGCAGCTCCTCTACCGCTGTGTGAAATCCGGCACAGGACCGTTTGCGCTGGCGATGAGCATGACGGATACCCCGGCGATTCTTCTCACCCGTGTGCTGAATGCCAAGGTAAGCGAGGCCATGTTTGTGGAAGACATGCTGAGAGAGCTGAAACAGGCCTATAAATACCAGCAACACGTGCGCCGTAAAGACGGATTGGTGCTGGCCAAATTACCGCACATGATACTGACACGAGAGGAAGAAGGCATGACCCCGGATGCCGCCACCTCCATATACCGTGCTGCCTGCGAGGGTAATGTGGAACTTGTCGCATGGCTCCTGGAGCATGGGGCCGATACCCGGCTCGTGGACAAACAAGGCAATATCGTCACAGCGCTGAAAAATGTTCCGAACGAAGAAGCCATCCGCAATCTGCTCAAGTGGTATGTGGCACCTGCCCAGGTTGCCGGCAAAAAGTTCACCTATCACCCCGCCAACGGAGGCCCGGCACTTCATGCATCCTGGCAGGGAATGAATGAAGAAACAGAGGGAAGCGTCAAGGACGATGAGGACTGGAGCATCATCAAAACCGCATACACCCGCACTGGCCCGGCCTCTGCAATAGTAACCCGGCAAGCGGAATGGTCCCCCGGTGGGCATTACGCTGCAGGGTGGACCAACTATGAATTCAAATTGAAGTTCACTTCTCCCACCCAGGGTACTGCCACCTGCACCTCAAAGACGAAATTCAGCGAGCCTACCACCACAACAGGAACATTCATACTTAAATAATTCCGTTTCATATGGCTAAGAAAAAGAAATCCACCCCTCAGGAAGAGGAAATGACCGGCTGGCAGGTATTCACCTACTACATCAAGGAAATAGCCGGTGCGTTGGCACTCATCGTCTTTGGCTGTGTCCTGTACCGCTATTCCGATGATATCGGTGAATGGTTCGGCAACATGGTGCAGGAGGCCTTTAATTCCCTCATACGCGCTCTCGGTTACTAACCAAACTACGTTTCTGTGATGAAAAGTTGTCTTTCTGTGATACTGCTTCTTGCAACGGCTCCGGTCGCTCTTTGCGCCCAGGCGGAGGAGAGGATTTCTCACGCAGCACCCATTTCTCTGGACGGCAAACTGGTGGTGCTGAGCTTCTACTCTGCAGAAGAGGCCAGAGCAGAAAGGGGCGAGCAGCCGGAAGTCTGGAACAAGCTCGCGGCCTCTCCTATGGCCTTGCAGTTCCCCGTCCTGGGCAACAATACATATAGATACCAACTCTATGAGTCCACTCCCGACTCTCCCTGGCCGCCGGTCAAGGTGACATACGACCCCGCCGAGGGCTGCATCCACATCACCGGCAATGATATGCACGTGCGGGTTGTGCTCAGTTTCCAGACTGCCACGAAAGGCACGGCCAGCATCGAGTGGCATGATGAGGGCGGCTCCTGGTATGTCCGCCATGCAGATTTTGCAGTGAGCCCCTCCACTTCTACCGCCGGGCTTGTCACCATGCCTCAGGCGGAAGAAAGCGATGGAGCCATTCAGAGCGTGGACGATGGTCTGGGCGAGCTGGTGCGTGAGCTGGAGAACCGCAAGTACAAGACCGCTGTGGAGCGCCTGTACCAGAAGCGCCTGCTCAACGTACTTCCCCAGATTATGGAGGGAGCCCCTATCGACAATATCATTCCCCATGCCAATGGAACCACCGCCCTGCACAACGCCTGTGGCCTGAGCCACGTGGAGATTGTACGCTGGCTGGTTGAGCATGGGGCCGACCTGAACGCGAAAACCGCCAAGGGGGCCAGCGTGGATGATTGCGTGGGCGGCGCCAACGCAAAGGAAATCCGCACTATTCTGCGCCAGAAACGAGCTTCCCGTAAATAAATATTTTATAACAACACACACGCAACACTATGAAACTTAAACTTGCACACCTGCTGCTGCCCGTCGGGCTGGCCTTCCTGTTCAGCTCCTGCGATACGCTGTACATTGATGGTTACGGCTCCTACTCTTCCTCCGGCTATTATGCACCCAGCTATTCCTGCTCGGTGGCATGGACAGCCGCCAGTTACGATGCCAACGGCTTCCCGATATACGGTTATTCCTATGGTCGCCCGGTGTATGGCTACACGACCTCCGGCAGCCCTATCTTCTCCATTAACCTGCTTTATGCCGGTTGCTATGTGCCCAACTGGGGTCCGGCCTCGTGGTGCCATAGCCACCATCACCACCACTATCCCCACGGTGTACACCATGCACCCAAGCCCCCGAAGTATCACCATGACCACAAGCCCGGCGTACGCCCGCCCAAGCATGCGGCTGTGCACAAGCATCCGGAAAGCGTGATGGGTAAGCCCAAACCCAGACCTACACACCACACGGCGAAGCCGGAATCCCGTCCGTCCCCGTCGGCTCGCCCGAGCACCAACCCGCGCCCCTCCACGGCAACCCGCCCGAGCATCAAACCCCGCCCCTCCACGGCAACCCGCCCGAGCACCAGCCCGCGCCCCTCCACGGCAACACGCCCGAGCACCAGCCCGCGTCCGTCCACGGCAACCCGCCCGAGCATCAAACCCCGCCCCTCTACAACAACACGGCCGAGCACCAGCCCGCGCCCGTCCACGGCAACACGCCCGAGCATCAAACCCCGGCCCTCTACGACAACACGTCCGAGTACCAGCCCACGCCCGTCCCCGTCGGCTCGCCCGAGTACCAGCACACGCCCGAGCACGGCGCCCCGCCCCAGCACTCGCGATAGACGTTAATATACCTTTCCCATTTAAGCTTCCTCATTATCATGATAAGAAAAACCACACTTTCCCTATTGCCGCTGCTGGCGCTCAGTTTCAATGCTGATGCCGCGCCTCAGAAAGCCAGTACCCGCGAGCTGGGGTATACCGAATATTATCTGAAGGAGTTTGAGGCCGAAGTTCGCCGGGCCCAAGGCAGCGCCAATACCATGTATCGCAGCAAGAATGAGGCCCTGAACCGCATTCAGACGCTCATGAAGACCTACCCGCAGGACCCTGCGGTGCAGGCTCTCTACGAGCGTGCCCGCGTGGCACTCATGAAGAGCAAGGGTAACTACAACCAGATTACCCCCGCCATGGTGGCCTACCTCAATAATGAGAAGCAGCTGCGCGAGAAGTATGCCCAGCTCAGTGAGACCAGATGGAAGGAACTGCAGCAGGGACGCGACATCCTGGCCAAGGTGTTCCCCACGGTGGACCCGCTGAAGAATACCCCGGAGACCGACCCCACCGAGAAGACCATTGTGCTGCCGGATGTCAAGTACCCCGACAACCAGTTTGTGGGTGCTTCCGGCGAGTACATTGTGGTGGGCAAGCCCTCCACCGGTTTCTATTTCGTGAATATCGGTGGCCGCGAATGGCTGGGGCCGTACGAGGCCATCAAGCGTTTCCGCCGCGAGGTAGATGGCTCGCTGGGCGATAGCCTGAACTTCACCGTACTGGGTAAGATTACCGGCCCGGCTTTCGAGATTCCCGGCAACCGCCGCACGAATATGGCCTGGGGCTGGGTGGTGGAACCCGAGGCCCTCTACATCGATGGCCGTATCGTAGCCACCTTCGATGCCAATCACGATAAGAGCGGCTCTTTTGTGGAGGAAGATAAGGTAGCCGGCATCAAGGAGGGCTGGTATACCGAGAAATCCGTGCCGGAGAACGCCACGCCTGAGCGCGTGATGGAAATCTTCCTGGCGGCCATCAAGGAAAAGAACTATGAGCTCTACCGCGAGTGCATCAACCCGGTCCGCTATTCCACGGAGACGGCCGAATCACTGCTGCGCTACCACTGGGACCTGCACCAGCAGCGCCTGCATGGCGAATATGTGCATGCTGTTTTCAGTAATACCAAGATTGTGGTGGCCAAGGGGCACGACGATAAGAACGACCTGGAAAACTTCTTTCTGGATGATGCTCAGAAAGAGCGCCTTATCAAGATGGAAGGCGAACGCGAGGAGCACGCCACGGTGACGAGCCAGGCCTTTGATGAAAACGGTAAGCAGGTCGGCGTCAAGAACATCCACAAGCTGATCCGCAAGGGCGGTGGCCGCTGGTATGTAGACGATTACGAAATACGCTTCTGATGCAACCCGGATTTACCGATAATCATTTTAACAAAATATGAGATTTAAGAGCATTATTTTGTTGTGTGCCGGTACTACGGTGTTTTTATCCCCCCCGCTTCCTGCTGAGGAGGAGGGGTTCGTGTTCACAGAAGAAGAAGTAGCCGCCTACGACGAAGAGGCCCTCAAGCTCCAGAGCGTTATCGGTAGCGACGCCACTTACGTTACTGAATGTTTCAAGGTCTATAGCGACATTAACCTGATTGTGGGCAACTGTTTCCGCGCAATTGGCCGGGAAGTTGATTACACGGAATGTGCCGATGCACGAACCTTCGCTTCCATACATAAAGAGGCAGTGGAGAAGCTCGTCACCAAGTACGGAGCAGAAGCCGCCAGCGGTCAGCTCACGAAAGGAGCCCTCAGCCGGGCGGCACTCAACATGGCCAGACCGAACATTACCCCCGGCGCCTATAACGCCATGGAAAAGCAGCTGGAGCGTACGGCGGTCATGCTCCGATGGTTCATGGGCTCTTTTGCCAGAACCTGCGCGCGTTATGATTCCGGCTTCTATAAAGAGGTGCAACAGGTAGCCCGTTTCAAAGAACTCACTCAGTCCAGTGAGTACAAGCGAATGGAAACGGAATATCCTGCTTTGTGGAACTACTTCGATGAAGGCAGAGCGCTGAGGCGCTTCTACGACTCCTTCGCGGAGTTCCGGGGGAACATTTCGGAACATGCGTACAAGTTCTTCGAGAGGTATAATGGCGCCTAATTTTAAGACAACCGTTTAAGCCCCCTTTTTCTTGTGCAAAGCATCGTGTGCGTGTATAATCCAACCAACACACAGACATGCAAAACGAAAAAATACACAAGAGAGGTCGCT
>SUVL01000013.1 GCA_015062005.1 Akkermansiaceae bacterium
ACGACATGGTGCGCAGCAACCCGGTCATCGAGCAGGATGGCCTGCGTGGCGATGGTGAGAATCCCGGCCGCCAGGGCGTGGGTGTTGAAGTCGGCGCTACATACCGCATCGGTGAGCGCTGGAGCGCTAGCGCCAACTACAGCTACAGCACCATGGATGATTCCCGCGAGCATCGCGTGAATGTTGGTGCCAGCTATACTTTCTGATGTAAGGTTAGAGTAAAATCAGAAAAAACGGCATCCGGAAAAATCCGGGTGCCGTTTTTTCTGAGCAGTCTGAAGCGGGGCGGCGGCTGTTAATCATCTGCCAGCAAATCGCGCATGGAGGAGAAGAAGTCGGCGCATTCGTCCTCGGTGGCGGGGGCTTTCATGAGCTTGTCGTAGTCCACAAACTCATACATGTGCCTGGGTATCTCATGAATGAAGCTGGAGGGCTGGCAGCGTTCTTCCTGACCGTAGCGGCTGCGCTTGGCGCAGTAGGTCATGGTCAGTCGTTCGCGGGCGCGGGTGATTCCCACATAGAACAGGCGGCGTTCTTCATCCATGCTGCCTTCATCCACGGAGCGAGTGTGCGGGAGCAGGCCTTCTTCCACTCCCACGATGTACACTTGAGGGAATTCAAGCCCCTTGGCTGCATGCATGGTGATGAGGCACACGCCGCTCTTGCTTTCGATATCGTCCTCATCGCGGCTGTCGTCCAGACAGATGCCGGCGAGGAAGTCGGTGAGCTTGTGGCCGGGCAGCCAGAACTGGCGCAGGGCAACCTTGATGTCATCGATGGCGGCCTGGCGGCGCATTTTTTCCTCCTCGGTCTTGCAGTTCCTGGCGATGTATTCCTCGTAGCCGGTTTCGTTCAGGAAATCCTGGAGAATATCCACGAAGGGGCGTTCGCTGGCTGCGAATTCGGAACCGTAGCGGGTAACCAGCTCGGTGAAGGCCTCGATGCTGTTCTGGGAGCGCGTGGCACATTCGGAAAGGAAGGATATATCTACCAAGGTGGCCCAGAGGCTCTTCTTGTTGTCGCGGCTCCAGTCGATGGCGAAGGAGGCGGTGGTGGCGGAGATGCCGCGGGGCGGTGTGTTCAGCACGCGCAGCAGGTGCAGGTCGGCATCCGGGTTATCCATCATCTGCAGGTAGCTGAGCAGGTCCTTCACCTCGCGGCGGTCGAAGAAGCTCTTGGTGCCCACCATGCGGTAGGGAATGTGGTGTTCGCGCATGGCCATTTCCAGAGCCCGGCTCTGGGCATTGGCGCGGAAAAGGATGGCGAAGGCCTCCCAGGGCAGGCTGTTGCGGGCGCGTATCTGCTCAATTTCATCGGCGATGAACTCGGCTTCCTCCTGGGAGCCGGGCATGGCCATGAGGCGCACCGGGTATTCACCGTCCTTGTTGGTGCGGAGTGTTTTCTCACGGCGTCCGGCATTGTGCTTGATGAGGGCGTTGGCGCAGTCCAGGACCTGGCGTGTGCAGCGGTAGTTCTCTTCCAGTTTGATGACTGTGGGATTCGGGAAGAAGCTCTCGAAGTCCAGGATATTGGAAATCTGCGCCCCTCGCCAGCCATAGATGGACTGGTCATCATCGCCCACCACGCACACATTGTGCTCCGGTCCCACCAGCTGGCGCAGCAGGCTCATCTGCAGTGAGTTGGTGTCCTGGAATTCATCCACGGTGATGTAGGAGAACCGCTTGTTCCACTTCTCGTGGATGGTGGGGTAGCAGCGCAGCAGGCGTTCGGTCAGGATGAGCAGGTCATCGAAATCCACAGCATTCTGGGCCTTCAGTTCGCGCATGTAGGCTTTTGCCACGGCGGCAATGAGGGTATCCTCGATGTGTTCAATCTCCAGCCCGTTGTTGCGCACGCGCGACATTTCGGACAGCACCTGGGCGGGTTCGAGCTTTTCGCGGCGGGCGCCATATTCCATAATCAGCCGCTTGAGCAGGCCGCTCTGGTCGCTGCCGGTGTAGATGGAAAAGTTCTCCTTGTAGCCCAGGCGCCCGATATCCTGGCGGAGGATGCGCACACAGAGCGAATGGAAGGTACATACCGTCATGGCCCTGGCTGATTTGCGGTCCACCAGTCCCGCTACGCGGTCGGCCATTTCGTTGGCGGCTTTGTTGGTGAAGGTGAGCGCCAGAATGCCGCGTGGGTTCACCCCTTTGGCAATCATATTGGCAATGCGGCAGGTTACGGTACGGGTCTTGCCCGTGCCGGCGCCAGCCAGGATGAGCACCGGGCCGTTCAGGGTCTGCACCGCCTGTTTCTGGGCGGCATTCAGGCTGTTGATGTCGAATTTTTCTGCCATGGTTGCGGGGCGGCTCGAGGGTAGCAGATTCCCCACGCCTGCGCAAGAAATTTAGTCAGAAATGGCAGAATAGATTTCACCCGGCAGAGCCAGGGTCGTGAAAAGGAGGCTGCCCGGAATATCTACCACCACAGCGGCAATCCACGAAAGGGGCGCCGTATAGAAGCGGTGCGGGTTGGGCCGTTCTTCCATCCAGATCGGCTCGTAATACCGCACGGGCGGCTTTATCTCCCGCGAGGATTGCACGGCGTAAAAAGGGTAGACGGATTTTGGTTCCATTCTTGTATCCACGGCATGCTCCGGCCGTTCTGTGCTGATTTCGCCATCGTGATAGTAGCAAAGTTCGCCCAGTTCGCCATCGTAGTGAAAAACCTTGTGCGGTAATTGCGTGAACGCGCCGTCTCTCAGCCACCACGTCTGTTCGCGGATAACCGCTTTCCTGGCTTTGATGTACAGCTTGCCGTCTGCTTCACAAGCATCCCAGGTCGAGGGCTTCTCGATGTAGATTCTTGTGCCCTTATACACCAGGGCCGCATCGTATTCCCGCCCGATGTTATCTATCATCCCCGCTGTATTCAGCTGCATACAGCTGGATAAGGCGATGGCAAGTGCCGCGGAGATGATGCAACGAAGCTGATTCATGGCGGGATTATAGCCGTTTTACTGTTAAAATCAAGTGGAATCCCTCACCATCATTCGCCACCATCATTCGATTACTCAACACGTGTCCCAAAGATTTGGCAAGCAATAGAAACATCAGCAACATTTTGGGAGAAGCCCCTATCTGCTCGACAAATTGGAATATGCAGCTCTGGCGTATACGCCAGAGCCATGCGGCACATAGTGCCGCTTTCATACCGCCGCAGGCGGTATTTCATGCGTAGAGCCAGCTACGCTTTCATACCACAGCGCAGCTGTGGTATTTACATACACCGGCTCCGCCGGTGTAATTCATTGAGCGAAGCGACTAGTTACCGCTGCATTAGCAGCGGTACATCCAATGGGCGGTCGCATAATAAATTAACCTTCCCTGGGAAAAAATCATATGCTTTATGTATCCCACTGAACGCTTATGGCCAATATATTGCGAAAACGGCAGTACCGCTGCTGATGCAGCGGTAACCAGTCGCTTCGCTCAATGAAATACTTGCTATCGCAAGTATGTAAATACCGCTGCTCGCAGCGGTATGAAAGCACTGCTATCGCAGTGCATGAAATACATGACAGTGGCATGTATGAAATCCCTCATGCTAGCGCATGAGGGATAGGAATTTGACTCGCCTGCGGCTCGCCAAATTCCCATTTATCGAGATTAGTACTCAAACTTTGGGACACGTGTGCGCCGATGGAGGGCTGGAATCAGACAATCCCGGCCGCATTGATGCGGACAATGGGGAGGCCTGTCTGCATGTCGCCCAGCCAGTCGAGGGTGGTGGTGGTGATGAACACCTGGGCTTCTGCCGGGAGCATGGCGAGCAGCGCACGGCGGCGGGCGGTGTCGAGCTCGCCGAAAATGTCATCTATCAGCAGGATGGGGGCCTTTCCGGTCTCTTCCTGCAGGAGTCCGCCTTGTGCCATTTGCAACGCGATGGCGAGGGTGCGCTGCTGCCCTTCGGAGGCGAACTCGGCAGCCGGGAGCTTGCCGATGTAGAGGAAAAAGTCATCCCTGTGCGGCCCCACGGTGGTGAATCCGGCGCGTTCATCTGCCTGCCGGGCTTCTTCCAGCGCGTGCTCCAGGTCCGTTTCGCAGGAGGGGTGGTAGACGAGTTGCACTTGCTCGGCTCCACCGGAAATCCCGCGGTGGTGGTGCGCCACGTGCGGCTGGAGGCGCTCCAGCAGCTGGCGGCGCAGGCGGACGATGATTTCGCCGTTGCTCGCGAGGAGCCGGGCATAGCTGCGCAGGGCGGCGCTGGTGCGCCGCGGATTGCGGAGCAGGGCATTGCGGCTCTTAAGAGCCTTGCGGTACGCTTGCAGAGCCTGGCGGTAGGCGGGGTGCCACTGGCAGCCCAGGAAGTCGAGATAGCGGCGGCGTTCATCGGCGGCCCCGTTTACGAGGCTTATGTCGCTGTTGGCCAGCCAGGTGACGGGGTGCGTGTCGGCCAGGTAGTCGTTGAAATCCCGGCGCTCGGCGCCGTTTACCTGAAGATTGAGCTTGCGGTCGCTCCAGACGAGGCGGCGGGTATTGTCCTCCGTTTCCAGGGAGATGCCGAAGTTCGGCTGCCCTTGTTTCACGAGCTTGTCGAGCCTGGTGGCGCGGGGACTGTGCAGGGTGAGGGCGAAGCAGAGCGCTTCCATGAGGCTGGTCTTTCCCTGTGCGTTGGCGCCCAGCAGCACTGCACCCTCTGCCGGTATGGTCCAGCGGAGGGTGCTGTAGCAGCGGAAATTGCTCAGACGCAGGGTGGTGAGCATGGTCTCCGTCAGTCAAAAGAGGAATCAGACCTCAGTGGGCAGGGCGCGGATGGCGTCCATAATCTTCTTACCAATAGCGCGTTGCGCATCGCGCCCCTTGGCCTTCAGTTCTTCGGGGGTAAACTGAATCGGGTCGCCCACGGAAAGGGTGATGGGGCGGAACTTCAGACGACTGCTGTGGATGGGCAGGCAGTCATAGGCGCCTTCGATGCGGACAGGCTGCACCGGCACATGAGCCAGCTTGCTGAGAATGAGACCGATACCGGGCATGGCATCGTGAATCTGGCCGTCCGGGCAGCGGGATCCTTCCGGGAAGATGATGATGCGGCCACCGTTCTTCACAGTGCGCAGCACCTGTATGATGCTGGCGGGATCCGGGCGGGTCTGGTCCACGGGGATAGTGTTGCAGTGCGGCAGTGCCTGTTTCAGGCCTGGGGCGTCAAACAGGGTCTTGCGTGCCAGGAAATATACCTCATTGCGGTACAGGGAACCCACCAGGGGCGGATCCAGGAAACTCTGGTGGTTGGCTACGATGATGCAGGGCCCTTCCTCGATGAGCTTTTCGCGGCCTATGACCTTGTAGTTGAAGAAAGACTTGAAGAAGCAGTGGGCAGTACCGCGGATAATCAGGTAAAGTAAGGAACGGTTCATGATGAAAGGAAGAGGTGCGTTATCAGGCGAGCTTGGCGCGGATATCGGCCGCGATGAAGGCCACCACCTGGTCGATGGTCATATCAGAGGTGTCCACCAGAAGGGCGTCATCTGCCTTCTTGAGGGGGGCACAGGCGCGCTGGGAGTCCTTGCGGTCGCGCTCGGCAATGGAATCGGTGATGCCCTCGGCAGCGCGGCGGGCAGCGCGCACTTCCTCAGAGGCGGTCACAAAGTACTTGTACTTCGTATCAGGGAATACCACTGTGCCGATATCGCGGCCTTCCATGACCACGGCCTCGCGGGTATTATACTCACGCTGTTTTTCTACCAGCAGTGCGCGCACAGCGGGTATGGAGGCAATGGCGGAAACGTGCTCGTTGGTCGCTTTTTCGGTGAGCTCAGAGGTGAGCACGCGGCCTTCATACACCACGGTGGAGTTCGCCCCCTCCTTGCCGAAGCTCAGCGGAATGCCCGGCAACAGCGCTTCTACAGCTGCGGTATCGGCCGGGTTCACCCCTTTCTGCAGGGTGTACCAGGTCACGGCGCGGTACATGGCGCCCGTGTTGATGAACGTATAACCAAGCTCTTTGGCAATGAGTTTGGCAACGGTGGATTTACCGGAGGCTGCGGGACCGTCGATAGCGATGGCTGGGGGATTCATACTGCGGAGTAGTATAGCTGTTTTTTACAGGCGTGTCGAGCAAAAATGCACTGGCTGGCGAGCACGCGTGTCCCAAAGATTTGGGACACGAGGATTTACGATTGACAATTTACGATTGACGAATTGAAAGTTAGCGGCTTTCCGTCTTCGTTCCTGCGGAACTACGCCGAGACAGGACGCCGATAGAGACACAAATGAAAGCTTACTGCCGATGGTGAGGCGTCTGATACCCCACTACGAATTTTCACACAGAATACTATGCCTTTATGTTGTTTAGGACTATTTTTCCATAATCTTTGGGACACATATGGTTGGCGAGATATGCAGAACCGCTCCATTGCGAGCAATGGAGCGGTGTGGGAAAATGAAGGTAGGTGCTCTTTAGAAGGAATCTGCAGCGGGCATGGCCTCGGCTGCAGGTGCCGGAGCCGGAGCGGGAGCCTCGGCGGGGGCAGCAGGGGCAGGCTCTGCGGCGGGGGCGGGCAGGGGGTCGCCAGCGGGTTCAGCGGAGGTGGCCTCAGGTTCAATCTCAAGCCCCTGCTGCTGGAGCTGCTGCAGCACCTCGGGGGGCAGCTGCTGCAGGGAGCGGGTATCCATCTGCGGCTCCGGGGCCTTGGAGATGGAGTTCAGGGTGATGGTGAAGATGAGGGTGCTGTTGTTGCCGATGGGGCCGGGGCCCTGCGGGCCGTAGGCCAGCTCAGAGGGTATGCATACTTCCCAGGTGGAACCCACAGGCATGCTCTTGAGAGCCTCGGAGAAGCCGGGCACCACGCGGTCGATGGGCATATCGATGGGCGCCTGGCTCTTGTCGAACACCGTGCCGTCAATCAGCTTGCCTTCGTACATCACGTTGCAGAGGGCGCTGGGGCCGTCCGTCTCGGGATTATACTTGGGACCTTCACCTGCGGTGATGACGCGGTAGAGGAGGCCGGAATCAGTCTTGGTCACACCCTCGCCCTTGGCAAATTCTTCCTGGTAGGCCTTGCCGGCTGCGAGGTTGGCTTCAGACTTCACCTGCTCACGGCGCTGCATGGTCATGACAAAGGCGTTCATGCCCGCTTCAACAGCGGCCGGGTCCATGCTTGGCTGCTTGCCGGCGAGGCTGTCTTCCAGAGCCTGGAAGAAGGTGTCCTTATCAAAATCCTCAGTAGTCAGAGTAGAGGAACCGGCGGAAATTTCCTGACCGAAACGGTAACCGATGAAGTAGGAGAAAGCTTTCTTGGCGTCCTCCTCGGAGACTTCAGGGAGCGCAGCCATCGGGTTGGCGGCAGTGGCAGCCTCGGCTGCAACCACGGCTTCCGCAGGTGCAGGGGTGGTCACGGCTACTTCCTGGTTGCCCTGGGAGAAGCAATACGTGGTCGTGGCACCTACAATGGCCAGACCCGCCAGAATCATGATGTACGTCTTCTTCATATGCGTGATGTACTTTGGTTGACTCAATGTCTACTATGAATACGCAAAAAAGTCAAGATTCTTGCGTGTTCATCATGAATAGTTGGATGTCATGAGCGCATTCTTGTTCAAAACAAAGTGGTCTGGCGAGGCTTCGTGCCTGCCAGACCGGGGGATGCGTTTGCAGAAATTATTTGTATGGGAAGAGGGGGATGAAGGAGATACCCCAGGATTGGTGTTCACCGACATAAGGCTGCTCGATGACGATGGTGTTTTCTCCCTTCATGAGCGGTAGCTGGATGGGGTCGAGCGCCCACCATACTTCCTCAATATCGAGCGGATTCTCGAAATTCCAGGCATTTCCTGGGTGGTTGAACTTACCGGCGTTCTTGTAGATACGCGGGTTGCGCACCTCTGCGCCGTTAATCCAGATGCGGGTGCCGGCCTGGGACCACTCGCCTGCCTTGGGTACACCAGTCCAACGGCGGTTGGAACGGGCCGGGGCATCGAACCCAATCATGAAGGGATATTTACCAGTTTTTTTGACCTTGATGGTGGTGGTAGCCCACACGGTGCTGCCGGGGCGCGATTGAGAGAACATGCCGAGGTATCCGGTATCCGGTCGGGTGCGGAAATAGAGGTTGGCACAGTGTGCCGTGCGGGTGGTCAGCTCGTCTGTCTTACCGCTCAGCACGGCTTTGCGGGTGCTTTCCGCTTTTCCAGAGTCGGTGGGTTCCACCACGGTCCAGCTGAGACCGGATTCCGGCCAGACGGGAAAGTCCTCATCCTTGAAGATGCTGTTGCGGAGGTCTGCCATGCGTTGTTCGAACAAGTGGTAGGCCTTGCCGGCTTCGGTATCAGGGGCGGGCATTTCCAGCGGGAGTGCATCGCCATCAGCTCCGCCGCCAATCCAGGAGCGCTCGGCCATGGCCATCATGCCCGGCCACATGCTGCAGAAAGCGGGAATCCATTCCTTGTTGTCCACCTTGCCATCCGGCCAGATGCAGAAGATGGTGCCGAGCTTGAGCTCATCTCCCTTGGCCGAGCCGCAGGGGCGCATGAAGAAATAGCGGCGCACGGCCATGGCGGGGTCGAGCAGGTTGGCGTAGCCCATGGTGGAGTCGAATGCGCGGCGGGTGATGCGCTCCGGGCGAATGGATTTTGCCACCATATCAGCCCCTTCGCCCCAGCGCTGCTCGATGGATTTTTCGCCCACCGGCAGGTCGCGGCTGCTGGCCCACTGCATGGGTTGGCGACCGTGCTCCTCCAGCTTGGCGGTGACCATGCCCACGAATTCGGCAGCGTTCGGGATGCGCACTTCATCTGCCCCGAAGTGTACGATGGGACAGATATCTGCCGGAATCTCCTTGCAGAATTCATCCAGCAGCTCAGCCACAATCTTCATGCCTTCCGGTGTGTGCATCTTGAACCCGAAAGCACGTTCGAAATAGGCGCTGTGGCCGGGCATGTCCAGCTCCGGGATGATGGTGATGCAGCGCTCTTTGGCGTAGGCAAACACCTCGCGGATTTCATCGTAGGAATAGGTGTCGTTCAGGTCACGGGTGCGGTGCTTGGGGGAGTTCAGCTGCGGGTAGGCCTTGCACTGGATGTGCCAGGCGGGGTAGTCGGTGAGGTGCCAGTGGAAGAGGTTGACCTTGAGCCGTGCGGCGAGGTCGAGTTCTTTTTTCAGACGCTCCACCTTCCGGAAATTGCGGCCGCAGTCCTGCATGTAGCCGCGGTATCGGAACGCTGGCCAGTCCACGATGAAGCAGTGGGGGATGGACTTGTTCTTGTGTACCAGCTGGCGCAGTGTCTGCAAGCCGTAGAAGAAACCGGCAGTGGTTTCAGCCCCGATGGTGATTCCCTTGTCATTCACCTGGAGCACGTAGCCCTCGGCTTTCTGCTCATCGTTCAGCTTATCGCCTGCGCCGCGCAGACGCACCGTGAGCTTGCCTTTTCCCTTTCCCTTTATCTCGCTGAGCAGGCCTTTCCAGGCAAGTTGCACAGAATCGTTCTTAGCGGCCTTGCCGGTAAGTTTCCAATTTGCAGCAGCAGGTAGTTTCAGTTCGCCTTCTTTCCAACTTACCTCGCGAGGGAAGGGTAGAAGCGCGGCGGGGGCCTCCTCCTCCAGCTGCAGGTCATGAGGCGATGTCCACCCCGCCAGCACGCTGCTACAGAATAGCAGCGCGATGCCTAATGCTTGAAAAAATTTTGCCATGCCCGGCAGAATAGCAAATCCTGCCGGGCATGGCAAGCTTAAATCGCTGGCTTGAAATCAGCAAAGCCGGTGGCGGCATCCACCCGGGTGGGCACAACCCGCAATCTGGAACCGGGGTAGAGGCAGCGGGCGTCTGTGCTGGTCCAGCGTTCGGCGTGGCGTTCGAAATACCACGAGGTGTCGCTCGGCAGATCTGCCCCGGACACAAAGCCTTTCACTTTCAGCAACGGCACCTCCACGGCCATGCCTTGCGGCCAGCACGCCAGCACTACGGCATCCCATGCCCGCGGGGCATCGCTCTCGCACTGCAGCTCCAGGAAACGCGCCATCATGCTCTGCTGGGCTTCGCTTTCCGCAGCGGCAGAGTTGCGTTCCGTTTCGGAAATATGGTCGGCTATGCCGGCCAGCGTGCCGGGGCCTGGCAGCGGTGCTGCGGGCGAGCCGCTCAGGCGGCTGAATGAGCGGTGTACCACGAGGTCGGCATAGCGGCGGATGGGACTGGTGAAGTGGCAGTAATCACCCTTGGCCAGGCCGAAGTGACCAAGCGCCCGGGGTGAGTAGCGCGCGCGCATCATGGCGCGGAGCAACTGAACCTTCAGGATTTCTTCATCCGGGTGGCCTTCAATCCTGTCCATGACGGCGTTGAGCTCCTCCCGGGTGGCCAGGGTACCGGCCTTGATGCCGTATGCCTTAAGTTCCTGGGCCAGTTCGCTGAGTTTGGCGGGGTCGGGGGCCTCGTGTACGCGGTAGATGGTGGGCAGGGAGTGGGCATTGAGCGCGTGGGCCACGGTCTCGTTGGCAATGAGCATGAATTCCTCCACCAGCTGGTGGGCTTCATCCCCGGTTTCCACCTCTACATCCACCGGGGCTCCGTGGTCATCGGTGATGAGGCGGATTTCCGGCATATCCAGCCGCAGTGCCCCGGCTTCGAAACGTTTGCGGCGCAGCAGCGCGGCCAGTTTGCCAGCTTCGAGAATCAGGGCGTCAACCTCCGCATCATTGGTGGTGGACTTCCCTTGCAGAACATCCAGCACCTGCGGGTATGTGAGTCGCCGGCGGGAGCAGATGACGGCATCTTTGAATTCTGCCTTGAATACTTTGCCCTGGCGGTTAATCTGCATGAGGCACAGGCGGGTGAGCCTGTCTTCCCCCTCTCGCAGCGAGCAGATTCCATCGCAGAGACGCGGCGGCAGCATGGGCAGCACGCGGTCTGGCAGATAGGTGGAGTTCCCCCGGCTTCGGGCCTCCTCATCCAGCGCGGAGCCGGGGCGCACATAGTGGCTCACATCTGCAATATGCACGGCAAGTTCCCAGTTGTTGCCCTGGCGAACAACGGAGATGGCATCATCGTAGTCCCTCGCACTTTCGGGGTCGATGGTGATGACGCAGCGCTGCCGCCAATCGTCGCGGTGCTCCAGTTCTGCCGGTGAGATGGTATCGGCGATGCGTTCGGATTCCTCCAGAACCTCGGCGGGGAAGGTATCGGCAAGGCCGAATTTGTGCATGATGGTGGTAATCTGCACGGCTTCATCCTCCGGCCAGCCCAGAACTTGCATGATTCGCCCCGTGGCCTCTCCATGGGCAATGGGGTAGCTCTTTGGTTCCACCACCACCACCATGCCCGGCAGTAGCTCGGCCGGTGGAGGGGTGAGCAGCCGCACCAGCTCCGGGCTGGTCTTGCCATCGCCCGCCATCATGCCGTAGCGACCGGTGGATTTGTAGGTGCCCACCCAGCGGTCGCGCCCACGGGAAAGGATCTCCAGCACCCGCACCTCGATGCGGGTATCGGCCGCCTGGGGGCGGTGTTTGTGGCGGCGGTCGCGGGCCGGAGCCTGCAACCGCACGGAAACCTCCACCCGGTCACCATCCATGGCGCCGTGGCTGCGGTAGGGATTCACCAGCAGCGCTCCCACATCTGCACCCGGGCGAAGCGCCTGCAGCAGGCGCGCAGACCCGGTATCTGCCACGAAGAATAAGCGGCTGCCCCGTTGAGAAATACGCCCGGTAAGCGCCTCTCCCTGGAGCCTGCGCAGCACATAAAGACTTTTGCGCAACTTCAGCAGGTTCCCTTTGCGCACCCCTTCGGCCAGCAGTGCCTTCAGCTCGCTGCGCCGGGAGGGATGCAGCCCCATCCCCCGGGCAATATCGACCATTTCCTGAGGTTCGTAACCGGGGGCGGATAAGTATTCGTAAAGTTCTTCGCTAAGGGTGGATGCCATCATCGTTCCTGCGTATTCTAGCACAGACTCTGCCTGCGTTCAACCGGAAGATTGCGTACGCCCAAAGTTTGAGTCCAGAGCGCGATATATTGGAATATGGAGAAGTACGAGGTACGAGGTGGGAAGTGCGAAGTATAAAGTCAGGCAGGCTGCGCCTGCAGGTATTTTCTATTGATAACAAATGGCGAGCCGCAAGGCTCGCGGAACTTTCAATTCGTCAATCGTAAATTGTCAATCGTAAATCCTCGTGTCCCAAATCTTTGGGACACGCATAGTCATACTGTCGTTTTTGCTTGCGTGGTGGTATCATCTGTGGTAGAAAGGAAAGAGCTCATGATTGCCAAGGCTGCACAGTGGATTGGTATGCGCCGTAAACAGGAAGACGCCTACGCGGTGAAGTTCTTCCGCGCAGGGGTTCTGGCCGTTGTCTGCGATGGTATGGGCGGGCACCACGACGGAGCCCTTGCTTCTACACTGGCAACGGAGGAGTATGTGAAATCCTTTGAGCGAAATGATGATTTGCCTATGGTGCAGCGCATGCGGCATGCGTTGGATGATGCTAATGACGCTGTGCGGAAATCATTTGAAAGCCGCGGCGTCTATGGTGGCACTACTCTTGTGGCCGCTTTTGCCGGCAGCGGCGTGCTGCGCTGGGTGAGCGTGGGCGATTCTGCTTTGTACCTCTGGCGGCGCGGGCGGCTTATCCGCCTGAACCAGGACCATTCCTACCGCGATGTGTACCGCGCCTATATCGGCGCTGGCATGACGGCGCAGGAGGCGCTGCGCCGTGGCCACGTGCTGCGCTGTGCCATCACCGGGGAATCTCTGGATCTGGTGGATGCTCCGACCATACCCTATCCGCTCCTGCCGGAGGATCGCATTGTGCTGACGACCGATGGAAGTGAGGAAATCCTTGCTCCGGAACTGCTCACGAATGTGGGCCGCAATATTCTGAATAACCGGGAAGGCAGCCTTCCAGTGGCGCTCATTGAGGCATGCCAGGCGCTGGGGGATCCTTATGCCGATAACACGACCATCGTTTCCATCGATGTATAACAAGCACTGAACCTGGTGCCCGGGCAGGGTGTCACTCCCTGCATGGATACTATTTGCTTATGCGATGGATATGAAGATGGGCACTATGTGTTGCCACCTCTGCCGTACGATGCAGCTGCGCTGGAACCCCTGCTGGATGCAGAAACCGTGTTGCTGCACCACAGCCGTCACCATGCCGCCTATGTAGCCGGTGCGAATGCCGCCGCCGGAATGATGCGCCAGGTGGCTCTGGGTGAGTTGCCGGAAACGCTGGCGGCCACCGCGGCTCACAATCTGGCGTTCAACCTGGCCGGGCATATGCTGCACACGCTGTACTGGGGCAATATCTCCCCCGAGCATGGTCAGCAGCCTTGCTGTGAACTGGCAGATGCCATTAACACATCCTTCGGTTCATATGAGGGCTTCGTTCGCCTGTTCCGCAGTGTGGCTCAGGGGGTGCAGGGGAGCGGTTGGGCCATCCTGGCTAAGGATGCTGCGAGTCACCGTCTGGTAGTGCTGGGTGCTCACCGGCACCAGGATGCCTTGCTGCCGCGTATGCGGCCGCTGCTGGTCTGCGATGTATGGGAGCATGCCTACTACCTGCGCTACCACAATAACCGCGCCGGATATGTGGAGGCATTCATGAACCAGATTTGCTGGCACACCGTGGCAAAACGCTTCAACTCCAACCAGAAGAACCATGTCTGCTGTCGATAAGGAAAACGCAGGTAACTGCGGCTTGGGCTGCTGCGGGTGGATGGCGCGTCCCTGGGTGGCGGGTATTCTGGCGGTGCTGGAGCTGGTGCTGGGCTTTATTCTGCTGAGCTTCCCCATGTTGCTGGGGCTTTCAGCGGTATGGGTGGGTGGTTTCGTACTGGCCGTGGCGGGAGTGATCCGGCTGGTGCAGTGCATTATGCGCCGCGAAAACCGCTGGTGGAACCTGCTGGCCGCGGTTCTCTATCTGCTGGTCGGCGTGTTCACTGTGCTCATGCCCATGCTTTCCATGGAGTGGTGGACGCTGTTCATCGGTGCCTGTCTGCTCACCGCCGGCATCATGCGCATGGGCGTGGCAATCTCGATGTGGGGTACCCCCGGGCGCTTCTGGCGGCTCTTCAATGCAGTGGTTTCTCTAGTGCTGGGCGTCATGATTATCTGGGGCTGGCCTGAGTCTTCAACATGGCTTATCGGCACCTTGATTGCCATTGAGATGATTTTCTCCGGCTGGACTCTCATGTTCCTCGCCATGGCCCCGAGGAATCAGGGCGCAGGAGAGTGATTTTACGCGTACGCACCTTCAATGGCTTGCAGCATGCAGGCCATTTTGTTTTCTGTTTCCTGCCATTCCTGTTCTTCATCAGAATCTGGCATGAGACCGCCACCTGCATAGAGCCGGCAGAAGCCGGGGAAAATCTGCATGCAGCGGAGGGAAACATAGAGCTGCACAGCACCGTGTCCCCAGGGCCCGAGGTAACCGGCATAGCAGGAACGGTCAATATCCGGGTTTTGCAGGAGAAGGGCTCGGGCTGCGGCCACCGGAGAACCACATACGGCCGGGGTGGGGGGCAGCTGCTCCAGCAGTTGCAGGAGCCGGCACGGCGGCATCTTCCAGGAGAAGCGCGTGCAGAGGTGCTCAATGCGCCCGGCCCGCAGATTTTCCAGCGGGCTTTCTATCAGCTCATCGGCCAGGGGGGTGAGTATCTCGCGGATAAAATCGGTGACGAGCGCCTGCTCGCGCTTGTTCTTGGCATCCCAGGGCAGGAGGTTCGGGATGCGCGTTCCAGCCAGTGCCATGGTGTGCCAGCAGTCGCCGCTGCCGGTGACCAGCTGCTCCGGTGTGCAGAAAAGCCAGGTGCCGTGTTGCGGCGTATGCACCAACGCCTTGAAGACGTTCGGGTTCTGCTCACAGGCCGTGCAGAAGGCACGGCAGGCGGAGAAGCCGGAAGTGGTTCCAATGTCTGCCGTGCGGGCCAGCACAATCTTGCGCAGCTCTCCACTGCGGATGAAGCCGGTGTACAGCTGGAAGAGGGCTGCATATTTGCTTCGCGAGGTAGCGGGCCCCACTGGTTGCAGCTGTATTTCCTCCCACTCACCTGGGGCTGGTGGTGCCTCGCGTTCGGCGGGAATGAAGAGGCTGCTGCCATCAAAGGCGGCCAGCAGGAATCCATTCTTGAAGATGGGGGAGTCTTCCGTCCTTCCGTCTTCGGCCATGCAGAAAACAGGCTCATGTTCCCCTGGCAGGCAATACAGCGCAAAGGCGCATTGCCGGCGGCAAAGCGCATCTATCCTGTCTGTCATGTCAGGGTGCATGGCGGCTAGATTACAATGAAATGCCTGTTTTGGCAACCTTTTTCCTGTCCTCGCTTTCTGAGTATGTGTTAGCGGGGCCTACCCCTGGATTAGCCCACGGGCTGCTTTGAAGGTGAGTTCGCTTCTGGCGGGAATATGGCGCATGGCGCCGGTGTTGATATCGTAACCCTGGCGGGAGGGGCGTTCCACGCGTTCAAAAGTGCCGAAATGGGCTATGTGCAGCCTGGCATCGGTCTCTGCGGTGGCAAGCCGGATGGAAGCGAGCACCGCCTCTACTGCAGCAGAGGCGGTGGCCCGGGTGGCGCCGGGACCCATGTAGCGCTGGACCCTGGCTATGAGTTGTTTCTTGTTCACTTGTTCTTGAGGGCGTCGCGAATCTCGCGCAGCAGCAGAATATCCTCCGGCGTGGGGGCGGGGGCAGGGGGCTCGGGTGCGGGCTCGGCCTTCCTGGCTCGCAGCTTGCAGATGATGCGCACGGCCCAGAAGATAGTGAGTGCGATAATCAGGAAATCCAGCACGGTCTGGCAGAAGACGCCGTACTTGATAACCGGCGCATCCTTGGCATCGCTCAAGGCAAAGCTGAGCTCGGCCAGGTTTTTCGTGTCGCCGGTGAGCATGGAAATGGCCGGTGTGATGATGTCCTTCACCAGCGAGGTGACAATCTTGCTGAATGCTCCACCGATGATGACACCGATGGCCATATCCACCACATTGCCCTTGAGGGCGAATTTCTTGAACTCGTCTACCCAGGCGGGTTTGATTTTCTGGAACATGGTTTTTCAGGAGGTGGTTAGATTTTCTTAAAGGCCTTGGTGCCCCACTCGGTGCAGGTCCAGGTGGAGCCGTCCTCGCTGGTGAAGATGCACACACCGCCAGTGGCTACCTTGATATCGTGCTCAGCGCAGAAACCGGCGTAATCGCCGGTGATGACCGGGGCAAAGCGGATGGTGCCGTTGGAGGAGACGCAGAGCATGACCTCGCCATCCTTTACTTCGGAGGCCAGGCTCATCCAGTTATCGCGAATCTGCTGCACGTCCACCTTCCAGCCGTTCGGTACGGTGGCATCGGCATTCCATTTGTCGATGATGGCTTCGCCCTTGGCGTCCAGCTCTTCCGCAGTAAGGGGGGCGGGGTCAATCCCCTCGGCCTTGGCGGCTTCCGCACCCAGACGGGCTTTCACCTGTTCCTCGGTCTTGTTTTCATCGGGGCCGTAGTCCACTTCGATGAAGCGGTGGTCGGGCTCCACCGGGCAGGTGCAGCCGGCAGCTTCGGCAGCCAGGGCGGCGGTGCCCATGGTGCGCTTCAGCGGGGCGGCCAGAATGCGGGTGGGCACAAGCCCCAGCTTCTTAAGGTACAGGCCTACACCGCGACCGCGCTCTTCTTCGACGAGCTCCAGGTCAGTGTGGCAGCCTACGCGGGTGGGAGTTTCACCTTTGGCGAAAGTGTTACCGTGGCGGGCAATGATGAGTGTTTTCATGATAAAAGTGGTATTCTCTGTATACTACCTGAAGCGAGAATAGAAGTCAAAGAAAATTATTGACGCGGCAATTAAAGATTGATGTGTTATACGTACTGGAGGGGTAACAAATTGGAATTTGTGGGGGAACTCTGTCGGAGCACGGGACAAACATCAATTTTGCGTTTCGCTAAAGCAATAATCTTTAATTGCCGGAGCAATAAAAACCGGATGGGGGGCCGTGCTTATTTCCTGCTCTTTTTCTTCTTTTTGGCTGAGGTTACCGTTTTCCAGACGGGAGAATCCTTGCTGTAGGCCGGGCCGCTTTCTCCATCCTGCGGGGATACCGGCCAGTCTTCATTCGTGCGGAACAGCATGAGCGGGGCTTTGTTGTCCTTGGTCTCTTCCTGGGTCAACAGGTAATAAAAACCATGCCGCCCGCATTCGCCGATGATAATCTCTATGGGGTATTCCTTGCCCTCCTGCACGCTGACGGGCGTTCCGCCGGTCAGTCCGCCGAAAGAGTCGTTGAAGAATCCGGCGCTTTTGAGCTGAATCAGTCTGTAGCCCTTGTGCTTTGGGTCCTTGCCATTTCTCAGATTCTGGATGTATTGCTTGTCTGTGCCTTTGGAAAAGGCTTCATCGCTGTTGTTGCCGGTGAATACGCTGGGGAGCACATAGCCTGCTTCCAGCACCACTTTCCCGCCGAAGCGCACCATCAGTGTATCATCTGCCGAGCCGACAAAGCGGAACTTCATCGTCTTCGGTGCGACTACGCGACCCTTGAACACCCCAATCCATCCGCCGGGAATGGCCTGCTGCGTTTCACTCACAAAGTCAGAGGCGGCATCGCCTATGCTTTTGCCTGCGGCCAGGTCCAGCTCGCCGTCCATATTGACGCCGTAGCGGCGTTGCAGGTAGAGGTGCCCCACGGCGCAGGGCGTGGTGTATTCGTAATTATACTTGATATCGCTGTGGCGGCGGTTCATGATGTCCTTCATGGTGTTCATGTAGTCATTGCGGACATAGTTCCACCAGTCGCCGCTGTGCTGCTGCACTTCAGGCTTTAATTTGCCGCGGCGGTCTCGCTTGATATCGTATATCGTGCCGCGCAGGAGCCCTTCCGGAGTTGTCGCGGCCTTTTCCTCACTGGTCCAGACGTAGGCGACCGGGCGTTTCTCCCATTCGGCTGTTACCGGCTGGAAGAGCACGACGCCAATGGAGAGAACGGAAAGAGGAATACTGGTTTTCATGGTTGCATGTAATTAAACTTTGCGGAATCTGTTGGCTGCCTTTAGTTTCTTCTTATCTTTTTTGCTTTTTTTCCCTTTCACTTTCCAGATGAGGGAGTCTTTTTCATAGGCGGGGCCTGCCTCATATTCAGAGGATGTGGCGCGTGTGCCGTATGGGTGTGTGACCGGAGCGTCGTTTGTGCGGAAGAGCTGGAGCGGGGCTTTTGTGCCGGAGCTTATCTCCTGCGTGAGCAGGTAGTGCATGGCTGTGCCGCCGTTGTTGGCTATGATGATTTCGATGGGATATGCCTTTCCTTCCTCCACGGTAATGGGGGTGCCGCAGGTGATGCCATTGAATTTTTTATTAGTGTACGGTGTGCTGCGGAGTGCGAGTACCTCGTAATCCTTTCTTCCCGGTATCTTGCCGGCTGCCAGGTCTCTCTGGTATTTGATGATGACTGCCGGTTCCCAGTCGCACCCCGGGTCTTTGATGCCGTTGCCCTTGTATATGCCCGGGTGGATATAACCGGTTTCAAGCACTATTTCATTGTTGAAGTTCACAATGATGGAATCATCTGCCGCACCACAGAAGCGGAACTTCATACTTTTCGGGGCTATGACGGAGCCTTTGAAAATGCCAATCCAGGAGGAATGATCCTTGTGCGATTTTGCCTTGGTGCTGTGCGTGTTTGTATCGGCTATGAAATCAGAGTCGCTTGCTTTTTCCCCTTTCAGGATGTTTTCCGGATCGGATGTTTTGACCGGTGCCATGTAGATGTGTGGTGTCGCCACATGGTACGGATATTTATACAGCTTGTTCAAAATGGAACTTTTGCCCTGCATGAGCATTTTCAACACTTGCGCGCATTGTCCGTGTACGTCTGGGCTGTTGGTCGGGTTTTTTGCGCCGGTGCTGCGAATCTTATGGGCTTCTTTAAGGCTCTTGGCAATCTTGCTTGTGGCGGTATCTGAGTCGTAGATGCCCGAGTAGGTGAAGAACTCGCCTTTGGGGGTGCGGTTATAATCGTAGAGTTCACCCTGCAGCATGCCTTCGGGGGCTTCTTTCGGCGCAGTACTGCCTGCCCAGACGTAGCACATCCCGCGAGGTTCCCATTCCGCGGCAACCGGGAGCACGCTGGCCAGCATCAGAGCTGAAATGACTGGAGAAACGATTCGTTTCATGATGGTATCGCTATAATATGGACGATTCGAGGATGTGGTGATATTGAGTAAAATGACAATTAGGCCAGATCTTCTTCAATGCGCAGGTTATCGACGATGTATTGCCTGCGGTCATCGGTATTGTCGCCCATATAGAAACGGAGGATTTCTTTGAGGTTGTGGGCGTTTTCCAGCGTCACCTCTTCCAGGCGGATATCATCGCCGATGAAGTTCTTGAACTCGGAAGGCGAGATTTCGCCCAGCCCCTTGAATCGGGTGATTTCGGGGTTGCGGCCCAGTTCCCTGACAGCGCGGTCGCGCTCAGCCTCAGAGTAGCAGTACAGGGTCTTCTGCTTGTTGCGCACGCGGAAGAGCGGGGTCTGCAGAATGAAGAGGTGCCCCTCGCGGATGAGGTCCGGGAAGTACTGGATGAAGAAAGTGAGCAGCAGCAGTCGGATGTGCATGCCGTCCACATCGGCATCAGTGGCGATGATGACCTTGTTGTAGCGCAGGTCTTCCATGCTGCGGTCGATGTTGAGCGCCAGGTGCAGGAAGTCCAGCTCCTCGTTGCGCTTCTCCTCGAAGAGGGCGGCGCGGTTCATGCCGAAGCTGTTTGCCGGTTTGCCGCGCAGGGAGAACACGGCCTGGGTCTCGGCATCGCGTGCGGTGGTGATGGAGCCGGAGGCGGAGTCACCCTCGGTGATGAAGAGCATGGTGTCCTTCGCCCGCCGGTTCTTGCTGTCGTAATGCACGCGGCAGTCGCGCAGCTTGCGGGTGTGAATCTTGGCTTTCTTGGCGCGCTCCTTGGCCACCTTGCCGGTTACGCCGGCCACTTCCTTGCGGGTTTTCTCGCTTTCTTTGATTTTCTCCTCCATCGCCTCGCCGATTTCGGGGTGGCGGTGCAGGTAGTTATCCAGTTCGCGTGCCAGGAAGTTGAGCACAAAGGTGCGGATTGTTTCCTTGCCGGGACCCATGGTGTTGCTGCCCAGCTTGGTCTTGGTCTGGGATTCAAAGACCGGTTCGATGACCTTGATGCTGATGGCCGCCTGAATGCCGTTGCGGATATCGGAGCCCTCGTAGCTCTTCTTGAAGTAGCCCTGGAGGGTCTTGACGATGGCCTCGCGGAAGGCGGCCTGGTGGGTACCGCCCATGGTGGTGTGCTGCCCGTTCACGAAGGAGTAGTATTCCTCGCCGTATTCATCGCCGTGGGTGATGGCGATTTCGATATCGTTGCCGGAGATGTGGATGGGTGCGTAGAGCGGTTCTTCCTTCATCTCTTCCTTGAGCAGGTCGAGCAGGCCGTTCTTCGAGGAGATGTTGCGGCCGTTGAGGTTGATGGTGAGCCCGGTGTTCAGGTAGCAGTAATAGCGGCACATGCGCTCCACAAACTGCAGGTTGTAGGCGGCATCTGCTGCAAAGATGCTGCGGTCCACCATGAAGGCCACACGTGTGCCGTCCGGCTGGTCAGTGGCTTCAGTCACATCGCTGCCGTGCACTTCCTCTCCGGCCTTGAACCGGATGCGGCGGGTCTGCCCCTCTCGGTAGGCCTGGATTTCAAATGTTTCGGAAAGGGCATTCACCGCTTTGATACCCACGCCATTCAGCCCCACGGATTTCTTGAAGGCTTCGCCATCA
The DNA here is from genome assembly GCA_015062005.1 of Akkermansiaceae bacterium. Taxonomy (GTDB): domain Bacteria; phylum Verrucomicrobiota; class Verrucomicrobiia; order Verrucomicrobiales; family Akkermansiaceae; genus Akkermansia. Next base: position 20,676 of record SUVL01000013.1, read on the forward strand.
TACTTGCCGCCGGTGTTGATCTTGGCGGCGCATTCGTAGAGCTTGCCCAGGGGGATGCCTCGGCCGAAGTCCCTCACCTCGCACAGACCATCTTTGTTGATGCTCACGAGAATCTTCTTGCCCACGCCCATCACGAACTCATCGATGGAGTTGTCGATAACTTCCTTAAGCAGAACATACAAGCCGTCATCCGGCATGGTGCCGTCGCCCAGTTTGCCAATGTACATACCGGGGCGCAGGCGGATGTGTTCGCGCCAGTCAAGTGTCTGGATATCAGCCTCTGTGTACTCGTTTTCCATGAATCGCCAACATATTACACTATCCTTAAACATTCCGCAAGCATGAATCAAGCCTTCAAACAGATAAATTTCCTTGTCATGATGCGGGGTATGGCGGCTTGAGGGCTTGCATGGAAGTCACACTCAGGAATAGAATGAGCGGCGATGATACGTTTCACACTATTTGGAGTGCAGGTGAGCATTCACCCCACCTTGTGGCTGACACTTGCTATTCTGGGGCGGGCTTACATGGTGTCGAATATGGTGGAACTGATGAGTGCGCTGCTGTTTATCATAGCGGCATTTGTGGTGCTGCTGGCCCATGAGATGGGGCATGCCCTGGTGGGGCGGCACCTGGGTGGCGGGCACCCGGTCGTTTACCTGGCATGGCTGGGTGGCGACTGCACCAACGAGAGCGCCCGGCTGACCCGGCTGCAAGGCGTGGCGATGACTGCGGCCGGGCCGCTGGCATCGCTGGCTGTGGGGCTGGTGGCGTATCTGGGGCTTTGTCTGTATGTGGGGGATTTTGCCCTGGGGAGTGCGCTGAGTGTGGGTTTTGCCTTCGGGGTGATGCCGGCAGAGGTGCTCATGTCATATCCCCCGCTGGCCATGTTCTTTTTCTTCTACCTGGTGGAGGTAAGCTGCTGGTGGACCGTGCTGAACCTGCTGCCCATTTTCCCGCTGGACGGTGGGCAGATTATGCAGGGGCTCATGAAATCCCGCGCGCAGATGCATGCCATCAGCCTGGCGGTGGCTGTGGTGCTGGCGGTAACTTTTGCCGTGCTGGGCCTGTGGCTGCTGAGCATATTCATGATTCTCCTGGCCGTGCTGAATCATAAATTACACCAGGAAAGCCGCCACGGCGGCACTGATTTTCGTTGACTTTTTAACAAAAATACATAAAATCCCCGCCATGGCACAACAGAACGCTATTTCTCCCACCCGCGCTCAGGATTTCCCGGAGTGGTACCAGCAGGTAATCAAGGCAGCCGACCTCGCAGAAAATTCCGAGGTGCGCGGCTGCATGGTCATCAAACCCTGGGGCTACACCATCTGGGAGCTCATTCAGCAGCAGCTCGATGCTGATTTCAAGCGCACTGGCCACACCAATGCCTATTTCCCCATGCTCATCCCCGTTTCCTACCTGGAGAAGGAGGCTGAGCACGCCGAGGGCTTTGCCACCGAATGCGCCGTGGTGACCCACCACCGCCTGGAGGCCGTGAAAGACCCCGAAACCGGCAAAACCCGCATGATTCCTTCCGGCGAGCTTACTGATAAGTACGTGATTCGCCCCACCTCCGAGACGGTGATTGGCGCAGCCTTCTCCCGCTGGCTGGAGTCCTACCGCGAGTTGCCCATCAAGGTGAACCAGTGGTGCAACGTAATGCGCTGGGAGATGCGCCCCCGCATTTTCCTGCGCACGGCCGAGTTCCTGTGGCAGGAAGGCCACACCGCCCACGAAACCCGCGAGGAGGCCGAGGCGGAAACCGCGCTCATGCACAAGGTGTATGAGGAATTCCAGCGCGATGTGCTGGCGGTGGACGTGATTCCCGGTGAGAAGACGGAGCACGAGCGTTTCCCCGGCGCTGTGCGTACCTTCACGGTGGAAGCCATGGTGCAGGACCGCAAGGCTATTCAGGCCGGCACCTCCCACTTCCTGGGGCAGAACTTCTCGAAGGCCCAGAATATTTCCTTTGCCGGCCGCAACAATGAACGCCAGTTTGCCTGGACCACCTCCTGGGGTGTTTCCACCCGCATGATCGGCACGCTCATCATGGCCCATTCCGACGACGACGGCCTGGTGTGCCCGCCCCGCGTGGCTCCGAAGCAGATTGTCATCATCCCCGTGACCCCCAAGGCCGATACGAAGGACTCCATCATCGCCCACTGCCATGAGCTGGCGGATAAACTTGGAGCCATGAGCTTCCACGGCATGCCGCTGCGTGTGCTGGTCGATACCCGCGACCTGAACGGTGGTACCAAGAAGTGGGAATGGATTAAGAAGGGTGTGCCCGTGCGCATCGAAATCGGCCCGCGCGACCTGGAGAAGGGCTCCGTGTGCCTCTGCCGCCGCGACCAGGCCAGCAACGAGAAGAGCTTTATCCCCGAAAGCGAGCTGCTGGAAAATGCCGTGAGCCTTCTGGAGGATATCCAGAACACTCTGCTGCAGCGCCAGCGCAGCTTCCGCGACAGCCATATCCGCACCTGCTCCAGCCTGGATGAGCTCAAGGCTAATTTCAATGGCGAGGGTGATGCCGACTGGCTGCTTTGCCCCTGGGATGGCTCACCGGAGGAGGAAGAAACCCTGGCCAAGAGCCTGCGCATCTCCATCCGCTGCATTCCGCAGGGCGAGATGGGCACCGGTCCTGAGGCTCCCTGCATCCTCACCGGCCGACCCACCACCCGCCGTGTGCTCTGGGCTCGTGCGTATTGATATCATTTCATTTCAAAGAAGGCCCCCTGAGTCCAGACGGATTCAGGGGGTCTTTTTTCCTCGGAGCCAGGCAAGCAGGCTGCCGTAGGCCCGGAGGAGGCGAGGCCAGGGAATCAGCGCTTTGAAACTGGCGTTGAGCAAAGCTGCCAGCGGGCTGGGCATGCGGCTGAGCGAGATAAGGGGGTAGGGGATGCAGCGGGCCCAGGGGGATTCCTGCCAGAAACGGAAGAAGTCTTCTTCCAGTTTGTTGCGGGGGCCGGTCAGGATGTTCGGCTTCATGGCGGCAAAATGCACAATGGCTGGTGCAGCGTAGGCTGCCTTTGCTTCTTCGCTTTCGTTTTCCAGCTGTTCGGAGAAGAGAGGGATGACATTGTACTCCAGAGGAAGGGGGGTGATGTGTCCCCGCAGCGTAGCATTCAGGGCGTCCTGATCCAGCCAGATGAGTTTTTCTCTGGGCGTGTTGCGCACCATTTCAATGATGCGGGCCGTGGTGCCGTAACTGCGCATAGCTGCCAGATCCATCACAAGCAGGGATGCATAGAAGTAGGGGGTGCCGTCATCCTCCAATCCGAATCGCCTGGGGAAGCTGCGCAGGTGCTGGCCGTATTCCTCCTGGTAGTGACCCAGCACAACCCAGGGAACTGCCGCAATGGTGTTCCCCTGCAAATCAGTTTGGTAAATCTTACCCAGATCCTGGTTGACCACCGTATCGCAATCCAGGAAGAGAACCCGGGTTATCTCTGTGGGGAGCAAGGTGGGCAGGAGGAAACGGTGGTAAGTGGCCGAAGGGAAACGCTCATATACCGGCAAATCCCGCATTTTGTCGGCTACATCGTACCAGGTGATATTGGAGAACCCTCCGCGCAGCAGGAGCTTGCGGTCGACCCCGCTATCCAGTATATGGAAGTGATATTGAGTGCCTTCTGCGGAACTTTGCATGATGGAACGCAGACACAGCCCCAGCGGCACGGTGAATGCCTTATCGGCGCACAGGGCAATATGAATGGTTTCTGACATGATTATTTCTTGCGGAAGGCTGCGGGCAGGGCGGTAAGCAGCACCAGGATGGCGCAGAGCACCACGGCCCAGTCGCCAAGCAGGGCGTAGAGGGTGAAACCGGCGTTCTTATCGACCGGCAGCACGGCATAACTGTGGCCGGGCAAGTGGGGGGAGCCGTCGGCTTTCTGGAGGGCATCGATGAAAGCGCCGTTCGGGGCAATGGCGCAGGTGTAGCCCATGTTGGCCGCGCGGACCATGGGGCGGCGCAGCTCGATGCAGCGGAAGGCGGCGTTGCGGGCCTGCTGCTCGCCGCAGCAGGAGTCCCGGAACCAGCCGTCGTTGGAAATGTTCACAATGACCTGCGGCCCCTTGCGCACATATTTGGTGAGGAGCCGCCCCACTGTATCCTCATAGCAGATGGCGGGAATAACGCCCACTGTCTCGCCGGTACCGGGAACGCCCACGGGGATGGGTTCATCTCCCGTGCCGGGGTGGATGCCATCGCCCACCTGCGTGCCGGTCAGCTCGGTGTAAAGTTTGCCGAGCCATTCCATGTGCTCCACAAAGGGCAGATACTCGCCGAAGGGCATGAGGTGCTGCTTATTGGCCGTGGTGATGGAATCGAACCCTCCGGGAATGATTGCCATGGAGTTATACATGCCCCGGGGCCGCAGATAGCCTTCCTTTGCGTCCGGCTCCCAGCGGTACTGGTCGACCCCGGTAAAGAGCACGAAATTCTGCCCGCCGAGCTCGCGCACCTGACGCCGCACCAGGGGCAGCCCTTCCTCTCCGAAGAAAATGCGGGTAGTGGAGGGGTCGGGGATGAGCTTGCCAGTGCTGGTGTTCAGATGAATAGGGCAGCCCATGGCGCTCTCCGGCCACACTACCCACACCGGCAGCTGCTGGGTGATGGCCAGGTCCGGGTTCTCCACCGCCTTCCGGAAGGTGTCTTTCTGCACCTCGGTAAAGGCGTTGCGCGTGGTGCGCAGAAACTCGCCGTAAAGGCGCGGCTGCATGGGGCCGTCCTCGATGCGCTCCACCTGGTCCAGATTAAGCTGCACCCCCATGACCGGCAGTTGCAGCACGTTTTCCTTCTTCAGCATCACCAGCGGTGAATACATCTTGGAAAGCGCCAGCCCACCGGTGAACATCAGGAAGAGAATGATGATGAAGCCCAGAAAATCCCAGGGGCGGTTGCCGCGGCCGGTGGCGCGGTATTGCAGCCAGGTGCGGCGGCTGGCGCACCACAGGATGACCGCTCCCGCCGTGGGGAAGAAGGAGAGCGCCGCCGTGCCGATGAACTCTGCCCACTGCACCAGGGAGAGACCATTGTAAAGCGCCATGCCCATGCTGTTCCAGCTGAATCCCAGGGTACCATTTGCGCGGAGCCACTCCACGCAGACCCAGGCGGCGCCGCAGCCCACCGCACTGCGCAAGGTGCTCAGCAGGTCAGCCGTCACCCAGCTGTTCCAGACCTGCTGCTTCTGAATGGGCTTTGCCAGATCCGCCGTGTCCGGAATAGCGGCCAGACGCGGGCGGAGCAGGGTATTGGCCAAGCCGCCCCATAATCCCACCAGACACGAATACACCGTCATGAGCGGCAGGAAGGCAATGCCCACAAACACTGGCAAGGGAATGCGGAATACATAGCCCACATTGTGAATCCACCAGAAGCTCACGCAGTACCAGCCCATGGCATACAGCCAGGCATACCCGAAGCCGCGGCGGAACCCCCGCGGCCCGTTCCACAGCACACAGAGCAGCGGAATGAGCCCCACCCACACGAGGTTGCCTAAATCATACGGCGGAAAGGCCAGCGCCATGAAGGCGCCGCCCAGCACGCTTACCAGTACATTGATAAGCCGGCAGCGCCATTTTCTGGATACTTCAGAGGTCATGGGGCAGGATGCTGAGGTAACCCAGGGGAGCCGGGGCTCCACCTTGCGGGCGGCAATCGACTTCGACACGCCAGAGCGGGGTATCCTGGCTGAACTGGTGCAGCGTGTATTCGTCCTTGCTCAGGAAACCGTCTTCAAGGCGCACGGTAGCTTCCGTCTCCGTCACCTGCATACTGTTGCTCTGCCGGGGCACAAACTTACCGTTCTCGTATGGGAGGTAGACGCGGTCGCCCATTTGCACGCCCTGGGCGTTCAGGAAGCGTACCGTGACCTGCCCGCTCCCCTCGGCTCCATCAAGCACCAGCCGGCAGACGGGGAAGCAATAGGAACGAATCTCCATGCGAGGGTCGCCGGCAGAGGCTTTCCAGTATGCCTCCGCTTCATCAATGCAAACCCCGGCAGCCTTCCAGGAGAGAGGCTTGTATTCATTCCGCCATTCAGCATGAGGAAGCTTGTGGTATACGCTCCAGAAGCCAATGGCCCCCAGCACCAGTATGAGCAGGGCAATGCCTCCCCATATTCTGTCCTTCCATCCTGCTTTTCTCGGTTTTTCTTGCTCCTGGTCCTGCATGACTCTATTCTGAACCGAAAAATGCCGAGTTGCAATAAAAAAGGATTGCATTTCCGGAAAAATAGGTCATAAATAGGTGTGGGTACAACCCCCCACATACACGACAATGGCCGATATCGACGATAAGACTGAAAAGAATGTTCCCGGCAAGTTCTATGTTGACTGCAACTGCATCGACTGTGACCTCTGCCGCGAGACCGCCCCTGATTTCTTTGCCCGCGACGATGACGAGGGTCTTTCCTTCGTTTGCAAGCAGCCCGTGACCGATGATGAGATCGCTCTCTGCACCGAGGCCATGGAAGGCTGCCCCGTGCAGGCTATCGGCGACGACGGCGAGTAAAGAACCCGGTATTAACTTCCTTAATGGGGCAGCTCGGTTTCCGGGCTGCCCGCTTTTTCCGGTGCCTCTGCATGGCCGGACGCAAAAAGAAAGAACCGGAGCTGACCATGAGCACGCCCTTGCCCGTGGCGCGCCCGCGCAAGCGCTTCTACATGCAGAAAATGCCGGACGGCGTCGGTGAGCGCGCCGTTCGCGTGCGCAGTGTGCGCGCAGGAGCCCGCGACCAGGCCCTGGCCGATTTTTTCGGCGGCGGTGGTGAGCTGGCTGCATCGAGCAATCAGCGGAGCATGGAAAGCCTGCTGGGCGAGTTGCTCAGCGAACTCGATTTGCAGGAGGACTCCCTGGCCCCCGAACTGCTGGCCGAAGCCTGGGCAGATGCCGTAGGCCCCGGCCTCTCCTCCGTTTCCTCCCTCATCAGCGTGGCCAAAGGCCGCGCCCGCGTCACGGTGATCCACCCCACCGTGCGCTACGAAATCACCCGCATGAAACCCCAGATTATCCGCCGTCTGAATCAGATTCTGGGTCCCGGCAACGTCAAATCCCTCCTCATCGCCTCGGCATAGGCCGGGCACCGGCGGCGAGCAGGGCATCCACAATTTCTGCGTGGGCCTTTTCGGTGGCCAGCATGAGGGCGGTGCGGTGGTAGCGGTCTTTGGCGTTGACCTCAGCTCCGCCTCTGAGCAGGAGTTCCACGATTTCCAGATGGCCGCGGTAGGCGGCGTGCATGAGCGGGGTGTGGGCGGAGTGGTCGGCGGTGTTCACTTGGGAGCCCGCTTGAATCAGGGCTGCGGCGGCTTTTGCCTTGCCTTCGCGTGCTGCCAGCAGCAGGGGTGTCTTGCCATTGGCGTTGGTGCGCTCCTTATCCGCACCGGATTCGAGCAGGATGCGGATGCTTTCTGTATTGTTGGCAAGTGCCGCATAGTGCAACGCTGTGTTGCCGAGTTTATCCTGCGCTGCAAGGGTGGCTTTGTTTTCGAGCAGGAGTCTGACGAGCTCGGCATTCCTGTTGCGGGCTGCGAGCATGAGCGGGGTTGTCCCCCATTTGTCCGTGCGGTCAATCTGCGCTCCGGCTGATACCAAAAGCCCGGCGGCTTTGTAATTGCCTCGGATGAGGGCACACATGAGAGCCGTGCGCCCTTCGCCGTCTGTTTTGTCTACGTCTGCTCCGGCTTTAAGCAGTAGTTCTACGCAATCAGCCTTGCCTTGCAGAGCGGCAACCTGCAGGGGAGTCCAGCCGTAGGAGTCCACGGCATTCACGCGGGCTCCGGCTTTGATGAGCATGGCCACTATTTCACTGTGCCCGTTGGCGGCTGCGGCTGTAAGCGGGAGTTTGCCGTAGGCATCGTACGTATTCGGGTTAGCTCCGGCGTCCAGACTGGCACGCGTGGCGGCAATGTCGCCGCGGGCCACATGCCCGCACAGGCCGGTGAGGTGCGGAGCCGGTGCTGCCAGGGTGGAACCAGCCAGAAGGATAGTGAAAAGAATGGGCGCTTTCATGCTCACTTAGCAATGTAGCATGAAGCCTGGTGATAGGCGAGAAAAAAACGTACCAGATACTTGAAAAAGTCAAAAAACAGGCAGCCCCGGCTTTCTGATGTGCCGGAGCCGTAGCAGAAAGACGATAAAATGAAATTTGTGGGGAAACTTTGTCGGAGCACGGGACTTCAGTCCCGTTTCTGTGCACCGAGATTTCGGGACTGAAGCCCCGTGCTCCGACAACGATAAACATCAATTTATCGCGCAAAAAAATCCGCCATGCGGGGATTCGCATGGCGGATGAAAGGGCGTGTCCCTCTGGGTCAGCCGGCCTGGGCGAGCATGGATTCGGCCATGGAGTTGCCCATGGCTGCGGCATGCTTCAGGGCAACGAGGGCTTTGTCCGTGTCCTTTTCCATGAGTCGGCCTTCGATGAGGCACATGGCGAGCACGAAGAGGGCCACATGGTCACCACCTTGGGCGGCGGATTCCAGGGAAATGAGGTCGGAACGCGATTTGAGCTGGGCAAAGTACACACGGGCGAGCTGGTTCTGCGCTTCGGCATGCCCTGCAAAGGCGGCATTGCGCAGGTGCTCGGCACCCTCCTTAGCATGGCCGGCCTTGAACGCGGCGGCTCCGGCTTCGTATTCCTGCTGCGGGTCCATTATTTCCTTCTGGGCTGAAGGTTCGGGTCAACCGTGGGACCGGCGGGGGTGGTGTGCTTCACCTCCAGGGAGTAGATTTCACCCTTGAAGCTGCTGCCGAGCGTTTCCAGCGGCAACACGAAGGTGTTGATGAGTCCCTCGGGCTTGCGGTGGAAGCGGGTGAGCGTGCACTGACCGGCCAGCTGGCCGTTCAGGTAGAGCTGGGTGCTGCCGGGCTTGCCGACAAGCTTCAGCGTGACTTTTTCTCCCACGGGCAGCTTGCAGTTGAAGGAGAATTCCATGCTGTCGCTGCGGCGGAAACCGATGGTGCCATCGCTCAGCGCGGCACAGAGCACACCGGAATCGCCTTTAAGCAGCACCTGTTCCTGGCCGGGGACGGGGGCTTCCTTGAGGGTGAGCTCCATGGTCAGCTCATAATCCGGGCCCATGCAGGGCTTGCCGATGGCGTACGGCAGAGAGGCCGGGGTGCAGGAGTAGGTGGCGCCATTCTCCCACAGGGAATAGGGGTTAATCCCCGGTACCTTGCCGATGGCCTTGAGTGCTTCCTTGTGCTCCGCATAGGTCGTGGTGGTGGTATCGCTGCCCCACATCTTGCCGGCCAGCACATCCACGGAATTGGTAATCATGTGCCAGATATCGTAGGCCCCGTAGCCCACATAGCGCTGGTCAATCATGTCATTCCAGATACCGAAGGCGGCACCCAGCAGCTGCGGATGCCCGGTGGGTACCACTTCGCCTGCAATGTCATTGACCTTCCAATGATTGTGAACCCAGCCGTGGCGGGCATCCATGCGGTAATAGGAGGCAAAGGGCACGATGTAGAGGGCTCCGTCATTGGTGTTGATGACATCGAATCCCTGGTTGATGGAATCCCAGGCCTTGGCCCAGTCGCCGCTCCAGAGGTTCATCTGCACCCCCTTAGAGTGTACGGGCGTTTTGCCTTTCTTGGTGTTCAGACTGCCCCAGATGCGCGGGGTGTAGCCTTTACCCTGTACCATTTTCAGGATACCATCGGCATAGGCGCGGTAGTGCTCGGCTTTGCCGTGGAACTCGTCAGCACCCACATGCACTACATCGCAGCCATCGAACACGGGCTTCTGGCCGTTCTGCGGCAACAGGTATTCATCGAACACCGTCTCCACGAACTTCAGCGTTTCGGGGTTGCTGGCATCCAGCATTTCGCAGCCGCGCTTGTTGCGGCTCTTGTAGATGAGGTCGGGGCGCACGCGGGTGAAGGAAAGGGCGTGGGCGGGGGTGTCGAACTCCGGAATGACGTTCACCCCGCGGGCCTTGGCAAAGGCGATGAACTCGCGGAACTCATCCTTGGAGTAGGCGAGGTCATCTGCCGTGAGCCGCGTGCCATCGGCTCCCACCATGTCAGATTCCAGTCGGAAGGCCGAGTAGGATTTCTCGAAGGGGTTTTCTCCCTTGTCAACGTATTCTTCGTGGAAAATGTAATTATCATTCAGGTGAATGTGCAGGTCATTCATCTTGTACCAGGCCATGTATTTCACCACATCCTTCACATAGCTCATGGGGATGGGCAGGCGGCCTACGTCGAAGAGGAAACTGCGCACCTGGTAGCGGGGAATATCCATTGCGCTGCCGCAGGGGGCAGAGCCGTTGCCCTTCTGCAGCATCTGCAGCACGGAGCGGGTGGCCCAGTACAGGCCGGTTTCCGTGGGGGCTCCGGCGGTAATGCCCTTGTCGGTGATGTCGAGGGTGTAGCCTTCCTTGCCGAGTGTGGCATTGTTGGTGATACCCAGGCGGATGTCCGCCTGTTCGCCGGTGGGGACGAGAGTTACTTTGCACTGGAGCATTTCTTCCAGTTCGGCGGCAAACTCTGCGGCAAACGGCACATCGGCCGCCACTCGGACAAAGGAACCGAGTTTGTATTCACCGGTGCCGCCCACCCAGTTCAGCAGTGCGGGAATCACCCCAGGGGCCGGGTTGGCACCAGCTGCGGGATTCTGCGCACCGGGCACGGTGACGTCATAATCGCGGGAGACGGCTTCTTTGCCATCCTTGCTGACCACGAAGCTGACCTTGACGGCAGTATCCGTAAGCGGCTGGGCAATGCTGCCATCCGGGCGGATAATCTGCTCATAGTCGGCACCCAGCAGGCGCACCTCTGCGCCAGGCACGGTGGGGAGCTCCAGTTTCTGCCCTGTGGTGCGCTGCACTACGGGGAGGTTATTTGCAATTTCCTGTAGAGTCTCTGCCATAAGCGGGGTTACGGAGAGAGCGGCCATCAATAATAAGGTGGTCTTTCTCATGTCCTTTATCGTATCATGAGCTGGAGGTAATGCAAGTTAAAAATCACCTGCCATGCTGGTGGAGTTATTTGACGTCGATTCGGTAAATCTTGCCATTGAATGAACTACCAAGAGATTCCAGCGGAAGGATAAATGTTGTCATGCGGCCATCCTTGCGCAGCGGGAAGCGCACATTTTCCGGTTCTCCGGCAGAAACACCGTCAATCAGCAGCTCGGTTCTGCCCATCTTGCCGATGAGCTCCAGCTTCACCTTTTTACCCACGGGCAGCCTGGTATTGAAGGCAAACTCGATAGTATCGCTGCGGCGCAGGGTGATGCGGCCATCCTTGCCGGCGGCCAGCAGCTGGCCCTGGCGGGAGCCCAGCAGCACCTGCTCCTCTCCGGGGATGGGCTCACGGGGCATCAGCACCTCCATGGTCAGGTGGTATTCCGGCCCCTTGTTGCCCTTGCGCAGGCGCATGGGGGTGAGCTCGGGTGTGATGCTGAATGACTCATTATTCAGGTGCAGCGGGTTGCAGTAGGGAATCTTGCTGAGCTTTGCAGCCAAAGCCTTGTGCTCATCATAGCTGCGGGGGGCGGTGGGTTGGCCCCACATTTTCTGCGAGAGCACATCCACCATGTTGCCGATAGTGCTCCAGAGGTCGATGGCACCATAGCCGCGGTGCAGGCGGTCAATCTCATCATTCCAGATGGCGAAGGTGCCACCCAGCAACTGGGGGTGACCGGCGGGCAGGGTCTCGTTTGCAATGCGGTTGGGAACCCAGTTCTCATAGAGCCCTTTCTGGTTGTGGTCTGCGCGGTAATAACCGGCAAAGGGTACAATATAGAGCGCGCCGTCATTGGTGTTGATGACATCGTAGCCCTGTTTCACGCTGTCCCATGCGCGGGCCCAGGCGGTGCTCCACAGGTTCATCTGCACGCCTTTTGCCCGCACCGGGGTGTTGCCCCGCTTGGCACTGAGACTGCCCCATATACGCGGCGTGTGGCCTCGTTCCTGAATGTGCCCCAGCAGCCCATCCGCAAATTGGCGGTAGTCTTCCGCAGCACCGAAGAATTCATCCGCACCCACATGCACGGCCTTACATCCGGCAAAGGTGGGATTGCTGCCTTGCAGGTACTCATCCCACACCTTGTTCACAAAGCTGAGCGTCTGCGGGTTGGCGGCGTCCAGCATCTCGCAGCGGCGTTTTACGTGGTTCATCGGCCCCTGGTAAATCAAATCAGGCCGCACGCGGGTGAAGGAGAGAGCGTGGCCGGGGGCATCAAACTCGGGTACAATGTTTACCCCGCGCTGAGCGGCAAAGGCCACCAGCTTACGGAACTGTCGCTTGGTGTAGAACAAATCCTGTGCGGTGAGCGGTGTGCCGTCCTTTCCCTTCATTTCACTTTCCAGGCGGAAGGCTGCATAGGACTTCTTGAATGGGTCTTCCCCGGCATCCACATAGTGCTCATGGAAGATGAAATTATCGTTCAGGTGCAGGTGAAGGTCGTTCATCTTGTACCAGGCCATGAGGCGTATCACATCCTCGATGTAATCCAGGGCAATGGGCAGTCGTGCCACATCCAGCATGAAGCCTCGCAGCTGGTAACGCGGCATATCCAGTGCCTCGCCGCAGGGCAGTTCTGCGGGATTCTGCACCAGCATCTGCAGCAGCGTGCGCGTGGCCCAGTAGAGCCCGGTGGCACTGCCGCCAGCTATGCGTACTCCCTTATCCTTGTCGATATCGAGCCGATAAGCTTCGGTATCCAGGCTCTTCAACAGCCCGAAAGACAGATGAGCCCCCTTCAACTCATCGACACGCACTGCTTTATAATCATCGGGCAGGATAGTGTTTAACTCACGGATGAATTCATGGATGAAATCGGCCTTTCCGTAGACTTTCAGCTCCTTGGGCAGCTTGTAGTTGCCCTTGCCACCATCCCAGTTGAGCAGTTCGGGAATAATCTGCGGCTTGGGATTCGTGCCGGTTTTGGCCGGGCGCGTGCCTTTCAGCATGACTTCGTAATCCTTGCTGGTTACAGACTGGTCACCTTTCCTGAGCTGGAAACTCACGCGCACCGGAGTGTCCGTGAGCGGGCGGGTGATGCGGCCTTTTTCGTTGATGAGCTGCTCGTAGTCAGCAGCGAGGAATCTGACTTCGGCGCCTTTGACATAAGGTAGGGAAATCCGTTTTGCTTTTGCGGCAGGAGCCTTTACATTCAGGCTATCGGCCAGCTGCTGCAAATCCTGCGCCACCAGAGTGGTTGCGGAAAGTAAGGCAATGGAGAGAATGGTGCTCAGTCTCATATTCTGATATGCTATCAGAATATTCTACCCGGTCAAGCTAAAATCACCGGGATTGCGGGATAAAGGGTGTTTTTATCAATTATTTCAAATCATCCTGGAGGGGGAAGTCGTAGCGGTGGCAGGTGCCAAGCGGGGTAATATAGTAATGCCACCATTCCTTGCTGTAGTTGCGCATGCCGACGGCGACCAGGGTGTCGCGCAGGAGGAGCCGGTTGGCTTGCTGGGCGGGGGTGAGCCCGGCATAGAGCGTGGCGGATCTGGCATCCAGAAGGTCGTGGCGCCCGCCCATATCGAGTTCGCGGCCGGTTTTCAGGTTGATGATGGTAATATCGACCGCGACTCCCCAGCTGTGCTCTGAGCTCAGGCCGATGTATTTATTTTCGTAGATACCGCGTTTAGTGATATTCGGGTAGAACTTCGACCGCGTGCGGTCATCATCATTGAGAGACCAGTTATAGAAATCGTGCAGGGCCCGGTGGGGGCGGTAGGCATCCCACACCAGCAGGCCGAGCCCCCGGGCGTTGAGCTGCTTCTGCGCTTTCGCGAGGGCTGCTGCAGCATCTTTTCGCAGAATGGCGCGGCGGCCGGTCGTGTAGCCGTCAATGGGGCGTCCCACGAAGTTGTCGTACCCGCAGTATTTCAAATCAACCTTGATGGAAGGGGCTACCTCATCCAGGTAGCAGAGTTCTGCGGGCATTTGCCCGGGGTAGACCATCAGTTCATTCCGGGCGCACTGGCACAGCATGAAGGAAATAAGTAAAAGGCAGAATGCAATCTGTTTCATGGCAAGGAATCAGGGCTGGGGGAGGAGTGTATCGCAGAGCGGAAAATCATAGCGCGTGCAGTTGCCGCGGTTTTTGAGGAAGTAGTGCCACCATTCGCGTTTGTAGTTGCGCATACCGGCGCGGTTCATGGTGTTGCGCAGCAGCATGCGGTTGGCGTGCTGTTCCGGGGTGATTCCAGTGAATCTCGTGGCGGAGCTGGGATCGAGGAAATCGAATCCGGTGCCCATGTCAAGCTCCCTCCCGGTAGCGAGGTTGATGATTGTGACATCTACTGCAACTCCCAGGCTGTGTTCCGATGTCCGGCGTATGTACTTGCCATCATATATCCCTTGTTTGGTAATGTTGGGATAATACTTGTGCTTCATTGCCGCCTCATCGGTTCTGGACCATGCGTAAAAATCCTTCATGGCGCGGTGGGGGCGGTAAGCATCCCAAACCAGAAGCCCCAGCCCCTGCGCGTTCAGCTCATGTTGAGCACGTTTCAGGCATTCGGCCGCATCGCGCCGGAGGATGGCTCTTGTGCCGGTTGTGTAGCCATCAATCGGGCGGCCCACGAAGTTATCGTAACCACAGTAGCGCAAATCAACCTTGATTCCGGGAACTTCTTCATCCAGGTAGCAGAGCTCAGCCGGCATGAACTGCAAGTCTTCCGTTGCTTCCATGACTCGGATGCGGGGCATGGGTGCCGCTGGTTTGCTGGTTGATACAGCCGGTTTGTTTTCCGCCGGGAGCTGCACAGGCTCCTGCTGCCGGGCACACTGACTCAGCAGAAACAGCACCGCCAACGGAAGAAAAAGTTTCCTCATGCCCGTATTCTAGCACAAGGAATCTGTTTTAACAAGGTGCAGCTTGCTTTTTCTGCTTGCCACTTATGCCGGCTGTGTTAGAATACCCACGCTGAAACCCTTCCCCGAAACAAGATGAGCAAGAAACAATCTAACTGGAAATATGTGCTGATTCTGGCAGCCACTGGTGCAGTAGCTGCCGTGGGTGGCAAGATCTCGCAGTGCGTAGTGGACTCCATGCATGAGTCCACCCTTATTCCGCCCATGGAGCCGGCACAGGCAGATACCGTGGCCAGCCAGGTGCTGGATATGAAGTGCGCCGCCTGCCACGCTCAGGATGCCACCTACAGCAAGTTCCTCAATTTCTTCTCTTTCGGTCTCATGCGCGACCACGTGGAGGGCGCCAAGCGGGCGTTTACTCTTACCCCGGATTCCTCTGTGCGCTCCGGCAACGTGGATTACCTGAAGATGGACTACGTGCTGCGCACCCGCCGCATGCCCCCGGCCTCCTACAGTGCCGTGCATTTCGGTTCCCGGCTCACCCCGCAGGATGTCGCCATTCTCCGCAACCGCTACAAGGAAACCGGCGCCGCAGCGCGCGCGTTTGCTCCCATTGCACCCGCTGTAGCACCTGCTTCGAATCTGGAGGAAGCACGCATCTACCTGGGCTACCTCCTGTATCATGACGGGCGACTTTCCACGAATAACAAGGTTTCCTGCGCCTCCTGCCACGACCTCACCAAGGGCGGCACTGATAATCTGCCCAAGTCCGAGGGCGTGCCGGGCCCGGATGGCCTGCCGCAGCTGGGTGGGGTGAATGCCCCCTCCAATCTGAATGCCGCCGGCCACATCCGACAGTTCTGGGATGGCCGCGCCGCCGACCTCAAGGAACAGGCCGGAGGCCCCCCCCTGAATCCCGTAGAAATGGGCTTTGCCTGCGTGGCAGACTGGGATATCATAGCCCACAAGCTTTCGAATGACCCGGAAATTGTAGCGCTCTTTGCTTATGTGTTCGGGGAGCGCGGTATCAATGCCGATACGATTACCACCGCCATAGCGGCGTATGAGCAGACGCTCGTGACTCCGGATTCCGCTTTTGACCGCTACCTGAAGGGTGATGAAAAGGCGCTTACCGATTCCCAGAAAGCCGGCATGAAGTTGTTTGTGGAGCTGGGCTGTGCCACTTGTCACAGTGGACCAGCTCTGGGCGGTATCAGCTTCGAATACATCAATACTCACGCCGACTTGCGCGCGCTGGCCACCCCGGCCGGTTACACGGAAGGCGCATTCGGTCTGCGTGACTTCACCAGGAAGGAAGAGCACAAGGATATGTTCCGTGTTCCCACCCTCCGCAATGTGGCGCTTACGGCTCCCTATTTCCACACCGGCACCGTGAACAGCCTGCAGGAGGCTGTCAGTATCATGCTGAAGACTCAGAATGGCGCCGGCGTGACCAGTGAGGATACTGTGAAGAATATCACCCGTTTCCTGGAAGCCCAGACCGGTAAGCTCTATGGCAAACCTGCCAATGCGCTCAAGCCGGAAGACGTGAAGCTGAAGCCCGTGACCCCGCAGTCATGATTCGCTTCTCTGTGCTGGCCAGCAGCAGCCGTGGCAATGCCACCGTCGTTTCCGGCGGTGGTACCCACGTGCTGGTGGATACTGGAATCTCTGCTCTCCGGCTCCGCAAGGGGTTGGCGGAGTGTGGGTTGGATGATGCATCGCTCGCAGGTATCTTCTTTACCCATGAACACCACGACCACGTATGCGGGCTGGGGGTATTCTCCAGAAAGCGTGCGCTGAATCTTTATTGCAGCCGCTATCTGTCCAAGGATTTGCGTGGCATGGCGCCCAGCGGTGTATTCACCTATCTGGAACCAGGGCAGACGGTGCAGGTAGGCGCTTTGAGCGTGACCCCCTTCTGCGTGAGCCATGATGCAGCAGACCCGCTGGGCTATGTCTTCGAATGCGAGGGCGTGCGCCTGGGCTATGTGACGGATACCGGCATTATCATGCGGGGTATGCCTGAGATGCTGGCCGGTGTGCAGGGGCTTTACCTTGAATCCAACTACGACCAGGAAATGCTCGAAAACAGTGGCCGCACGCCGGACCTCATCCGCCGCATATCGGGCCGCTGGGGACATCTTTCCAATGACCAGGCCTGTGAGTTCATCCGAACCATCGGTCACTCGGGCTTGCAGCACCTGGTGCTGGCTCATATCAGCCCGGAATGCAACACTCCGGCCATCGCCACAGCTGCCATGCGGACCACGCTTGATGAACTGCAGCTTCCCACCGAGCTTCACTGCGCCCAGATGGCGAACCGCCTGGACTGGATTGAACTTCGATCTGAGTGACGCAGGGGCACTCAGTTTTCCTCACCCAGCATGGTGCGGGCTATCTGCCAGCAGGCAGCGAAGGAGTTGGCGAAGTCCTGCGGGCGGGCTGCCAGCCAGCGGTCGATGAGCCTGGCCGGGAAGGGGACCACGCCGTTGATTTCAGCTGCAGGGAAATGCACGCGGCCGTTGTAGAGAGCGGCGTAGAGCGCTACATGTTCCATGCCGGTTTCCTCGCTGGGGGACAGGGTGCCCAGACGGATGATTTTCGTATCGGTGATGCCGAGCTCCTCCTCCAGCTCGCGGCGGGCGGCGGTGTCGTAATCCTCCCCGGCATCCAGGTGGCCGGCGGCGCTGGAATCCCACACACCGGGGTGGCGGTCCTTGAGCAGGGAACGTTGCTGCAGCAGGCAGTCGTGCTTCTTGTTGAACACCAGCACGTGCACCGCGCGGTGAATCAGCCCCGCATCATGTACCTCTTTGCGGGGAGCCTGGCGCAGCACGCAGTCATTCTCATCCACCACGTCGAAAAGCTCATCATCCTTTTGTGCCACAGCTGCGAGCGGGTGCGGGTCATAGGCATTGGTGAGGCGCACCCACTGCTCCAGCCCCAGTTCTTCCGGGCGGGCGGTGGGGGAGATGCCGAGGGTGGCGGAAACCTCGCTCCAGGCTGGGTGTTCGGGCAACTGCTTGTGCATCTGCTTGCGCCGCTGGGCAAAGCAGCGCCGCATCAGCTCATCCATGAGCCGGTGGTCATACGGCGGCAGACTCCGCGGGTCGCGTGGGGTGAGCAGCATCACGGTGGAATCAATCTTGGGGCGCGGGTTGAATGCCTCCGGCGGCACTGTTTTGAGCGCGCGCGGTACCCAGTCCATCTGGATGCGCAGGGAAAGCAGTCCGTAGGCCTCATCTCCCGGTTGGGCCAGTATGCGGTCGATGAACTCTTTCTGCAGCATGACCACGGCGCGAGAAACGGCACAGGGGGAGGTGAGAAAATTGGCGAGAATCGCGCCACCTGCGGAGTAAGGCAGATTACCCATGAACTTTACCGGCTGCTCGGCAAAGAGCGGGCGTGGATCCCAGCTCGCACCGTCGGCATGGTGTACTTCCACATGCGGCGTGTCGGCCCAGCGGCGGCGTTGGTATTCGGCCAGGCGTGCATCGAATTCCACCAGAATCAGTTTGCGGCACAGCGGCGCCATGTGTTCGGTTAGTGCTCCGGTACCGGGGCCTACTTCCACCACACAGTCAGTGGGCTCAATCTCCAGCTGGCTTACAATCCAGCGGGCTATATTTTCATCCACCAGGAAATTCTGCCCCAGCGATTTCGAGGGACTCACCCCGGTCTCTTCCAATACCTGCCGAATCTGTGTCGCGTTCATGTGCGCGGCATTGTAACGCAAATGCCAGCGTTTAGCAAGCCAATACAATCAGCTGCCGAGGTAGCGTTTGATTTCATCCAGGCGTTTTTCGGCGGCGTCGCGGCCAATGTTGTAGGTGGTGCGGAGCAGGGCGGGGTCCTTGGTCAGGCGCTTGATGGGCAGGGGCTCCGCAGGGCGGATGACGAGGGCCTTGCCGGCGGCTTCCTGGCGGTTCACGTAGTCTCGCTGGGCGTTGTACATGAGGTGGCGTACCTCCATGGCCTGAATCAGGGCGGGGTATTTGCGGTACAGGAAGCGGATGAAGGGCATGGCTGCGCTTTCCTTCTTATCGTACTCTGCGTGCTGGGTCAGGATGACCACGTTGTGCGTGTAGCCGCGGTTTTCAAAGTATTGCAGGGGAATCGCATCGGCAATGCCGCCATCGAGCAGTTTCTGCCCGTCGATTTCCACAATCTGCGAGACCAGGGGCATGGAGGCTGAGGCCCTCACCCAGTCGAACTGGTGGTCCGCGTAGTTCTCGAACTTGTGGTACACCGGCTTGCCGGTTTCCACATCGGTGCAGACCATGATGAACTCCATGGAATTGGCCTCGTATGCCTCAAAATCGAAGGGGTCGTGTACAACAGGTACCTCGTGGTAGCAGAACTGTGTGCTGTACAGGTTGCCTTCGCGGAAGAGGTTACGCCAGCTGCAGTATCGCTTATCGGCGCAGAAACGCTCGTTGTAGCGGATGGCGCGGCCAATCTGGCGCGATTTGTAATTGCAACCGAAGGCTGCCCCCGCTGAGACACCCACGGCACCATCGAACTCGATACCGTTTTCCATCATCACGTCCATGACCCCGGCAGTGAACATACCGCGCATGGCGCCGCCTTCCATGATGAGTCCTTTCTTCATTTTGGTCCGTTCAGTAATACATCCAGTCTCTGCTGTGCCCGGGCGTGGCCTTCTTCCGCGGCCTTTTTCAACCACTTGATGGCCTTGTCCTTGTTTGATTTGCAGCCTCGGCCATCCTGCAGCATGCAGCCCAGACGGTAGCAGGCCTCGGTGTTGTCCATGCGGGCGGCACTCCAGTACCAGTCAAAGGCCTTGTCGGCATCGGCCTGCACTCCCAGTCCGAGTTCGTAGCATCGGCCCAGCTGCACCATGGCCGGCGCGCTCAGGGCATCGGCCGACTTCAGCAGGAGCTGGAAGGCTGCCTCACGATTCCGCTCGGTGCCAATGCCGTGCAGCTTGCAGAAACCCAGCCAGAAGGTGGCGTTCGGATGGTGGGTGGCAGCGGCTTTTTCGAACAGAATGGCTGCCTCGGCAAAGTTTTGTGCACAGCCTACACCTTGCAGACGGCAGAAGCCCAGGCTGCACATGGCCTCGATGTGCCCGGCGGCGGCAGAGCGTTCCAGCCAGGCTATTCCGAGTTGCTCACTTTTCTTCACCCCCTCGCCGCTGAGGTGAGCCATACCCAGGTGGTACATGCCCTCCAGGTCACCCTGCCGGGCAGCCATGACCCACCACCTGCAAGCCTCCACGTCATTGCGTTCCACGCCCAGCCCCTTCTTGTAGCATTCTGCAAGCAGGCATTGTGCCTTGGGGTGCCCCTGGCCGGCGGATTGGCGCAGCCACGCCACGGCCTGACCGTTCGATTGCGCGACCCCGCTGCCGGTTAAGTAGCAGCGCGCCAGCTCATATTGGGCCGCAGCATCACCGGCTTCTGCCGCAGGACGGCTCTTTTCAACAAGATTGGCAATCTCGATTGCTTCTTCTACCTCTGCGTCTGACCATTCTTCCTGAGCAGAAAGAACGGTGGTGAAAAGCAGCAGGGGAATGAGGCCTCGGTTTATCATATATCTTCGACCCCACTCTAGCAGTTTTCGTTGAAATTGGCAAGCTCCGGGCAGGTTACGCCAGCGTCATACTTTCAAGTCGGAACTTCTAAAAACTCACCAAATGGGAATTTAACAGGATTGACAATTGGGGACTTCTAAAAAGTCACTAAATTTGAATTTGGCGAGCCGCAGGCGAGCGGAATTCTGAGCCCCGCCTACTGGCGGGGCGGTAAGTTCAATAGAGAGCCCAGGGCGTAAGCCCTGGGGTAAAGTGAAAATAGTAACCGAACCCCGAGCGGAGCGAGTGGGTGGCAGACGTGGATGCGCGTTGATATACAAATAATCAATGCTTAACATAAACGGAACGCTCATGCGAATCTGCCACCCCGCCAGCTGGCGGGGTTCCGGTCTTATTACTACACCATACCCAGGGCTCACGCCCTGGGCTATGGAAAGTGTCGCCCTGACGGGCTCAAAATTCCTCGGGCTTTCAGCCCGACAAACATCAATTTAGTGACTTTTTAGAAGTACCCAATTGACGAGTGACTATTGACAATTGAAGAAGTTCCGCGGGCCTCCGGCCCGCCATTTTAAACGGCTGCGGCAACTAGTCTCGGCGTAGCCTGCAGGGCGAAGACGGAAGCCGCAGGGAACTCAAATTGTACTTTGTCCCTTGTACATTGTACTTTCAAACATCAATTTGTTGATTAGTTTTGAGTTATTAGAATTTCCAAGCGTAAGAACCGGGAGAGGGGAAACTTCAGGGGGACGGTATATCCAGGTCAATCTGGAAAATGTCTGAAATCCGGGTGGTATCCAGCACCATAGGGGCCGCTGCCGGCTGTTGTATCAACTCTTCTGGTGAAGTGCCTCGCAGGGTGAAAAGCAGGGCTGGTTCAGCATCAATGAGGCAGCCGGCGGCGTAGATGGCGGCTGCGGCGTGGGGGCAGGGCTCTGCCCAGTCCGGGCAGCTGCAGTGCATCCGCCAGTCTGCCGGGGAGGGGAGCAGGCCGGTTTCCGGGTGGCAGAGGTGCTCCAGTACAGTGGCATCCACCTTGCCTTCCAGCAGGGAGAGCAGGGAGTCGATGTGGGTGCTGCAGGTTGCTGCCATTGCCTCCTTTGTTTCATCGTCCAGAGGCTCCAGTTGCAATTCCACTTCGTAAAGTTCTTCTGCACTTACCAGCGCGGTGATGGCGCAGCGGGAAATTCGTACATCGAGCACGCAACCATGGCGCAGCAGGGTGCGCCCGGGTGCCAGGCACATGCCTCCGGATTCGCAGTGCGCGAGCTGCTTCATCCACGCGCTTCCCCAGAAGTGGGTGGCCAGCTTGCGGGTGGCGTTGTGTACCGGGTGCAGTTCCACCCCGCCCGCCAGCAGCTCCGCTTTGCGGGCTTCTGCCAGTTTCTGCATGTCAGCGGCTTTCAACCGGGGCTGGAACTCGTCGTAGCTCAAGCGAGTATAAAAAAGCCGGGGCTCCTGCAGGAACCCCGGCTGATGGGATAAATGGTTACTTGGTGACGCTCTTGAAGTACTCAAGCGTGGTCTTGAGTCCTTCCTCCAGCGTGTGCTTGGGAGCCCAGCCGGCGTTGCGCAGCTTATCAGCGCAGGAGCGGGAGTGCTTCACATCGCCGGGGCGCTCGGGCAGATGCACCACCTTGGAGGAGGAACCAGCGGCATCGATGATGATGTTGGCGAGGTCATTGATGGTAATCTGACCACCGTAGCCCACGTTGTACACGCCGGTCACTTCCGGGTGCTCGGCCACGAAGGTGAGACCGCCCACGATGTCTTTCACATAGATGAAGTCTCGGGTCTGCTCGCCGTCACCAAACACGGTGATATCCTCACCCTTGATGGCTTTTTCCATGAAAATCGGTACGGCGGCGGCGTAGGCTCCCTTCGGGTCCTGGCGCGGGCCGAACACATTGAAGAATCGGCAGCAGCCGGTGTTCACCTGGCCGGTGGTGCGGAACATTTCCATGTAGTACTCGCCATCGAGCTTGGTGATGCCGTAGGGGCTCTTCGGCTCCGGGTACATGGTCTCCACCTTGGGCACGATGGGGTTGTCTCCATAGATGGCTGCGGAGGAGGCAAGCACCACCTTCTTCACGCCGGCCTTGGAGGCTTCCTCCAGCACGGTGAGCAGACCATTCACGTTCAGATCCACCGTTTCGCGGGGCTTCTGCATGGACTCCGGCACGGACACCATGGCAGCCATGTGGAAGATGTAGTCCACGCCCTCCACTGCCTTGGCAACGAGCTCGCGGTCGGTGATGGAGCCTTCGATGAAGGTGACCTTCAGGCCGTCCAGGTTCTTCTTGTAACCGGTACGCAGGTTATCCAGCACGCGGATTTCCTCTGCGATACCCTGATAATGCTCTGCAATGTGAGACCCGATGAAGCCGGCACCGCCGGTAATGAGTACTTTCATAATATATATTGGTAAGGTTTGCCCGTTATTTTACGCCGTGAAGTGGAAAAATCAAGAAGTATTTAAGATTTTTCTTCATGCCTGTGAGAAAATTGTGTAATCTGGTTTCATGGCAGAGGAAAAACGGCGAATCGTGAGCATAGATGCCCTGCGGGGGCTGGATATGGTGTTGCTTTCCGGAGGTGCTGCGGTGCTGTGGCAGTTATGCCGCGCTGGGTGGGGAAATGAGGTGCCGGAGTGGCTGGCGCAGCAGTTCCGGCATGCGGAGTGGGGCTGCGGCTTCACATGCTGGGATCTGGTGATGCCGCTTTTCCTGTTCATTACCGGATGTTCCATGCCCATTGCCTTCAGTCGTTACCGGGAGCAGGGGCGGCTGCGCACGATGTGGCGGGTGCTGCGGCGCGTGGTGCTGCTCTTTGTGCTGGGCATGGTGGTGCAGGGGAATCTGTGCAGCGGGGAGCCGGAGCATATGAGCTTGTTCTGCAATACGCTGCAGGCGATTGCTGCGGGGTATCTGGTGAGTGCGGTGGTGCTCATGTTCTGGGACTGGCGGGGGCAGCTGGTCAGTTGTCTGGTGCTCATGGCCGCGTACTGGGCGCTGCTTCGTTTTGTGCCTTATGATGGGCAGCCGGCCGGCCTTTTCCGCCCGGATAACAACCTGGCGTATTACATTGACTGCGCCTTGCAGGGACACTGGCAGGACGGCACGCCCTATACCTGGATTCTCACCATGCTGAATTTCGGTGCCATCACCCTCATGGGTGTGCTGGGGGGCGGGGTGGTATTCCGCATGCGCGGTCTCAGGGCTGCCGGTATTTTGTCTGCCAGTGGGGGGCTCTGCCTCGGGGCAGCCTTGCTGCTGGAGTATGATACACCGCTCATCAAGCACCTGTTCACGACCACCATGGTGCTGTGGAGCGGGGGCTGGTGTCTGTTGCTGCTGGCGGTGTTTCATGTGGTGTTTGATATCCTGCCGCGGACTGCCTGGCTGGCGTATCCTTTCCAGGTGGTGGGGTGCAATGCCCTGCTTGCCTATATGTTGACCAATACGCCTGGATTGGGCGGCCGCAGCCTTTGGGACAGCATTGCGTATCCTCTTTTCCGCTGGGCAGAGGAGCCCTTGCTGTACGAGGCCCTTTCCTATGTCCTTCTGTGGCTTACGCTGTGGTTTCTTTACAGGCATAAGGCCTGCTTGCGGGTGTGATGTTGTTCTTTTTTATTTACACTGAGAAATAAAATGCTATAATGCCGCGTATCCATGATTACCATGAAAGCTAAATACATGCTGCCGTTGCTGGCAATGAGTGTGGCTTCGGCCTGGGCTGGTGAGCGCGAAACATTTGATTTCGGGTGGAAGTTCAAGTACTTCGGCCCCGGCGACCCGGCTGAGGCTGGTGTGCCTGTGGATACGGATTCTCACCAGGGAACGCACCCGGCCGCGCATGCGGTGGATGGCGATCTGCTGACGCGCTGGTGTGCCCGCAACCAGGGGCAGGGGCATTATCTGACCATCCGCCCCGGGTTTTCTGACCCGGTCAAGATGGCGGTGGTTTACTGGGAAAAACGCAACAATATGAAGCTGGATGTGGTTATCGACCACGGGGATGGAAGCCGGACTACCCGCAGTTACCGCGTGGGGCACCAGGCTGCCACGTTCATTGACGCGGGGGGTAAGCCCGTGCGGTCGATAAAGCTCACGGTGAACGATGCCACCGTGCAGAGCTGGGCCAGCATTCGCGAGGTGATGTTCACCGGGGTGAACAACGAGCCGCTGCAGGTGCAGAAAGGCCAGCCGGCTGAGGCTCAGGCTGCCGTAGGACTCGATGAAAGTGAGTACAAGGCGGTGCAGCTGCCGCACGACTGGGCCATAGAGAGCCCCTTCCTCATGGCTGAGCCCAATGAAACCGGCAAACTCCCCTGGAATGGCTGGGGATGGTACCGCAAGACCTTTGCCGTGCCGGCTGATTTCAGCGCAGAGAAGAACCGCTATTATCTGGATTTCGACGGGGTGATGTCCAACCCGCAGGTATACGTGAACGGCAAGCTGGCCGGAAACTGGGCCTATGGCTATAATTCGTTCCGGGTGGATATTACCCCGTATCTGGAGGCAGGCAAGGACAACCTGATAGCGGTGATGGCCAGCAACCTGCCTCTTTCCACCCGCTGGTATCCCGGTGCCGGTATCTACCGCCACGTGTGGCTGGAAAAGACCGGCCCGGTGCACCTGGCTCAGTGGCCTACCTATATCACCACACCGGAAATCACGGAGGATTATGCCGTGGTCAAAGTGCAGACCACGGTGACCAATACCGGGAACCGCGAGGCTGAAATCACGGTGTTGCAGAAGGTGAACGGAGCCCAGGCAGTGCCTGCCACCATCACGCTGGAGCCCGGCACCAGCGGCACTGTGGAGCAGGAGCTGCGCCTGCCGTACCCGCAGCTCTGGAGCTGTGAGTCCCCGCACCTTTATACCATGCACACCAGCATGCTGGTAGATGGCAAGGTGGTGGACAGCAAGGAGTCCCCGTTCGGTGTGCGCAGCATTGCCTGGAAGAAGGACGGCTTCTATCTGAATGGCGAAAAGGTCCGCCTCAAGGGCGTATGCGAGCACCACGACCTTGGAGCACTCGGTTCGGCTTTCCATGCCCGTGGTTACGAGCGCAAGATTGAGATTCTGAAGGAAATGGGTTGCAACTCCATCCGCATGACGCACAACCCGCCCGCCCCTGAGGTGCTCGACCTGTGTGATAAACACGGTATCCTGGTCATCGATGAGTTGTTTGATATCTGGAAGAAACAGAAGTACGACAAGGTGAATGGCTACCACATCTACTGGCCTCAGTGGTGGCAGAAGGATGTGCGCAACTTCATGCTGCGCGACCGCAACCATCCTTGCATCATCGCCTGGAGCGGTGGTAATGAAATCCCTGAGCAGGGACATGAAAAGCCCAAGGTTCACGAAGGGAACCTGAAGGTGGCCACCAATCTGCGCGATGAATTCCGCAAGTACGACACCACCCGCCCCTACACCGTGGGCTGCAATGACCAGCGCGCCATCCGCAACGGATTCTCAGAGACGATGGATGTGTTCGGTTTCAACTACAAACCGCATCTTTACGCCCAATTCCGCAAGCTGTACCCGGATCAGCCATACTATGGATCCGAAACGTGTTCCTGCGTGTCTACCCGCGATACCTACTTCTTCCCGCTGGGCTGGGGCGTGGGCGATGGTGCCCGCTATTTCCAGGTGAGCAGCTATGCACTTTCCTCCACGGGCTGGGGCTCCTGCCCGGATATCGAGATGCACGCCCACACCAAGGCCCCCGACCTGGCCGGTGAGTATGTGTGGACCGGTTTCGACTACATCGGCGAACCCACGCCCTACAATCAGGATGCTTCCAACATCGGCAACTTTATCGGCGCCAGCGAGGCTGAGAAGAAAGCCGCCATGGAGCAACTCAGGGCCATGGGCAACAAGGCCCCCAGCCGCAGTTCCTATTTTGGTCTGATTGACCTCGCCGGCTTCCCGAAGGATATCTACTACCTATACCAGAGCCAGTGGAACCCGGAGAAGGCGATGGCCCACATCCTGCCGCACTGGAACTGGTCCGGCCGCGAGGGGCAGAAGACCCCGGTGATGGTGTTCACCAGTGGCGATGAGGCTGAGCTCTTCGTGAATGGCAAGAGCCAGGGTGTGCGCCGCCGCGGCGAAGGCCCCACCTTCACCCAGAAGGACAAGAGCCTGGTGGTGAACAAGAATCAGTACCGCTTCGTCTGGGAAGATGTAGTCTATGAGCCCGGCAAGGTCGAGGTGGTGGTGAAGAAGGATGGCAAGCCCTGGGCCACTGCCTCCCGCGTGACCACTGGCGAATCCACCGCCGTGACGGCGCAGGCAGACCGCCCTGCCATTGTGGGCGATGCCCGCGATATCTGCCACATCTCGCTCGCGCTGACGGATGCTCAGGGCAACGTGGTGCCCACGGACAGCCGCAAGGTGAGCTTCAGCATCACCGGCCCGGCCGACCTGGTCGGCTTCTGCAATGGCAACCCCATTGACCACACCTGTATGCAGGATAAGGACCAGAAGTTCTTCAATGGCCGCATCCTGGCTATTGTGCGTGGCCAGCGCGGCGCCAGCGGCACCGCTACTGTCACCGTGAAGGCCGAGGGACTGCCCGAAATGCAGGTGCCCGTGCAGATTACCCCCGCAACCCCGGAGCAACTGAAGAAGTAAAGCTTCCGGAACTCCCTCAAACGAAAAGCCGGCCCGGGGTCATCGGGCCGGCTTTTCTGTGCATTGCAGGCCGAAGTAGAGACCGCTGAGCGCCAGGGCGGAATAGGTGACAGCCATCCACAGGCAGGGATTTGGCAGCTTGACGCAGAAACCGGCTCCCCAGGCCAGCAGGCCACCGCCGATGAAGCCCACTCCCTGAGCCAGCCCGGAGAGGGCGATGGTGCTGCCTTCATCCGGCTGCGAGGCTGCAATGAGAGACATGCCTACAGAGAAAATGCACCCCAGACCGGCACCCAGTGCCATGGCGGCCCAGGGCCACACCGACAAGGGTGCTGCCAGCAGCCCCCAGCACGCCGCCACGGCCAGCAGCGTAGCCAAGGCGATGAGACGGTGAATGCCGCCTAGCCAGTGACTCAGCGTGCCGGCCAGCAATGCACCGGGAATCTGACAGGCTGTGACCAGAGAAAGTGCCAGCCCTGCTTCGTAGGCGGGCAAGCCTCGCTCCCTCAGCAAGGTGGCAAGCCAGACGATGAGCAGCCAGGCGCTGGCGACGCGGAAGAGGTAGTAGAGCGTAATCATGCGCGCATTCCTTTGCCTGAGCAGCGGCCGGATGGAGGTGTGCAGCGTGTGGCTCCGCCCGCCGGTTCCCTTGTGTTTCAGAATGTGAATGCTCCACAGACCCGCTGCCAGCAGAAGGGGGATACCCCAGAACAAAAGCCCTTGCTGCCACCCTCCCAGCATGCGGGCCACCGGAGCAGCTGCCCCGGCTCCCACCGCGGTGCCCAGGCTCAAGCAGGCGGTGTAGGCGCTCATGAGCACAGGCAGGTTCTGCTGCACCATCTGTCTGGCTACCCCCAGAATGACAGACCCTGCCACCCCCAGCCCGAATCCGATGATGAGGGTGCCGCCAAATAAGCCGCTCAGCGTGCCCCAACTGCGCCAGACAATCCCCAGAAACGCCAGAATCAAGGCATATACCACCAGCTTCCCTGGGGCGGCCCACCGCACCATCACGGCTCCCATAGGTGCCGCAATGCCCAACGCCATGATGGGCAACATGCCGAACAACCCGCTGCTGCCTCTTCCCATGTGCATAGTGTTCATCACTTGTAACAGAAGCGGGTCTGCTGCCGAGAAGCCCATGCGCAGGTTGAAGCTCACCAGCAGGAAGATGATGACGAAGTGTACCTGGTCGCGCTTTTCTGCTTTCATGCCTCATATTCATACTATGCCGGACATGGGTTATCAATCTATATCTCCACCTGCTTGCCGGCACCAATTGGCAAAAAAAGCGCCCCCGCAGCCGGAAGCTGTGGGGGTGCTTGAAAAAGGGGCACTGGTTTAGTGGGCGCAGGCGGGGCAGGCCCAGTTGGCGCGGATGTCGGCAAAGAAGTCGTTGCCCTTGTCATCCACCAGGATGTAGGCCGGGAAGTCCTTCACCGTAATCTTCCAGATGGCTTCCATACCCAGCTCAGGGTATTCGATGCACTCGATGGAAGTGATGCAGTTCTTGGCCAGGTCGGCAGCCACACCGCCGATGGAGCCCAGGTAGAAACCACCGAACTTCTGGCAGGAATCGGTGACGCACTGGGCGCGGTTGCCCTTGGCAATCATGATCATGCTGCCGCCGTGGCTCTGGAAGAGCTCCACGTAGGAATCCATGCGGCCGGCGGTGGTGGGACCGAAGGAACCGGAGGGGTAACCCTCGGGGGTCTTGGCCGGGCCGGCGTAGTAGATGGGGTGGTCCTTGATGTACTGCGGCAGTTCCTTGCCGGCATCAATGAGTTCCTTGAGCTTGGCGTGGGCAATATCACGGCCCACGATGATGGTGCCGGTGAGGGAAAGGCGGGTCTTGACCGGGTACTTGGTGAGCTCGGCCAGCACTTCCTTCATCGGGCGGTCCAGATCAATCGGCACACCCTCGCTCTTGGTCTCGCGGAACTCGGCGGGAATGTACTTGCCCGGGTCGTACTCCAGCTCCTCGATGAAGATACCCTCCGGGGTAATCTTAGCCTTGGCGTTGCGGTCGGCTGAGCAGGATACACCCAGCGCCACCGGGCAGGATGCTCCGTGGCGGGGCAGACGCACCACGCGCACATCCAGCGCAAAGGCCTTGCCGCCGAACTGGGCACCCAGCCCCAGCTTCTCGGCTTCGAGCTTCAGCTCGTTCTCCAGCTCCACATCGCGGAAGGCGCGGCCGTGTTCATTGCCGGAGGTGGGCAGGGCATCATAGTACTTGGTGGAGGCCAGCTTCACCGTCTTGAGGCAGAGCTCGGCGCTGGTGCCACCCACCACAAAGGCCACGTGGTAGGGCGGGCAGGCAGCCGTGCCCAGCGTGCTCATCTTCTCCACCATGAACTTCTTGAGCGAAGCCGGGTTGAGCAGAGCCTTCGTTTCCTGGTAGAGGTATGTCTTGTTGGCAGAGCCACCGCCCTTGGCGATGAACAGAAAATCGTACTCCATGCCGTGGTCGGTGGCAAAGAGGTCAATCTGCGCGGGCAGGTTCGTGCGCGTGTTGATTTCCTTGTACATGTCCAGCGCCACATTCTGGGAGTAGCGCAGGTTGTTCTTCGTGTAGCAATCGTACGCGCCGCGGGAGATATACTCGGCATCGTTGTAGCCCGTCCACACCTGCTGGCCCTTCTTGCCCACGCAGATGGCGGTGCCGGTGTCCTGGCAGAGCGGCAGAACCCCCTGGGCGGCCACCTCGGCATTGCGCAGCATGGTCAGCGCCACGCTCTTGTCATTCTCAGAGGCGGTGGGGTCCAGCAGGATGTCCTGCACCATCTTCAGGTGCTCCGGGCGCAGGTAGAATGCCACATCGTGCCAGGCGGTCTCCGCCAGCAGACGCAGACCCTCCGGCTCAACCTTGAGGATGGGCTTGCCTTCAAATTCGCTTACGCTCACATAATCCTTGGTGAGCAGACGGTACTTCGTCGTGTCTTCCCCCATGGGGAACATTTCCTGGTAGACAAAAGGAGGTGTTGCCATAACGTGGTGCATTATACTCCGGCTTACACCGCTTTTCCAGCCTAAAATGAATAATTGAGCCCAGCTGGGGCATATTATGTCTGGTAACTGGTGGGGTCGGGAACTCCGGCGGCTGCGAAAGAGGCGCGGCGTTCACGGCAGGTGGAGCACTGGCCGCAGTGCTGCTCTCCGCCGCAGTAGCAGGAGTAGGTGTGGGCGAAGTCTACGCCGAGACTGGCTCCCATGGCGGTGATTTCTGCCTTGCTGGCAGCAATGAAGGGGCGGAGTATCTGCAGCCTGGCGTAGGTGCCGTGAGTGATGGCCGCGGACATGGCAGCCATGAATTCCTCCCGGCAGTCGGGGTAGAGGGCGTGGTCGCCACCGTGGGCGGCGATGACGAGCCCCTCGGCGCCCTTGCTTTCTGCAATGCCGGCGGCGATGGACAGGAAGATGCCGTTGCGGAAGGGTACGACCGTCTGTTTCATGTTCTCCTCGGCATAGTCGGCGGTGGGGATGGCTGCTGCACCACTGAGCAAGGCACTTTCGAGGTGGGCGGAGACGGAGCGCAGGTCAATCTCGCAGTAGGGCACGCCGCAGTGCTCCGCCTGCCAGCGGGCGCAGGCGAGTTCACGCGCGGCGTGGTTGCTGCCGTAGTCGAAGGAAAGGGCGCAGACCACCTCGTGGTGGCGCAGCGCCCAGTGCAAAGCGGTGGTGGAATCCAGCCCGCCGGAGAGGAGGACGGCTACTTTCATGCAGGGCGGTTCTCCGGGTTGTGTTCGGCCTCGCAGGTGAGCTGAATGCCGCCGCGGGCACCGAAGCGGCCGGTCACCTTCATCCAGGCAGGGGCGACGGCAGCCACGAGGTCATCCAGAATGCGGTTCACCACCTGCTCATTGAAAGCGGCGTAGTTGCGGAAGGAAACGAGGTAGTATTTGAGGCTCTTTGTTTCCACCACTTTTTCTGCCGGGCAGTAGGTGATGGTGAGGTGGCAGCTGTCCGGCTGGCCGGTTACGGGGCAGAGGGAGGAGAACTCATGCGTGTCGAGCGTGACCACGTAGCGGCGCTGCGGGCTGCGGTTCGGGAATGCCTCCAGCTTCGCTTCTTCCGGGCTGTGGAAGAAGTCCGTGTGCTTACCGAGCAGGGAAAGGTCTTTGTTGTCCATGGTGAGATGAAATTAAGCTTTGGTGAGTTTGTAGCCGTCCTTGCCATCCTTCATGGCCCAGCCCAGCTCGGCGAGCTTGCCGCGCAGCGCATCGGCAGTGGCCCAGTCCCTGGCCAGGCGGGCCGCCCAGCGTTCATCGGCAATGGCTTTGATATCCTCCGGGACTTCGATATCGGCATCCGGGTCGGGAAGTTGCAGGCCGAGGGCCTCCATGATGAAGCGGAAGGCCTTCCATACCTTTTCGGCCTCGGCGGGAGCCATCTCAGCGGGTTTGATTCCTTTGATGGCGCTGAATACATGCCCCAGGGCCTCCGGGCTGTTCAGGTCATCTTCCAGACTGTCCCATGCAGGCTGGAAGGCGCCAAGGGCAGGGGCCTTCTTCACAAGGTCGCGGTAGGTGGGTTCCTTGGCACCGCTTGCCTTGGCGAGTTCCTTATCGAAGCGACCCAGTTTGTTGAGGGCGCTGGTGGCATCCTTCATGCCGGTGAGGGTGAAGTTCAGCGGGCGGCGGTAGTAGGCACCGGCCAGCACGTAGCGCAGGGCGGCGGGGGTGTAGCCCATTTCCTGCAGCTGATCCAGGGTGTACATGTTGCCCAGGCTCTTGCTCATCTTGGCGCCATCTACCAGGAGGTGGGTTACATGGAACCAGTGGCGGGCGAACTCACCCCCGCAGGCACAGCGGCTCTGGGCTATCTCATTCTCGTGGTGCGGGAACACCAGGTCCACACCGCCGGAGTGCAGGTCAAAGGTATCGCCCAGGTACTTGTGGCTCATGGCTGAGCACTCCAGGTGCCAGCCGGGGCGGCCTTCGCCCCAGGGGGATTCCCAGAAGTTCGGACCATCCTCCGGGCGGCGGGCTTTCCATAACACGAAGTCAGCCACGCTGTCCTTTTCATATTCATCCGTATCGGCGCGGGTATTGGCGGTTTTTCCGAGGTCGAGCTCCTGGCGGTCCAGGTGGGCCAGGCGGCCGTAGTCGGCATAGGAAGAAATGCGGAAGTAGATGGAACCATCCTCACTCTGGTAGGCGTGCCCCTTGTCCATGAGCATCCGGACGATGTCGAGCTGTTCCTTGATGTGGCCTACAGCGCTGGGCTCCACATGCGGGGAAAGGCAGTTGAGCGCCTTGCAGTCATCGTGGAACTTGGTTGTCCACTTGGCAGTGTATTCTCCCAGCGGCATGCCCTGAGCCTGGGAGTTGCGGATGGTCTTGTCATCCACATCGGTGAGGTTGCGTACGTGCTTGGTGCGCAGCCCGCCGAGCTCCACCACGCGGCGGAACACGTCCTGCACCACGAAGGTGCGGAAGTTGCCGATGTGGGCTGCGGCATACACGGTGGGGCCGCAACAGTAGAAGCGCAGCTGCTTGCCGTCTTCTGCCTGCACGGGCTTCATCGCCCCCGACTGTGTATCGTGTAGATGTAACATAACGCGGGGAGTATGCCCGCAGTACCGTTATTTGTCAAGTCTGCGGGGTGTCAGCCGTCTGGGTTTCAGGGGCGGGTGGGTCGTAGGCCTGCACCTTGTAGCAGCGGCGCAGCAGCATGCGGCGTTGCTCGCGGACATCGGAGGGTTTGAACCACACCTCGAAAGCCACGCCGAAATACTGGTGCTGCTGGCCTCTCTTGATGGCGAAAAGCGGGGTGTTGGCCGGGAAGATGTTGGAAATGTCACCTTCTGTGCGGCTGCGTATCCAATTGGGCATGGACCCGGGAATATCGTGGCGGAACAGTTCATCCTTCTTCCCGGAGAACCGGGCAGGGCAGTTAAGCAGCCGCAGCGTATCTCCCGTGGCCAGGTCTTTGATGTAGACCAGGATGACGCCGGGTTCACCGGGGTTGGCGTAGATTTCGGCCTGGTAAGCCCCCTCTTGTGCCAGCGGTTCGCTGAGCCGGAATTCCGGGGTGCTGCCGGGATAGGATTCGCGGCCATTGAGCATGCGTTGCACGGTTTCCGGCGTGGGAGACTTGAGCAGCGGCTGCATGCGCGTGTCAGTGGCTGAGATGGCAGCATTAATCGCGCGAATGGCAGTTTCTCTGTGTACGCTGCCGCGCCATGCCAGCAGCAGGAAATGATTTCTACCCAGATCCAAGGCTATATCAGGAATCTGTTGATTTACATTTTCTGGCTCTGGGAAGGGTTCTCCGGGTTGCATTACCACATATCCCTGAGGAAGCGGGTCTCCTTCCACCAGCCGCCGGAAACACACGTGTACCAGCCCCGGTGCCCCGGAGGTGGTGGGTGGCACCATGACCAGGTGCCCGGGTTTGGAATAGAAGGTGTCATCACCATCCTGCCCGGACCAGCGGGGAGAACCGCCGATATAGCTCTTGAACAACTCCTCGTGCGCTCTTTCCAGCTCAATCAGGTTCGGCGTTTCTGCAAGCCTGCCGGTCGGCTGGTTTGCCGTATCAACTGGTATGACGAGTGAAGCCGGTCCGTTCAGCTGTTCGCGAGGGGAATGAAGGGTATCCGAATCTTGAATGGGTTTGTTTTCCTCAGGGGTGAGAGGCGGCGACACATCCGCCGCAATGGCGAGGAGTATGTACAGCGCAAGACCGATTCCCCAGGCAAGCATCCACTTGAACACCTGGCCGAACGCCCGGGTGTTGCTCAAGCGCAGCATGTGTGTGGCGGCTGATATCAGCATCATGAGCGCGGAGAGGCTGGTAGCTGCGAGAAGCCCTGTTCCGGCATACTGCTGTCCTGCCTTTATATTGCCGGCAGGGAGAATTTCTGGAAAAATGATGGGTATGCAGCACCCCAGTGCAATCAGAACACAAATAACGTGCAGCCTGGTGGGATAGAGCAGCACGCGCCACAGGGACACCAGCCCTCGCTTCATGGCTGCGCCTCCCCGGGTTTCAGTAGTTCCTCATGTTCCATGAGATAGCGAAGCAGAGCCACATGCGGGGCTTCTTCCTGCAATTCTTCGTAGCGCGTGCGGAATGCCGGGCGTAACTCTGGCCGTAAGACGATGCGCCCGTTCTCTACTATCCCTTCCATCATGTCGGCATGGCGGGGCATGTTATGCTTGCGGAAAAGCGAGGCTGCTGCTGTGAGATGGGCTCCATTCAGGGAGTCCATGTGCCCGTAGCGGATGGCTGCGTCTGCCCGCAGAGCATCGCGTATCTCCTGCAGCTCAGGGGACTGCAGCTTGGCAAAGTCTGCCTCCCATGGGCGGGGCAATCCTTTAAGCTTCATTTGCAGGGCAAGCGCCGTATGGACGATTTCCGGGTCGAACGCCGCTGCATACTGCTGCAATTCCGGCATGGCTCCCATCCCTTCGTGCTGGGTGAGCATTTCCAGAATCTTTGACATGGGGGCTGAGGCGGCACATTCAATCAGGTCATCCTTGCTTACAGGGAGCAGGGTGCCCAGCTTGTGGAGAGCCTTGCGTAGTAAGTCCGGGTTCACTTTCCAGTCCATGCTGTGCAGGGTGTCCAGCAGGTGGGCGGGTATTTCTTCCAGGAAGTGTTCGCCATGTTCCCAGAGAGTCAGGGAATTAATGAACCCTTCGGCGCCCTGCGGGCTGGACAGGTGCATGAAGGTGAGGCAATCTCCGAACGCGCCTTCCGGTATGCGTGAGAGCGAGGTGGCACCCAGGTAATTCTGCATGAGCCGTTGAGCTCGCTCCATGGCGGGGGTGCAGTAGCGCCGCATCAGGTACTGGTGGCTCCCTGCTGACTTTGACAGCAGTGCCTGGTTGTTCCTCAGCCGCATGTAGCGCAGCAGGGCGCCTTCCTCATGGGGAATACGCAGAGCCAGTTCGCGGGGGATAAGCCCTGCGGCATGGAGCTGTTGGTAGAAGTCCGGCACGCCGGACAGGTAGAACACCGCATTGCAGCCTGCCTTGTTCTCATGCAGCGGGTCATACCCCAGCTTCAGTAATTGCAACAGGAAGGGATCCAATAGTTGCGCCCTCGCGGCAGAAGGCATGCTGCCCGCTGCCCTGGCAGCAGTAATGAGCAGCGTATCTCCCTGCGAATCTCCTTCCGGAAGCGGGAGAACATCCAGCAGGGAGGGTAGCACCTCCACCGGGGTGGGGGATACAGGCTCCTGCGCCGCAGTGAGTCCTGCGGTGCAGAGCGCGACCAGTGCTGTTCGGCATATCCACATTACTTTCTTAGAATTTAAAGGAAATCAGCCCGGCTGTCAATCTGTAATTAGGGTGCAGGGGTAAGAAATGCTGCTGAATGCGTGAGGATAAAGCGGGCGGTTGCTATTTCGAGTTCAAATTTCCAGGAAGCGCTGTCAGCAGTGAGTTTGTCGAGCTCATCCGGGTCATCCATGGCAGCCGCGATGGCCCGGTATCTGGCCGCAGCCTGCGTGGCTCCTATTTCCTCCATGGCCTTGAGCATTTCCTCCTGTTCAGCAGGGAGCATGTCTCCATACCACAGGCGGGAGAGTGAGGTCAGGAGTTCCGCCTTTTTCAGGATTGGGGAATCTGCTGTTTTCTGGTTGTTCTCCAGCCAGATTTGCACATCTCCATCGCGCGGCGTCGGTAATCCGGCCTTACGGAGTCTTGCCGCCAGGGCTCCTGCGGCCAGTGGCTTGGAGTCATGATGGCAATATTGCTCGATTTCGGATTCCGAATCCGGGCAGCGGGAAAGCAGTTCCACCATATAGGCGGCATTATCTGCCTTATTTGCCTGGTTCAGGTGCTCAGCAGCGGCGCAGATAATCTGCTTGGGCAGCACCAGGCTTTCGCACTTGGTGAGAGCAGGGAGCAGACAGTCGCCGTGCCCTTTGTCCCATGCGTCTGCACCGCTCCAGATGGGCATGGCTGCAACGTGTTGCGATGCCCTGGCGGGGTCGATGCTGTGCAGCAGTTCCACGGCCATGGGGAGGATATCGTGGTAACTGGGGTGCTGGAGCATTTCCTGCGTGGGATTGAGCACAGTTGCAATGGCCTCAAATGCTTCAACCGGGGGGATTTTCTCCAGAACGGCTGCTTTCCCTATTTGTTCCAGCAGGGAGACGCCGCTGGTGAACTGGATGTCTGCCGGTGCGAGATTCACACCACGCTGGTTGAGCTCGTTGAGAATACCGGCATCTTTGGTGAGGATGTCCACCGCGCGGAATGCTGGTGAGCCGTCCTGGCGCATTTCGGCAAGTTCCGGGTCGGCCCCCTTCTTGATGAGCAAGGCACATACATCAAGAATGGCGTTCCGACGCTCCGTCTCTTCCTCCTCTGCCGGAGAGAGCAAATGGCCAGCTGCTTCCAGCAGCGGGGTTGTGCCGCTGAGCTGGTGTGCGTTTACATCTGCCCCGGCATCCAGCAGCAACTGGACGGTGTCTTTATGCAGATTGGCCGCAGCCATGAGGAGCATGGTATCCAGTGCTCCCGGAACCTTTCCGGCGCCTTTGTCCAGCAGGCGTTGCAGTGCTGTGTTCCACCCCATCATGGCGGGTGCCTGGCAGGTCGTTTCGTCCGGCTGGCATCCCTTATCCATCAGGTGCAGAAAGATTTTTTCACTGTAGCAGCACAAACCTGCATAATTTAACAGCGGCATATCATCGCCCACGTGCCTGTTCAAATCAGCCCCTCCTGCAATCAGGTTGTCGATGAGCTGAATCATCTGCTCATCAGTGATACTTGCCTCTTCCACGCCACGTATGGATACTGCCAGCGCCAGCGGGGATTCTCCCGAAACTGTAGTGGCATTCGGGTCGGCGCCGTCCAGCAGCAGACAGCGGGCCAGTTCTGCCTTCTTGAACAAACAAGCCAGGTGCAGCATGGTGATTCCCGATGCCGGCATTGCGCGCCGTGCATCCGGATTGGCGGAAAACTCCGCCATCAGGGTGAACACTTCCTGAGCATCCGGCAGCTCCAGCACTTCATCAATTCCTACTTCTGGTATGAATGAGGTGATAAGCGCCAGTTCCTCTGCCGCTTCAGGGGTTGCGTGGCCCCTCTCCGGAGGGCGGCAGCTGTGCAGCGCAGTGATGCAGCCCAGAGCCAGCAGCATGATAAGGTGTGAAGCTCTCATACCGTCATTTTACCACAACACCCGGCTCAGACAAGCCGTAAGTTTGTCCCCACATGTGTCCCAAAGATTATGAGAAAATAGTCCTAAACGATACAAGAGCATAGTGTTCTGTGAGAAAATTCGTAGTAGGGTATCTCCCGCCTCACCATCGGCAGTAAGCATGCATTTGTGGCTCTATCGGCGTAAGCCGCTAACTTTCAATTTGTCAATCGTAAATTGTCAATTGTAAATCCACGTGTCCCAAATCTTTGGGACACGTGTGGTTTGTCCCGCGCATCCTGTTATTTCACGCTTGACGCAGTATGGGGCAGGATGATAGAATCGCCCCATGAGTACTAAGTTCAGTTGGGAATTACGCCCAATGGACGGAAGTGTGGACTTTGGAGAGGAACTGAACGCGCAGCTGCCGCTGCTGGTTCGAAAGTTGCTGGCCCAGAGGGGCATTTCCGGCCGGGACAGGGCACTAAGATTCCTAAGACCCAGGCTGGCGGATCTGGGAGACCCTTTTGCTATGCGGGAGATGGATGCAGCCGTTGAGCGCATCTTCTGCGCGGCAGACAACGGCGAGCACGTCTGCATCTATGGAGACTACGATGTGGACGGCGTGAGCTCTGTCACGCTCCTGTATTCGATTCTGCGGGCCTACGGTATCCGCACCGACTACTTCATCCCCGTGCGCACCCGCGAAGGTTACGGCCTGAGTGAGGAAGGCATGGCCAACGCCATTTCCAAGTGCGGCAGGAAACCGGATTTGATTATTGCGGTAGACTGTGGAACTTCGTCAGTGGATGAAGTCGCCTGGCTGCAGGGGCAGGGGATTGATGTGGTGATTCTGGATCATCACGAGGCCAGCACGCACGGCCGACCACCGGCGGTGGCTGTGGTGAACGCCAAGCTGGAGGAGGGGAGCCCCTTCACCTACCTCTGCAGTGCCGGCGTGGTGTTCAAACTCGCACACGCCATGCTCAAGTTGCGGCGTCTGCCTGATTTTGACCTGAAACAGCACCTGGATGTAGTGGCTATTGCCACAGTGGCGGATATCGTGCCGCTGGTGGAAGAAAACCGCCTGCTCACCCGCCATGGTCTGCGTGTGATGGAGAGTGGTGGCAATATCGGCATTCAGGCGCTTAACCGGGTCACAAACCTGAACCGCCGCCCGTCTGCCAGCCATGTATCCTTCCGCATCGGACCCCGTCTGAATGCAGCCGGGCGCATGGACAGCCCGCTGGATGCCTTGAACCTCCTGATGACCCGGGACTCGGCCGTGGCTATGGAACTGGCCGAACGCCTGGAACTGCACAACCGGGCCCGCCAGCAGGAAGAGGAGAAAATTCGCCATGAAGCCATGGAGATGCTGGCCCGCACCTTTTCTCCCAGCCGGGATAGCGTGATTGTGCTGGGTTCCCGCACCTGGCACCCGGGGGTGGTGGGAATTGTGGCTTCTCTGCTGATGCGCCGCTACCACAAGCCGACCTTCGTGATTTCACTGGACGAAAATGGAATTGGCAAGGGCAGTGGTCGCTCGATTACCGGAGTGTCCCTGGTGCAGGCGATTCACGCCTGCTCTGACACGCTGATTTCCGGTGGCGGCCATGATATGGCGGCAGGACTGGTGATTCGAGAGGAAATGATAGACGCGTTCCGCGAGCGCTTCAACCGCTTTGTGCAGGAGAGTGTTGACCCTGAGCATCTCACGCCGGTGCTGAATGTGGATGCGGAAGTGACCTTTCCGGAACTGACCCTGGATCTGCTGGATAGCTATGAGTTGCTGGAACCCTTCGGGAATTCGAATCCTCAGCCGGTGTTTATGAGTCGCAACGTGATGCTTACCGATGCACCCCGCCACTTGCAAGGTAACCACCTGCGACTCGGGCTGAGGCAGGGTGCTTGCGAATGTGATGCCATGTACTTCAATGGTGGTTCCGTAAAGCTACCTGACCCGCCGTGGGATATCGCCTTCACGATTGACCGCAACGTGTGGCGTGGCCGTACATCGCTTTCCATTTCCATCCAGGATATCAGACCTGCTGCACAGGCATGAACCGCCCCCGCCACACCAAGTCACGATCCCGCACTCCGCAACCGGAGTTCGGGGACTGGCGCCTGCCGGTAAAGCGCCCCCATGAAGTGGAGCACCTCAAGCCCACCCCGGTGAACATGATTCGCCGCTTCAAGGTTCAGGCTGCTTATTGGCAATCTGTCGAGCCCTCGTACGGTATGGACGAAGTGGCAGATTGGCAGCCGATTCATGGGTGGAAGCGCGCCATCCGCCTCGTAATTGGTTTGTGTGCCTTGTTACCGCTCTCGGTGGTGATGGTGTTTGCCTTGTTGCAGCAGTTGTACCACGCTGCGCCGGTTGTGGGGAATCTGGCGTTCTGGCAGAGCGAGCAGGTCTGGTTTTCGATTATGGGAGCCCTTGTGTTTGTTTCCGTAAAGTATTTCAGGCTCATTGATCCCATTCTGATGTTTGCCTATGTGGCGGGGCACGAGTTCACGCATGCTCTGGCGGCTCTGCTGAGTTTCGGTAAGGTGCAGGCGGTCAGCGTTGACCTGGAAGGCGGTTATGTGGATACGGATGCGGATAATGTTTTTGTTTCCCTGGCTCCCTATTTTGTGCCACTGTGGATGCTCGTGTGGCTGAGCTGCTTCTTCATTGCAAACTGGCTGGTTCCTTTTGAAGACTTCGAGGCATGGTTCTACGCCGGATTCGGTTTCTGGTGGGTATTTCACCTTTATTGGACGCTCTGGGTTATTCCCCGTGAGCAACCGGACCTGCTGGAGAACGGCGTCGTCTTTTCTTTCATGATTATCATGCTCACCAACATTGCAGCGTTGCTGCTGGTGTTGCGCTGTTTCGGTGTTATCAGTCTGCGGGGGTATGCGCAGGATTTTCAGGCTTGCGCCCAGGATATCTACTTAACCTATCATGATTTGGTTCTGTGGATTTTGCAGCAGATTTGAGTCATCCTTTCAGATTTGCCTTGCATGCGGGGCATTTTCTGCCATAATTGCCGCGCACTATGTTGAACCAGGAAGTGATAACGGAGGCTGAGACGGCCGCCATCCAGATTCCGGCAGGAAATGCCGTCATTCTGCCGGAGGGGTCCCGTATCTATGTGACCCAGATGCTGGGCAATTCCATCACGGCGGCGTCGGATATCGGCCTGGTGCGCATTTCCCGCGAAGAAGCAGCCCGGGCCGGCATCATTGCCGCTTCTCAGGTGGTGCAGGAGAGTGATGAGAACCTGACTCTCGAGGAAAGAGTGTGGAAGGTGCTCGGTAATATCTATGACCCTGAGATTCCCGTTGATATTGTGAACCTCGGGCTCATTTACGGCGTGGAGGTCATACCCCAGAAAGAAGGGGGGAGCCATGTGAGTGTTCAGATGACCCTGACTGCTCCCGGCTGTGGCATGGGCCCGCACATCATGGCCGAGGCGGAAATGGGAATCGCCGCACTGGATGGCGTGAAGAATGTCGACGTGGAGTTTGTGTGGGACCCGCCGTGGAATCAGGGCATGATGACGGAAGAAGCCCGCATGCAGCTTGGGCTGGAATAATCTTATCCTATGGGAAAAGTAACCCTGGAGCTTACAGAGAGTGAAATGCGCAATCTGGCAGAGATATGCGCCATGTCCCTCACTGTGCTGGGGCAGGCTATGCCAGATGGGCGCAACCCGCGTGCAGATGCGTGGCAGAAACTCCTTGTTGAGTTGATTAAAGCCGGGCGCACGGTGCCCTCCATCGCCCGGGATATGGAACTGAACCCGGATTGTGGCTACTGGTTCTTCAAGCGCCCGTACATTGAAAATGCATTTTATTCAGATGTGCTGGACGAGTACCGCGATTCCACCTTCTGGGAGGAGCTGGTAACGCGCCTGGCCGCGCGCTCTCTGACCGAAATCTATGGTCAGGACGCCGTGGATGGTATGAGCCCCGAGGAACGCGCCAGCCACGTGGCGGCCATGGAGAAAACCCTCTGGCAGGAGGTTTCTCATTACGGCGTTGACCGGTTGATGTTCATGCTGGCTCCGGAAGACAGCTGAAAGAAAAAAGCCGCACCCTGTCCCGTGCGGCTTTTCCTTTATCAGGAGAGGAAATCTTCCACTGTGATTCCAGCCGAACAGGGCTGGCTCTGGTCGCATTCAGCCCGGTAGCACGGGTGGCACGGTGTATGTTGCGTAAATGTCCGGTGCCCTTCACCTGCGGGACCATACACTTCTGCCAGACGGCTACTCATAATGACCCGGCAGGGGCAACCCACCAGCGCGGCCAGTTGCGGCAGCAGGCCATCCACTGCGTAGAGCTTGCAGTGTGGTCCCAGCTCATCCGCCACCGTTTCCGGCTTCACAATCACGCTCGGTATCCCGAGCTCGGCTGCCAGGCTTTCAGCGCGGGCCCGGTCGGTTTCCAACGCAAGCAGACGTGTCTCTGCACCCAGGCGGTGTACTACATCCTTCCATTTTTCAGTTTGCCAGGAATCGGCCGTACCGAGGGTTGAGAAGGGGGCGATAAAGTTACCCTCTGCCGTCGGGTTACCCTTGGCCGGATCTGCGTACGGTTGCTGGGTGAGCGATATGTGCCAGCTCGCCAGATTCCGGTAATCTTCGATTCTGGGTTCTGGTGCTTCACCAACTGGGAGCACGTACCTGGTGCGCAGTTTCTTCTGGAAGGGATTGGTGGAAAAACCGCTCGAGAAGATGGGCATGAGCCCTTTCATTTCACGGAACACCCGACCGTTTTCGCTGAGCATGAATAGAAAATCATAGGGACCATCCTTATATAATTCATCTGCTTCAAGCTGCTGCAGCGGCTTG
The DNA here is from genome assembly GCA_015062005.1 of Akkermansiaceae bacterium. Taxonomy (GTDB): domain Bacteria; phylum Verrucomicrobiota; class Verrucomicrobiia; order Verrucomicrobiales; family Akkermansiaceae; genus Akkermansia. Next base: position 62,619 of record SUVL01000013.1, read on the forward strand.
TCTGTCGTTACTGCGTACGTTACGTAATCCTGCGTGAGCCAGAACGCTTTCTGCTCTGCCGGGCAGACTATGTTCAGCTGTATATCCGGGCGACATGCCTTCAATTCCCTCATGAAGGGAATGGTGCAGAGGGCTTCCTCAAATGCTTCTGGCACGCAGATGACAATGCGGAACGGCAGCGTGGCATACTTGCGGATTATTTCTCGCTGCGTATCATCCACTTCAGGTGCAAACCTGCTGGTGGATTTCCAGCGGTGGTGCATCCAGAATCCATCAATGATACTTTCCTTCTGTACTTCTTCCAGCGCCTGGTTGACGGCAAATGTGATGGCTGCCGAATCGCGGCTGCCTTCCGGTATTTGAATCTCGCGGCTCAATGTGGCCTCCCAGCGGCCAAGCCCGGTATTTCGGGTGGATACAGCAAAGAGGTGGCCTTTACCACGGCAGCGCTTGTATATGAGGGAAGGCAGCGGCGTAGTGCCGGTCACCTTGCCAAAATAGGGAAGGAAGATGCCCTGCTGGGTAAACTGGTCGCTCAGAACGCCCAGCATACCGCCTTCACTGGAGAGCCGGAACGCTTCCTTGAGCCCACTCTGGCTGCTGAACATTTCGCAACCATAGCGGGTGCGGCTTTTGTACACGATTTCCTCAAGCACCGGGTTATCCAGACGCCGGTACATGGAGCCGAATCGTTTGACCTTGGGAAAAAGCGGACGAATGCGTGCCAGAACTTCCCAGTTGCCGGCATGCGGAATGCAGCCGATGACGCACTCTCCTCCTGTTGCTTTTTCTTCGAAACATTCAGCTCCGGCCAGGGAAACAGAGCGGGAAAATTCCTTTTCCGTCATCAGGCCTGTCTTGAAGGTACAGGCCATGTTCATGGTGGTGCGCACTATGTTGCGGCGCACCAGGGCAGATAACTTGCTGCCTCTGAGCGTCGGATCCACGACAATGCGCATGTTGCGCGCTACTATCCGGCGCCTGCCAGGTGCGGCCGCCCATACGAGATAACCAATGCAGCGACCGAAAATCGCAACCAGTCGGATATCCAGCAGGCGGAGAATACCGCAGAAAATCCGGTAAGCCAATGCTCCCGTTTTCTGGGCGACGCTTGCTTTGGGTGGTTTGGAATCGGCGCTCATGGCGTGACTCAATTAGTTGATGGTCATGAAACGGGGGATATAAAATGCCTTTTTGGTGTAGGGGTCCCACACTTTGTCACCAACTTTGCTGTTGGTGTAATCAAGCTGGTAGTGAGGTTCGTACGGAGATACGAGCACATTGGAGAACTCGCAAGGCAGGGCAAAGGGAAGCCCGTCTTCTGCGTACTCAATACGGCCGTCCAGGTGGCCTGAGGGCGGCAGGTCGTACGGATTCACCTTGATCCAGTTGGCGCTGGCAGGTTTGCCTTCAGCATCCGCGATGACGTGCGGGGGGCGTTCGCCCGGGTATTCATCGCGAATGAAGTTACTGGCGATTTGCTGGAAAATGCAGGAACTGAGACTCACTGCTGTGATGGCAGCCATAAACGGCAGAAGCAGACGACGCGGATTCATGATTCTATTCTGATTGATGATTGTTTATTTTTATGAAGGGCGGTAAGGAACAAGGCGGACCCGGCTTTCGTTGCCGTTCTGTCCCTTGGTGAAGTAGGGGCAATACCCCTGTTCTTCTATGGTTTTCACCATTTTCGGATAACAGTCCAGAAGGGTTCTGAGCGCAGGCCCCAGCATGCTGACGTGGCGGCTGGGAATCCCGAAGGTCCCGATGCTGCCGCCGCGCTGCACATCGCCTGTCAGCGGTTCGCCTCCTCTGAAGTCAACTTTGAGCACAGGGCGTCCATGTTCGGTTTCCTGGTAGAAGGTCAGGTTGACGGAGGTTGTCTGGTGAATGTTGGCACCAATCATCCGGTCTATGACCAGTTCTGCGTATCCATCATGAATGCGTACGCCGATGCCGTGCCCATGAGCAATAATGGAAAAAATACCCGTTTGGCGGATCCGGCATGTTTCGCGCAGGAAACGGTTGATTTCAGCTTCGGTAAAGCTGATTTCCTGGCCGTTGGCATTGCTCAGGATGGCTGGCAGATCCCTGGCACTTCCATTATCGGAGTAGCCTGCTATGTCGCGCATATTCTGGGGTGTCCACATGCGGGTGAGCGCATTTACCAGAACAACGGTGAATACCACAAAAATGGTGATAGCCAGTAAACTCCAGAAATTAAACTTCCGCCACAGAACCGCAAGGGGATGAGCCGGCGGCTCTGAATCATCTGCCTCATCTTCCTCTGCCGGTTGGCCGAAAAATGCTTTCCTGGTCATGTCCTCGCCCTGTTCTTCATTCTTAAACAAGAAGCCCCACAGAGAAGTTTCTTCCTCTGCTCGCTTTTTTGTCCGTTTTCTATTGATTGGGCCAGACATGCTATACTACCGCAGTATTATAGCCGTTTTTTTTGTAAAGAAAAGTAAAAAGTGAGTCCTTTTCCACCACATGTCACACGCACCACGCGTGTCCCAAAGATTTGGGACACGAGGATTTACGATTGACAATTTACGATTGACAAATTGAAAGTTAGCGGCTTACGCCGATAGCGACACAAATGAAAGCTTACTGCCGATGGTGAGGCGTCTGATACCCCACTACGAATTTTCACACAGAATACTATGCCTTGATGTTGTTTAGGACTATTTTTCCATAGGGGACTTCTAAAAAGTCACTAAATTGGAATTTGTGGGGAAACTTTGTCGGAGCACGGGACTTCAGTCCCGATTATGTGCACCGTGATTTCGGGACTGAAGTCCCGTGCTCCGACAACGCCAAATTCCAATTTGTTGATTAGTTTCGAGTTTTTAGAAGTACCCCATAATCTTTGGGACACATATGGGGCGGAAGCGATGGCAGGCTTGACAACCACCTATGCAGCGGTGTATCATGCGGCGGTATGAAACGCATTGGTATATATGCGGGGAGCTTCGATCCTCCTACCAACGGCCACTTGTGGATGATAGAGCAGGGGGCCCGGCTTTTTGATGAGCTGGTGGTGCTGGTGGCAGCCAACCCGGACAAAAAGTCCTTTCTGACAGAAAGACAGCGGCAGGAAGCGCTGCGGGGCATGTTGGTGAATGGCCCGGCCAATGTCCGCGTGGAGGGGATGAACTCGGGCTTCCTGGTGGATTATGCCGTGCGTATGGGCGCCACGCATCTGCTGAGAGGTATCAGGAATGCCACCGACCTGGAATATGAAAAACCCATGGCTCGTATGAATGCCCGCATGGCACCGACCATCCAGACTCTTTTCCTGGTTCCGCCGCCGGAGTTGGAGGGATTATCCTCTTCCTTCGTACGTGGTTTTACAGGTGTGGCCGGGTGGCAGCGCTGGGTAAAGGCCTGCGTGCCGCAAAATGTTTTTAATATCATAGCGCAGGTGAAAGGCAGTGTATGATATACTGGGATAACAACGCCACCACTCCCCTGGCACCGGAGGTGCTGGAGTCCATGTTGCCGTACCTGCAGGAGCTGTTTTTCAATCCCTCCGCTGCATATGGGGCGGCAAAGGGGGTGCGCAGGGCCATGGAACAAGCCCGCGAGCAGGTCGCAGCCTTGGTGGGAGCGGCGCCTTCGGAGATTATCTTTACCTCCGGCGGCACAGAAGCCAGCAACGCCGCGCTGGCCCAGTTCAGGCACGTACTTACCCTTGCCACCGAGCATCCCGCCACGCTTCGCACGGCGCGTGGGGATGCAGCACCGGTGCTGAGCAATGGTCAGGCGGATGTGCCTGAGTGGCGCGAGCTGCTGCCCGGGCATGATGGCGCCAGCTTTGCCTGGGCAAATCATGAAACGGGCGTGATTCAGCCTGTCCGCTCTCTGGCAACAGCTGCGCACGAGGCGGGTGCCCGTGTGCATGTGGACCTGGTGCAGGCTGCGGGTAAGTTGCCCATCTCCCTGCATGATTATGCCATTGACTTTGCCTCGCTTTCGGCTCATAAACTGCATGGCCCCAAGGGGGTTGGGGCTCTCTATGTCCGCACTGGAACGGAATGCTCCCCCTATCTCACCGGTGGAGCCCAGGAGGATTACCGCCGCGCCGGAACCGAGAACGTGGCGGGCATCATCGGTTTCGGCAAGGCTGCGGAAATGGCTCTTGCGGCAGCTGAGTCGTATAAGGCGCTTTCTGCTCTGCGTGACCGTTTTGTGGCGGCTCTTACCGCGGAGGGGATAGAGATTTGTATCAATGGCGCAGCTGCACCGCGACTGCCGCACGTGCTGAATATGCGGGTGCCGGGGGTATCTGCGGAATCGCTCTCCCTGCTGCTGGAACCGGCCGGCTTTCTGTGCTCTACCGGCTCAGCCTGCACTAGTGCAGAACCGCAGCCCAGTCATGTGTTGCTGGCTATGGGCCTGACTGATAAACAGGTGCGGGAATCCCTCCGCTTCTCTCTTTCCCGCTACACTTCTGCAGAGGAGGTGGATGAAGCTGCATCCTTGTTTATCAATGCTTTGCGTAAGATTAAATCGGTGCAGTCCCCTATCACCGGCCCTGTGATGGTCTATCGCTGAGCCTTAGCTATTTTGGAAGAAATGGGGGCGTCTTCTTGACATACAGGCAATCTATTGGTAACATACGGAATCATGAGTACCCCGCGCATCGTAGAGGCACGTATCGAAATCCCCATGGGAAGTCGCAATAAGTATGAGGTCGATGAAAAGACCGGCCGCATCAAGCTTGACCGCGTGCTGTATTCTTCCGTCTACTACCCAGCCGAGTATGGCTTTGTGGAAGATACCCGGTATCTGGATGGTGACCCGCTGGATATTCTGGTGTTCACTTCGGCGCCCACTTTTCCGGGCTGCTATGTGGATTGCCGCATCATCGGCGGCATGGATATGATTGACTGCGGCAAGCCCGACGTCAAAATCCTTGCGGTGAACGTGGGAGACCCCCGCTATGAGCATGTGAACACCCTGGAAGACCTCCCTCCGCACTACCTGCAGGAAATTCAGAACTTCTTCCTCACCTACAAAACGCTTCAGAATAAGAAAACCGAGGTCGGCGATTTCTTCGGTGTGGAGACCGCCTGCCGTATCCTGGATGCCTCCATCGAACGCTTTGCTGCCGAAAAACAGTAAATCTGCTGCCGGAATACCTTTCCTTTTTCTGTCATACCGCCCGGGACCTCACGTTTCGGGCGTTTTTCTGCAATTTATTGAATAGGAATGAATAGTAAATATGTTAATAATTGATGATATGGAGCAAAACTACATATTGTGGTTTCGGGGGGGGGTAACAACTACATGTTGTGCTATATGTAGTGTAGATTGGAGCAGGGAAAAACGGAGATTAGTCTTGAAAAAAGAGAAAAGATGGGTAGTATAATTGCCGCTCCTCACGAATCCTCTTTTACTAAGCCATGTTCAGCTCTGATTCTGTTCATCTTCAGTTCGATGTCACGAAACCATCACCGCATCGTGGATGGGTGAAGTATTTTGTGGCTGCAGTAGGTCTGGGCATGGGAGCGGTGCAGGCACAGGAGCAGAAAATTCTGGATTACTGGTGGGTGATGCCGCGCGAAGAGGTGCAGAATGCGCCCCGTGTCATCCGAGTCATTGGTGCCAAGGGTGAGAGGTTTGAGGAGGTATACACCGAGGAGCAGGCCTCGGCTCTGCGAGGGAATGCCTCGATTATGCAAGCCCGGCTGGAGCGCCAGGCCGCGCTGCGGCTGGAGGCACAGCAGCGTGCGCGTGAGCTTCGCGAGGCCGGCAAGTCCCCCGCAGTGGCGTATGAGGAAGCCTGGGCCGAGGTCTACAGCCGCCGCTGGCTGACCGCCGATTGGCGCGTGGGCAGCAGCAAGCTGGAGGACATGCTCACCCGCATGGCTTCTGACAATGCAGATTACGCGCTCACGGAAGAAGAGCAGCAGTGGGTGCTGGAGGCTCTGCTGGAGGACGATGACCGCCTGGAGAGCGCCGAAGGCACCGAGCTGCTGCGAAACCTGGCCCGCCGCCTGCGCAGCATGGGCTACGGCAAAATCAACGTGACTGCCGGGGTGAACGATGAGCTCATGATGCGCTTTGCTGATGCGATGCGCCATAAGGACAACAGCATGTCGGCTTATCGCGATGCTTTGTTCAAAACTTACCGTGACCGAGTGATGCACCACGAACTGCGCGGCTATGTGGCGCCCTGGGGTATGGGTGCGGGTGGCACACGCAGCTACCGCCAGGCTCCCGTGGTGCTTACTCCCTCTGCCGGCACAGGCAGCACGCAGCAGCCGCAGCTGCCCGGGCTTACTGCACTAACAGTTGGGCAGTCCTACACCGCCCCCGGGCTGAATGATGTGCCCGGTGCACTGACCGATTTCCGTGCCACGGCCCCGGCCGCAGATGAATCTGAGAAGGAGGAGGAAAAAGAGCTGGAAGAGGAGGAACTGCTCACCCAGGAAACAGTGCCGACCCAATCGGATGCTCCCGCCCCCCGCATGATGATGATGATGCCGCGCAGCGTGGCTTTGCGCTCCACCGGCGCAGTGCCCCTGGAGGAGGATATAGTGGCAGATTACATTGTGGGTGCCGGGAAAAACACATCTTTCCACACCACGACCACAGTCAACGGTCAGACCCTGACACGGGGCAATATCCACAATGCTGCATGGAATGCCGAAGATTTTTATAGTTATACCAATTCCACCCGTTTGGGGAGTGTCACGGCCACTGTCTATTTTGGAGCCTGGAATACGGCGGATGGTGGGGAGAAGATAGCCAGCACTCCCGGATCATTCGGCCTGACTGGCGGGAACTTGTACCTGGGCACGGGATTCTCCGGCAATATAGTGGTCAGCGGCGAAGGCAACGTCCTGCATGCTGAAAGCCTGGAGCATAAATCGGCGTCTGCAAATGGTGGCTTGTTTGGCTTGGTTTCTGCTACGGCGCATGCCGTGTACCAGGTGCCGGGTAGCGGTGAGTTCCGCTATGGTACCCTCTCCGGCAGCGGTGAGCTGACCCTTTCCAACAATGCTGCAGAGAATAATGCGGTCATTTACATCTTCAATGATGCTGAGGCCACCGGCTGGTTTGACGGCACTATCCGCTTCGGTGCATCCAGCGGCGGTATTGTGGAACTCGATTTAGGGGCCGATTCTGACTCCAGCACAGCCTGGAGCCAGACCGTGTTCGATATGAGCGGTATCGGCCAGGCCACTGACGGCTACGGTATCTCAACCAGCGATGCTGATGCTCCGACCAGAACCATCCTGAATGTACGTGGTAATGTTTCCATCGCCGGTCTGAAGAACGGTGATGCCAACAGCACCGTGACTTCCGAATCCGGCGACTTCTTCTATGACCTCACGCTGGGCGACGTGGCAGGGGCAGATTATGTCTACGACGGCACCTTCAACGGCGCCTACTACACCTCCGCCACACAGACCAACGGTTCCAGCACTC
>SUVL01000014.1 GCA_015062005.1 Akkermansiaceae bacterium
GCGACCTCTCTTGTGTATTTTTTCGTTTTGCATGTCTGTGTGTTGGTTGGATTATACACGCACACGATGCTTTGCACAAGAAAAAGGGGGCTTAAACGGTTGTCTTAAAATTAGGCGCCATTATATTGAAAGTTAGCGGCTTACGCCGATAGAGACACAGATGAAAGCTTACTGCCGATGGTGAGGCGTCTGATACCCCACTACGAATTTTCACACAGAATACTATGCCTTTATGTTGTTTAGGGCTATTTTTCCATAATCTTTGGGACACGTGTGGTCCACGTGTTGCTTCCTTATGATTCTGTGTACAAGTCAAACACCTGCAACATAGGAGAATCCTTCCCCCCTTCGTTTGCCAAAAGTGGAAAGTGGTTCCCCCTTGTGCTATTTTCTCGTGTGGTACATACAGGGCGTGTATACTCCCGGCTGAGTCACCTGCATGGAAGGTGCCCGTCACTACCCCGGATTGATGAGTTGTTGCGCCCCCATTTCCCTTGTTGCGGAATGGGGGCGCTTCATTTCCCGGCGCTTCGTTTCCGCTTGAAAGAGGTTCCCTGTCGGGTAAATCGCTTGCATTATTCTGCCGCCTTCTGTATGGTGCATTTACCAACTAACCTCACTATATGGCACAAAAACTTGATACTTTATTGAATTATCGGTATGAGGTGCGTAGTCCTGAGACGTGCACTATCACAGATTTGGCCGGCATTCATCTCTGCACCGCTGTTCCCGGTTGTGTGGCGGAGTTCTTTGGCGATGGCCATCCTGTAACGTTGTCGTCAGACCTTGCTGTGATGCGGTCTATACCAGGGCGCCCGGCGCAATCGAGAACTCTGCATCTGGTGGATTCTGATTCTGCGTCGCTGGAGCTGCAGGCCGACCACGTCTATCGCGCCGGGGAGTCCACTTCTCTGGCTCTCAACGTGTCGGAGCCCGCGGCTGATTTTATCTGTGAGCTGAGTTTTTCGTGCGGCAGCATAGCTGCTGAGTTCTCTTCTCCTGCTGAGTGGCGCTGGCGCGGCGATGATGTGGCCGATGGCGCTTTTGTGCCCGCTGCGAACAAGCGGTACAGCGTGGTGCTTTTTAGTGATGGAGTATTGATGCGCGGTCTGGTCCGGGGGGAAACGTTATGATGTATTGTAAACTATCGGATGACGGGGCGCTCAGCGTTGCGTGCAATCCCCTGCGGGAAAATGGGGTGGTTTATAGCAACGCAAGCCCGGAAACCTTGCAGAAGCTGGGTTATCTCCCCTTGCTCGATTGCCCCCGGCCGCCGGAAAAGGACGGCTTCTGGATTCGCGCTGTCTATGAGCTTGCCGGTGACCATGTGCTGCGCTCCTGGTACTATGAGGAAGGAGGTGACATGTGATACAGCACCTGCTTACAGAGGAGGGTTCGCCTTCAGCGCTTTTGCCATATACTCCCGTTGAGTATTTGCGCAGCCCCGGAGCGCAGTATATTGATTCCGGTATCTGCCCGGATGATTCTACGGGGGCTATGGCTTGTTTTTGTGCCGAATCAAAAATTGGGCAGTTCAATTACCCGGCCGGTGCCATGTATGATGACGGTTCTGCTCGGTTTTATGTGCCTGGCGTTACTGCGAATGTGGGAGGTGCCGCCTTTGGCTGGAATGCGAGTACATTTTTTGTTAACGGTGGCGTGAACCCTTTATTGAAGGCGGTTTCCAGCCTTAACTATTTAAATAATCGAGAGGCTGCTTTTGATAACGGTGTGCATTCATACCGCGCGGATTTGAGCACACCTTTGTATCCAGTTGACCTTCCAATACATATTTTTGGTGTGAATCGGGATGGATCTAATGTGACCAACTTTGATATGCGGATCTATTATGTCATCATCAGTAAGGGAACAAACATAGTGCGGCATTTTGTGCCGGCTCTGGATGCTGCCGGAACCCCCTGTATGTGGGATAAAATCAGCAGGAGTTTTTTCTATAACATCGGCACAGGCGCTTTTATCGTCCCCTGAGTGCTTATCTGAGAAACCGCCCGGCCTTTTTTGTTTCAGGCCGGGCGGCAAGGGAGGTCTACTTTTTGAGAGAACGAATAATCTTTTTCATGCCTCTGGCTGCTTCACAATAGCGCAGAGTGTGGAACGCTCGCTCAATCCAGCTGTATTCCCGGTTGTTGTCTTTGAGCTTGCAGGAGAAGAATTCCTTCACGTTCGGCTTCAGCCATTCGCTGCCATCGGCACACACCCGGTTGCGCAGCTGCGCGTAGGTGATGCATTTATGCTCCGGAATGCAGCCCAAGGTGAGGAAGGCGTGGCCGTTATGGCAATGCGGTGCTGTGCAGTAGTGGCCTATGGGCGTGAAGTCAATGGGCTTTTCCAGATCATCGAAAATAGACTGCACCTTGAATGATGAATAGCATTGCCTCATGACGCCGGTTCCCAAATCCAGCACAAATGACCAATCGCCGGCATAGCAGAATTCGCGTCTCTTTTTGCCAAAGATGGTGCGCTTGTAGTCAAACATGTCAGAGTTGAAAACACTCCATGTCCTGTAAAACTCATCGTGCGGCAGTTTGGTGAGAATGGGCTTGTCTTTTGCCGGGGCCGCTTCGTTGCGCGCTATCGTTATATGGCATGCCGCTCCTAGTTCTTCGACTGCCTTTTTGCGAATGTCTTCAATGTACGGTATTGATTCATCATTGGGGGTGAGTTCCAGTGTGAAAGAACATCCGGCGTCTCGCATTTTGCGGATGTTGTTGAAGAACAAATCGAAGAGATTCTTTCGCTTTAATTCCAGATAGTGGTATGAGAATTTAAAGGCCAGACGTGATAGTAACTCGGGCGGGAGGGCTGCCAGTTCATCAAACCTTTTTGTGACGGTAGCGTTGGTCACTATCATGAGATAGTGGCCGTTTTCCAGCAGAACGCGGATGTAATCAGTCATCTGCGGCGGCAGCAGGGTTTCGCCACCCCCGCATACATTGATGAGGCATGCACCGCCGAGCCTCTCTTTGCTTAAGGCTTTCTGAACATGCTCGGGGGAGAATTTAAACTCAGGAAGAGCATTTTTGAAAAGTCCGGTGTGCGCAATGTAGCAGTAGTGGCACCGCATGGTACAGGTTGTCACAGGTACATAGAGATCAATAAATCTTTTTAGTTTTTCATTCATGTTGATTTGCTCTTAATTAATTTGCCAAAAAATAGCTTGCGTTCGTCAGCATTGATGTAGCTCAATGCAATGGTGATTGCGTATATCAGACTGAAACTGACGATTTTGATGAAAAATGTTGTCCATCCAGAATAGGGAAGTAGAGTATTGATTCCCCATGCAGAGAATATGAGGACTGGGAGCCAGACCCAGGCTCGCTGCAGGGTTTCTGTGAAGAAACGGGGGATTTCCAGCCCCAGCTTTTTCCAGTAGAACCAGTTCATGAACAGCCCCTGGCCGAGAATGATAGAGATGCTGGTGCCGATAGCCAACCCCCGGCAGCCCCAGTGCACAGAGAGTATATACCCGGCAATCAGAGAAAGGAAGCTGGAAATAGTCAGCACAGTTACGCGGTATTTCATGGCATTGCGAGCCTGCAGAATCTGCCAGCCTAGGGCCTGGAGAAGCAGGAAACCATAGGGAATGAGGATGGCGATGGTGACAAACCAGCAATCGACGGTGCGGCTTCCCAGGGTATCACCAATCCAGAGGTGGAAGAACTCTTGCCCGAAGAAGATGATACCCAGATAAACAACGGCCAGAATGATGAATTGGGCTCGCCCGATGCGTATCATGAGGTTGGTCTGTTCGGTATTGCTGGCACCGTTGACCACCATGCCCACAACCCTGGGCAGGAAAAGCCCTGCAATGCAGCCGGAAAGGGTGAAGAAGTGCTGGAATATGGTAAGTCCGTAGGAGTAGATAGTCACTTCATCAGCACCTTGGGTCATGCCGATGATGAATCCGCCGGAGCCGGTGTTCATGATGTTGATGAGGCGGTCCAGGAACATCCATACGGAGAAAGCGAAGAGGGAACGACAGAGCGGCCAGTCCCAGCCGTTCCAGGTCATGCGGGCTTTGAGTACCTTGAAGCAGTAGAACACGTTCCACACCAGCCCGAGAACCCCTAGTGAGATACTGAGCGAGGTGAGAGCAATGGAGCGGAAACCCAGCAGGAGCAGCGCAATAGTGCCGATAACGGAGAGGATGGCAGCGCTCAGGCCTATGATGCCTGGCCAGGTGAACTTCTGGCGGGAGGTGGCGATGCCACTCAGACTGCGCCCCGGGAACATGAGGGCGCAGTTGAACAGGGTCATGAGGTAGAGAATGCGGTAAATGCGCAGTTCCTCCGCATTGAATTTGTCAAAAATATCACCCAGGAAGGGGAAGATGCAGAGCCCGGCGGCCAGCACCACAATGCCTACAATGGTGAAAAGCGCGGCTACATTACCCAGATAGTGAGCTTCGCCTTCATCGTCTCCCTTGGCCCGGTATTCGCTCAGAAACTTGGTGGTGGAGGCTGTGAGCCCGAAATCGCACATGGCCAGCCAGCTGATGATGGAACCGGCTATCATGTAGACGCCGTATTCACTGGGCCCGAGCTGAGCCAGAACAAAGGGCGACAAAAAGAAGCCCACAGCGAAGCGCAGCGCCAGGGAAATGTAGTTGAGCAGGATACCTGTTTTGATTTCAGACATGTCTAAACGCGCTTCCGAAGTTTGCGCAGAGCGAGATACAACCGTGTGAATATACTATTGTTCAATTTGTCGAAAGCTTTTTCAATGTCGGGGGGTAAGTGCTGTCCGGTGATGAGTTGAGCCGTCGGGTACCTTTTCTGCAACGAGAGGCGGTGAACCTCACCCAGTTTTCCGTAATCGTTATCAAGCAGGTATACAGTCTTGCCGCAAAGAAGGGAAAGAATACCAACATGGAGACGGTCGGTTACCACAACATCGGGGTGGTGCAGGGCATCGGCAAAAAGTTTAATCAGCCTGGGTGTGTGCGAGTTTCCAGCGCATGAAGAGCTCCACACCAGTGATATATCGTATGCCATGGGGCTGGTGAGGGGATGGCTTTTTTCTGCGTCCGTGCGCAGCAGAAAGGCGATTTTGCAGCACTTGCTGTTCAGTGTGCTGCGCACAGTAGACAGCCGGACCTTGCGCTGCATGATGCGGCCTACATGACTGTTCAGCAGCGTTGAAAGCTGTTTCTCCTCGGCTTCGTAACCAGCTATGCTGGTGCCGCATGTTGCCATAGTGGCAAGGTTTAGGGAGAGCGCCATATCATCTGCCAGCGCAACCTGCACCTGCGGTGACACTGTGGCTGTTACGTAATCGTATGTGTGCTGCCCTCGGCAAATGATGGTGTGTCGATTGTCAAAGCTCCTGAGGAAATCATCCACCTGGTAGAAACTGTGCGGCAGAATGATACACTGCTTTACTTGTGGCGCCGTAAGGTGCTTCCGGTGACGAGTCAGACTTCCCCAGTGGCTGGTGAAGCGCCCGCCGCCGCCATACACAAGGTTATACGAAGCCTCCTGCGGTGGGTTCATCGGGCAGAAAGGCTTCCAGTTCAGTTTCTCGCGTTCAAAAAACTGCCGGGTAGCTTCGGCTATGAGCAAATCCCCCAGGTTCCCTTCATTCGGCCAGTAGTAGAATTCTCCCAGCTCTCGCAGGCTTGCTGCAAGTTCATGCAACTCCGTTTTTTTCTGAGATCCTGTTTGCATCGTATGGCTTCGACATTCTAGTGATTACTCCTTCGTAAGTCAAGATTATTCACATGCAGGTAATTGCGCTGCGGTGCACGCGTGTCCCAAAGTTTAAGTGAAGACAACGATAAATAGGAATTTGAATTGCGAATGAGTTATGAGTACGAAGTAAAAAGTTTCGCGGGCATTCGCCCGCCGGTGTTAAGCTAATTGATATACAATGGCGAGCCGTAGGCGAGCGGAGCGAGTGGGTGGCAGACGTGGATGCGCGTTGATATGCAAATAATCAATGCTTAACATAAACGGAGCGCTCATGCGAATCTGCCACCCCGCCAGCTGGCGGGGTTCCGGTCTTATTACTACACCATACCCAGGGCTCACGCCCTGGGCTTTGTAAATAGAAGCTTGGGGCTTTCAACTGTCCCCCATGAGCCCCAGGCTACGCCCCCCATCTACCTGAAGGTTCTGGCCGGTGATGAACCCGGCCTGGGGTGAGGCAAGGAAAGTCACGGCGTGCGCTATATCCTCCGGCTTTCCAATGGCGTGCATGCAGTTGGAGCGAAGCAGGTATTCGCGCTGGTGCTCACTGTATTCTCCGCGTTGAATAAAGCCAGGCGAAACGCAGTTTGCCGTGATACCGTGCGGCCCCACTTCCAGTGCCAGACTGCGGGTAAAGCCGATGATGCCGGCCTTGGCTGCGGCATAGTCGCTGAAGGCGATTTTGCCGCGCTCTGCTATGGTTGAGGATATATTGATGATACGACCGCTTCCCTGTGTTACCATGCAGGCCGCAGCTATTTTGGAGCCGGTGATGCACAGGCGCAGGTTTGACCTCAGCACATCATCAACTACCTCCATGCTCTGCTGGTGCATGGGGGCCGCTTTGTCGCGGGCAGAGCCGCCCGCGCAGTTAATCCAGATGTCCAGCGGCCTGCCACCCAGAGCTGCCTTTACTGCGCTCTCTACGGCTCTCTCATCGTCCATCTGAAGCGGAAGCGCTGTGCACTGGCCCGGGGCAAGCCGATTCATTTCCGTGACTACCGGTGCCAGCCGGGCCTCATTTCGCCCGGCTGCGTATACATGGGCTCCTTCGCTGATGAGTCTGGCGGTGATGGCGCGTCCCAGCGAACCGCTCGCCCCGGTCACCACGGCGGTTTTGCCTTCCAGCAGCCGGCCGGAAATCACCGTGTAGACGCTTTCGTTATTATACATCTTGACTGGCACATAGACCGGTGCTATGCCAGTTTTGCGGAACACCCATGCGAGTGTGTTTTTGATTAACTGTTTCATAGCTTTGTCAGTTTTTCAGCGTATCGCGAATCAGGTTCTTAATTTTTGTTTTAATGCCGAACCCTTTGCGAACTGGTGGTAGGTTGAAATCGGATATATCATGCCACGCTTTGGCATCGGTATCCTTATCGGTGAAAACTTCAAATAGAATTGGCGTGTCTGATTGTTCTGCCGTGAATAAGGGAAGATTGGCATCAAACTCTTCCTGGGAGGCTGCAGAAAGATAAGTGAAACCGCGCGATTCTACCCAGCCTCTGGCTGAGGAAATATGGCCTGCTGCTGCATTTCGATCCAAGGAGGGAAAATTCTGCAATCCTCTTGTATTGTAGTAGAACATGGAAGCCCCGCCATTGTTGAAAAGGAGGATGCGGACATTGTTCCGCACGTATTTGTTCCAGAGGGCGTTGAGATCGTAGAAGAAAGTGAGGTCTCCCAGGAAAAGGAATGAGAGACGATCAGAAACGGCTGCCTGGCCGATAAAGGAACTCATGCAGCCATCGATGCCATGTACTCCTCGATTGCAGAATACGCGGACACTGGAATCATGGGTAAAGAATTGAGCTATACGGATGGTGGAACTGTTTCCAAGGTGAAGCATGGAATGTGGCGGGATGGCTTCCAGCGCATTTTTGCATGCATAGCAGCTGGAATAGGGGAGCTCCGGCAGTTGGAACCTATCAATTCGTGCTTTACAGAGCTGGTAGTATTCATCGCTTGCTCCGGCTTGGGCAAAATCGGCCATGATGCGGAGGAAGTTCAGGCTGCTACTTTCTATCACATATTTGAGTTTGCGGTATGGATCTGCCAGAGTTCCCTTTTCATGAACTAACCAGTGTTCAATGGATGGATTTTGTGCTTTAAGGTAATACTTGAGGTTGGTCACAACACTGCCGTCAAGCGAAATAACAACATCGGGTTGCATGGCATCCGTGATAGGCTGTGCTTTTTCTATTTCCAGTGCACGCTCGCAGTGCAGGTTAGCCAGGGAATCATGAGCCAACACACAGTTGAACCCCTTGGATATTTTATCGAGCAAATCAGTCATTTCGTCCGAAAATGAAATATTCTGCCCGCAAAGGATGAGAATACGCTTGCTTCTTGCTGAGTCAAAAATTTTTTTCCACGTCTGAGCGGTAGTCTGATAGTCCAGTCGTTGTACGATGTTGATAAGCGGCAACTCGTTTGTGGTGAACGTATCGCCCAGGGCAAACATGCCGTAGGAGATGGGGACGTTGATGTGGATAGGACCGGTGCCATGGTGGTTCATTTCCAGAAACGCTTCATTGAGCAACCGGCGGCAATACCAGTCGTCACGGTCATTATGAATTTCTTCGGGCAGGGAAACTGCGTACTTCGTGATATTTTTGAACATGGGAGGCTGGTTGATCATCAGATCTTCCAGCTGGTTGAGGAAATAGGGGTGTTTATCTGCCGTGATGACGATGAGCGGAATGTTCCTGTGGTATGCTTCCGTCACGGCACTGATGTAATTGCAGGTGGCTGTTCCTGAGGTGCACATGATGGCAACGGGAGCCTGAAGTTCCTGCGCAATACCTATGGCAAAGAAAGCGGCGCTGCGTTCATCCGTCACACTGTACGTTTGGAAAAAAGAATCTTCATCAATGGAGCGCACCATGGCATTGTGGCTGGTCCCGGGGGAAATGACGATGTGTTTGATGCCCTGTGCTTTGAGCATGGCGACCACGTAGAGGGCGCTTTTATGATTGGTGTACATATGCGGGGGGGGGGGGAATGTGGAAACTCTTCTTATGGAAAAAATGTCAGGATGGTAGACAATATCCTGTCATGTTATTTTAGTAACATTGGGTGGCCTTTGCCGTTGGCCGGTGGATTTTAGGTCTTTAATGCAAGCTAGTCAAGGCAAAAGTCATGGTCGGGGAAACGCAGTGGGCGTGAGAAAGGATTCTACTTTATATCTTGGGAACCCGGTTAAAAACTCAAATTATTGACGCGGCAATTAAAGATTGTTGTGTTATACGTATCGGAGGGGTAACAAATTGGGAATCTCTAAAAACTCACCAAATGGGAATTTGAATTACGAATTACGAGTTACGAGTACGAAGTAAAAAGTTTCGCGGGCATTCGCCCGCCGGTGTTAAGCTAATTGATATACAATGGCGAGCCGTAGGCGAGCGGAGCTTATCATTCGTAACTCGTAATTTTGGCGGAACGACAACTTCCAATTTGTTGGTTAGTTTTGAGTTTTTAGAGGTTCCCAAATTGGACTTTATCGAGCGGAATTCAGAATCCCGGAGGGACGCTACTTTCCGTAGTCAACTATGAATTCATGATTTTTCATTTTTTTGCTAAACTTTCTTTGTTCCTCCTGCGCTTGATATATTAGCCGCGCTTCTTCTGGATGGGACTAGGGCATCCTTCGTTTATCCAATCTCGCACATTCGAGTCATTTCGAGAAATGGCCTTGTCACTTCCGCCACAAACTGATAGTATAGCAGGGTTGAGATTTGTATGCCGGCACAACATAACACAGAAAGGAAACTTTCCAGGAGGGGCGTATATCTGAAATGGATATGCGGTTATGCGAATGAGCAGGGTGGGCGCATATACATCGATATGGATGACCGAGAAAAAGAGGTAGGTATGCACGGATACAAAAAGTGGCTGGTGAATATTTTCTATAGGGTTCAGACGGTTCGTGCCGGCCTGGTGGAAGTATGGGGCCGCGGTATTGCCAAGGTACATGAGGCCTGCCGTACCCAGTGCTACCCAGAGCCTGCATTTGAGGTGCTGCGGGAGGAGATGATGGGGCCCTTCTTTGCGAGCTGCTTATATCAAAACGCTTCTATGTTCCAGACAGGAACTGACTCATCCCGAACATGCTCGACACATGCACAAGCGATACAGAACAATCATGCACGGTGACAAGTAAATGAATAGTGATATGACTACAGATACTCAGGTAATGGGGGAACACCCCTTGGTTTCAGTTCTCGTTCCTGTGTACAACGTGGCGCCATGGCTGCCGCGTTGCCTGGACAGTATTTGTGCCCAGACATACCGGAATCTGGAGATTCTGTGTGTGAATGATGGCAGCACGGATAATTCGGCAGAGATTCTGGCGGAATATGCCGGGCGAGATGCCCGCATCAAGGTGTTTTATCAGGAGAACGGCGGCTTATCCGCAGCGCGGAATACGGCGCTGAAACACGCAAGCGGCGAGTGGATTGCCGGAGTTGATTCGGATGACTACATTGCGGAGGATATTATTGAGGAAGCTATGGCCTGCACCGGGCCTGATGTGGATATGGTGGCATACGGGGTGCAGTGTGTGTGGGAAAATGATGAATGCGCACCGAAAGAATTTGAGCGGTTTACGCCGGCAACCGTGGTGCCCATGAGCGTGGAGCAGGCAGGGCGCATGCATGTGTGTTTCTGGAATAAACTGTGGCGCCACAGCGTGATAAAAGAGCACGACATCCTTTTCCCCCACGGCCTAGTGCATGAGGATGATGCCTTTTTCTACCAGTTTGCCCCCTATGCGCGGAAGGTTGCGCTCTGTTCTGCCGTGGGGTATCATTATCTGCAGCGCCAGGGTTCCATTGTCCGCTCAGGGCAGAGCAAGCTGGAGACTTCTGCTCGTTATGTTCGCGTGATGCACTATGTGGCAGAACAATATGCAGCGCGTGGTATCAACCCTGCAGAATCACCGTGGTTTCGCCTTTTTGTGAGTCGCGTCTATGCGGATCGCTATCATGTGCTGTCACCGGAAGAACGCCCGGCTTTGACGGTGCAGTTTTATCAGATGCTGGAGGAATTGCATTTATTACCAGGGTGGATAAAGGATTACCGTTTCCGCTGCATGGTGCCGGTGCGCGGCTGGAGGCGGTGGTTTCTGAGTCGCTATCTGAACACAGAGCTGTGGCGCATCTGTGGGGTGCCGGTGTGGGAGGTGGAGTACCGGAATGGACGACCCGTGCAACAGCGGTTCATGCTGCTGCGCTTCATCGGGTGGAATCTGAAGGCGCTTCTCAGGCTTTTTTCAGGCCGAGCAAACGCTTGAGTTTCTGCACTCCGCGGTATACCTTCATGCCCGCGCGCACGTAGGGGTGGCGCTTGTACTCTTCGAACTCTCGGTATAGGCTATTAATGGTGCTGACCCTTGGTTCCTGATGCTCTCTGATGTTCTCCTGCACTGCTTTATACATGAAATCCTGTATTTGTTTGAGGCAATCAGGCATGCTGCATTTGTTCTCGGGACGGAGCGGATTGGCAGCCAGCATGCGCAGGTATAGCTCATCGTTTTCGTCTACTTCTTTAATGCGCTCTATAAGGGCTTCCAGCGTGGGGTAATCATTGGCACAAATCATCGCTTCTTTGGGAAAGGGAGTGGAATCTCCATCACTTCCCCAGTAGATAGGAACAGTATTACCCAGGAAGGCATCGCTTAACTTTTCTGTAATGTAGCCGGGGGCTGCGCTGTTCTCGAATGCAATATTAAACTTGTAGTTGCTCAGGAAACGTCGCTTGCTTTCCAGCCAGTTGGCGGCATCGTTTCGCGCGGCGAGTTCGGGGGCATCCAGGTTGTGCAACACCCGCCCGGGGCAGTCCACGTGCTTGTAGTCGCGCATCAACTGCTCGCAGAATCGGATGCGCAGTAGTGTGCCTTCTCCTATTTTGTCTTGTGAGTAGATGAAGGAACAGAATTTTCGCCGAGCCATTTCAGAAGAGATTGGTGGCAGATTAGGCTCAACATTCATCAATTTGTAATTACTGAAAGGAACCCAAAGGTGTTTTCCCCGGTAGTCCATTTTGACACAACCAAGGGAGTAATCGCATGTGCTGAAATCCGGTTTGAGATTTTCGCCGGAAAAGAAAATGCGCAGGGCGTCTGGATAATCAAGATGACGGAATCCGAAGCAGGAAAAGACGATTATATCCGGATGATCTTCGTCCACTATGGGGGTGAAATCGCGTTCGAACCAGGAAAGAAGCCTTTTTTCACTATAGGTAGGTGCGAAGTCGACAAAGGCAACTTTTATAATAGGTTTGCTCATAATCGGAATTATATGTTGCTGCTTAAGAAGGTAAAGGCGCGCTTCTGCTCCTGATTAATCGTTTGGTTAATCTGCTGCCAATCTATGGGATCGTATAGAACTTGCAGAATGTTTTCAGGGGAGCAGGTGCTTACGAGCCTTTTTTTCAGATTGAATGTTTGGAACAGCGAAGAAAAACGTGCCTCTCCTCGACCATGATTACCCAGACACACAAAGGGTGTGTTGAAAATGATGGCAAAGACACAGCCGTGAAAGGAGTCAGTTATAAGAAACTCAGCATCACGAATGTAGCGCAACCACTGCTGGATGGAGAGAGGTAAGCGGTCTGCCAGTTTATCTGCCTTTGCGTGCGCGGTGAGAGCTTGCATGGGCATTGCAAGTTTGGCAGAGATGTCTGCGAGAACTTGTTGTTGTTCTGCCGTTTCATCCAGAAGGTAAACTGCAATGCTGGGGCAGGCATAAGTCTTGGTCCACCGGCTGTTCATCAGCTTTATATATTCTTCTCTGGTCAGTAGAAGCGTCGGGTCTGGCATTTGCACTGCATTAATGCCCAGCACTTCTTTGCATATGCGCACACCGGAGTGTTCTCGCACCGAAATTGCTTTGAAGTCTTTTGCAAGAGCTGCGCATATTTCTGTTATCTCAGGGCTTGCTTCCCATTCATCCGTGCCGAAGGATGCGGCATATGCAATGCTTTTCTGGCGTGTGCTTTTTGAAGTGAAATCGAGAAAGAAGAAAGGCAGATTTTCCAGATGTTGGGTTTGGGTGTCCCTCCAGACCTGGTCGCTACCTACCACGAATGCGCCTGTGGCCGCAATTTTTTGAAGATTGCTTCTATCATCTGCTAATCTGATTGTTTTCAATGAAGCAAAACGGAAACGAGAAAACAACCAGGGGAAGAAGTAGTATGGAAATAGTGTTTCCGCCTTGTTGAAAATGAGTTTGAGAATTGAAAGGACATAATTGACGACAGCTCGTTTTCCTTGCCTTTTTCTGAAGTCGATAATGCAACGCGGGATATAATGAATGATATCAGACTTTCTGTCCAATTTATTTAGAGCCTGTTGCATCGCATACGCCTGCAATATACCACCATAATTATTTATAAGCGGATGTGTGAGAATATGGTACATGTGGTTAATTATGAATATAAATGTCTCCGAATCATTCTGAGTGAATTTAACAAGCCTGCTTTGTATAACATGACAGGCAGGTGTGCGTCAATGCTTTTCCGGATTGTTTGCCAGTCGTGGGGCCTGTGGGTGGTAATCACTCGCTTTACCCAAGTGCGTACGCGCAGGAAGTGGCTTAGCAGCGCAGCCGCCCATTGCTTGTTGGGGGGAGAAATGCGGGTGCTGTACAGCGTGACGGCGTGGATGTAGCATTGGTCACTCAGTGCGCCTTCGTCGAATCGGGAGATTGCAGAATCCGACCAGTGAATGTAGT
Organism: Akkermansiaceae bacterium; assembly: GCA_015062005.1. Lineage (GTDB taxonomy): Bacteria > Verrucomicrobiota > Verrucomicrobiia > Verrucomicrobiales > Akkermansiaceae > Akkermansia. The sequence continues at coordinate 13,442 of SUVL01000014.1, forward strand.
GGTAAAGTTCATCCTGGAGAACAGCTGCTGTTCGGCAGTGCTGGAGATATTGCAGGGCAAAGAGATGGTCTTCGCCAATGCCGATATCTTCCTGATACTGCAATTCGGCTCGTTTGATAATGTCACTCTTATAAAGCTTGCTGCATACTCCACAGTGCATGTATTCCGCTACAAATGCGTTTTTGACAGGAAAGATCCCTTGGTCTTTCCTACCCATGAGAAGACCTCCCCGGTGATCAATTTTACCTGTGTTCTTATATATTTCACAAAAGCCTGCTGTGACCATGTCAACATCATCGTTGTTGGCGGTTTGTTCAATCAGGCGCTCCAGCGCAGTGGGAATCAGCGCATCATCGGCATCTAACATGGTCACATATTTCCCGCAGCTGCGTGCCAATGCCAGGTTTCTGGCGGCGGATACACCTGCGTTTTTTTGATGGAAAACGCGAATTCTCGCTTCTTTTTCAGCCCAGTTATTGATAATTTGGGCTGTCTCATCGGTGGAACCGTCATTTACTATAATCAGTTCCCATTCGGTGAACGTTTGATTCAGAACGCTCTGTATGCTGAAATCGAGATGCTCCGCTGCATTATAAGCAGGCATGATGATTGAGATGATAGCGTCCATGTCTGCGCTATTCTAGTCTAAGAGTTGGGGCTAATCAAGGATAAACACACGGAGTATTCGATCTTGAAAGTGTGTTGAGATGGGAAATCTCCATCAGCTTTGCCGGATAAGCGAGATGATATTTCGCATGGCACTGGGCGCCGCGAATCGCAGGATGCCCAGGTAGAGGGTGAGGGAGAGCGCCAGCCCGGCGGCGAGCCGGGGCAGGGGGCAGACTTAGCCGTACCGCCTGACAATTTGCCAAACTCCTTCGAAAAATGTTCAGAAATGGGGCAAAAGTCGTTCGAATTTTGTAATAAAACAAGGAAAAAGTCGTTCGAATTTTGTTTTGATGAGAATGAAATGCCTTGACCAGCAATGAAGGGTGTGATAGATTTAATGGTGGTGAGTAACAGAGAGGAGTTTATAGGACAATGAAGCGTTGGAGCATGAGACAATTGGAGGCGTGGAAAGAGAATCCGAGACGCAAGCCATTGTTGCTGCTTGGGGCCCGCCAGGTGGGCAAAACCTGGCTGATGCAGGAGTTTGGGCGAATCCATTATAAAAATGTAGTTTACGTTCGGTTTGACAAGGACGAAAGTATGCGCCAGACGTTTGAGCAGGATTATGACGTACCGCGGTTGTTGGACGCGCTGCATGTAAGAAGCAAGGTGCGGATAGAGCCAGGGGAGACGCTGGTTATACTGGATGAAATACAGGAATGTCCGAGTGCATTGACTGCTTTGAAATATTTTTGTGAGGAAGCAAGAGATTTGCACATTATAGCAGCTGGTTCGCTGCTCGGGGTGGCTGAGCATACCGGAACTGGTTTTCCGGTTGGTAAGGTGGATCGGGTGTATTTGTACCCGATGAGTTTTACTGAGTTTCTGGATGCGACCGGGAATGCTGTATATGTAGAACTGATTTGGCGCCGGGATTGGCAAATGATGAAATTATTTCACACCAAGTTGGTTGAGCTGTTACGAACGTATTATTACGTGGGCGGAATGCCTGAGGCTGTCGCCGCGTATGCAGAAAACCGGGATGTAGTGATGGTGCGGCAGATACAATTGGCATTGCTGGAGGATTATCGTAATGATTTTCGCAAACATGCCTCAAAAGAGGAAACGCACCTGATTAGCCAGATTTGGAAATCGTTGCCGTCCCAGCTGTCACGCGAAGATAAACGATTTATAGCATCGGCTGTGGAACCCGGATGCCGGGCGGCAAAACTCAGAGGCCCTATCCGCTGGTTGGAAGATGCCGGGCTCATTCAGCTTATTCCCCGGGTGTTTCGTCCGGAAATACCACTGCAGGCATATACTGATGCTGCGTTCAAGATGTTTTTTCTGGATGTGGGGTTACTTGCTGCTAAATGCGAGATGGATGCTGATGTCCTGCTGGAAGGGAATAACATTTTCATGCAGTATAAGGGGGCTCTGACTGAGCAATACGTACAGCAACAGCTTTGTGCAGAATGCGGTATGTCCCCCTATTATTGGTCGGCCGAAAAGGCTCAGGCTGAGGTGGATTTCCTGATTTCTCATGCTCGTCGCGTGATTCCGATTGAGGTTAAGGCCGAACGGAATTTGCAGGCGAAAAGCTTACGCAGTTTCTGCAAACGCTACTCCTGCAAGCTTGCTCTTCGTGTATCAATGTCGGGATATGAGGTGTCTGAGGTCAGGATTTCCGATGGTCCATCGTGCCCGGGAGGCCATGTGTATTCTATTTTGGACATTCCTTTGTATTCAATCTCCTCGGCTCCTGTCGCACTGGCTGAGATGATTTCAAAAGAGAGGGATTGATGAAACTCCTTCGAAAAATGTTCAGAAATGGGGTAAAAGTCGTTCGAATTTTGTAATAAAACAAGGAAAAAGTCGTTCGAATTTTGTTTATGAACGGCGGCGGAGGATTCCCCACGCGTCTCTGAGGGCACCGGGTGCCGCGAATCGCAGGATGCCCAGGTAGAGGGAGAGGGAGAGCGCCAGACCGGCGGCGAGCCGGGGCAGGGGGGCGAGCTCGCTGAGCAGCAGGGCGGGGAGCCAGGTGCAGGCTGCGGCCAGGGCGAAGCCGGGCAGCCAGTCGAGCAGATGCTGGCGGGCGGGGAGGTGCATGTAGCGCCGGGTGGCCCAGGTGTTGATGGTGAGGCAGAGCGCAGAGGTGGCCAGCGCGCCCCAGCAGATGGCCAGCACGCTGATGAAGAACATGCCGATGAGGATGGCGATGCCCAGGCATTTCTTGATGAGCTCCAGCCGCAGGAAGAGTTTTGGCGGACCGCCGGCTTTGAGCAGGTTCAGGTTAATGATTTGCAGGTGCCAGGTGGCGTAGGAGATGCTCAGTATCTGCAGGTAGGGCACGCATTCCTCCCAGCCGGGGCCGTAGCATACCCGCACCAGGGGGCCGGCAAAGGCGGCGGTGAAGAGGCAGAGCCACGCGATGGGCAGCGTGAAGAGCCGCATGTAGCGCCGGTAGACCCCGGTGAGCTTCTGCGGGCTGCCTTGCAGGGTGCTCAGGATGGGGAAGGTAATCTGGTCGAGCATGTAGCAGAGCACGGTGGGGCACATGGCGGCCAGCTGGGCGCCATTCTTGTAGCCAGCCAGGGCGGCGGGGGAATAGACCTTGCCGATGAAGAAGGCGCGGGCGTGGATATAGGCCGTATCCAGCAGGCCGGTGGCGGCCAGCCGGCAGCCCAGCGGCGCGAGCTCGCGGAAGCTCCGGCGGCTGAAGCGGAAGCGGGGGCGCCAGGGGCAGATGCACCAGAAGAGCACGGCGGTGAGCACCGCGCTGGCGCAGCCCTGCACCATGTAGGCCCACACGCCCCAGCCCTGCCAGGCCAGCAGCAGGCACAGTGGCATGGCCACCAGCGCCGAGCCCAGGCAGATGAGCGCAGGCACCTTGAACTGCCGCCGCGCCATGTAGTGCGCCATGTGTACGTTGGTTGCGCTGTTCAGGAGCACGATGAGCGCGCTGGCCTGCACCAGCTTACAGAGCGGCGGGGCTTCGAAAAAGGCCGCCAGCCACGGGGCGGAGAGGAAGAAGAGCAGGGCAATGAGCAAGCCCATGCCCAGGTTGAACCAGAAGAGCGTGTCGGCATCTTCCGCAGTGCGGTCCTGCTTGCGGATGAGCGCATTGCCGAATCCACCGGCGGCCAGGGTGCCCGCTGCGGTGAAGAAGATGGCGGTGAGCCCCATGAGCCCCATTTCCTCCTTGCTCAGCAGGCGGGCCAGCACCATGCTGTACACCAGCGTGACCGGCTGCAGGGTGCATTTCTGCAGCAGCATCCACCGCATGCCATCGGCGGTCTCTCGGGTGATTCGGGACATGGCGGTCGATTTTGTATATGAGCGGGGGAAGATTAACTTATTTGATTGGAATTTACAAGAGAATTTCCCTTGTTTATCTTCAATATGCTTGAACCGGAACAAATATTGTGGTAGATAAGGTGGGCATGCGGAAGTGGCTTTTCTCATTTATCATAAATCTCTTTCTTATAGCAGTACCGGAGCTGCAGGCGAAGGAGATTGTGATTATCGGGATAAACGATGTACATGCACATATGGAGCGGGTGGCCGCTTTTGCCTCGCGTCTGAAGGCGGAACGGGAAAAAACTCCCGAATTGGTGCTGGTGGGTGCTGGTGATATTTTTGCCGGGAGAGAAGTGATGGATTATGATAACACGCCAGAGGCAATGGTGGAGTTGATGAATCTGCTCGAAATGGATGCCGCAACGTTTGGAAACCATGAATTTGATTATGGCGATGAAGAGTTGTTTGACTATGTAAAAGCGGCAAGGTTTCCCTTTGTGTGCGCAAATTGTACACCTCTGGGGGGAGAAACAGATGTAATACATCCGTATACCATCATAGAACGAGACGGTGTCAAAATAGGTATTATCGGTTTGGTTGAGACGAGTGATAACGGGAAGCCCTATATTTATTCAGGTTATAATCCGGAGCTAGTGCGTTTTTCTTCTCCGTTTGAAAGCATGTCCAATTTTGCATACTTGCGCACCCAATGCGATATTCTCGTAGCTTTATCGCATCTGGGGTATGAAGCAGATTGCCGATTAGCCCATCTGTTTCCTGAGTTGGATGCAATTATTGGGGCTCATTCTCACATAGTGCTACCTGATGACCATATGAAGAATGGTGTTCTTATAGCACAGTCGGGTTTTGCTTTAACACATTACTCCAGACTAGAGTTTACGGTGGAAGATGGAGTGGTGAAGGCAAAGCGAGGACATTCGCTTTGTGTTGGTGATTCCGTTGAGGATCAAACCGTTGCCAGGTACGTGGAGAGTTGTCGCGCCAGTGCTATAAAACTCAGTTTCAGAAAAATGAGGAAGAAAATGATAAAGTGCTCTCTGTCTTTATCTTGTGTGGTGGTGAGCCTTCTTATGGCTGTGGCGGATTTTATCGTGTGTAGAATGGGTAGAACAGGAACCTGACATCATTTTTTTACCTGCAGGTAGATAATCTGGCGGTGGTAGCGGGGGTCAGTTGAATCAGTGGTGAGCACCAGGCGGTTCAGCGCGGCTTTGGCGGTGCTGCGGGGGGTGAGGGTCACGGTGTATTCCCGCCCGCGTTTCACCACCTTGGGCGCGTAGTCGAAGGCATCGCCGCTCAGGGCGGCATCGGTAATGTGGGTGATGGGGCCGCCCTGGGGCAGGGTGATGCGCAGCACCTGCGGGGTGGGGGCGGCTCCGCGTTTCCACACCAGGCTGCGGGCGGAGAGGCGGATGGCCTGCGGCACCTTGAACTGCATGCGCAGCGTTACTTCCTCGCCATCCTCGGTTTCGGCGGTGATTGTCTTCTCCACATCGCGGTCGAAGGTGCGGGTGTCCACCGTGGCGGTGAGTTTACTGCCGCTGATGTTGACCCTGGTGCAGTCGCAGTGCGGCTCGGCATCCTCTATCTCCTCGCCGGTGGTCTGGAAGATAACGGTAGCCTGCTCCTGCCCGAACTTCAGCGGCACCACCTGTGTGGTGCTCTTGAATCCCGCCAGCGCGGGCAGGGTAAGAATCAATGTGAAAACGATTTTTTTCATGCTTGCTTGCTCAAAACTTGCTCCAGTTCGACTAAAGTTCGACTTGAATCGACTTTAAAGAGTTATATTTGAAATTCATTTAGACCGCTTTGATGATTAATGAGATGAGTTGTTGGTTTCGGGGAGGACGATAGTTGAAAACTTTCTGAAAACTTTCTGAAAACTTTCTGAAGACTTTCTGAAGACTTGCTCAAGACTTGCTCAAGACTTGCTCAAGACTTGCTCAAGACTTGCTCAAGACTTGCTCAAGACTTGCTCAAATGTTAGTTGCTGTTTTGAATTAGTTTCCATTCGTTGTGTTCTGTCAGCGTAATTTTTCCTGCATATTTGAGCTCTGAAAGGAAATTAGAAATACGCTTTTTCTTTTGCGGTGACAGTAGTTGGGGAAAGCGGAATCAGGCTTGTTTCTCTTCTTCCTTCTTCACAAAGAAGCTGGAGATGATGAAGAGGGCGGCGGCGATGCAGACGCAGGAATCGGCCACGTTGAAGGAGGGCCAGTGGTAGCCGTAGGGGAACATCTCGGTGCGAATCCAGGGGAAGGAGAAGTCCAGGAAGTCCACCACGTAGCCGCTCATGAGGTTGGTGAAGAAGCCCTTGCTTTCTGCGCCGGGGATGAAGAAGCCCTGCAGGAGGCGGTCGGTCATGTTGCCGATGATGCCGGTGGTGATGAGTGCCCAGGCCACGCGCAGCGAGCGGGTGGAGAAGAAGCCGCTGCGGAACAGGCGGTAGAACCACACCAGCGCCACCACCTGCACACAGAGGAACACGAAGGGGGCCCACACGGTGCCGTGGCCGGTGCCGAAGGCCACGCCGGTGTTGTGCACGCGCACGAGGCAGAAGTTCATGAACTCACTGCCCTGGATGACCGGGATGATTTTGCTGCTGAAGGAGTGCTCCCAGTCATAGGGGAAGTTCAGCACCACGGCCCACTTGGTGAGCTGGTCGAGGGCGTACAGGATGATGATGAGGGCGATGAGCCAAGGGGAGATGCGGCGGGGCATGGTGTTGCGGTGGTGGGGGGATGCGACAGGCGCGCTCCTTGCGGGGAGTGCGCCTGTCGGTGGTTGAGGGGTTAAGTTTGAAATCAGGCCATGACGGCGGCGCAGCGTTCGCAGAGTCCCTCGTCGTTCGCGGCGGGCTCGTAGCGGCGGCAGCGGGGGCACATGGCGTGCGGGGTCATGGCGGCGGTGGCAGCCAGCTCGGCGCCGGTGCTTACCTCCAGGTCAGCCACGATGAAGAACTCCTTGGCAAACTGCTTGTCCTGCAGCAGGGCGAGCACGGCGGCGTCCTCCGTGGCGGGCACGGTGAGGGCGACGGCGGCTTCGTTGTTCTTCTTGAAGGTCTTGGCCTTGATCTGGGCTTCGATGGCCACCTGAATCACGCTCTTGATCTGCTGCAGGCGGTCGAAGGTGGCGGTGAGACCGGCATCAAAGGCGGGGTCGGCGGTGGGGAAGTCCTGCTCGTGCACGGAACCGGCGTTGCCGGCGTGCTCCCATGCCTCGTCGCAGGTGTAGGCCAGCACGGGGGCCAGCAGCTTCACCAGCACATCAAACACGCGGGCAATGGCAAACTGCTTGCTGATGCGGTGCGGGGAGTCCGCGGCATCGCAGTACAGACTGTCCTTGGTCATGTCGATGTAGAGGGCGGAGAGGTCATTCGTGCAGAACTGGTTGATAGCCATGAACACCTTGCGGAATTCGTAGGCATCGTAGGCGGCGCGCACCTCGCGGATGAGGGTGTTCGTGCGCTCCAGAATCCAGGCATCGGTGGCATCCAGCCTGGCGGGTTTCTCGCCGGTGTAGCCCTTCAGGTTGGCCAGGAGGATGCGCAGGGTGTTGCGCAGGCGGCGGTAGGGGTCGGTAATCTGCTTGAACAGATCCTCGCCGAAGGGTACCTCGTTCTGCCAGTCCACGCTGCTCACCCACAGGCGCACGATGTCGGCGCCGTACTTCTCGTAGAAGTACTTGGCATTGGTGGGCTTGGTGTAGGTGCCCTGGGCGCTCTTGGAGAGCTTGGAGCGGTCCTGGTTCACCACGAAGGCGTGGGTTAGCACCTTCTTGTAAGGTGCGGCATTGCGCCAGGCGCAGGAGAGCATGAGGGAGCTCTGGAACCAGCCGCGGTGCTGGTCGGTGGCTTCCAGGTACACATCGCAGGGGGCGCAGAGCTCGGGGTGGCGCTCCAGCACGGCCACGTGGGAGCAGCCGGAGTCAATCCACACATCGAGGGTGTCCTTGCCCTTCTTCAGGCTGGTGGGCAGGCCGAGCTTCTCGCAAAGCTGTTCGCTGGTGAGCTCGAACCAGATGTTGGTGCCGTGCTCGGCCACCAGGTCGGCCACCTTGTTCACGATGTCGGCGCTCAGCACGGGCTGGTCGTTCTCATCGAAGAATACGGGCAGCGGCACACCCCAGGTGCGCTGGCGGGAGATGCACCAGTCCGGGCGGGCTTCCACCGTGCTGTAGATGCGGTTGCGGCCCCAGGCGGGCAGCCACTCGGTCTTGTCAATCTGCTCCAGAGCCATGCCGCGCAGCTTCTCCATGCTGATGAAGAACTGCTTGACGGCGCGGAAGATGATGGGGGTCTTGGAGCGCCAGCAGTGCGGGTACTGGTGGGTGAACTCCTCGCGGCCCAGCAGGCGGTTACCTTCCACCAGCAGGGTGATGATGTCCTCGTTGCACTGGAACACGTGCTTGCCCACCAGGTGGGGCAGGCCGCATTCGGCAGTGTAGTTGCCGTCGTCGTCCACCGGGGAGAGCACGGGCAGCCCGTAGGCCATGCCGGCGATGTAGTCATCCGCACCGTGGCCGGGGGCAATGTGTACTGCGCCGGTACCGGCATCGGTGGTCACGTAGGCAGCGTTGATGATGAGGGACTCGCGGTTCAGGAAGGGGTGGCGGGCGTTGCGCTTTTCCAGCTCGCTGCCCTTGAAGGTGGCCAGCTCTTCCTGCAGCACCCAGCCGGTCTTGGCGGTCACGGTCTCGATGAGCTCGCGCACGATGATGAACTTGCGCTCGGCGCCGTCCTTGGCGTAGCGGCCGATGACGTAGGTGAAATCCGGGTTGAGGGCGATAGCCAGGTTGCTGGGCAGGGTCCAGGGTGTGGTGGTCCAGATGACCATCTCGCAACCGTCGATGCCGCAGACCGGGCCGTCCATCTCAAAGGCCACGTAGATGGCGGTGGAGGTGTCCTCCATGTATTCCACCTCGGCTTCGGCCAGGGCGGTGTGGTGGGCGTAGCTCCACTGCACCGGCTTCATGGACTGGTATACAGCGCCGCTTTCCACCAGTTTGGCGAACACGCGCAGGATATCGGCCTCGTACTCCGGCTTCATGGTGATATACGGGTTGAACCAGTCACCGAACACGCCGAGGCGGCGGAAGGAGACGCGCTGCAGGTCGATGTAGCTCAGGGCGAATTCGGTGCAGCGGCGGCGGATTTCAGCGGGTTCCAGACCTTGGAATTCCTTGACTACCTTGGCCTCAATGGGCAGGCCGTGGCAGTCCCAGCCGGGGATGAAGGGGGCATAGTAGCCCGCCATGGTCTTGCTCTTCACGATGAGGTCCTTGAGCACCTTGTTCAGGGCGGTGCCCATGTGCACATCGCCATTGGCGAAGGGGGGGCCGTCGTGCAGCACGAAACGGGGGGCATTCTGCGCCTTACGGCGCGTTATAATTCGCTCATAAAGCTTCTCATTCTCCCATTTCTCCAGACGCGCCGGCTCCTTGGTCGTGAGATCACCACGCATGGGGAACGTGGTATCCGGCAGGAAGATGGTGTCTTTGTAGCTTTTGGCGTTTGTGGTCATACGCGCGCTAATATACGGCTTTATTCACAAAAAGTCAATCCCATATCTGCCCTGTGGTCTATTGCTGACTGAATTGGTTGTTAAAATAAGACCGGCATCGGGGGGAGCCGATGCCGGTTATGAAAATCAGTCTTCGTCTTCTTCTTCGTCGTCGGAATCATCCGTTTCAACCTTGCGCCATCTGGCAGATTTTCTGGTGGATTTTTTTGCTTTCTTCTTTGAGGTGGTTCCTGCCGGTTGGCTGGAGGTCGCGGCAGTGGAAGTTACGGGCGTACTCGGACTTACCTGTGCAATCAATTCCTTATATGACCGCAGGATTGCTTCTGACGGCCATTCGTTATGTTCAAACTTCCCTTCAATCAGGACTTTTCTTTTATGAGTTCTGGGATCCTGCTGTATAATTTCGTCATCGCAATAGGAAAAAGTAGCGAGGACTACCCCATTGGCGTCAATGGCTTTGAGTTCATAATATCTGCAGTTGGGATCCTTGTGTATTTCAGCGCGGACTTTTTTGTTGTCTTCATTGAGTATCGGGCTTTTGATGGAGAGCTGCTTGGCTCCCTTGTATGCGTCAAAATACTGGTCTTTTGCCTCTTTGCGGTCGTAATCGATATCCAGGAGGATGATGAGGTCTGCTCCTTTGTTGAAAATTTTGCGTTGGGTGGGTGCCAGGGATTCTGTGTACTTTTTCAGGTTGCGCATGCTGTATGCAGAGTGGCAGCGGTATACATAGAATACTTTTGCGTATTTATCAAACTTAGGGTTGTTGAGAACCACCTCACGGTTGCGCCTGTTCGCTTCAATGAAGCTTGCAACTGAGCCAGCCGTTTCTTTGTGGGGGGCAGCCAGGGCGATGCTGCTTTGCAGCAAGGCGAGTATCAGTAGGAGTAAGATCTGAAAACGCTTCATGGATATAGAGAGAATGGGGCTAAATCGTACTCTTCTTTATTAACAATAAGTAGAGAGAATGTAAAGGAAAATAACATGAGAAAATGCAGCAAGGCAATGCTCGAGTGTGAGCATTGCCTTGCTGAAATGAGGGGATTTGCGGTTAATTCTCCTCGACCGGTTCCTGCTCCAGGTCACGCACGCGGCGCACCTTGGCACCCAGGGTTATGAGTTTCTCATCGAGCATTTCGTAACCTCGGTCGATGTGGTAGAGGCGGTGGATTTCCGTGGTGCCTTCGGCTGCGAGGGCTGCGAGCACCAGGGCGGCGCTGGCGCGCAGGTCGCTGGCCATGACCGGCGCGCCGGAAAGCCCGCTCACGCCGGTGATGATGGCGGTGCCGCTGTCCACCTTGATGTTGGCACCCATGCGCTTGAGCTCAGAGCAGTGCATGAAGCGCTGCGGGAAGATGGTGTCCTTCACCACGCTGATGCCGGGGGTGAGGGCGAAGAGGGCGGTCATCTGCGCCTGCATGTCGGTGGGGTACTCCGGGTACGGGTTGGTGAGAATCTTGCCGCTACGCGGGTTCTCGCCGGGGGCCACGAATACGGAGGTGCCGTCCTCATTGTATTCCACGCGGTGGCCGCATTCAATGAGCAGGTCGGAAATGGCCTTCATGTGCGGGCGGTACACGCGGTTAATCATGAGACCATCGCTCACCATGGCTGCGGCTACCATGAAGGTGCCGGCCTCGATGCGGTCGGGGATGACGGTGTGGTCGCAGCCGTGCAGCTTCTCCACGCCGTGAATGGTGATGGTGCGGGAGCCGGCACCTTCAATGCGGGCGCCCATCTTGTTCAGGAAGTTGGCCAGGTCTACCACTTCCGGCTCGCGGGCGGCTGATTCGATGATGGTGGTGCCCTTGGCCAGCACGGCGGCCATCATCACATTGTCCGTGCCCAGCACGGTGGGACCGCTGTCGCCACGCATATCAATGGTGGTGCCGATGAGACCGTTCGGGGCATCGATGACGAGGTTGCCACCCTTTACCTGCACGCGGGCGCCCAGAGCCTTGATGCCGCGGATGTGGAGGTCCACCGGGCGGTCGCCGATGACGCAGCCGCCGGGCAGGGGAAGCACGCATTTGTGCATGCGGGCCATGAGCGGGCCCAGCAGGCAGATGGAGGCGCGCATCTTGCGTACCTGTTCGTAGGAGGCTTTGTGGGAAATGCCCTCGGGGGATTCAATGCGCACAGTGCCGCTGGAGCGCTCCACCGAGCAGCCCAGCTGGCTGAGAATCTGCAGCATGTAGTTCGTGTCGGAGACATCCGGCACACGGGTGATACGCACGGGCTCATCGGTGAGCAGGGCTGCGGCAAGAATGGGAAGAGAGGCGTTTTTGGAACCACTGATATTGACGGAACCGCTGAGTCTGGTGCCGCCTTCTACGATGAGCTTGTCCATGGTGTGTGTGTGAGATTCTCTGGTTTGGAAGTATGTCTGTACAATAACACACACGCCGGGCGCTTGCAAGGAGAATCGGAAGATTTTGGAACTTGGATTTTTGATTTTGGATTTTTTCAGTTCCGGATGGGGGGCTGGAGAAAGAAAAAGCCCCCGTTGATGGTGCGGCAACACCCGGGGGCTGATATATGACTAGATTAGATGGAGATTTCTCTCCAAGAAGGATTAGAACATAAAGAGGTTTTGAAGTCAAGATAATTGGGAAAAGGGGGATAAGCAAGGCCGCAGAATACCAAAAGCCGCTTTCCGGTGAGGGAAAGCGGCTTTCAGAATGGTTTGCTCTATCTCGCGGTTGCTTTACAGCAGGGAGAAAGCGATGTTGAGACCGGCGGTCACGATGGACACCATGCTCATGAGCTTGATGAGGATGTTCAGAGAGGGGCCGGAGGTGTCCTTGAAGGGGTCACCCACGGTGTCACCCACCACGGAGGCGTCATGCACAGCCGTGTGCTTGCCGCAGTAGGGGGCGTCGCCCGTCTCGATGTACTTCTTGGCGTTGTCCCAGGCACCGCCGGAGTTGGCCATGAACACGGCCAGCACGAAGCCGCCGGCAAGACCACCGGCCAGCAGGCCGAACACACCGGGAACACCCATGATGAGGCCGGTGGCGATGGGCACAATCACGGCAATCATGGAGGGCACCACCATCTCACGCTGGGCACCCTGGGTGGAGATAGCCACGCAGCGGGCGTAGTCGGCCTTCTTGCGGCCTTCGAACACGTCCTTGTCGCTGAGCTGGCGGCGCACTTCCTCCACCATGCTCTTGGCGGCGCGGCCCACGGCGTTCATGGTGAGGCCGCAGAAGAGGAAGGAAAGCATGGCGCCGATGAAGACACCCAGCAGCACTTTCGGGTTCATGAGGGTCACATCGAAAGCGGTCATGAACTCAGCAATGTTCATCTTGGCCACATCGGCGCTGTTGAGCACCTGTTCGCCGAAGTAGCTGGTCTTGAAGGTCTCACCGTAGTGCAGGGCAGCAATCTTGAGCTCCTCGATGTAGGAGGCAAGAAGGGCCAGGGCGGTCAGAGCGGCGGAGCCGATGGCGAAGCCCTTACCGGTGGCGGCGGTGGTGTTGCCCAGGGCGTCCAGAGCGTCGGTGCGGGAGCGCACGTCATCGCCCAGGGAGCTCATTTCGGCGTTGCCGCCGGCGTTGTCGGAGATGGGGCCGTAAGCGTCCGTGGCCAGGGTGAGGCCCAGGGTGGAAAGCATACCCACGGCAGCGATACCGATACCGTAGAGACCCATGCTCATGTTCTGAGCGGAGAAGGTCCACTCACCGGCAGCGCAGAGGTAGGCGCCGATGGTGCCGAGCACGATGAAGATAACCGGCCAGCAGGTGGAAATCATACCCACGCCGATACCGGAGATAATCACGGTGGCAGGGCCGGTGGTGGCGTTCTCAGCGATGAACTGCACCGGCTTGAACTCGAAGGAGGTGTAGTACTCCGTCACCTTGCCGATGGCGATACCCACCACGAGGCCGATGACGATGGAGCCCCAGAGACCCAGCCAGTTCTCGATGCCGAGCAGCCAGAGGATGAGGGCGGAAAGGGCGGCGATAAGCACGCCGGAAACGTTGATGCCGAAGTTCAGAGCAGCCATGAGCTGGGTCTGGTTGGCTTCGGGCTTGGTGCGCACCAGGAAGATACCGATGATGGAGAGCAGGGCACCCACAGCGCCGATAATCATCGGAGCCATGACGAGCTGCAGACCGGTCTCATAAGCCCAGCCGGCGGTGGCAGCAGCGGCTGCACCCAGAGCGGCGGAAGCCAGGATGGAACCGGCGTAGGACTCGTAGAGGTCGGCACCCATGCCGGCCACGTCACCCACGTTGTCGCCCACGTTGTCGGCGATGGTGGCGGGGTTGCGGGGATCATCTTCGTTGAAGTGGTACTCGGTCTTACCCACGAGGTCAGCGCCCACGTCAGCAGCCTTGGTGTAGATGCCGCCGCCCACACGGGCGAACAGTGCCTGCAAGGAAGCACCCATACCGAAGGTCAGCATGATGGTGGTAATCTGGGTCAGACGGCTGATGCCCTCGGCGGCCACCAGACCGGTGTTGTCCAGAATCAGATACCAGCCGGAGATATCGAGCAGGCCGAAGCCCACCACCGTCAGACCCAGCACAGCGCCGGAACGGAAAGCAAGCTGCAGGCCCTTGTTGAGGCCGTCCTTTTCATCGCGGCAGGCCTGGGCCACACGGCCGGAGGCGTAGGTAGCCGTCTTCATGCCGATGAAGCCGGCCAGACCGGAGAAGATACCACCAGTCAGGAATGCGACGGGAACAATGTTGTTCTGCAGGCCGTAGAAGGCCATGATGCCGAACACCACTGCGATGATGACGAAGAAGATGGCAACAATCTTGTACTGCTGCTTGAGGTATGCCATGGCGCCTTCGCGCACATAGCCCGCAATCTCCTTCATGCGGTCGTTGCCCTCGTCGGCCTTCTTCATGTCGAAGAAGAACTTGGCTGCGAAAGCCAGCGCGACGATGGATGCAAACGGCACTATCCAGAATAATATCTCGGGGTTCATGTTCGTTTGTGTTATTTTTTTAGTTAACTTTTTTGCAGGCACAAAAAAGTGCCACAGTCTACACTAAAAGTCCTCGTTTGGCAACCCGAATTTCAAAAATGCCGCAAAAATCTGCGCCTGTCCGGAAAATGTCCAGGATGTCGCCAGCCTCACCTGGACAGGGGCAAAAATCTGCTTCTCCGGCAGGTAGAAGTACTTGTCGGTTCCGGCTCCGTTTGCTTCACCATGGCGGGTAGGGCGGACCACGATGTTGCGGTAGCCATCGTCGTGGGAATCGCAGCAGCACATGCTGGCTCCGGGCACCTTGATGAAGGCATTTCCCTTGCCGGTGTGGTGGTAGGTATAGGGGATGCTCGCTCCTTTCTGCTCGATGATTTCTACCACATCGGCGTCGGCTGCCTCCGGATTGGCTACCTGTAACTTGCGCGAGAGGTCGCTTTCATCTGCCTTCAGGGAGAGGGGCAATTCTGCGGCGCATAACCCGCCGTGTTCCCGCATGAGCCGGCTTGTCTCAGTGTCCGCTGCATCCACCAAATCGAGCGGCGTGTATCCTGCTGCATCAAGCGGGTTGACCTCGGCTTCGGCCTTCAGTAGAATCCGTACGCATTCGGTCTCTCCCTCCATGCAGGCGAGATGGAGAGCCAGCCGGTTATCGTGAAAATCGGACGCGCAGGCATGCGCATCAGCTCCATTTTCCAGAAGATAGCGCAGGAATTCGGGGTTCCCTTCGTTTATCGCGATGTGTGCCGGGGAAAGCTGGATGCGGGGCGCATAGTCCAGCCTTGCACCATGTTGCAGCAACAGGGGTAATAAATGACGGTTCCGCCTATCCAGGCAGCTTTCAATGGGCATGTCGCCGAAAACCCCGCGTTCATTTGGATTCCATCCATTCTCCAGCATGTAGGTGACCACCGCTATCTGTTCCTCCTGGTTCCGGAACTGGGCCGGATTGTTGTTGCAGAAGATACTGAGGTCCTGGCTATCCTTAGCCCTTACAAACAGGGAGATGCAATCAGCACTGAGAAAATGACCGTTTCTCAGGCAATCCCGCAGCGCCTGCTTGCCGTAGGGGCGAAAATCAAAGAGTACAAATACAACAAGGAAAGCGGTGAAGATCGGAAAAATGGACTGATGAGCTGTTTTAGCAGGTGGAACCGGAGGCAATTCTCCCGGCAACTGATAGGTGCCGGGGCGCGCTTTCCGCCAGTCACTATCCGGCTGCGGCTTGTCAAATCCCCAGAAACGGAACAGCAGAGCCGCCACATGAATGGCTGCAGCAAATACCAGGATGCTGCCCAGCAGAATCACCACATTGAGCCAGAGCGGCGGGAAGGGGTAGCATGCACTGCATTTGCCCATCAGCAGCCCCGGCCACATAAAGGCCAGGGCAATGGCGTAGACAATGAGGAAAAGAATGCGTTTCATGAGGTCAGTAGCAGTCCATGTGTACTCGCCACTCTCCTTTGGCGGGGTTGTAGAAGAAATAGTAACTGCCGCAGTCACCGATTTCCAGCCCGGCATTGTCATCGGAGCTGATTTGCATCACATAGGCATAGCCCTCGGGAATATCCGGTGCACCCTGGGCGTAGGTGGGGTAACCGCCCAGCTTGTGCGTTTCGTAGATGTTCTCGCGCATGTCTTCCTGGTAATCCAGATTCTGGTGAATCTCGAACTCACAGACCTCATTCCACAGCTCATCGCTGCCGCCGCAATCCGGCCACTTAGGCATGTCATGTACCAATTCGGGGGAGAGAACGCAGGGTGCCAGCTCGCCGGATTCATAATCGCAGGGCTCCAGCCCCTCTGTGCCGGCATAGCTGCGGATAACGCAGCCCAATTTGGGTTCCTCGTCTGGGTCCGTAGCCCAGGCTTCCCGTGGAGCGAAGATGGTGATGAGTTCCAGCTTTTTGAACGGGGCAGGGACATACGGTATATCGCGCAAGAAGATGGTAGCCAGCGGCTCCAGCGGGGTGCCTTCTGCGTCCATGGGGCGTTCCTCACCGGGCTTCTGCCAGGTCACTCGCCCCAGCCAGCTTTGCGTGCCTGCGGGGGCCTCTAGTGCCGCCTTGCTGCGGAGAATGACAGCCTCCCGGCTCAGCTTCTGCTTCAGTTCAACGCGCGTCATCGTCGGGCCGTCCGGCACATCGATACCATGCGCCCGCATGCCTTCCTTCAGCAGGCTTCGGCATTCGGCGTCCTCTTTGCATCTTATATAATGAAGAGGGATGCTTCCTTTATTATCCGGTATCGAAGGGTTAGCCCCAGCCTCCAGAAGAATGCGCACTGCCTTCGTGTTGGCCATGCCGGCAGCCCAGTGGAGGGGTGTCATGCCGTTCTCATCACGTTGATTTACATCTGCACCAGCATCGAGGAGTTCCTTCATGCACTTGAGCGCGTTCTTAAATGCGGCCATAGACAGAAGCCCTTTCCCCTTTTTATTGATCGAATCGATGGGTAACACTGCTTTTCGAAATAAACCGGACTTGAGCATCTTGCGCAGGGTAGAAGACTTATCGTCAGCGAATATATTGTCCAGCTGCTCAATCTGTTGTTCTGTGAGTACGGGGAGCATGGCAAAAATGGCGTGTCAGGTGCATTGTACAGTGTTCAGGATTGGAAATCAAGGAGAATATGGCATATTTCTCCCGCAACATGGCGGTCAACATGGAGTCGAGCATACCGCTGGGGGTGATGTCGCCCACCCATATCTCCGAGGCTTGCCTCAGCACGTACTCGTTGCACCAGGTGGCGACTTTTTTATTCAACCGGGAGCCGGAGGGCTGCGGCGAGAGGAATAAGAGCCGGTTTTCTATCAATGCTTGGTGTTGCTCTGCAGAAAGCTCCGTTGGAATGCCTTGGGGGCATACGTGGATGATTGGTCGCTTTTTTGCCAATGCCCGGCAGAGGATTTCACGTTCCTGCGGGCTCGTGAAGGTGGAGATGAGCGCCATTTCCTGGGTTGTCGGGACTGAAGTCCCGTGCCTCGAACAGAGAAAACGATGCGGTTTGAGATTCGCTGCGCTAAAGCCCTGAGATGCTACAAATGCCCGTCTGGGTAAATCCAGGAGTGCCTCGTTGCCCAGCATGTGTGCTGTGACTGCTCCCCAGCGGTCGCGTGACCAGTTTTTCGGATTGTTGCGTATGTATCGCTCGTAATGTAGAAGCTCAGCTGCGCTGGAAATCAAGTCTTCCCAGTAGTCGATTTGCCACAGATGACCGCCTATATCGGGAACTTTTCCGGCTCCTTTGAGCTTGCCGTAAAGGAATGTGGTGACTCCTTTGAAGCGCCCGACGAGAAAGCCCAGGTGGTTCTTTTTGTTGGTCGTTCGCTCCCTTATGGTAAAAATGGCGTGGAGATGGTTCGGCATCACGATAAACTCCCCCAGCTCCAGCTCCGGATACTTCTGCGGTAAATTTATGAGCTCGTTTCGTACTACATGTCCAAGCTCGTTCAGAATACACTCTTCTCCCACGATTGTTCCCAGGATAGAACGATTATGCTCAACCTGCATGGTCACGAAGAAACGGCCCATGCTGTAATTTATATTCTTGCTGCGCAGGTGCTTGTAAATACGCCGTCCGTTCATATCGAGGCACGGGACTTCAGTCCCGAATAAAAAAAGCCCCGCAGGATTGCGGGGCTTGGTAAAAAGAAATCAGATGCGTCGTTTTTTCCGGAAATCGAGCATGGCGAGCTGTTTGGAGATGGCCGCTTCGAGCTTGGCCTGTTCCTCGCGGTCGAGTACCGAGGCGCCGTCGCGGTAGGCGGCCTGGGCGCGTTCGAGCGCGCGCTCTACGCTGGTGGTGTCGATTTCATCCACCGTGAGGGCGGTATCGGTCACCAGGAGCACATCGTCCTTATCCACCTGCAGGAACCCGCCACCCACGAAGAGGCTCTGCGGTGCCTGACCGGGGCAGGTGTAGGTGAGCTCACCATTGGCCACGGAGGTGATGATAGAAGCGTGCCCGGGCAGCACCTCCATCTCACCCGTGGAAGCAGGCAGACGGATGGCCGTCACCTCCGCCTCGAGGGCGGTGCGCATGGGGGTGATGATTTTGAATTGCATGGGCATGGGTGGAATCAGGCTTTCTCAACGGTGTCGATGCTGCCCTTCATGTAGAAGTTCACTTCGGGCACGGAGTCCCACTTGCCGTCCAGAATCTCGGCGAAGCCGCGGACGGTTTCGGCCACTGGCACGTACTCGCCCTTGATGCCGGTGAAGGTCTCGGCCACGCTGAAGGGCTGGGAAAGGAAGCGCTGAATCTTACGGGCGCGGCTCACGGTGAGTTTGTCGGCCTCGGAGAGTTCGTCCATGCCCAGAATGGCAATCATATCCTGCAGGTCCTTGTAGCGCTGCAGGGTCTGCTGCACGCCACGTGCCACGCGGTAGTGCTCCTCGCCCACGAGCTCGGGGGCCAGTGCCTTGGAGGTGGAGGCCAGCGGGTCCACAGCGGGGTAGATACCCTGGGCGGCCAGCGCACGCTCCAGCACCACGGTGGAGTCCAGGTGGGAGAAGGTGGTGGCGGGGGCGGGGTCGGTCAAGTCGTCAGCCGGCACGTACACAGCCTGCATGGAGGTGATGGAACCCTTCTTGGTGGAGGTGATTCGCTCCTGCAGACCAGCCATTTCCTCGGCCAAGTTGGGCTGGTAACCCACAGCGGAGGGGGTGCGGCCCAGCAGGGCGGATACCTCGGAACCGGCCTGGGAGAAACGGAAGATGTTGTCCACGAAGAGGAGCACGTCGCGGTTCTCTTCATCGCGGAAGTACTCGGACATGGAGAGGGCGGAGAGGGCCACGCGGAGACGGGCACCGGGGGGCTCGTTCATCTGGCCGTACACCAGCGCCACCTTGGAGTTCTCGGGGTTGGCCTGGTCGATAACGCCGGATTCGCTCATTTCCATGTAGAAGTCGTTACCTTCGCGGGTACGCTCACCCACGCCGGCGAACACGGACAGACCGGAGTGTGCCTTGGCGATGTTGTTGATGAGCTCCATGATGAGCACGGTCTTGCCCACACCTGCACCACCGAAGGAACCGGCCTTGCCACCCTTCAGGAAGGGGCAGATGAGGTCAATCACCTTGATGCCGGATTCCAGCACCTCGGAGGAAGTGGACTGTTCTTCCAGGGTGGGGGCATCGCGGTGAATCGGGTAGCGCTTCACGCCGTCCAGCTGGCCCTTTTCGTCCACGGTCTCGCCGAGCACGTTGAAGATACGGCCCAGCACCTTCGGACCCACGGGCACGGAGATGGGAGCGCCGGTGTCGATGACTTCCATGCCGCGCTTCAGGCCATCCGTGGTGCTCATGGCCACGGTGCGCACCCAGCCGTCCGGCAGGTGCTGCTCCACCTCCAGCACCAGCTGGGTGGGCTTGCCGTCAATCTCATAATCGACGGTGAGAGCGTTGTAAATGGCGGGCATCTGCGCCTGGGAGAAGTCGACGTCTACCACGGCGCCGATAATCTGCACGATTTTACCTGTGTTCATACTAAGAATAAGTTGTTTTTGAAAATTGATTGAATGGGGTGGGGGATTACTCCATGGCCTTCATAGCCGTGGTGATTTCGAGAAGTTCGTTGGTAATCTGGGCCTGGCGTGCCTTGTTGTATTCCAGAGTGAGTTCGCCGATGAGGGTTTTGGCGTTCTCGGTGGCGGATTTCATGGCAACCATGCGGGCAGACTGCTCGGAGGCCTTGCCTTCCAGCACCATCTGGGTGAGCAGGTTGGCAAAGTAGAGCGGCAGGATGGACTTGAGCAGGGTTCGGGGATCCGGCTCCAGCAGGAAATCGGCGTGTTCGCCGTCCTCTGCCTCTTCTGCCAGTTTCAGCAGCTCCTCAGGCTTGATGGGGAGGATATCCACCACCTGCGGGCGCTGCACCATGATGTTGATGAACTTCTGGTAGACCACAGTCACGCGGTTGTAGGTGCCGTCCACGAAGCCCTTGCGGATGAAATCGAGGATGGCCTTCATCTCGGCTTCTTCCACGGTATCACCGATGGTGAAGGAGGCCACCAGCTTGCGGCCCACGCGGGCGAACTGGGAGTTGAGCTTGCCGCCCACGGTGAGGTAATCGGCCTCGGCGGGGCACTGGGTGAGCACCTCTTTGAAGAGGTTGGTGTTCAGGCCGCCGCAGAGCCCGCGGTCTGTGCTCACCACGATGACGAGCTGCTTGCCGGTTTCTCGCTTTTCCATGAGCTGGACAGAACCCTCGGCAATGGATTCCTGCAGGTGCTTGAATACCCGCGACAGGGCGCGGATGTATACACGACCCTTCAACGCCAGCTCCTGAGCACGGCGCATCTTGGCGGACGCAACCATCTGCATCGCCTTGGTAATCTGCGATGTGTTGCGTACCGACTTGATGCGGCGTTTGATGTCTCTCAGGCTTGCCATGTTGTTACTTCTTCAGGCGGGATTTGAAAGCGGTCATGAAGTCCTTGAGGGCTGCGTCGATTTCCGGCGTCAGGGACTTCTCGGCTTCGATGCGGGTGAGCAGGTCGGCCCCGTTCACGCTGGCTTCTTCCTCCAGCTGGCGGCGCACGGCCTGAATCTGCTCCACGGCCACATCATCGAGGAAGCCGCGCTGGATGGCATAGAGGTTGATGACCTCGATACCCAGGCTCTTGGGCTCGTACTGGCCCTGCTTGAAGAGCTCCACGATGCGGCGGCCGCGCTCCAGCTTGGCCTTGGTGGCGGCGTCCAGGTCGGAGCCGAACTGGGCGAATGCCTGGAGTTCTTCGAACTGGGCAAGGTCGAGCTTCACGGAACCGGCCAGCTTCTTCACAATCTGGGTCTGGGCGCTGGAACCCACGCGGGATACGGAGATACCCACGTTGATTGCCGGGCGCACACCCTGGTAGAAGAGGTCGGTATCCAGGAAAATCTGGCCGTCGGTAATGGAAATCACATTCGTGGGAATGTAGGCGGACACGTCACCGGCCTGGGTCTCGATGATGGGCAGGGCGGTGAGGGAACCACCTTTACGGCCACCTTCGCTGTTGATGCGGGCAGCGCGCTCCAGCAGGCGGGAGTGCAGGTAGAACACGTCGCCGGGGTAGGCTTCGCGGCCGGAGGGACGGCGCAGGATGAGGGACACCTGGCGGTAGGCCACGGCGTGCTTGGAGAGGTCATCGTACACGATGAGGGCATCCTGACCCTGGTCCATGAAGTACTCACCCATGGCGCAGCCGGCATAGGGTGCCAGGTACTGCATGGCGGCGCTGTCGGAGGCGGAGGCCACCACCACGATGCTGTATTCCATGGCGCCGGCTTCCTCGAGCTTGGCGACCAGGCGGGACACGGTGGCGCGCTTCTGGCCCACGGCCACGTAGATGCTGTAGAGCGGGCGGTGTCCCGGCAGCTTGCCCTGTTCGGCCAGCTTGTTCTGCTGGGCCTGGGCAATCATGGTATCGGTGGCGATGGTGGTCTTGCCGGTGGAGCGGTCGCCGATGATGAGCTCGCGCTGGCCTCGGCCAATCGGAATCATGGCATCGATGGGCAGAATACCGGTCTGCACCGGCTGGTTCACACCCTGGCGGGAGATGATACCGGAAGCAATCTTTTCCACGGGGTAATAGGTGGCCGCCTGAATCGGGCCCTTGCCGTCCAGCGGGTTACCCAGGGTATCCACCACGCGGCCGAGCAGCCCGGGACCCACCGGCACCTGGAGCAGACGCCCCGTGGTCTTGCAGGTGTCGCCTTCCTTCAGGGAAGCGGCGTTGCCGATAAGCACGGCACCCACTTCATGCTCTTCCAGGTTCATGGCGAGGCCCATCACGCCGCCGGGGAATTCAATCATCTCATTGAGCATGGCGTTGCTCAGGCCCTCGATGTGGGCCACGCCATCGCCGATGGCTTTGATGGTGCCCACGTTCTCGCTGACGGAGGCGGTGGAGATGTTGCGAATCTGTGCTTCGAGTTCTTGTACGATGTTGCTCATACCGTGGTGTGTTTAGAGAGTTTTGGTAAGTTGTTCAATGCGGGTGCGGACTGAGGCGTCCGTCACGTTGTCGCCCACCTTCACGGTGAGCCCGGCGATAAGGGAGGAATCCACCTGCCATTCGTAGTTCAGTCCGGCTTGACGGGCGTTCAATTTTGCCTGGATGGCGGCCTGCTCAGCCTCGGTCAGCGGCACGGCGCTGGTGATGGTGGCGGTGTGGGCGGCGCACTCCAGTCGCACCAGCTCGGTGAAGGCGGTGAGGAGGGCCAGGTAGTTGCGCGGCTTATCCGCGGCAATCTTGTCGGCCACCTGGCGCACGATGCTTTCATCCATCAGCCCGTCGGCGCCGATGCAGAGCCGCATGAGACGGCGCGCCTGGGCTTGTACTTCTTTACTGATTTTCATGGCTGCGCGGCAGAATTAGAGGGACTTGATGGCTTCATCGTTGATGGCGCGGTGGTCGGCATCGCTCAGCACCTTCCCGGTCACGCGGGTAGTGACTTCGGCCACCAGACGGGCGAACTCGCCCTTCAGCGCATCCTTTTCGCGTTGGGTGTCCATTTCGGCCTGCTTGTGGGCGTTTTCGATGACGGCCTGGGCTTCGGCGCTGGCCTTGGCGGAGAGGTCGGCCTGCAGGCGGGCGGCAGTCTGGCGGGCCTGCTCCACTTCCTTCTTGCCGGATTCGCGGGCTTCGTCGAGAATCTTCTCGCCGGTCACCTTCACATCGGCCAGCTCCTGCTGGCTGCGGGCGTGCATTTCCTCGCCCTCCTGGATGCGCTGGCGGCGTTCCTCCAGCTGCTTGAAGATGGGCTTGATGCCGAAGCACACCACGATGGCGGCCAGGATGCAGAAGGCAATGAGGTGGGCGATGAACGCATCGGTGTGCAGACCGAAATTAGTGACCAGGTCCTGAATATCAGCGGCAAGAATCATGGTTGTAAGTTGCTTTGGTTAAAGACGGAGATTTTTTTAAGAATGGGGGAAAGGGGAAGGGGCATGCCGTTTGCTTGAATGGCCCGGCATGCCCGCGGGCGTAGCATTGCTTAGCCCATGAAGATGGCCACGAAGGCCACACCTTCCACAAGGGCGGCCAGAATGATGGAGATGGTCAGCACCTGACCGGAAGCACCGGGGTTGCGGCCGGTGGATTCAGCGGCCTTCATACCGATGAGACCAATGCCGAGACCGGCACCGATAACAGCCATGCCGGACTTGATAGCGGCGGTGGCAAGAGCGGGGAGCATCATTGTTGTTGTTTTTCTATTGTTTGTTGTTTATTGGTGAAACCCGCAGCGTCACGCTTTACTTCATGATCCGCTGCGGGAAAATGGTCGTTTAGTGGGCTGCGTGTTCTTCGCCATCGCCCACCTGGGTCTTCAGGAAAATGGCTGTGAGCATCAGGAACACCAGGGCCTGCACGAAGCCTACCAGGATTTCCAGACACATGAAGGGAAGCATGGCAACGGCGTTGCCCAGGATGCTGCCGCTCACGATGCTCATTTGCTCCAGAATGGCCTCACCGGCGAAGATGTTGCCATAGAGACGGGCGGCCAGTGCCACCGGGCGGATGCCGATGGAAAGCAGCTCGATGAGCCCCACGAAGAAGAAGACAGGCAGCAGCAGGTTCTTCAGCATGCCGGTGAGCCCGCCCTTGGGCCCGAAAATGTGCAGCACAAAGTGCTTGATGCCCTGTTCCTTGATGCTCCAGATAAACCAGAGCAGGGTGTAGAACAGACCGAGGAAGAGGGTGATGTTCAAATCTGCATTGGCGCCGCGGAAGAGGGGGTGGCCGTTGATGGTAATCTCACCCACGCCGGGAATAAGACCCATGTAGTTGCTGGTAAGAATGAGCAGGAACACCGTGGCGAAGTACCAGATGTACTTGCCTGCCAGTTTCTTGCCGATGAGCCCTTCCACAAAGTTGTACAGCAGCTCGAATACCCACTCCACAAAGTTCTGCAGCCCGCTCGGCACGCTCTGCATCTTGCGCGTGGCCAGGCGCAGAATGATGGTGAGCAGCACCACGGCTATGGTCATCATCACCATGGAGTTGGTGATAGGCAGGGAGTGCCCCGGCCAGAATGGCAGGTCGATGTTCCACAGCACTGGTGCATCGGTAGAAAGCCCATGGTGGCCACCTTCCTCAGAAGCACACGCCACACCACTCATCAGCATCATGATACCAAAGGCAAATTTAGAAAGAAGAGATTTCATCGCGATTAGTATCAGACTAGCATTTTTCCCCGCAGAGTCAAGGATAAAATCCTGTTAGTAGCACAGAAAAATCATAGATACCTCTCGCATTCTTCCAGCGTTTCCTTCAGGTGGAAGGTGCTTCCGCTGGAGTCGTTGGCGGGCAGGGGAATATCGCTGAGCATCAGGGCTGCGTCGTAAAGGGCAGTGCTCTCGCGGAAGTGGGCTTCAAAACGAGCGGCAAAGGTGGCGAATGCCTCTTTCGGTGCGCTGATGCCTATCGGGTTCTTTATGTCCAGGAACAGGCGCAGGAGAATGAATTGCTGAGCTTCTCCACCTGAGGCCAGTGCGTTGAGGATGCTTTCCGTTTCAGCCTCACCCCAGGGGCTTGACATCCAGCTGGTCAGCATGGCGGCTCTGGCGTAGATGCCTCCGGCGCCTTGTTCCGGCAGCCAGGGGACTGGCAGCAGGGTGTCGTGCACAATGCGGCGCAGTTCATCGATGATGCGCTGATGCTGGTTCAGTGATTCCAGCGCCGGGCGTTCCTGCACCAGCCATATCCAGAGGATATCTTCCCAGATTTGCGCGGCGTATTCTTCCTGCGGATTGCGGAAAAGCTGGTAGAGCGGGCGCAGGTAGGCGCAGCATTCGGCAGCGGTACCGGCGGGCAGGTGCCCGTTGAACACGCAGGCGAGGTCGTAGCCGGTCAGCCCCGCACCTTGTTTGGCAATGATGCCGCGCAGCAATTCCCGACTCTCAGGATGCGTGAAATCCTTATGCGGGTCGCTGAGGTGAAACGCAGGCATTTACTTGGAGAAAACCGGCTCGGGTAACTTCGGTGTTTTCTCCTCGGGGCCGCCCACCATATCGCCTACGTCCTTGAAGGTGACGAAGATGAAGAATGTGAGGAGAAGGAAGAGGAAGCCGGTCTGAATCCACTCCAGAAGCTTGCCTCCCACCGGGCGGCGGAAGATGATTTCCAGCGTGCCCAGCACCACATGCCCGCCGTCCACGATGGGCAGGGGCAGGATGTTCAGCACAGCCAGGTTCACATTCAGCACCACGGCGAACCAGAGGATAAGCTTCCAGCCGTTCTCGGATTCGAGCATCTGGTACAGGTAGTTGCCGATACCTACGGGGCCGGAGAGGTGCTCCATGCCCACACTGCTGCCGGGTGCTGCTACTTTGGCCAGGGTTTCGCCCATCCAGCGGAAACTCTGGTTAATCTGTTCCTGCACGCCGGGGTGCTCGGTGCGCAGCTCGTTATCCAGCCCGCCCCACACAAAGCCCATGATGGGGCGTGCTCCCTCCAGTCCCTGCCAGTTGGCCGGGACGGCGGGAGTGATAGTGGCGGTAACTTCGCTGCCGTCAGCATTTTGCAGGGTGAGTTCCACGGCGCCCTTTTCGGCGGCTTCCAGCACCGGCACCGGGGAGAACACCGGGGTGCCATTCAGCTTTACGATGCGCTGCCCCTTGACCAGTCCGGCCTGCTCTGCCGGGGAGCCGGGAATAATATCGCCGATGACAGCGGGAGCTGCGGGCATAATGCCCACCTGGCGCATGCCGGTGCGCTGCCACCATTTGGTTTCCGGCAGCTTGTAGCCGCTTTCAATGGTAAGCTGCTGAGTGCTGCCATCAGCCATCGGTCGGTCGATGGTGAAGGTAATCTTTTCATGCTCACTCATGGCCACGAGCTCGCGCACGCCTTCCATGTTGCCCACCCATTTCTCCACGGGCTGGCCATCAATGGCGCGGATGCGGTCACCCGGCAGCAACCCGGCCTGCGCGGCGGGGGAATCCGCCGGAATGTAGCCAATCGTGGTGGTTGGCAGTTCTCCCACCGGCTTGCCCACTATCCACACGATGACGGCAAAGAAATACGCCAGCAGCAGGGAAGCCAGCGGACCGGCCGCGGCAATGATGACCTTATCCAGCGGCTTGAGCGGCTTCAGATCCTTGGGAATCTCAGCTTCGCCCTCGATGCTCTGCATATCAGCCAGCTGCGGCAGGGAGACGAAGCCGCCCGCGGGAATCCAGCCGATGCCCCACTGCACCCCGTTTATCTTCTTCTGCCAGATGGGCTTGCCGAACCATATCTGGAAGCGGTCGATATACGCCCCGCGCCACTTGCCCGCCAGGAAATGCCCCAGTTCGTGCACAAAAATCATCACGTTGAAGAACATGACGACCAGGAAAATCAGCCACACGGTCTCAAGGGTGGAAAGGATGGTACTAATCATAGGAATCTGAACCACATGCTAGCAAAGGCGAAAAGAGTATGCAAGTGTGGACTTTGACATGTGCCGTGCTATTAAAACTGTCTAAATACTACTTTTTTGCTGGACATACATCTGGTAGTGTGTTAGGAAGGGACCATGAAGCGATTAATGCTGGTGAGTCTGCTGGCCTTGTGGCCTTTGGGAGCCGATGCCGGGATAGAAGCGATGAAGAACCTGCAAAAGCCGGAGCAGGGGAAGGTTGCCGTTTTGTCATTCGGAGGCGAGGGCGGGCGCGAGTTCATGCTGGATGGGGTGCCGTTCCAGATCCGCTCAGGGGAGATTCACCCGCAGCGCGTGCCGCGCCAGCACTGGCGGCACCGCATTCGCGCGGCCAAGGCCATGGGGCTGAACACGATTGCTTTCTATACCTTCTGGAACGCACTGGAGCGGCCGGATGGAAGCTGGGATTTCAGTGGGCGCAATGATATCGCGGCTTTCATCGATATGTGCCAGGAGGAGGGCATGTGGGTGCTTTTCCGCCCCGGCCCCTACGTGTGCGGTGAATGGGACCTGGGAGGGTTGCCCACCTATCTGCTTAAGGATGACGAGACCAGGCTTCGCTACACCGGCAATGCGCAATTCATGGAGGCTCAGACCCGCTATCTGGAAAAGATGGCTGAGATAGCCATTCCTCGTCTGAGTAAAAATGGCGGCCCCATCCTCATGATGCAGCTGGAGAATGAATACGGCAGTTATAAGAGCGAGCACGACGAAATGGCCTACATCGAATGGCTCAAGAATTTCTGGGAAAAGAAGGGCGCCGGGCCTTTCTATTTGTCGGAAGGTAGTTCGCCGCACCACCTCCGCTTTGTGCCCAAGGGGGTGGCCGTGGGGCTCGACCCTGCGGATAATGCCTGGCAGATGCAGACCGCATTGCGCGTAGCCCCCGGGGTGCCGGTGTTCAGCAGTGAGACTTATCCCGGCTGGCTGCGCCACTGGGGCGAGGGGAACTGGACCCCCAGCCGCAATGCGCTCAATTCCGTGCGCTGGTATATGAAGGACGGCGTTTCGTTCAACCTCTTCGTGCTGCATGGCGGCACGAGTTTCGGGCTCACAGCCGGCGCCAATACCAACCCGGATGGTACCAACTTCCAGCCCGACCTGACCAGCTATGATTATGGCGCCCCCATCGGTGAGAACGGTAATCTGACCAGGGAATATTTTGAATACCGCGATATCATCAAGGCCGCCCTGCCGGACGCTGCGAAGCTGCCTGATCCGGTGCAGCCTGTGGCCATGGAGGTGCCGGCTTTCACGCCCCGCAAAGTGTGTGCTTTCCATGAATTGCAGGCACCTCATCGCAAGGGTAAATACGAGCATCCCATGACGCTGGAAAGCCTGGGGCAGAATCAGGGTATTGCCATCTATAACACCAAATTGCCTGCCGGCCCTGCGGCCACGCTGCACTGCACACCTCAGGACTTTGCCTTGGTTTATGTGGATGACCAGTTCATCGGCACTATGGATCGCCGCTTGAACCAGCGTAGTATCGACCTGCCGGAGCGCAGAAAGGATGCCGTGCTGAAGGTGGTGGTGGATACGTTCGGCCACGTCAATTTCTCCAAGTTCATGGAGAAGGATCGCAAGGGGCTCATCGGCAAGGTGTCGCTTGGTGATAAACCTCTGACCGGCTGGCGTGTTTCCACGATAGACCTTGAGAAGTTCCACCCCCGCCGTGCAGCAAGGGCCCGGGGAACGGAGAAGGGGGCATACTACCGCGCCGATGTGGAGCTGCAGAACCCCTCCGATACCTTCCTGGACATGAAGGATTGGCAGAAGGGCTATGTGTGGGTGAACGGGCACCTGCTGGGGCGCTACTGGAATGAGGGACCGCAGGAGCGTTTGTACTGCCCGGGTGAGTTGCTGAAAAACGGCAGTAATGTCATCGAAATATTGGACATGCACATGACCACGGATACGCCGCCTGCCATTTCCGGCAAGAAGGAGCGTAATATGGAGGTCCGTAAGTACACGAAGAGCCTCAACAACCAGTGGTAAGGCTTACAGTGGCAGCCCGCGGGTGCATTTCTCCTCGCGGATTTGCTGGAGCCCTGCGTGAACCAGGCGCAGGGCTACCGCCCAGGCGATGAGCCCCAGCACCAGGAACCGCAGCAACCCGAACTCTGCCAGCCAGGAGGTATTCCACACCAGGTGGAGCACCACTGGAATGAGCGCGATACGCAGGAATCGCGCATCTGCAAAGGCGGCCCAGTCAATGCCGGTGGAGTTGTAGTCGCGCAGGCCTTCGGCGATGCGGTGCTTCATGGCCAGCCAGTAGGCTCCGGCGGTGATGGCGGTCCACACAATGTGGCCGAAGGGGGTGATGAGCGCCCGCACCTGCATGACGGCATCGGGGTTGATGAGGCTGGCGTTCTGGGCGATGGCGTACCCCTGCGCAGGGTTGATGCTGGTGATGAGTTCTGCCGCAGTGGAGCTGCTGATAAAGCGCACAAGCTCTGCAAAGGTATAGCCGGAGCTTTCGAAGGCTGCAAATCCTGCGCCCACACCGGCACCGAGCAGCAGCCCTGTGAGAATGCGGCCGTTGCGCCGGCTCCCGGCGATGAGGACTGCGGCCATCAGTTTGGCCGGTTCTTCAATGGGACCGGCAATCCACGCCAGCAGGTTGGGGCTTACGGCAACCAGTGCCAGCGCAAAGATGAGCGACATCAACCCACCGTAGAACATGGCCCGCATCACTTCCAGAAAAGGAACTTCCCTCCGCACGTTCAGTTCGAAAAAGAACACGGCCACGCAGAAGGGAATGGCAAAGTTACCCACAAACATGAGCCCGGGTACCAGATTTGGATTCTGGAAGGTATTGCATGCCCAGTTGAATCCGAAATAAAGCACGATGCACCCCAGCAGCATGCGGGCAAAAATCCAGGGGCTTGGCCAGGCGCTGCTCACCGCATGCAGCGGAGGAGTTGTGCCGGCGGTGCCGCAGCAGAATATATCCAGCACTTCTTCACGGCTGTGGTGGCGGAATACATCTGCAAAGAAATGCCATAACGAGAAACCTCCCAGCCCGTTCAGCCCGGTTATCTCGTCTATCGTTCCGGTCTGGCCGTGGTGCAGCAGTTCATCCACGTGCAACGGACAGCCGCACTTGCTGCTGCGTATTTCTGTATCCGTGGCGATGATGCCGCTCCTGAGCATTTCCTGCAGCTCCTGCAGCGTGTAGGGACCGTCCTGTTCCCCATTGGTATGCTGGACATAGTAGGTCTCTGGTGCTGCGGACTCTGGCATGCGGGCATCGTACTCTCCGTCTGTCTGCCTGTCAAGTTTTAATGCCTGTTAAATTGATGCCGGGCGCTGGTGCCACATGTGTCCCAAAGATTATGAGAAAATAGCCCTAAACGATATAAGAGCATAGTGTTCTGTGAGAAAATTCGTAGTGGGGTATCAGACACTTCACCATCGGCAGTAAGCTTTCATTTGCTTCTCTATCGGCGTAAGCCGCTAACTTTCAATTCGTCAATCGTAAATTGTCAATCGTAAATCCTCGTGTCCCAAATCTTTGGGACACGTGTGGGCCGAATTCGGTCTTCTTTTCCTTGCTATTTGGTGGGGGTGTGCTAGAATGTGAGCATGCCCACTCTCAAGCAACTTGCGGTCGAATCCCTCACCCACCTGGTGGAGGGAGGGCAGGAGCGTGTGGCGGTGGATGATGAGGCTCGCGGTATTCTGCGCCAATGGATGCTGGATGCCCGCAAGGCTCCGGCTCCCATGTCTGCTCAGCCATCGCAACAATCAGAGCCGCAGGAGATGAGCGTGGAGGAGAAACTGGCCTATCTCCGCGAGCGCGCTGCCTCATGGAAGCCCGCGAAGCTCCTGGGAACCCTGCGTGAGACCATGGTGTTTGCCGTGGGGAATCCCCGTGCGCGGCTTATGCTGGTGGGCGAGGCTCCTGGTTATGAAGAAGAGCGCCAGGGTGAACCCTTTGTGGGGCCGGCGGGGCAGTTGCTTACCAGGATACTGGGCGCCATGGGCTTGCAGCGCAGTGATGTGTATATTTCCAATGTGTGCAAATTCCGCCCCTCCATGGGAGAGAATCAGGGAACGGCCAACCGTCCCCCCTCCCCGGAGGAACTGGCGGCTTGCCTGCCGCTCATCATGGCGGAAATCCGCGCCATTCAACCGGCCTGCATCGTGTGCCTGGGTGGAAGCTCTGCCAAGGGACTGCTGGGTGCCCAGCAGGGGGTGGGGGCTCTGCGCGGCCATTGGTTTGAATGCCAGGGAGTGCCGGTGCGCGTGACTTACCACCCCAGTTATCTGCTGCGCAATGAGGCGCTTTCGGCGCGCCGTGCCTTGTGGGAGGATATGCTGGCTGTGATGCAGCAACTGGGAATGCCCATCAGTGAAAAACAACAGAATTATTTCCGTTGATGCGTGTATTGTCCATAGTAATCGCTGCGCTGCTGCTGACCAGCTGTCATCATATATACCAGCTCCGCCGTGCTGCGGTGAAGGGGGATCCTGAGGCTCAGTATGAGTATGGCCGGCGCCTGCTTACCGGGCAGAAGGGAGCTCTGCATTCATCCCGGCTGGCGTTCAAATGGTTCTCCAGGGCCGCAGAGAATCGTCATCCCAAGGCCATGGCTGCCATGGGCTTGTGCTATGAGCGGGGGCTGGGGGTGCAGCGTTCTCTGCCTAAAGCCAGAAAGTGGTATGCCGCTGCGGTGGATGAGGGGAATGATGATGCCTGCCAGACCCTGGTGCAGATGGAAGCCCGGGCGGGGAACCTGAGTGGGGCTTTGCAATGGCTGGAGCGCATGGCAGATGATGATTCCATCCCGGCGCAGCTGATACTGGCACACATGCACCTGAATGGCACGGCGAAGAATGCCAGTGCCGCAGAAGGGATCCGCTACCTGCGCTATGCTGCGATGCAAGGCAATGGTGAGGCCTGCCTCATGCTGAGTACCTGCTATGCGACTGGTAAAGGTGTTCCGAAGAATGATGAGCTGATGATGGGGTGGCTTGTGAATGCGGCTGAAGCTGGCAATGAGACGGCCCAGCGGCTGCTGCAGCAGGCCGAAGAACAGAAAAAATAGCCTGAAGACCGCGGATGTCTGTTTCTTTCGGGTTGCAATTGCCCGGTAATCTGTTACAATATCCGCACAAAGCATATGGCCAGTTATTCTAAAACCTCGATTAAAGTGCGCACCACGGCCTCCCGCGGTGAGCATGACGGCATCCTTTTCTACATTCTGCCGCCTCTGCTGCTGGGCGCTGTGTTTGCATTCTGCTCCATGGCCAGTGGTGGTGAGGCAGACACGGGCAGTGAGCCTGCCACGGAACAGGTGGCTGAGGAAGAGTAACGTTTAATCAGCAACAGAAATGAATATGAGTGAAGGTACTCCCATTACCATGACAGGGCAGGGACTCAATGTGCCCGATTTTCCCATTATCCCCCACATTATCGGCGATGGCTCCGGCCCGGACATCTGGCGCGCTGCCCAGCGTGTGATTGATGGAGCCGTGAAGGCTGCATATGGAGACAGTCGCGCCTTGGTGTGGAAGGAAGTGCTGGCCGGCCAGAAAGCATTTGATACGGTCGGCAGCTGGCTGCCGAATGAAACCATGGAAGCCTTCCGCACGCTGCTGGTGGGTATCAAAGGACCGCTGACGACTCCGGTCGGCAAGGGGATTCGTTCGCTCAATGTGGCTCTGCGTCAGGGGCTTGACCTCTATTGCTGTGTGCGCCCTGTGCGTTATTTCAAGGGTATTGAGACTCCGGTGAAGGCGCCGGAAAAGGTGGATATGGTCATCTTCCGTGAGAATACAGAAGACATCTACGCGGGCATCGAGTTTGAAAGCGGCTCTGCCGAGGCGGAGAAGTTTTTTGACTGGTTGTCGTCCGAGTTCCCCCAGCGCGCTAACAAGGTGCGCTTCCCGCAGACCAGCGGTTTCGGTATCAAACCGGTTTCCAAAGAGGGCACCGAGCGCCTGGTGCGTTCCGCCATTCAGTATGCTATTGCAGAGAAGCGTCCCTTTGTGACTCTGGTACACAAGGGCAATATCATGAAGTTTACGGAAGGCGGCTTCCGCGACTGGGGCTATGACCTGGCCCGCCGTGAGTTCGGCGCAGAGCAAATCGGGGATGGTCCGTGGTGCAAACTGCCCAACGGCATTATCATCAAGGACTGCATCTGCGATGCCTTCCTGCAGGAAATCCTCATCCATCCGCAGGAGCACTCCGTGGTCGCCACTCTGAATCTGAATGGCGACTATTGCTCCGACGCGCTGGCAGCCCAGGTGGGGGGTATCGGCATTGCCCCCGGTGCCAATATCAACTACCGCACCGGACACGCCGTGTTCGAGGCCACGCACGGTACCGCACCCAGACTGGCCGGGCTTGACAAGGTGAACCCCTGTTCCTTCCTGCTCTCTGCGGAGATGATGCTGCGCTACATGGGCTGGACCGAGGCTGCTGACCGCATCGTTGCCGCTATTGAAGGAGCCATTGCAGATAAGACGGTGACTGCCGATCTGGCCGAGATGATTCCCGGCAGCACAGCGGTGAGCACCACGGCCTTCGGCGATGCGCTGCTGGCTCATATCAAGTAAGCTATGCCGGATCCCGCATACGTTCACGCAGCGTTCTCGTCCATAGCGGAACGCTACGTGACTGCCAACCACATCCTGTCCATGGGAACGGACATCATGTGGCGTGCCCGCGTGGTGCAGATGGTGGCCGAGTGGAAACCGGCCAACTTGCTGGATATTGCCACCGGCACTGGTGACCTGGCTCTGGCTATCAAGCGCGCCCTGCCGGAAATCGAGGTGCTGGGCACGGATTTCTGCCGTCCTATGCTGGATGTGGCCGTGCGGCGCGGGCTCACCCATGTGCTGGAGGCGGATGCCATGAATCTGCCGCTGGAGTCTGCCTCGTATGAAGCCGCCACTGTGGCGTTCGGGCTTCGTAACATGGCGGACTATGGCAAGGCTCTGTGTGAGTTCCGCCGTGTGCTGAAGCCGGGCGGCCACCTGCTGGTGCTGGATTTCAGCATGCCGGAGAATATTTTTGCCGCGCCTTACCGCCTGTATCTGCACCACGTGCTGCCCCGCATCGCAGGCTGGGTTACGGGCAACAGTGGCGCATATGATTACCTGGGCGATAGTATTGAGGCTTTCCCCCGTGGGGAGTCTTTCCTCCAGCTCCTGCGCCGCTGCGGGTATAAGAACCCTTCCGCTCTGCCACTTTGCATGGGCATTGCTTCCATCTACACGGCAGAGGTGTAAAAAAATCGGTATCTGACAAATTTTCATATCGACAAAAGGGTGCTAAAAAGGTACCATATAGCCAGTGCCGAGACTGGCGTGTGTAGTTTTTTATAATTATCTTACAGAGAGTATTT
The DNA here is from genome assembly GCA_015062005.1 of Akkermansiaceae bacterium. Lineage (GTDB taxonomy): Bacteria > Verrucomicrobiota > Verrucomicrobiia > Verrucomicrobiales > Akkermansiaceae > Akkermansia. The sequence goes on from SUVL01000014.1 coordinate 47,616, forward strand.
TATGTTTAAATATCCCAAAAAGCCCGATGGTTCCCCTGTTTCCGGTTCTCCCTTTGCTGAGAATGATATACCCGCAGAGTGGGCAACTCCCACTTCCCAACCCGCCTCTCCCATGCCGGCAGACACTGGTTATTTCGGTGGCGAGGATGCTTCTGCCTCTCCGTTTGAGGTAGGCGGAGCCGCCGCCATTCCTACCACGACCCGCAACGTGCTCAATTACGATGTATCCGTGGTGGGTACCCTGCGTTTTACGGATGACCTGCTGGTGGACGGTTCCGTGGAAGGTGAAATTACTTCCGATGGTGAACTGACAGTGGGTGCCAACGCCAGCATCCAGGCTGGTGAGAAGAACAAGGTGGCGGTTCGTACGCACAGCGCCATTATCCACGGTAAGGTGGTGGGTGATATTGTGGTGACCGACCGCGTGGTGCTTGCCGGGACTGCCGAAGTGGTGGGTGACGTGACCGCCGCCAAGATTTCCATCGAGGAAGGTGCCGTGTTTGTGGGTCACTGCCAGGTAGGCAATCCTGCTGTGGCACCTGCTCCTGCACCTGCTTCCAAGAAGCCCGCCGCAGCGCGACCCGCAGTGCAGAGCGCTGAGGCCAATCTTCTTGGCTGAGCTCCTTCAGTTATAAGACCATGCCGGAATTCCGGACAGAACCACTGATTGTTCCCACCGTTTCCGGATTGTTGCCCGAGGGTGAGCGCGACCGTCGTGTTGCGCTCACCTCGTTTCGTTCGGATGAATCAAGGGTGCAGGTGCCTATGCGCGACGTCGTCTGCTACGAATGCGGGCTGACTTGTCAGGTGCCATCGGCCGCCCTGTCAGCGAATTGCATTCACTGCCATGCCCACCTGAATATGGCAGATGTGGAAATCCGCCCCGGTTCCCGCCGCTTGACGATTCGGACGCTGGGGAATGTGCACGTGCCGGGCGGTACCGTACTTTCGAATTTATCGGTAGTGTGTCGTGATATGGCGGTGGATGGCCGGGTATCCGGTTCATTTCGTTGTACAGGCACGCTGAGTCTGAATGCCTCAATGGTGTTGGATGGCTCTGTGAGCGCGGGTAAACTGGTGGTGGATAAGGGGGCGGAAGTGGAGCTGAGTGTGGGCGCTGCCGCGGAGGAAGTGGAGCTGTATGGTCGCCTGAAGGGGCGCCTGCAGTGCAAGGGCACGCTGCATGTATACCGCGGTGGGGCGTACGAAGGCGTATGCAAGGCGGCGGATGTAGTGGTGGAGCCCGGCGGTTATTTTGATGACCAGAGCCGGTTCTGATTTCCGGAGACGCGCCGTATGGATATCCGCATCACTGGTGCCAGTCAGAATACCCTGCGGCATGTTAATCTGACCTTGCCGGCCGGCAAGCTCATTGCGCTGATGGGGCCTAGCGGCTCAGGCAAGAGCACGCTGGCCTATGATACTCTTTTTGCGGAATCCCGCCGTCGCTTTCTGGATTGCCTTTCTGCCGGGGCCCGGCGCCTGCTGGCCCGCCCGGAAAAACCGCATGTGGAAAGTATCGAGGGGCTGCCGCCTGCGCTTTGCCTGGAACAGCATTTGCCCGGTGGACAATCCCGGACGGTGCTGGGTTCCCTCACTGAGACGCTGGATTACCTGCGCATCCTGTATGCCGCTATAGGTGTGCCGCATGACCCGGTCACCGGTGCGCGGCTCACCCGCCTCAGTCCGGAGGAAATCTGCACCGCGTTGCTGATGCTTCCGGAAAATACCCGGCTCACGCTGCTGGCTCCGCTTTCCCCGGCATTCGGGCAGAACCCGGAGAGCGATATCCTGATGCTCCGGAAGCAGGGCTATCTGCGTGTGCGCGTGGCTGGCGAAATCCTGGAGCTGGACGATTTGGAAGCTGCCCCGCCGGCTGAGGGGCAGGTGTGTGAGCTGGTGGTGGACCGCATTGTGCTGCGCGAGGGAGTGGATTCCCGCGTGGCGGATTCGGTGCAGGCGGCGCTGCGGCTCTGGCCTGATGAATTGCGCGCCCTGGTGCAGCCGCGTGGCGGCGAGGCTGAATTACAGTGTTTCCACACCCGGTATCGCAATGCGGAGACCGGTTTCTCCCTGCCGGACCTGACTCCCGGTCTCTTTTCTCACTATTCCCCGCACGGTGCTTGTCCGGAGTGTAATGGCCTCGGCACTGTGGAGGCTGGCAAGGATGAGTTGAAAATATGCCCGGCCTGCCGTGGTATGCGCCTGAATCCCACTGCTTTGGCCGTGACGCTTGATTTTGCCGGACGGGAGTTGAGTCTGGGTGCTTTCTGTGAGTTGTCCGTGCAGGAGAACCGGGCTCTGTTGGAGCAACTGGTGGTTCCCCCGGTGTACCGCGAAGCTCTGCAACCGCCGCTGGGCAGTCTGAAGCAGCGCTTGGACTGCCTGCTGGAGCTGGGGCTGGGTTATCTGACTCTTTCCCGTGCGGCTAATTCACTCTCCGGTGGTGAGCTGCAGCGCGCCCGCCTGGCCGGGCAGATAGGTGGCGGTTTGTCCGGTGTGCTCTATATTCTGGATGAGCCGACCATCGGTCTTCACCCTCGTGAGACAGAGCGCCTGATAACGGCTCTGCTCCGCTTGCGTGACAAGGGCAATACCATTCTGGTGGTGGAGCACGACCCTCAGTTGCTGCAGGCTTGCGACTGGCTGGTGGAAATGGGGCCGGGTAGTGGTCCTGCCGGCGGTGAGGTGCTGGCCGAGGGCTCCTACGAGGATTTTCTGAAAAACGCGGATTCGCCCACTGGGGCCTGGCTGAGCGGGCGGCGTGAGTTGCCGACGGTGGAGCGGCGTAATCTGGCTGCCGCCCGCTGGCTGGTTCTGCGGCATGCGAAGGCACGTAACCTGCGCGATGTGGAGTTCCGCCTACCGCTGGGGGCGTTTACCTGCCTTTCAGGACCAGGTGGTTCGGGAAAGAGCACTCTGGTGCATGAGTGCCTGCTGCCGGCCTTGAAAGCGGGGCAGGTCGAGGGCGCAGGGGAGATAGTACGTGCTGTGCTGGTGGATCAGAGCCCGCTGGGGAGTTCTCCCCGTTCCACCCCTGCCACCGCCACTGGCCTGCTGGATGCTTTGCGTCCACTGTATGCCGCCCTTCCGCTATCTCGCCAGCGCGGTTACACGGCCGCCCGTTTTTCCCTGAATACGCGCGGTGGCCGCTGCGAGCGCTGCGGTGGTACCGGGCGCCTGCAGGTGGATATGAACTTCCTGGCCGATTTGTATACCGAGTGCGATGCCTGCCACGGTGCCCGCTATAACCGCGAGACGCTGGAGGTCACATGGCGTGGAAAATCCATCGCCCAGGCGCTGGCGCAGACAGTGGATGAGGCTGTGGAGTTCTTTGCGCCTGTGCCGCAGGCTGCCGCCATCCTGAAAGCCTTGCAGGAGCTGGGGCTGGGCTACCTGCCGCTGGATCGCCCGGTGACCACCCTCTCCGGTGGTGAATCCCAGCGTGTAAAATTGGCATCCTACCTGGCCAAGGCGGCCCCGAAACGCAGCAGCCGCCCGGGTGAGCACCTCCTGCTGGTGCTCGATGAACCAAGTACGGGCTTGCATTTCGGGGAGCTGGATATGCTGCTGCGGGCCATTTACCGCTTACGCGCTGCCGGGCACACCATCCTGTGCATTGAGCACAACCAGGGTATCCTCTCCCGGGCGGATTACCTCGTGGAGCTGGGGCCTGGTTCCGGCGCCGAGGGCGGACGCATCACTTTCGCCGGTGAACCCGTGTGATTCCGGTGGGCTTTGCCACAAAAGGCCACGATGCTCAGTCTCAATACCGTGGTGGCAGCCAGGGCCCGGTTGATATAGGCCTCTCCCCGTTCCCTTTCCCCGGGGGTGAGCTTCTGAATCAGCAGGTGAAGCGCGCGCTGCTTTTCCGTTTCATCCATCACGATGCTGCAAGTCCCGCGCAGCATCACGCTTTCGTAGGCTGTGGAAAATTTTTCGGGCAGAATACTGTGGCCTCTGACGATGACAAAGCCGGCCTGCGGGTGGGCTTTCAGGCATTCCAGCTTGAATCCTTCGCCGGCGCAGTGCAGATAGAGGGCATCTGCACCGTCCCATACGTAGTTCATGGGAACTCCGTAGCCGCCACCTTCCGGTGCTTGCAGGGAGAGAACTCCGTATTCCCCTTCTTTCAGAATCTGGCGGGCTTCCGTTTCGGGCATCGCCCGATCCTGGCGTCTCAACTCTGAGGCTTCATATTTCATATCATGAAAATCAGTGCCCGCCGTAGTATCGGAGGTGCAGCATGAGGCGGGTTCTGCTGTATCCTTTGCTTTTCAGGTATTCAAGTGGTGTCTGCCCCTGGGTGTTTTTCGCGTCAGGATTGGCACCGGCTTTCAGCAGGGTCAGGCCGATGGTGTAATTGTTGTCGTACACGGCCTGCCATATCGGGGCCAGTCCCGCGCGGGTGTCCATGTCCGGGTCGGCTCCGAAGGTAAGCAAACGGGAAACGATGACATCGCTCCCCTGACCGGTGGCGATCTGAAGCGGGGTGAATCCGTGGTGCAGCGCGTTCGGGTCAGCGCCTCGGGCCAGCAGATAGGAGACTGCTTCTTCAATTTCCTTCTGTCGGTCGGGAGTGCTGCGTTTGTACCCCTGTATCAGAAGACCAAGAGGTGTTTCATTTCCCGCCCGGTAAAGATTGGGGCTTGCCCCGCGTTCCAGGGCGTGACGGATAGAATCCAGGCTTCCGTTTGATGCAGCAGCGGCCAACTCCTGCTGTGGCGGAAGCTGGCTCCGGCAGCTTATCGGAAGCAGGAGCACTGTAAGCAACAGGGGCAGGGCGCGGCGGTGAATCACTACGCTATGCTAGCAGACCATTCGGTGACTGGCAAGTCTGCTTTTGTATGATTTGGGGTTGAATTTAGGAAAAGTAGCGTTATAATGCTGTTGTTATATGAAGTTTGATTCTATTGAGAGCAAGATGCAGGGCGTGGGGCTCTCCCGCGCAGCGATTGAGGCCTTTCGCCACAGCGTCGGGGTGCTTACCTCCGACCAGTCCATGATGATTCCGGAAACGGAGATTGAACCCGCCCGTGATGTGGCCGATTGGGATGCACTGGTGGCTGCCACCCCTGAGGCTGATGCCGCCTTGCTGGCCCAGGCGGTGCTGGTGAAGCTGAATGGCGGCCTGGGCACCGGCATGGGCCTGCAGAAGGCCAAGAGCCTGCTGGAAATCAAGCCCGGCGTGACCTTCCTGGATACCATAGTGCGGCAGGTGCAGAACTTGCGCGAAAAAGCGCAGTATCCGGTGTGCATGCTGCTCATGAACTCGTTTTCCACCAGTGAGGATACCATGGCTCACCTGGCTCAGTATGCGGATTTCGCGGATGCGGCGCAGGTGGAGATGCTGCAGAACCGCGTGCCCAAGCTGGCAACGGATACGCTGGAGCCGGTGAGCTTCCCGGCTAACCCGGAGCTGGAGTGGTGCCCGCCCGGTCATGGCGATATCTACCCCGCGCTGGTGGGCAGTGGCTGGCTGGATAAGTTGCTCGCCGCCGGTGTGCGGTATGCTTTCGTTTCCAATTCGGATAATCTGGGGGCCCAGCTGGATACCCGCTTCCTGCGCTGGTTTGCAGAGAGCGGCGCCCCCTTCGTGATGGAGGTGACCCGCCGCACCGAGGCCGATAAGAAGGGCGGCCACCTGGCTACCCGCAAGGCCGATGGTCAGCCGATTCTTCGAGAGGTGGCCCAGTGCCCGGATGCAGATGTGCCGGAGTTCCAGAACATTGAAAAACACCGCTATTTCAACACGAATAACCTCTGGATTCGTCTGGATGCGCTCAAGGAGGTGCTGGAGTCCAATGGTGGGGTGCTGCCCCTGCCGGTCATCTGCAACAAGAAGACCGTGGACCCGCGTGATGCTGCCACCCAGCCCGTCTACCAGCTGGAAACGGCCATGGGCGCGGCCCTGCAATGCTTCCCCGGCGCTCGCGCAGTGTGCGTGCCGCGCTCCCGCTTCTTCCCGGTCAAGACCTGCTCAGATTTGCTCCTGCTGCGCTCGGATGCCGTGGAGATTGACGCCGCCGGTGCCATGAAACTGGCCCCGGAGTGCAAGGGCGTGGCCCCCGTGGTGCTGCTGGATGGCAAGCTCTATAAGCTGGTGGACTCGCTCGACTCCCTCGGCGTGCCCTCCCTGAAGCATGTGAGTAAGCTGGTGGTTACCAAACCCCATACCTTCGCCCCCGGCGAGCCTCTATCCGGCGCGGTCTGCATCTGATTTGCTGCACACTTCATCTTATCCTTCCCCCCGGATGCTCCCTGTTGGTGTATCCGGGGCTTTTTTGTGGTCTTATCTTGCAAAAATGTGGAAAATTGCCACTTTTATCTTGATAAAATGTGAGAAATTGCCACTTTTATCTTGATAAAATGTGATTTTTTTTGTCTCGTGGAGACTTCCATCACACTGTCTGATCGGCTTGCAATCAGCTGAAATAGCGGTAGTAGAGCCAGTCGGCCAGCTTGTAGGAAAACCATGCCCATAGCAGGAGAATGGTGCCTCCCCACCTGCGGCGACCGATGAGACTTAAACGGGCCGGAATCTCGATGTCCAGCACTGCCAGGGTAATCAGGGTGCCGATGAGGGTAGCCCCGAAGATAGCGATGGTCAGATACCCGATTATGCGGATATCCCGGTCACGGAACAGGCAGAGGAGCGCGCTCAGCAGGAGCAGCATGCAGAGGAGGACCACGATGGCCCCACCGTCGCGTGTTTCCTGAATGAACTCTTGCATGGCCGGGGGTTAATCCTGTAAATCCTCTGCCGGGGCGGCACTGGCGTACCACGTCTCTGGGATGCGCTGGGGACGGCCCTGCGGCATCTGCACCAGGGCGAGGCACTGGCGCACCTTCACGCAGACCTGCTGCGCATCGTCGCGTCGGATTTCAAACACGCACCAGAAGCGGGATTTCTCCACCTTCTCAATCCAGGCATGAATCTGAATCTTATCGCCCATGAAGGCGGGGCGCTTGTAGTGGACCTCGTGGCTCACCAGCACCAGGTGGCGGTTCTCCTTGATGAGGCCGATGAAGTCGATACCCAGCTCGGGTGCCATCTTGGTGCGGCATTCCTCCACCCAGCGCAGGTAGGCCAGGTTGTGCACCACGCCGCCGCAGTCGGTGTCGTAGTACATCACATCATAGTTCAGGATAAATTGAGGGTTTTTCATAATAACATTCTGAGAAAAAGGGCAGGGGGTGCAAGCGCGCCTCCTGCCCGGGGTTGAATGGAGTTTGAGGTGCTTTACTTGGACTTGAGGAAATCCTCCACGGCGGAGGTGATTTCCTTCATGTCGTCCATCTGGAGCTCGCCCATGTGGGCAATGCGGAAGGTCTTGTCCTTCAGGCCGCCGTAGCCGTTGCCCAGCTGCAGGTTGCGGGGGGCCAGGAAGGCATTCAGCTCGGGGATGGAAATCATCTGGTCGCTGCCCTTGGGGCGGGAGTCGATGACCGTGAGGGTCTTGGAGAGGTACTTGCGGTTCGGGTACACGGCGAAGTGCTCATCGGCCCAGGCGCGGGTGTAAGCGGCCAGCTCTTCGTGGCGGGCAAAGCGGTTCTCGATGCCTTCCTCGTTCACGATGTGCTGGAGCTGCTTGTCCAGGGCATACATGAGGGAGAGGCAGGGGGTGGAGGTGTACTGGTAGTTCTTCTTGTCGATGAAGTCCCAGATGGTGCGCAGGTCGAAGTACAGGCCGCGGTTTTCCACCTCGGCGGTGCGGTCGTAGGCCTTCTTGCTCATGGCGCAGATAGCCAGGCCGGGGGGCAGGGCCAGCGCCTTCTGGGTGGAGGTGATGAGCACGTCGATACCCAGCTTGTCGGTCTCAATCTTGGAGCCGGCGGCGGAGGACACGGCATCCACGCACCACACCACGTCCGGGTACTTCTTCATGACCTCGGCGATTTCCTCCACCGGGTTCTGGATGCCGGAGGAGGTTTCGTTGTGGGTGACGGTGAGCAGGTCGTACTTGCCGGTGGAGAGGGCGGCATCCACCATCTCGGCGGTGGTGGGTTCGCCCATCACGCTGTCGAACTTATCAGCCGGGATACCGTTGGTCTTGGCCATCTTGTACCACTTGTCGCCGAAGGCACCGATGGAGAACACGGCGGCGCGCTTGGCGGTGCAGGAGCGGATGGCGCCTTCCATGAGACCGGAGCCGGAGGAGGTGGAAAGCAGGATGCGGTTTTCGGTGAAGAGCACCTTCTGCATGTTGTCAGAGATGCGCTTCTGGATTTCGGAGGCCTTCTTGGAGCGGTGGCCGATCATCGGCAGGCACATTTCCTGGAGTATATCCTCAGAAACAACGGTGGGACCGGGAATGAACAGTTTGATTGCCATAACAGGTGGAGATGAGATTGATTAACTCAGGCATTCTACCACGCCCCCCATCTGAATGGCGAGCACAAAATGAGTGCGTGACAAAGAAGATTGTTGCACGAACGACTTTCCTGGTCTATACTGGCTGCATATGAAACTTTTGAGTCGTTTCGCTGTTCTGATGCTGGCTGCGTTGTCCGTCGGTGTGGCCGAGGCTGCGCCCAAGGCTGGTGTGGTGAACCGCATTGCCGCTACTGTGAATGGCCGCCCCATCACCTCCAGTGAGGTGCGCGCCCGCCTGGCTCCCTACTTCCGCGAGCTGATGATGCTTTACCCCCGCCAGGGCCCCCGCTTTAATTCTGAGCTGGTGGCTGCCAAGAAAGCCGTGCTCAATGACCTCATTGAGCGTGAGCTGGTGCTGAGTGATTTCGAGACCAAAGGCTTCTCTATCAAGGAAGACCAGGTGGAGGATGAAATCAACCGCCGTATTCTTATGCAGTACAACGGCGACCGCCGCCAGTTCCTCGATAATCTGCGCAAAAGCGGCATGAATTATACCGAGTACCGCGATTCTGTGCGCAAGGAAATCACCGTTTCCGCCATGCGCGGCATGCGCTATGAACGCGGTATCCCGCCCACCCCGGATGAAATCAAGGAGGAATACAAGGAGACGAGTTCCGAGTACCGCGATATCATGAAGGACCGCATCACCTACAGCAAGATTTTCATCCCCGCCGTGGACCCGGATGACCCTATGGTGAGCCCGGAGGAGCGCTACAATCTCGCTGTCCGTTTGCGCGAGGAGCTTGAGAAGGGGGAAATTTCCTTTGCGGATGCTGCAAGACAGTACTCACGCGATATGCACGCCCAGAATGGAGGTAAATGGCCCTCCCTGCGCCGCGATGAGCTGGCGGTGGAGTTTGCCAACGTGGTGTTTGCGGCTGAGCCCGGGCAGCTGGTCGGGCCGCTGCTGGACCCCGCAGGCTTTACCATCGTGAGGGTGCATAGCAAGAACCTGGCCGCCGCCCCTTCTCTCGATACCCCGGAGATTAAGCAGAAGGTGGACGATGCCGTGCGCCGCAAGAAGAGTGAACGCCGTTATCGCCAGTGGGTTGACCGCCTGCGCGATAAAGCGGTGATTCGTACCTTTATCTGATTCTTCTTTTCCAGATAACTCAGAAGGCCCCGGTTTATCCGGGGCCTTTTTTTACTGCCGGCTTGTGCTTGCTGGAGAAAGGAAAAAGGCCGGAATCGGTTGATTCCGGCCTTTTAGTACGAAGTATAAGATTCGAACTTATGACCCCATCCGTGTGAAGGATGTGCTCTACCACTGAGCTAACTTCGCATTTCTGTGGCTCCCGTATGGGTGCGGGCAAATACTACACGAATTGCGCGTAGATTGCAAGCCTTTTTTTGCATTATTTTGCATTATTTTTCGTGTGTTCTTTCTTGGTGCCTGAACATCAGCTCTTTCTGTTTGCATCCGTGTGAGGGGGTAAAGCAAATCCCCGGCTCCAGTGGCGGAGCCGGGGATTCGGGGGTGAATTTATCTTCTGTTTCAGCAGTTGTACATCTTCACGTAGTACTCATCGGCCATGCGGTCGGAATCGAAGGCGGGGCAGATGTCGTGCAGGCCGGTGAAGACCAGCTCCATCCACTTTTCCCGGTTATCGTAGTAGAGGGGCAGAATCTTGCTTTCCAGCACGCTGTAGAAGTTGTCGCGGTCGGAGCGGTCGCGGGCTTCAGGCGGGAGCCCGGCCTTGGCTTCGGGGATGAGGAAGCAGTTCTGGCCGTCGCGGGCGAACTCACGCACCCAGCCATCATTCGTGGAAACGGAGATGGAACCGTTCATGGTGGCGCTCATGCCGGAGGTGCCGGAAGCTTCGCGGGTGACCACCGGGTTGTTCAGCCAGATATCGGAGCCGTTCTTGAGCAGACGGCTCAGCCCGAGCTCGTAGCCGGTGAGCACGGCGCAACGCGGGTATTTCTCGCTCAGGCGGTTCAGCTTGTTAAAGATATCCACGGCGGTGAAATCGGTGGGGTAGGGCTTGCCTGCCCAGATCATCTGCACCGGGCGGTTGGTGCGCTGCAGCATGCGCTCGAACATGACCGGGTTTTCGGTGATGAGCGCCGGGCGCTTGTAGGCGGCAAAGCGGCGTGCCCACACGATGGTGAGGGTATCCTGGTCGAAGAGGTGGCCGGTCTGCTCGCCCACCACGCGGAAGAGCTCTTTCTTGAGGGCTCGCTTGCGGTGGATGAAGGCTTTCTTATCACCCATGGCATAGGCCTCAGCCAGTTCGGGGTCCTGCCAGTAGTCGCGGTTCTGGGCATTGGTCACGTGGGTGATGGGGCAGATATCGCTGTAGCCCTGCCACATCTGGCGGGAGACCTCGCCATGCAGTGCAGAAACGCCGTTGGCCATGTGCGAGAGCCGCAGGGCGGCCAGGGTGTAGTTGAAGGTCTGCTCATTCGGGTCGAGCTTGAGCATGCTGCGCACCTGCTCCAGGGAGAGGCCATCGAAGAAGGAGAAGTTGGCCATGAGGTTGATATCCATCTTCTCATTGCCGGCTTCTTCCGGGGTGTGCGTGGTGAAGACGAAGCGTTTGCGCACTTCGTCCACATTGCCGCCATTGCGGGCCAGCATGTTGAAGGCCGCGCCGATGGCGTGCGCCTCGTTCATGTGGTAGATTTCCGGTTCCACGCCCAGTTCCTCGAAGAGGCGGGCACCGCCCTGGCCCAGCACGATGTATTGTGAGATGCGGGTCATCGGGTTGGAATCATACAGACGCTGGGTGATGGAGCGCGAGATATCGTCGTTCTCCGGCAGGTCAGTGGTCAGGAAGAACATGGGCGCGGTGCCGAAGGTCTCCGGGCGCAGGAAGTAGGCCTTCACCCACACCGGCGCGCCGCAGATGCGGATGAGGAACTTGATGTTGTGATCCTCCAGGAAGCTGTAGTCCTTGCGCAGGTACTGCACCGCCATGGAGCCGTCCTCGGCGCGGATCTGGTTGTAGTAGCCGTAGGACCAGAGGATGCCCACACCCACCAGGTTCTGGCGCAGCGCACCGGCGGAGCGCATGTGGGAACCGGCCAGGTAGCCCAGGCCGCCAGAGTAAATCTTGAACACGTTGTCGATGGCGTATTCCATGCAGAAGTAGGCCACGGACTTGCTGTACTTTTCGTCAATTTCGTAGGGATGCGCGTACTGCGCAGGCAGGAATGACTTGCTCATATAGTCAGGATTTCGAAGGTTAAGATGGTCGTGCCGCGCGGGGCATCGCTACGCCCCGGCTGACTCTCGATGTTATACACCGAAAAATCTATTGAGGAAAGAAAAAAATGGGTCAATTGACGCGAAAATAGATGCGGAAATCCTGCTGCGTATGCGGCCGTTCGTGTTCAGGCCTGTTCCGCAAAACTGGGGCCATGGCCGTGGGCGTCAATGTCTTCCACAAGGTCGAATAGGTTTTTGTTGATGATATGCTCCTGCTCGGCATAGGCCAGGAAGGATTCCAGGGCTGTGGTAATGAGTTCTGTACGCGTGCAGCAATGGTTTGTCAGGGCAGAGTGCAGCCGCTGCTGTTGCTGGGCCGAACACCGGAAGGTGATGGATTTCTGGTTCATAGTGCCGGTATTTTATCCTCTGTGGGGCAGGAGAGCGAGCTTTGTTGGGCGTAACTCGGCTAATTGGTGAGATTCAGGCTAATGATTTGCCGTATGACGTCCTAATATGGTTCGCCAGCCGGGGAAATATATGCTAAGCTGCATGGCGTCATGAAGACTATCCGCAATATTACCCGTTTTACGTATGAATTCACTTCATTCCAGGGCTGGCGCGTCACGCTCTGCCGCAACCAGGTGCATTTCACGCGTTACTTTTCGGATAAGCAGTACGGCGGGGAACAGGCTGCGCTGGAGGCAGCTCTGGCTACCCGCAATCATGTGCTGGCCTGCCTGCGGCAGCACCCCGGTGACCCGGAAAAGGCTTTTGAGATATGCCGCGGGGAGCAGCAGCAGACCTGCTACCCCCGCGGCTTGCGTCCGCGCAAGAACGTGCTTTGAGTAATCAGGTGTGTTTGAAGGCCATGCCGTCAGATTCACACAGACTCTGGGCCGGGTGGTACTTCTTCAGGTGGCAGATGGCGCGTTTCATGTCCTCCACCAGCAGGGTGGCCATATCCATGGTGAAGCCCTGGCGCACCATGACGCGCATGACCACGGTCTCCTGCACATTGGCCGGCAGGGAGAAGGCCGGCACCTGCCAGCCGCGCATCCGCAGGCGGTCTGAAAGTTCGTAGAGGTTGAACTCTGCCTTTTCCGGATGCTTGAAATGGAAGCATACCGCTGGAATATCCTTCTTCGGGTCACCGGAGGCGATGAACTCGAAATCTCCCAGGCTGGCAATTTCGCCGGCGAGGTAGGCGGCCACCTTGTAGGCTGCCATGTGAATGGCCTTGTAACCCTCCATGCCCAGGCGCACAAAGTCATAGTACTGGGCAATAATCTGCCCGGCGGGGCGGGAGAAGTTGATGGCGATGGTGGGTACACTGCCGCCCAGGTAGTTCACGGCGAAGGTGAGCTCCTTGGGCAGTTCCGATTCGTCGCGCCAGATAATCCAGCCGCACCCCAGGGGGGCCAGCCCGTACTTGTGGCCGCTGGAGCTGATGCTCTTCACGCGCTTCAGGCGGAAATCGAAGGGGATGTGCGGGGCGCAGAAGGGGGCCAGGAAACCGCCGCTGGCGCCGTCCACATGCACATCCACATCCGGGCCGCCGGAGGCCGCCAGCTTGTCCAGCACGCGGCACACTTCATCCGGGAATTCATACTGGCCGGTGTAGGTCACACCGAAGGTGGGCACCACGCAGATGGTGTTTTCATCCACCCGCTTCAGCACCTCCGCCTCGTTCATGCAGTACTGGCCGGGGTTCATGGGGATTTCGCGCATCTCCACATCCCAGTAGCGGCAGAACTTGTGCCAGCAGATCTGCACTGGTCCGCACACCAGGTTCGGCTTGTCGCAAGGCTTGCCGGCGGCCTTGCGGCGGGCGCGCCAGCGCCAGAGTGCGGCCATGCCGCCCAGCATGCAGGCCTCACTGCTGCCGATGGTGGAGCAGCCGATGGGCCTGGCATCTGCCGGGGCATTCCAGAGGTGGGCAATCATGCGCACACAGCGCATTTCCAGCTCCGCGCTCTGGGGGTACTCATCCTTGTCTATCATGTTCTTGGAGATGCTCAGGTCCATGAGCTTATGCACCTGCTCATCATCCCAGGTCTGGCAGAACGTGGCCAGATTCTGGCTGGCGTTGCCATCCAGCAGCAACTCTGCTTTGATGAGTTCGTAGGCATCCACTGGGCGCATGGAGTGCGCGGGCATCTTATCGGTGGGCAGGGGGTGGGAAACATCCGCCGCCCCGTACAGACTTGTCGTAGGGGTATCACAATGGTTGTTCATGACAGGGGAATGGACGCTTATGCTCCGCTCCGCCGTACAAAAACAGGCGGCTGAACCAAGCCCGGCGCCTGCTGAATCCCCCTGCCAGTCCGCGTTTTGTCGCGGGACCGTACTTACGGTTCCGGCTCCCAGCCTTCAGCCATGAGCTTGTCGTACAATTCCTTAGCCCGCTCCTTCATATCCAGGGCAGCCATACGCACATAGCGCTCGGCCAGTTTGGGGTCAGCTTCCTGGTTGTGCCCCCCTTTGGCGGTGAGGTACGCCAGGTAGACATAGGCGCGTTTCTGGCCCAGCGCGGCCGCCTCCTGCAGGAGTTTGCAGGCCGCCTTGGTGTCAGCCGGCAGCCCGAGCCCCGTGTGCTGGGCATAGGCCAGCATGATCACAGCGTGGGGTATACCGGCATTGGCTGCCACATTCAGGTAGAATAGCCCCTTGCGGACATCCTGTGGTACCCCGAGCCCTCGCAGCAACATGATACCGGCGGCCAGCCCGCAGCTGGGGTTGCCGGCAAGTGCACCGTCATCAAAGTGTCGGAAAGCCCGTTCCCTGTCGGTCGTGAATCCGCATTTGCCATGATAATTCACACTGCCCAGCCAGAAATGGGCCGTGGTATTGCCCAGCATAGCCGCCATCTTGATGAGTGCGCGCCCCGCCACATCATTATGCGGAACCCCGGCCTCCTTCAGAACCGGACTTTCCGGGTCGCCATCCGTCATGGCCGAGCCCAGGGCGAACATCGCATCCGCATTGTGCAGCTGCACCGCTTCGGAAAGCACCCTGAAGCTATCTTTGGGGTTGGCTCGGGAACTCCGGGCCGAAAGTTCGTAAAGCGCCTGGGGATTACCAAGCTCTGCCGCCTTGGTCAGCATGGAAACCTGGTCGGCCGGGGTGGGGGCCTTGCCCGCCAGGTAATAGAGCACATGGTGGTTACCCCGGTTGATTTCTGCTTCTACCTCAGGCCGTTTGCGGTCTTCCCAGGATTTGAGCCGCCCCTCCAGCTGCAGCCATTTGTAGCGCGGAATCAGGTTGCCGCCCTTGCAGGCCTCGAACATGTACTTATCAGCTGCCTTTTCATCTTGTGCCGTGCCGATTCCCATTTTCAGACACATGCACACATTTATCTTCGCTACATCAAATCCTGCATCAGCCGCCTTGCGTACCATCGCGTAGGCTTCCTTGATTTCCGGTGACTGAATCTTGTTTTTCGCCACCCGCGTCAGTTTGCGGTCGCCCACGTACTGGCATGCCACGGGATTTCCCTCAGCCGCAGCCTTTTCCATCCAGCTCATCACCGCAAACACATCGTTGGTAGTGGTGAAAATCTCGCGCATCGGCATGTAGAAATCATAGGTGTTGTCCTTGAGCATCTGGTCCAGGTGGCCGATGAAGCGGGCGTAGGCCTCCGGGTGAGCCTCCGGGGCGGTGTTTTCTGCGCGCGGGGCATCCGGCGTGAAGGTCAGTTCCACCTTCTTCACCGGCATAGCCTTGGCCGGTGCGGGCAGAAACTGCTTCACGGCATCGGCAAAGGCCTGGTCATCGGCAATCGACTGCGCCGCGGCCGGCAATACGGAAAGAGCAAGAAAAGAAAGTACGCGCTGCATGGTATGCTCTGCATTCTACATGAGCCCGCTCGCGAGTGCAAGCGTGTTTTGCGTTCTCGCCTTGAACGTTCAGGCCATCGGCCTGAATATCGTCCATGCGCAGCATGGATATCGTTTTTGCCGACAGACAAAAACGATATTACTTCCCCCGCAAGCGTGGGAAGTAACGATATCCGCGCCGTTGGCGCGGACGCTTCGAGAAGCTTAACCTTGGGTTTTTGTAACACAGGTGTTGAATTTAACCTTGGCTTTTTGCAAATTGGTATTGACTGAGAACGAACTACGAAATAGCCCCTGATTCCATTCCGGAATCAGGGGTTGAAGTCTTGACTGCTGCCGTAATTTCAGGCTCATTTCCTTCTGCGGCGGGCGGCCAGTGCGATCCGCGCAAGGAGACTGAGGGTGGCTGAGGCTGGCTCGGGGATATGAACCACTGTTAGACTGCCGACCTCGGGCATATAGTTCAGGTAGTACTGCCCGTTACCGGCCCGCTGAATACATCCCCCCACCCACACGCGGACGGAGTACTTGTCGGCAGTCTGCTCCTGTTTGAACAATCATCCCGATTTCTGAAGAACTTTTCCATGTGTGTTCCTTGATAACCTCGCATGTGGTTATTTGCAAGGTGAAATGATAGCGTCTTTCAAAGGTTCCTGGATGTTGTTTAACAGGTAGATAGCACCGCTGGGCGAAAGATGATCATCGTCTACGTACATGCAGGTCTGACCAGGTAGAAGCAAAGGCTGAGAATTTCCGTGTCGGAAAAAGGCAGATGTCACCCACACAATCCGAGCCAATCCGGATTTTTCCAGTTTCTGAAATACAGCCGCAGCTTCTTTCTGCCTTTCTTCATATTCCTTTAAGGTCACGCCGGTCACGTTATGATTGAGGCGGAACAAGGCAAAACGATTCAGAATTTCGGGAACAGAAATGCCCTGCTCCGGAACCGAAGAGATGATGACAACATTCTTCCCTATATTGCGCAGTCTGCGGCACAAATTCGTGATGCCTGTTTCAAATATTTCTGCTGCGGTACCCGTCTTCTCATCGTGGCGTTTGTAAGTAACTTTTTTGCCCGATTCGTTTATCCAGCCCTGGCTACGGACAGCCCACCGGTTTGCCAGAACTACAGTCCTAATCTCCTGTCTGGTTCTCAGCCAGCTGAGGATCTGTTCAATCCATTCGGCGTTGTCGGGGTAGGTATCGGAATATGTGTTTTCCAGCAGCGTATGCTTTCGATTGATGTACAGACCATTGATGCCTGTTGCAGCAGAGAATTCATGAAAACCGGGAGCCAGAGCCATGGCATGGGAATCCCCCCAGAGAACGTATTGGATATTCTGTTCCTCGCCCAACAACATAAGTGAATGAGGCGTTCGGTTTTCACTCTGTGGCCAGTCCGGGTCAGGGTAATTCTGAGCAGATGGGGCGTGGCCATCCCAGTATTGCTCCACATGTACTTTTTTATTCAGCACTTCCCAGACAGATACTTTTCGGACGATGTAAGTGGAAGCCAGGGTAATGGCAATGATGACAAAGGCCAGATAAAAATAACGGGAGGATTTCCACTTGCTTTTTCTGACCGGCAGTTCGATATAACGCCACGATAAGATACTGATACCAAAACTGAGGAAAATTGCCATCAGATTGATGACAGGGGATGATATGTAGCCATGCAATCCATAACGGCAAAACACCAGAAGAGGCCAGTGAAATAAGTACAGAGAGTAGGATATCTTACCTACAAAAACCAGCGACCGGCTTTCCATGATATGCCTGATGGGGCCACTACCCCCGCACAACAACAAAACAACTGCGCAAACGATGGGAATGATGGCAATTACTCCAGGGAATGGGGCGGCATTCGAAATAAGGAAAAAGGCGCTCAATAGTGCAACTAAAGCCAATAATCCGATTCTGGACTTCAGGAAGTTATCTCGCACATGAAGAGCCAGCAAGCTGCCTGCCATGAGTTCCCACGCACGGAAAGGTAGCCAGAAAAACGCGGTTGTTGCCTGTGCGGTGAAATGCGTTACATATATATTGAGGAACAGTGATATGAACGAAACTATCCATATCGCCAACTTAAGGTGGCGAGGTGTCCATTTATGGAAAAACGCAAGGAGCAGTGGAAAGAATATGTAGAATTGCTCTTCGACGCTTAATGACCACAGATTAAGCAATGCGTTTTCATGCGCCGCCGGGGCAAAATATCCGGAGGTGGAGTCAAAGTATATGTTCGCGATGAAAAAGGCACTTGCCTTGGCTGCGGAAGTCAGCAATAATAACTTTTCGCCATAAAACAGCACGAGCCCAATACCTAAAGAGAATAAGATGACGGCCAGATACGCCGGCAGGATGCGGCGGATACGGCGAACATAGAACGCGGATATGGAATACTGCCCTTTATCCAGATCTGTCAACAATCCTTTTGTAATCAGATAACCTGATATAACGAAAAACACATCTACGCCCATGTATCCCCCCGAGCATAAAGCGGGAAAAGCGTGGTACAGCAGAACTGATAAAATGGCAAATGCGCGGAGTCCATCAATGTGAGGGTAGTACTGTCCCCGTATTAGGCCGGAAGTAGTTCCGTCGTGCAAAGCGGTATTGTCAGACTGATTCGGAATTCGCATAATTTTTGACCAGTCTAAGGATTCGGAATCCGTAAGTCAAGCATACAAACTGTTTTAATCAAAGAATATTATCAGATACAGGGTTCTGCTTTTCATCTGGACCGTGGAAGGTTCTGTCATGGATAACTCGTTGTGGGTATAATGTTCAAAAATCCGCCATTTACGGATTCCGAAAGCGACGAGCAATGAAGGTAGAACTGACGAGAGAAGAAATGGCGGCACTGGCTGTATTGAAAAGTGCCGGGGAGGATTTGATGGAGGTGGCAATTATCGCTAAAGAGGCGATGGCTGCCGGACGTGGGAGGCTGAAAAGGGCGAGAAGGTGCATCGCTGCAGGTGCCGAGGAGTTGAAGAAACAGGAACGCACCGTGTCGTTTGAAAAGGCGGTCGCCTTTGCGCTGGAGGCGCGGCGGGAGAGGCGGGTGAGGACGGTGTACGATTTCCGGTATTTCACGCGGCGGTTCATGAAGCGGTGCCCGGGGCTGGCGCGGCGGAAGCTGCGGGCGATTTCGCCGCAGGAGTGTGCGCAGTATATTGAGATGGCGTTTGATACACCGCGGCAGCGGCAGAAGGCGCGCTTAATCCTCAGCGGGGTGTTCGGCACGGCGGTGAAGCAGGGCTGGTGCAGCGAGAATCCGGTGGCGAGGGTGGAGGCGCCGCGGGTGGTGGAGAAGCAGGTGCCGATTCTCTCGCCACAGGAAATTAAGGATATACGGCAGGCAGCGGAGAGTTATCAAGGAGGCAGTTGTGCGGCGGCGGTGGGGATGATGCTGTATGCCGGGATTCGTCCGCACGAGGTGGCGCGGCTGACCTGGGCGCAGGTGGATTTGCGGGAGCGGGCGATTTATATTCTACCGCAGCACAGCAAGACGGGCGGGGCTCGGCGGGTGACGATTCACAAGCCGCTGCTGAAAATTCTGCGGGCGCATCGCCGGGCGGATGGAGAGAGAATTTGCCCGTCGGGCTGGCTGCGGCACTGGCGGGAACTGCGTCGCGCAGCGGGGTGGGGTGGTGAGAAGTCTTGGCCGCAGGATGCACTGCGGCATACCTTTGCGAGTTATCATCTGAGCCATTTCCGCAGCTATGCGGAGCTGCAGGTGGAGATAGGTCACCGGGATGCTACGCTGCTGCGAACCAGGTATGTGGACCAACGCGGAGTGCGCGCCTCTGCCCAATTCTGGGTAGCGTGAAAGGAATTGACAATTGGGGACTTCTAAAAACTCGAAACGAATCAACAAATTGGAATCTTTGGCGAGCCGCAGGCGAGCGGAAAATCAGCCCCGGCTAGTGTTCTTTCACCCACTTCGTGGGCTCAAAATTCCTCGGGCTTTCAGCCCGACAAATTCCAATTTATCGAGATTAGTACTCAATCTTTGGGACACGTGCAATTGTTAACGTCTTACAACATTATTTACTGTACATTTCAAAACAAAAGGTATAAAGTAACACGCGAGTGCAGATGAGTTCACACGACTCTGGCTCTGAAAAAGACAAACAAACTCTAACCTAATTATGAAATTTCACTTACCCAAAAAATTGCTCGTAGCCGTACTGGCTGCAGTAGCAGCCACACAAGTATACGCCCAGACAGAACAGGTAACATTTGACAATTCCAAGGAAGGAGTTGCCAATGTCACCGTCAATGGCGGCGACTTGTCCGGCTATTATATGTACGGAACCTACCGGACCAACCCCTGCGCAGTAGGCACAATTGGTGCAGCATCCGGCTGGGATGATGATGGCAACGCCCCCTTGGAGAAATTCAGCAGCGCCACAGTCACCATGAATGGAGGCACCGGGCTGCAGTATCTCGGTGGCTACGGCGTAGGCGGCAACGCATTTGAAGGCGATGTAACCGTCAACATGAATGGTGGTGATACAAAAAACATCGTCGGCGGCACCTATTTTGCATCCGGCGTGAACCGCAGCCGCAAAGTCCTGGGCTCCGATCCCGGGTACAATCACGAATCTTTCGGTTACAAAGCCAACTATGGTCAGGAAAGCGACCCGGATTCCCAGCGCCAGAACATTAACATCAACGTAACAGGCGGCAAAGTCGGTCAGATTCGCGGTGGTCACAACGGCCACTCTAATTCCAGTATATACCTTACCTACCTGCCGGCAGTCATCAAAGCCGGGCAGGATGCCATTGATGCTTTCTGGAACAGCAACCCTGCAGCCGTGAGTGGCGATGTGAATATTGCAGTCACAGGCGGAACAATCGGTGGATTGGCAGGACAAACAGCAGCCATCCAGGGCGCTGGCGGTACCGGTTTCTCAGTAGACGGCACCGTGCGCATCACGGTTGACGGTGAAGCAGAGGTAACAGGCGACATCATCACCGGCTCTTCCAATGTATATACATTTACAGGTGCAACAGAAGTAGCCATTAAAGGCGGCTCAGTAGCCGGCAACGTGTACGCTGGCGGCGATGGCAGCGACTCTCCCAAGATTGCCGATGGTCCTGCCCCCACAGTAAAGGGAGCAACGAAGGTTGAGCTTTCCGGCGGCACGGTCGACGGAAGCGTCTACGGCGCCGGCATGAACGACGTGGTGAACGAGGGAACCGCCATCACTATCAGCAACGATGGTACAGAGGTAACCGGCACCATCTACGGCGGCGGCATTGATTCCGAGGTCAGCGGCGACCGCACTCTGACCGTCGACAGCAGCTACGCCGGCGACAAGGAATACAAAGTGGCAGACTTCACGGATATCGCCGTGAATGCAGATGTCACCCTGAGCCAGATGAATGCCGCCAGCGAAGGGACGGATGTGGCAATCGCAGAAGGCGCAGAACTGACGCTGACCAAGGGCGAAGCAGCCAGCAGTGCCACCAGCATCACAGGCAGCGGCACAATGAAGCTCGACGGAGCAGAACTGGCCATGACCGACGCAGCCGGCTCCGTGACAACAGGCATTGAGATGACCCAGGGCGCCATTCTCGATCTGAAAAACGCTGCCGCCACCGGTGATATTCAGGCCACCGCCGCCACCATCAAGAACGCCGGCAATGTAACTGGCACGGTGACCGCAAGCGAAAGCCTGGCACTGGAAGGCGCAGCCAATCTCAATACTCTTGATATGACCAGCGGCACCACCCTCACCGGCGGTGACATGAACCTCAACACGCTGAACCTCGGTGGCAACAACACCATCACCTCCACAGGGGCAGTCGCCATTGAAAACGGCTCCATTCAGCTGAATGATAAGAACAGCATCAGCGCCGGTTCCCTCGCACTGGGTGCAGGCACCACACTGACGCTGGAAGTAAGCGACAGCACCACAGCCCCCATCACCCTGACCTCCGGCACGCTGAGCATGGCAGAAGGTTCCTATGTGGAAGTTATCTTCACCGATAGCTATCTCGACGGCGTTAACGCTTCCGGTCAGAATGAGACGGCACTGAACATCCTGATTGCCTCCGGCGCAGGGGCAGACTCCTCCATGCAGAGCAGCATCAGCTACAGCGGAATTGATACCCTGCTCTGGAACGTATCTGACCTTCAGTGGACCACAGTGGAAGACGACATGTATGTGACCGGTTCTCTGACCCGCGTGACGGAAATTGTCATTCCCGAGGAAGGTGGCGACGTACCCCAGGACATCGTCGACACTCCCAGCGGCGACTCGGTATCCCTCGATATCACAGGCAAGGAGACCACGCTTTCCGGTGACAACAGCCACTCCGGTGGTACCAATGTAGATGACTCCAAGGTAACGCTCGGCAGTGACACCGCCCTTGGCACCGGCACGCTGACCACCAGCGGCACCACCACACTGACCACCGCCGATGGCGTATCTGCTGTGCTCCCCGGCACCATTCAGAACAGCGGCGAGCTGGAAATCAGCGGTACCTACGACGGCAACAATATTGACCCTGCAGGCAATGAAGCAGACACCCGCGTCAATGTATCCGGCGAGGAAGGCAAGAATGGCTTCTTCCGCGACGGCAGCACCGTGATTACGGTGGTTGAAAACGGTGAAAGCGGTTCTCTGAATGTGGCCGATGGCACCACCATTT
>SUVL01000043.1 GCA_015062005.1 Akkermansiaceae bacterium
TACAAAATCACGCAAAAAATGGATTGACCGCCCGCACTGCATTATGCTATAAAACATTTGCGCTCATCCGGACAAAAAACAAGAAGAAATAGCTTGTTCGTGTCAAAGGGAGGGCAGCAGCTTAATAATCCCTATTCCTTAATCATTCCACATCAGTGGTGATGGTGGTGGTGGTGGTGATGATGATGGTGATCATCGCAACAATCATCACAATCATCCTCCAGCCCCTCGACAACCAGCCACACCACACCCGCCACAGCTGCTACAACGGCAGCATTCTCCACCACGGTCACCGGCAAGTCAACAAAGAGCCAGTTCACTGGTGCAGCCACACGCAGCCAGCCTTCGTTCGGAGAGTGGTATGTATAGGCCACCATGCGGTCATCCGCCTTGCGCACTACGGGAATCCGGCGGCTCAGCAGCTTGATTTCCGCCGCATCCGGCACCTCCGTCACCTCCGTCACCCTGGCCGGCTTGTGAGTCTGACCAGTCAGGTACAAGGCCATCTCCTTCGAGATGCGGAACATCCCGGTACCGCGGAAATCCATCTGGGCCGGAGCGGGTTCCTCCTGGTCGAAAACGGAGTACTGCAACTTCACCGGCTGGCCATAGCGGTAGCGTGGCAGCTCAATGTAGTAATTCTCACCATTCTGGTACACTACCGGATTCGGGGCTTTATTCAAATCCGCCGTATTGGCTCGAGCCTCATACTGCGCTGCCGCATAAATGCGCCCGGTGGAATTAAAATAACAGCTGCTCAGCATGCCCGACAGGCACAACAGCGCCACAGATGTACGATAAAATGCATTCATTTTCCGGATAATCATCAGTTTATTCACATATACCTCACAGGCAGTGCCAGCCAAGCCAGAAGCCCCGCTCGGATGAACAAGGCTTCTGGTGATGGAAGAATGATTAATTTACACATCAACGACCACGTCGTCATCGTTGTCCTCGCCGCCGTGGGCCAGGATGAACTGCAGGTCGTTGAGGTCGAGACTGGAGGCGAAGCCTTCATCACCGAGCACGTTGGTGACGAGCTGGTTCTTCTGGTGCTGGAGCACGCG
The DNA here is from genome assembly GCA_015062005.1 of Akkermansiaceae bacterium. Taxonomy (GTDB): domain Bacteria; phylum Verrucomicrobiota; class Verrucomicrobiia; order Verrucomicrobiales; family Akkermansiaceae; genus Akkermansia. Next base: position 1,068 of record SUVL01000043.1, read on the forward strand.
AATCTTCTCTTCCACAGAATCGCGGGTGAGCAGGCGGTAGGCAATCACCTTGTTCTTCTGGCCGATTCGGTGCGTACGGTCGATAGCCTGGCTTTCCACAGCCGGGTTCCACCACGGGTCGTAGAGGATGACGTAGGAGGCGGAGGTAAGGTTAAGACCGGCACCACCAGCCTTGAGGGACAGCAGGAACACACTGGGTTCCTTGGTGGTCTGGAACTTCTCAATCTCGGCCTTACGGTCCTTGGTCTGACCGGTGAGGTAGTTGTACGGGTGGTTGTTCTCCTCCAGCTTGCCCTTGATAATCTCAAGCATGGAAACGAACTGGGAGAACACCAGCACCTTGTGGCCTTCCTCGCGCAGCTGGTCGAGCAGGTAGAAGAGCGCGGTGAGCTTCGCGCTGTCCTCCTTGGCGTACTTGGGATCCACCAGGCCGGGGTGGCAGCAGATCTGGCGCAGGCGCATGAGGCCTTGCAGAATGGCGAAGGAATTCTTCTTCACCGATTCGTCGGAATCCACCCCGAGAAGAGCTTTCTGGATGCGGCGCAGCTCGGCCTTGTACAGCTGGCGCTGAATGCCTTCCATCTTGGCGTACACCTCTTCCTCGGTACGCGGCGGCAGGTCCTTGGCCACCTGCTGCTTGGTGCGGCGCAGGAGGAAGGGCTTGAGGCGCGCGGCCAGGCGGTTCTGGCTCTGGGAATCCTTGCGCTTGTCGAAACGCTTCTTGAAGTAGGCGCGGCTACCCAGCACGCCGGGCATGGCAAAGGCCATGAGCGACCACATATCCAGCAGGCGGTTTTCGATAGGCGTACCGGAAAGCACCAGGCGGTTATACGCATTGATTTCGCGGGCAGCCTTGGCAGCCTTGGAATCCGGGTTCTTAATCTGCTGGCCTTCGTCCAGAATGACGGTGAGCCACTTGATGGCGTTAATCTGCTCACCGCATACACGGAGCTGGGCGTAGTTGATGACCACCATGTCGTAATTCGCCAGGATGTTCTCCACATCGGCCTGTTCCTTATTACGGATGACCATGACACGCACCCCGGGGGCGAACTTCTCGGTTTCGCTGGCCCACACGTCCAACACGGACTTGGGGCAAACGATGAGCACCGGCGGAATCACCACCTTCTTGCGGCCCTGCTTGTTGCGGCGAGCATAATCCTCGCGCAGCCACAGCATGTAGGTGATGGACTGGATGGTCTTACCCAGACCCATATCGTCAGCCAGAATACCGCCGAAGCCATTCTCTGCCAGGTAGGCCAGGAAGTGGAAACCTTCAATCTGGTACGGACGCAGCGTGGCCTGCAAGGTGGAGGGCACATCCGGCTTCACATCAATCTTGATTTCAGCCGTGCGCTCCTTGATACGCTGCCAGGCCTTCGGGTCGAACACCTCTGCGGCGCGCGGGTCGGCCAGCTGCAAGGCATGCATGCGGTGCGTCTCGCCGGAGAGGTCGAAGGGATCCAGGCCGAGCTTGGTAACGGCGTCGCGCTGGGCGTCGTCGAGCTTGATTTCGAGGCGCATCCAGCGGCCATCGTCCATGCGCACATAACCACCGCGGGCGGAGACGAGGGAGCGGATCTGCTCCTTGGTGAGGGTGACGCCCTCCACATCGATAACCACACGCAGGTCAAACCAGTCGATTTCCTGGTTCACTACCTCAAAGCGGATGGCAGCAGCCACCGGGTCTGCCAGCAGGGACTTCAGGTTCTCGTCCATCTCCACATTGATGGTCTCCGGGATGGCCTTGGCCCATTCGGCAAACTTCTCGGGGAACTGCTTGGTGATGCGGCTCTTGAATGCCTCCATCTGCGTGTCGTAGGTGAAGTTCATCTCCTCCAGCAGACCGGGGATGGGGTAGAGGTAATCACGGATGAAGCGGAGCAGCGTGTGATCCTTCACCGGATGCTGCTCAATGAGCTCCCAGTCATCCTTGCCGAGGCGCTCGCGACGGCGGCCCGGGTCATCCTGGGCATTCACCTCCAGCAGCACGTGCTCGGTATCGGCACTGGTCAGGCCGCGCACAATCTTCATGCTGAAGGTGGGCTTCATCTCGATATCGATGACGCGCTCCTCCATACTGGGCGGCAGAGTAGCGCCAATCTTGCGCAGGAATTCCACGCCGTCCAGGCTGTCAATCACCGTCTTGGGGATGGAGTAGCGGGGCTCCACCTCTGTGCTTTCCAGCCAGCGGGGCGGCCCGGGGAACACGGTTTCGTCGGACTGGTAGAGCTCCACCTGCCCGGGCAGCTGGCGCACCGAGTGGGTCACATGCACACCAGCCGCCGTGACCAGCTGCAGGCCGTAGCAATCCGGCACGATGGGGTCATCAATGCAAATCCACTTGAGCGGTTCACGCACCACCTTGAAGTAGCACTCGTCCAGGTTCACCAGGTAACCCTTCAGCGCAGGCTGGTGGAACAGGATGTTCATCACGCGGCAGGCGGCCTCATCGTCCAGGTCGAGGATAACGGTATCCTGGCGTTCGGCGTAGTCGCGCAGCACATTGAGCAGGATATCCGTCTGCGGGTCGCACTTCAGCGCGCCGTTCAGGAACTCGGCCAGGATGGCGTCCAGCTGTCCGCGCTCACGGATGGCAATCCAGTCTTCCTTGGCTTCAAAGCGGTACTCGAAACGTGCCTCATTGATGGTGGAGACCAGGCGCATGTAGAGCGGGTGGCGCGGCGGCTGCGGCGGGCGTTCATTCACGCTCTGGATGCGCTCGTACCAGGTGCCGACCTCCTTCTCCCGTTCCCATTCGGAAATGCGTTTCTGTACCTTTTCGAGGTCGGTCACCACATTCATGAACTCCGGGTACTGAATGCGCTTCTTGGTGAAGGCATAGGCGATGTAGTTCCAGAATTCGAGAATATTACGCGGCGGGGTGGGCCAGAGTTCCAGTGCCTCGTACCCCGTAATCTCCCAGCGGGGGTTGAGACGCACCAGGTCGTGGTCGTGAATTTCCTGCTCAATGGCGAAGCGGCGGTAGCGCTTCTCCAGCTTGGTCACGTAGTCGGACTCGCGGTCGTCCAGGTCGCGGTTCAGCTTTTCCTCCAGCAGGTCAGAAAGGGGGACTTCGTTCAACTCATTCGGGCTCTCCGGCATGTTGGCGCCGCGATACATGCGCTCCACCATGGTGGCGATGAGACAGGCCCCGGCAACGCGTTCATCCTCTGCCGAGCAGGAACCGAACCAGCGGTTACCCTGCAGGCGCAGACTCGTGCGGAAGACGCCCACTCTCGTTTCAACACGCCCCTGGATGTAGAGGTGATTACCGAAAATTTGCGTCACGGCTCCATCCTTCTGGAGCTTTTCGCCCGCGTTGCGCACCTGTTCGGAATAGGCATTCAGGAAATTAAGCGTTGCGCGGTCGGGATTGAGTGCAGAACTTAACATAGTGATGAAGGGAGATTTGGTACGGCTGCACCCGGCGGGAGTGTACAGTACCCCTCACCACGCGCAACGCGTGCATGTTGGAATATTAGCACACTAAAAGATATTTTTCAAGATGTCAGAGAAAGATTTTTCGCTTTTTTCCTTATTTTTAGCCGAATTGGGACGCTTTGCGGGTGCTGACATCCGGCGGTCTTGCCAAATTTACACGTAAAAGCTATGCTACAACACGTGCATACAAGACCCATTCTGCTGCTTCTGCTCTGTTTCTGCGTGCTCGGGCTCACGGCCTGCTCCCAGCTTCCTCCGGCCAGCACCCAGGCAATCGTTGGTATTGCGGATGACTGGGATTCATCCCATGTGACCCTCACGCTGGTAGAAAAGGACGCGGCAGGCAAATGGAAGCGGGTGCTGGGGCCCTACCCCGGGCGACTGGGACGCAATGGTTGTGTCTGGGGGCTGGGCATGCACAGCAACCCCAGCGGCGCCACCACCAAGAAAGAGGGCGACGGCCGCTCCCCTGCCGGCATCTTCTCCCTGGGCGGGCTCTGGGTGAACAACCCCACCCCGGTGCAGCACGACCCTGCCATTCCCTACGTGCAGGTAGGGCCGAATGACTTGTGGATAAGCGACCCGCGCCTGCCTCACCTCTACAACCGCCACCTGCGGCTCGACCACCCCGCCGCCACCCCCTGGGAGCTGCATGAGCAGATGCGCCAGACCGATTACCCGCACAGCATCAAGCTGCTCGTACACCACAACACGCCGGAGAGCGTGGGCAAACCCATCGTGGGCGCCGGTTCCTCCATCTTCTTCCACATCTGGAGGCGGGATGGCGCCGCCCCCACCGCCGGCTGCACCAGCATGCATGAGCAGCACCTGCGCCAGTTCATCGCCCGCCTGCGTGCCGACCGCAAGCCCGTCTATATCCTCCTGCCCCGCAGCGAATACACCCGCCGCCGCAAAAGCTGGCAGCTCCCCTGAATGTTGAAATTTGTTATTTTCGGAGAACGGGACTTCAATCACGAAACGAGAAAAGCATTTTCTGCCATTCCGCGAAAATAGGCATATCTTCACCTGGGGACTCTAAAAAGTCACTAAATTTGAATCTGTCGGGATGTACAAAGGACAAATTACAAAGGACAATTTAGGAGTTCCGCTCGCCTTAGGCTCGCCATTTTAAACGGCTGCGGCAAAGCCGCAGGGAACTTTCAAATTGTACTTTGTCCCTTGTACATTGTACTTTCAAACATCAATTTGTTGATTAGTTTCGAGTTTTTAGAAGTACCCACCTATCTTTGTGATAGGTGAACTAAAAATTCCTTGTGTATATGTTATACCGCGCACTTTTCTCACTGCTCGCCGCCTTGATAACGGCTCCCGCATAAGCAGCCCCGCTCAATCCTGATTACAGTATAGAAGAAAGCCCTGCGCGGTGGAGTGCGCAGGGCTTTTTGTGTATCCGCTCCGGCCGCGGCTCGAACGCGGGACCCCAAGCTTAGAAGGCTCGTGCTCTATCCAACTGAGCTACCGGAGCAGTAATGCGCGCCTATCCTACCACCCGCCCCCTGCCTTGGCAAGCTTTTATTTGACATATGGCAAGTCAGCTGCTACGATAAGCGCGCGTGGCGAAGCCGCTCACAGAAATTGTTGCGAAATCCCCTGCCTTTGCCGGGGAGCTGGAGAGGCTGCGCCGCGAGGGGTCAAAAGATGAGCCCATGGTGCTGGAGCGTGTGAGCCCCGCAGCATTTTCCTTTGTGGCGGCCATGGTGGCGGCGGCTTCCGATTCCCCGCGCCGCGTGTGGATTGTGGCAGATGCCCTGCCCATCCAGGAACGCCTGGCCGCGGAGTGGAACCTCTGGCAGGGACCTCAGGCCGTCTTTGTGCCGGAGCAGGAAATCCACATCAACAACGGCATCTCCGACCCCGACCTGGCCGCCGAGCGTCTGGAAGCCCTGCGCGCCATCTCCGGCCCACCGAAAGAAACACAGGCAGTCATCGTCACCGCGGCGGCGCTGCAGCAGCCAGCCCCCAGTTTTGCCGCAGGCGGCGGGTTCACCCTCACCCTGCGAGTCGAGAGCGAATGCCCGCTGGATGATGTGTGCACCGCCCTGCTCGACCACGATTTCGAGCGCGTGGACCAGGTGACAGGACGCGGCGAATGGAGCCTGCGCGGCGGTATTCTGGACGTCTTTCCCCTGCAATCAGCCTGGCCGCTGCGCATTGAATTCTTTGGCGATGAAGTGGAAAGCATCCGCGCCTTCGATATTGATTCCCAGCTCTCCTTCAAGAAGCTGGAATCCGCCGACCTGGTGCTGGATGAACCGGAAGCGGACAAGCCGCTGGGTAATTGGATAGACAAAGATGACTGGGTGGTGAGCCTGCCGGGCAGCGGAGTGCCGGGGCATGTGCTGGTCTATGAACTGCCTCCGGACCGAGAGGAAGTGCTGCCGGACATCGACACCGTGAACGCCGGCGACGGCACCGCCATCTTCGGCACCCCGCTGGGCAGTTTCGAGACCGGCGACTTTGTGATGCAGGAGGCACGCCGACAGCTGGCCGGCATGGAGCTGCGCAAGTGGCGCGAGCAGAAGTGGCGCGTGGTCATGTTCTTCCCCCATGAGGGCGAGAAGGACCGCTTCGAGGAAATCTGCGGCGAGGACGATGCCTGGTCCGGCGTGCAGAGCCGGGATGGCGACCTGCCTCTGGGCTTCTCCATCCCCGGGGCAAAGCTCGCCATCCTCTCAGCGGCAGAAATCTTCGGCCGCTATTCCGCACCCCGCAGCCGCAAGCAGGATGACCGCACCGACCGCATGCGCCGCGAGCGTGCCCAGGCACCGCTGCGCGAAATCGTGGAGGGGGACTTCGTCATCCACGCCTCGCACGGCCTCGGCAAGTTCGTGGGCATTGTGCGCGATGACAAGAGCGGCGAGGAGGAGATTCACATCAAGTACGCCGATGGCGTGCTGCTGCGCATCCCCCTGCAGCAGAGCCACCTGGTTTCCAAGTATGTGGGGCTGGGAGCCAAGACTCCCGAACTCAGCAAACTGGGAGATGCCCGCTGGCGCCGCGCCTGCCAGGCCGCAGAGAAGGCGGTGCAGGACTACGCCGCCCAGCTGCTGGAGGTGCAGGCCGAGCGCGAAAGCAACTCCGGCTATGCCCACCCGGCAGACTCCGGCTGGATGTGGCAGTTCGAGTCCAGCTTCCCCTACCGCGAAACCCCCGACCAGCTCCGCGCCATTTCCCAGACCAAGGCGGATATGGAAAGCGGCCGCCCCATGGACCGCCTCATCTGCGGCGATGTGGGCTTCGGCAAGACGGAAGTGGCCATCCGCGCGGCGTTCAAATGCGTGACCGGTGGCAAGCAGGCCGCCATCCTGGCACCCACCACGGTGCTGGCGGCCCAGCACTACCGCACCTTCCGCGCCCGCATGAGCGAGTACCCGGTGCGCATCGAGCTGATGAGCCGCTTCACCCCGGCAAAGAAAATCAAGGAAATCGTGGCGGGAATTGCGGATGGCTCCGTGGATATCGTCATCGGCACCCACCGCGTCATTTCCAAGGATGTCAGCTTCAAGAACCTGGGGCTCGCGGTCATCGATGAGGAACAGCGCTTCGGCGTGCGTCACAAGGAGCAGTTCAAGCGCATGTTCCGCATGGTGGACATGCTCACCCTCTCCGCCACCCCCATCCCCCGCACCCTCTATGTCGCGCTCATGGGCGCACGCGATATGAGCACCATCGAGACCCCGCCGCTCAACCGCCTGCCGGTGCAGACAGCCGTGTGCCCATACAATGAGAAGCTTATTGCCGATGCCATTGAGCGCGAACTCGCACGCAACGGCCAGGTCTTCTTCCTGCACAACCGAGTGCAGAGCATCATGAAGATGAAGGACGAGCTCCAGCGCCTCGTACCCAAAGCGCGTATTGTCGTAGGCCACGGGCAGATGGACAAGGGCGAGCTCGAACTCATCATGCGCGACTTTGTGGATGGCAAGGCCGATGTACTCCTCGCCACCAGCATCATCGAAAGCGGCATTGATATTCCGAACGCCAATACCATCATCATCGACCGCGCCGACCGCTTCGGCCTGGCTGATTTGTACCAGCTGCGTGGCCGCGTGGGCCGCGGCGGCCACCGCGCATACGCCTACCTCCTGCTCCCCCGCCAGGCCCTCTGCACCAGCGACGCCCGCAAGCGCGTCTCCGCCATCAAGCAGTACACAGAGCTCGGCAGCGGCTTCAAGATTGCCATGCGAGACCTCGAAATCCGCGGCGCCGGAAACCTTTTAGGCACCCAGCAGAGCGGCCACATCGCGGCCATCGGTTTCGAACTGTACTGTCAGTTGCTCCGCCAGTCCATCGAACGCATGCAGGGCAAGGTGCCGACCATCCGCGCCGAGGCCACTTTCAAGGCCGACTTCATCTGCCTGAGCGAAGCCAGCATGGCCACACGCGCCGATGCCGATAAACTGCTCGGCGCCTACCTGCCCTCCTCCTACATGGAATCGACCAAGGTGCGCATGGAATCCTACACCCAGCTGGCCCGCGCCTGCACCGTGGACGATGTGGACGACCTCGACCGCCAGTGGCGCGACCGCTTCGGCCCCCTGCCCTGCGAAGTGAGCCACCTGCTCACCGTACACAAAATCCGCATCCTCGCTACCCGCCGCAATATTTCCAACGTTGAAATCAGCGGGCAGAAACTCATGCTCACCCGCAACAACGATTACATTCTCGACAACAAGCGCTTCCCCCGCCTCCAGAAAATCCGCCCCCACGATAAGCTCCACGAGGCCCTGCGCTTGCTCCAGAGTATGTGATAATGTCCTGACCGCAGGTCAGGATATCGTTCAGGCCAGCGGCCTGAATATCGTCCATGCGCAGCATGGATATCGTCCGAGCCGCAGGCGAGGATATCGTTCCCGACAAAGCTAAACCCGCCCACAAAGCAGCAGTTGGGAAACAAAAACTCTATCCCAGCGTGAAAACTCACGCTGCGCGCTCGTGTGAAAGGTGAAAAGTGAAAACAGCCGCTCCGCGCCTGTGAACCCAAAATTTCCGCACCCTCCGGGCGCTTACTGCCTATTTGTCAATCGTCAATAGGGAACTTCTAAAAAGTCACTAAATTTGAATTTGGCGAGCCGCAGGCGAGCGGAATTCTGAGCCCCGCCTACTGGCGGGGCGGTAAGTTCAATAGCCCAGGGCGTAAGCCCTGGGGTAAAGTGAAAATAGTAACCGAACCCCGAGCGGAGCGAGTGGGTGGCAGACGTGGATGCGCGTTGATATACAAATAATCAATGCTTAACATAAACGGAACGCTCATGCGAATCTGCCACCCCGCCAGCTGGCGGGGTTCCGGTCTATTTTTTCGTCAAACCTAGGGCTCACGCCCTGGGCTATGGAAAGTGTCGCCCTGACGGGCTCAAAATTCCTCGGGCTTTCAGCCCGACAAATTCCCATTTAGTGAGTTTTTAGAAGTCCCCAATTGTCAATCCTTTTCACGCTGCCCAGAATTGGGCAGAGGAGCGCACTCCGCGTTGGTCCACATACCTGGTTCGCAGCAACGTAGCATCCCTGTGTCCAATCTCCACCTGCAGCTCTGCATAGCTGCGGAAATGGCTCAGATGATAACTCGCAAAGGTATGCCGCAGCGCATCCTGCGGCCAGGGGTGAGCGGGGGAGCCCCACCCCGCTGCGCGGCGCAGCTCCCGCCAGTGCCACAGCCAGTTCGGCGGGCATATTCTTTCACCTTTTCCTCGCCGGTGTACCCGCAGAATCCTCAGCAGCGGCTTGTGAATCGTCACCCGCCGGGCGCCGCCCGTCTTGCTATGCTGCGGCAGGATATAAATCGCCCGCTCCCGCAAATCCACCTGCGCCCAGGTCAGCCGCGCCACCTCGTGCGGACGAATCCCGGCATACAGCATCATCCCCACCGCCGCCGCACAACTGCCACCTTGGTGGGCCTCCGCCGTCTGCCGTAAATCCTTAATCTCCTGCGGCGTAAGAATCGGCACCTGCTTCTCCACCACCCGCGGCGCTTCCACCTTTGAAACCGGATTCTCGCTGCACCAACCCCGCTTCACCGCCGTGCCAAACACCCCGCTGAGGATTAAGCGCGCCTTCTGCCGCTGCCGTGGCGTATCAAAGGCCATCTCAATATACTGCGCGCACTCCTGCGATGTAATCGCCCGCAGCTTCCGCCGCGCCAGCCCCGGGCACCGCTTCATGAACCGCCGCGTAAAATACCGGAAATCGTAAACCGTCCGCACCCGCCTCTCCCGCCGTGCCTCCAGCGCGAAGGCGACCGCCTTTTCAAACGTCACCGTGTGTTCCTGCTTCTTCAACTCCTCGGCACCTGCGGCGATGCACCGCAAAGCACGTTTAGCCCTTCCTTTCCCCGATTTGATGGCCGCACATGCCACCTGGGCTGCTTCCAACGCCGGAACACCACTGCGCTTCAACAACACAAGCGCAGCCATTTCTTCTTCGGATAGTTCTATGTTCATATCTGCTCGCATTCGGAATCCGTAA